>CAWBHP010000012.1:0-72572 GCA_963788685.1 uncultured Chloroflexia bacterium | reverse complement strand
ATCGGCATCCTCGTCGAGCATTTCGCCGGGGCGTTCCCGCTCTGGCTGGCGCCGGTCCAGGCCGTCGTGATCCCGATCGCCGACCGGCACATCGAGGCAGCCGACGAGCTCGCGGTGCTCCTTCGCTCACGCGGCTTGCGGGTCGACGTCGATCGCTCCGACAACCGGATGCAGAACAAGATCCGGCTGGCCCAGGAGCAGAAGGTCCCGTACATGGTCGTGCTGGGCGACCGCGAGATCGAGGCTCGGACGGCATCACCGCGGACGCGGGCCGGCGAACAGCAACCGCCCGAGCCGTGGGATGCCTTCGCCGATCGCCTCGCCGCCGAGGCAGGCACGCGGCAGGTCGGCTGAGTCCATTTTCAGCGGTCGACGTCGACTACCGAGCGCGTAAGATACCCGCGCAGTGTGAGTCCGCTCGTTGGAGGAGACGATGTTGAAGCGCAATGCCATGGCTCTATGGGCCGCATTCGCGATACTGCTCGCGGCCTGCACGGGCGCTAATCCGGCGGGGTCAGCTTCGCCCGCCGCACCATCTTCTGCTGGACCGTCGACGTCAGGCGCGCCCGCCGCCTCGGCCGGAGCCGCCGAGCTCACGATCGAGAGCTGGCGGACCGACGATCTCGCGATCTGGCAGGACAAGATCATCCCGGCGTTCAACGCGAAGTACCCGGACATCAAGGTGACCTTCGCGCCGACCAAGCCGGACGAGTACAACGGCGTCCTGAACACGAAGCTCCAGGGCGGCACGGCCGGCGACCTGATCACCTGCCGCCCGTTCGATGCGTCGCTCCAGCTGTTCAAGGACGGCAACCTCGCCTCTCTCAACGACTTGCCGGGCCTCGCGAACTTCGGCGACGTCGCCAAGAGCGCCTGGATCACCGACGACGGCAAGGACGTCTTCTGCGTCCCGATGGCGTCCGTCATCCACGGCTTCATCTACAACCAGGACGCCTTCGACGAAGCTCGGCGTAACGACCGCCCCGACGACCGTCGAGGAATTCCATGCCCTGCTCGACAAGTTCAAGACTGACGGCACCTACACGCCGCTGGCGATGGGCACAAAGGAGCTGTGGGAGTCCGCGACGATGGGCTTCCAGAACATCGGTCCCAACTACTGGAAGGGCGAGGAAGGCCGCAAGGCGCTGATCGACGGCACCGCCAAGTTCACCGACCAGCCGTATGTCGACACGTTCGCGGAGCTCGCCAGCTGGAAGCCGTATCTCCCGAACGGCTTCGAGGCCATCGCCTACGCCGATGCCCAGCAATACTTCGCAAGCGGCAAGGCCGCGATCTACCCGGCAGGTTCGTGGGACATCGCGTACTTCGAGGGCCTGGGCGTCAAGATCGGCTTCTTCGGGCCGCCGCTGCCGAAAGCGGGTGACACCTGCTACGTCAGCGACCACACCGACATCGCTCTCGGGATGAACGCCAAGACGGCCCATCCGGCGGAGGCGAAGGTCTTCCTCGACTGGGTGGCGAGCGACGAGTTCGCGACCCTCTACTCGAACGGTCTGCCGGGTTTCTATTCACTGTCGAACAACCCGGTCACGATCGACGACGCCGATCGCCCAGCAGGCGGTCGACCTCCGGAAGACGTGCGAGTCGACGATCCGCAACTCGTACCAGATCCTGTCGCGGGGCGAGCCCAACCTCGAGAATGAGCTGTGGCGCGTCAGCGGGGCCGTTATCAATGGGACCCTCACCCCCGAGAAGGCCGCGGAGGAAATCCAGGCCGGTCTCGACAAGTGGTACAAGCCTGCCGGCGGGTAGGCCCAACATCGGTGGCCACGCGGCGCCCGCCATCGCGGGCGCCGCGTCCTGACCCCCTCGAGCCGGAGCGACGATGGCGACCCTGACGCGCGGCGCCTCGCGGCGACGTCGGTTTCCCTGGCACCTCGTCGTCTTCCTCGGCCCGGCGGTGGTCCTGTACACCGCATTCATGGTCTTCCCGCTGTTCGATTCCCTGCGACTCAGTCTGTTCGGGCCGGGCGGGTCCGGCCTGGGCCAATTCGTCGGCGTCGACAACTACGTCAGGCTGCTCACCCACAGCGAGTGGGCGCCGCGGTTCTGGGGCGCACTTCAGAACAACTTCGTCTTCTTCGCGATTCACATGCTCGTCCAGAATCCGCTCGGTCTGCTCCTCGCGGTACTCCTGACCAGCCGAATCCTCCGAGGCCGGACGGTCTATCGAACGCTGATCTTCGCCCCGACGGTCCTGTCGGTCGTGATCATCGGCTTCATCTGGAAGCTCATCCTGAGCCCGCTGTGGGGCGTCGCAGAAGGCGGTCTCGAGCGCGGTCGGCCTGGGCGATCTCTTCGCGCCATGGCTGGGTCTCCAGGGACCGGCGCTGGTGACGATCAGCCTGATGTCGGTCTGGCAGTACGTCGGCATCCCGATGCTGCTCTTCTCGGCGGCGCTGCTCGCCATCCCCGACGAAATCATCGAGGCGGCGCGCGTCGACGGAGCGGGGCCGTTCCGGATCTTCCGCCGTATCCAGCTGCCGATGATCGCCCCGACGGTCGGCATCGTCGCGATCCTGACGTTCGTCGGCAACTTCAACGCATTCGACCTGGTCTACGCTGTCCAGGGCGGACTCGCCGGCCCTGAATTCAGCTCGGACCTGCTCGGGACGTTCTTCTACCGAACGTTCTTCGGCTTCCAGCTCCAGCTCGGAAGCCCGACGATGGGCGCGACGGTGGCCGGCATGATGTTCCTGCTGATCCTGATCGGGGTGTGCCTGTACCTGTTCGTGCTGCAGCGACGGCTCGTCACCTACGAGGCGTGAGGGCGGCTTGGTACCGAGGCTGCGCCGACTGGTGACTCCATCGGCGGTCGGGAAGCACGCGGTCCTCGTGGGCTACACGGTGATCGCGCTGTTTCCCATCGTCCTCGTCGTGATGAACTCGTTCAAGACGCGCAATGAGATCTTCGGCGCGCCACTCGCGCCTCCGACCGCGGCGACGTTCAGCCTCGCGGGCTACCAGACGCTCATCCGGCAGGGCGACTTCTTCGGCTACATCGGCAACAGCATCATCGTCACGGGCGTCTCCCTCGTTCTCGTGCTCCTGTTCGGCTCGATGGCGGCGTTCGCGCTCGCCCGCTACCGATTCCGCGGCAGCCGGATGCTGGGGCTCTACCTGGCGCTCGGGATCATGATCCCCATCCGCCTCGGCACCGTGAGCATCCTGAACATGATCGTCGGGCTCGGCCTCGCCAACACCCATCTCGCGCTGATCCTCGTCTACACGGCGGCCGGGCTGCCGCTTGCGGTCTTCATCCTGTCGGCCTTCTTCCGCGAGGTCCCGCGTGAGCTGGAGGACGCCGCCAGGGTCGACGGCGCCGGCCATTTCCGGATCTTCGGGATGATCGTCCAGCTGGCCCGACCGGCGATGGCGGCCGTGGCGATCCTGACGATGATCCCGGTCTGGAACGACCTCTGGTGGCCGCTGATCCTGGCCCCCGGCCGATCGACGGCGACGCTGACCCTCGGCACCCAGCAGTTCCTCGGCCAGTTCGTGTCCGACTGGAACGCCGTTCTCGCGGCGCTGACGATCGCGATCATCCCGATGCTCGTCGCTGTACATCGCCTTCAACCGCCAGTTCATCCGCGGCCTGATGGGCGGCGCCCTGAAGTGACCTCCAAACTGAGTTAGGTCCCGTAGGCGCGCGACAGGACGCTGAGCACTACCACCACCGCGCCGATGAGGATCGCGATGAGGATCCGTCTCTCCCGCTCGAGCGGCCCATCGTCGACGCGCGTGACCATCCAATTCGGGGGCACCGGCCGGCCGTAGTGCGCAACGTAGCCGCGCGACCAACGGCGCGCCGACACCCACGCCGCCACGATCGCGACCAGCCCCAGGGTGAAGTCAACGCTCACAGCCTCAGGATAGCGACGGTCGCGGCTTCGATTGCCCGTGATTCGGGCCCTGTGCTATAGTCCCGCGGCGACTGCGCCCGGGCCGCTGCGTGCCCTCGTTTCGGTCGCTGGAATTGCCGAAACAAGCTCGAAGGGGTCAGCCATAGCACGAGACCTGCGCGTCAACCAGATGATCCGAATCCCACAGGTTCGGGTCGTCGATGAAGAAGGAGCCCAGCTGGGCGTCATGCCCACAGCCCAGGCTCTCGAGTTGGCGCAGGAACGGGGGTACGACCTCGTCGAGGTTGCCCCGATGGCCTCTCCGCCGGTGGTCAAGTTTCTCGACTTCGGCCAGTACAAATATGAGCTGACGAAGCGGGACAAGGAGGCCAAGCGCAGGCAGCGTTCGGTGACGTTCAAGGAAGTCCGTCTCACGCCGAAGATCGGCTCGGGCGACTTCGATACGAAGGTCCATCGGGCGATCGAGTTTCTCGAGGACGGTGATCGGATCAAGGTGACCGTTCGCTTCCGAGGCCGGGAGCTGACCCACCCGGAGCTCGGTCGGAACATGCTTGCCAGGTTTACCGACAGGATCAAGGAACACGGAACGCCGGAGCGAACGCCGCTCCTCGAAGGCAAGTCGATGCACCTCACCGTCGCCTCGGTCCACAAGCCCAAGGAACACGAGGCACCGGTGAAGCCGCGCCAGAGCCGGCGAGCCGGCGCGGACGAACGGCGCGGAGGCGCCCCAGACGCCAGCAGAAGCAACACCGACACCAGTAGCCGCGGAAGCCGCGGAGACCACACCGCCGCCGGCACCCGAGCCGGTCGGCAGCAGACACCGGTTGCCAAGCCGGCCGCAACGAAGACAGCCGCCGTCGCCACAGCCGAACCGGCCAAGGCGACGCCGGCCGAAACCGAAGACAGCCGCCGTCGCCACAGCCGAACCGGCCAAGACACCCCGGAAGCCGGCCGCAACGAAGAAGAAGACTGAAACGCCGGCCGCGAACCCGCCGGCAGCGACAGGAGAGTGAGACAACGGTGCCCAAGATCAAGAGCCACAAGGCCGCCCAGAAGCGGATCGGGGTGACCGGCAGCGGTAAGTACATCCGGGTCAAGGCCTGGCGCGGGCACCACCTCGAGATCAAGTCGTCTCGCCGCACCCGTCGTTATGCCGGCAAGACGTTGATGGCCAAGGTCCACGAGAAGCAGGTTCGACGCCTGCTCCCGTATCTCTAGGAGCGATCGAACCAGATGGCACGAGTCAAGCGAGGCGTAACCGCCCACAAGCGCCACAAGCGCCTCCTCAACGCCGCCGAAGGCCGGATGGGCACCAAGTCCAAGCTCATCAAGCCGGCCCGCGAGGCGAGCCTCCACGCGATGGCGTACGCCACGCGCGACCGCAAGCAGCGGAAGCGCCAGATGCGCCAGCTGTGGATCATCCGGATCAACGCGGCCGCCCGCCAGAACGGGATGACCTACGGCGCATTCGTCGCCGGGCTGCGGAAGGCCGAGATCGAGCTCGATCGCAAGACCCTGGCCGATGTCGCGGTTCGCGACGCCGGAACGTTTACGAAGATCGTCGAGGCCGTCCGGGGCGCCTGAGTCCGCACGGCTGGCCCGAAAACCCTCGATCGTTCATCGGTCGAGGGTTCATGATTCATACGATGAGGGATGAGTGGACCTGACGCGACCTGACCCGCGATCTCGAGAGCCTGCGCGACGACGCGCTGGCGGCAATCGGGGCTGCCGCCGACGTCCCGGCGCTCGAGGCGCTCGAGCTCGACGTGCTCGGGCGGAAGGGGCGCCTGACGACCGTCCTGCGCGGAATCGGCGGCTTGCCGGCCGAGGATCGGCCGCGGGTAGGCGCCGTCGCGAACGAGGTCCGACAGGCGATCGAGGCCGCGCTGGCCGAGCGGGGCTCGCTCCTCCGCGGCTCCGCGCTCGAGACTCGTCTCCGGGGGGAGGCGATCGACGTCACGACCCCCGGTCGCCCGATCCGTCGCGGCGCCCTCCACCCGATCCCGGCGACGATCGATGAGATCGCCCGCGTGTTTGGGCAGTTCGGGTTCGTCGTCTACGAGGGGCCGGAGGTCGAGGACGACCTGACGAACTTCCAGATGCTCAACATTCCGCCGGACCACCCCGCGCGGGATCTTTGGGACACGCTCTACGTCGACGTCGAGGGCCACCTGCTGCGGACCCACACGTCGCCGGGCCAGATCCGGGTCATGCACCAGGAGCAGCCGCCGATCCGGGCGTTGCTGCCGGGCCGCTGCTACCGCTACGAGGCGATCGACGCCAGTCACGCCTCGGAGTTCTTCCAGGTCGAGGGCCTGATGGTCGACGAAGGCACGACCATGGCCGACCTGAAGGGCCTCCTCGACCAGTTCGCCAAGGCCCTCTATGGCGCCGACAAGAAGACGCGCTTCCGGCCCGGCTACTACCCGTTCACGGAGCCGTCCGTTGCCTTCGACGTCGAATGCCTCGTCTGCGGCGGGTCCGGCTGCCCGGCGTGCTCGCGGACGGGCTGGATGACGATCCTCGGCGCGGGGATGGTCCACCCCGTTGTGCTCCAGTACGGCGGCCTCGACCCGGAGCGGTACCAGGGCTTCGCCTTCGGGATGGGCGTGGAGCGGATCGCCAACCTTCGCCACTCGGTCGGCGACCTTCGGCTTGTACATGGAGAACGATCTGCGGTTCCTCGGCAGTTCGGGTGACGCGTGAGCCTCGGGCCGATGGCTCGCAGGAGCGTCGCCTCGGACCTCGGTGAGCGGGCGGCAGTTCGGTGTTGAGGGTGCCGCTCTGGTGCCGCTGGCTCCGCGACTACGTCGACGTTGACCTCACGCCGGAGCAGCTCGCTGAGCGGCTGACGCTGCTCGGCATGGAGGTCCAGTCGATCGATCGGTGGGGGAGCGACTGGCAGAACGTCGTCATCGGCGAGCTGCTGACGGTCGAGAAGCATCCCCGCGCCGACCGGCTGTCGCTGACGACCGTGACGCTGGGGAGCGGCGAACCCCTCGAGATCGTCTGCGGCGCGACGAACATCGCCCCGGGCCAGCGGGTCCCGGTTGCCCTGCCGGGCGCCGTCCTGCCGGGCGATCGGCGGATCGAGCGGACCGAGAAGATGGGCGCGATCAGCAACGGGATGCTCTGCTCGGGCGATGAGCTGAACCTGACCGGCGACGCCGACGGGATCCTCATCCTGCCCGACGACGCCCCGCTTGGGATGGCCCTGACCGAGCTCTACGGCGACGAGGTCCTCGACATCGACGTCAAGCCGAACCGAGGTGACGCCCTCAGTCTCGTCGGGCTTGCTCGCGAGGTCGCCGCCGCCGAGGGCCGGTCGATCCGATTCCCTGAGACCGATCCGCCCGAGTCGGGCCCGCCCATCGAGGGCCTCCTTGCCGTAGAAGTCCGCGACCCGGAGCTGTGTCCGCGGTTTGTCGGGCGGTGGGTCGGTGGCGTGCAGGTGGGTGCCTCGCCGGACCGCGTCCAGATGCGCCTCCGGGCGGCCGGCGTCCGACCCGATCTCGAACGTCGTCGACGCGAGCAACTACGTCCTGCTCGAGCTCGGCAAGCCGATCCACACGTTCGATGCCGCCGCGATCGGCGGGGGCGAGGGGCCGCGCCAGCTCATCGTCCGGCGAGCCGCTCCCGGCGAGCGGATCGAGACCCTCGACCACATCGATCGCGACCTGGACCCCGACACGCTCGTCATCGCCAATGCCGACGGGCCGCTCGCCATCGCCGGGATCATGGGCGGGGCGTCGTCGGAGGTCAGCGACACGACGACGGAGGTGATCGTCGAGTCGGCGATCTTCGATCCGATCAGCATCCGGCGCACCGGCCAGCGCTACGGGCTGCGCTCAGAGGCAAGCCTCCGCTTCGAGAAGGGCCAGGAGTATCGGCTCGCCCGACTGGGCGCGGATCGGACGGCCCGGCTCATCGTCGAGTGGGCCGGCGGCGCCGTCGCCACGGGCAGCGTCGACACGGCGCCCCACGAGCCGCCGCCAGCGCGCGTCGCGTTCCGCCCGGCTCGGGTCAATCGCCTCCTCGGCACGTCGTTGCCGCCGAACGAGCAGCGCGACCTGCTTGCCCGCGTCGGGATCGAGGCGGAGCCGGCGCCGCCTGAGGCGACCATCGCGGTCTCGTCCGACCCGAAACCGCTCGAGGTCTCGGCCGGCGTCGATGAAGCGCTGGTCGCGACCGTTCCGACGTGGCGTCGGGACATCGAGATCGAAGCCGATCTAGCGGAAGAAGTCGCCCGGATCCACGGCTACGAGCTCATCCCGGGGATCCTGCCGCACACGCCGATGCCGCCATACCGCCATCCGCCGCTCGAGGTCCGGGACGCGATCCGCGAGGTGCTCGCCGGCGCGGGCCTGACCGAGGTCGTCACGCACGCCCTCGTCTCGCCCCAGATCGCGGCGACGTTCCGCTGGGAAGCCGCGATGCCTCTCGTGGACGGCGGCAGCCCGGACGGGGGCAGGATCGTGAGCGTCACGAACCCGCTCTCGATTGACCACTCCGTGCTTCGGCCGGCGCTCGTGGGCAGCATCGTTCAAGCCGTCTCGACGAACGTCCGGCACGGAACCGATGACGTCACGATCTTCGAGATCGGCAAGGGCTACGGCTACGACCCTGTGGGCGGAGATTCGGGAGAGGCGGTTCGCGAGTGGTGGCGGCTGGCCTTCGCGGGGACCGGCGCCGCCGAACCTGCTTCGTGGGACCGGCCGGCGCGACCCTACGACCTCGGCGACGCGAAGGGCGCGATCGAGCTCATCGCGCGCCGGCTCCGGATCGCCGATGTCGAGTACACGCCCCTCGGCGGCGAGCCGCTGCTGCATCCGGGCCGGGCGGCGTCCGTCCGGGGCTCTCGCGACGGTCGGCTCGCTCTCGCCGGCTGGGTCGGGGAGCTGCACCCAGCGATCGCCGACGAGTGGGAGCTACGCGGCGCCCGCGTGCTCGTAGCAGAGCTCGATGTGGCCGGCATCGGAGGCGGGCGCCTGCCGCCGGTCGTGGCCGCGGCCCCGTCTCGCCACCCGGCCGCGGAGCGCGACCTCGCGGTCGTCGTCGCCGAAGATCGACTGGCGGGTGAGGTCGAGGCCACGATCCGAACATCCGGGGGTCCACTGCTCCGATCGACGAGCCTCTTCGACGTCTATCGCGGCGCCCCGCTCGGCCCGGACGAGAAGAGCCTCGCCTTCCGATTGACCTTCCAGGCCCCCGATCGGACCCTCGCCGAGGCGGAGGTGGATGCCGCGGTGGAAGCGATCACGCAGGCGATCGGATCGGCAGTCGGCGGCCGGATCAGGACCTGAGTCCGGTTGCGACCGCGGATTCCACGCTGCTACGCTGTGGCCCGCTCGCGGCCGAGGGGCTCTGTTGGCCATCGCTGAGGAGTGTTCGTGAATATCGGGGAATTCATCAACTCGATCAACCGGTTCGACCTGTTGGTCGTGCTCTTCCTGGGCGGCATGTTCGTCCTTGGCTTCGTGCAGGGAACGATCCGCCGGGTCCTGGGCATCGCATCGATGGTGTTCTCGTTCCTGCTCGCGGCGAACCTCCGGGATCCGCTCGGCAATTACCTGGCGGGCAACTGGAACCAGTTCCCGGACGAGTACGCGGTGATGCTCGGCTTCGGAATGGTCTTCGTCGCGGCGGTCGTCGCGTTCACCCTCGTGATCCAGGGCTTCTACCACCATCAGCCGCTCTTCGAGAAGGCGAACTTCGTCGACGAGGTGTTGGGCGGTATCCTCGGGATCATCCAGGGACTGTTCCTCCTCGCCTTCATCGTCATCATCCTCGACTCGTTCTTCTCCATTACCGACGATCCCCGAGAGCGGCGCGGAACTGCCGTTCCTGCGTGGGTTCCACGAATTCCTGGACGACTCGACGACGGCCGAGATCTTCCGATCACGCTTCATTCCCGGCTTCTACAACGTCTTCGGCCTGCTCATCCCCGATGACCTGAAGACGTTCTACGCCTTCCCGCGCTGAACGAGGCCGCCGCGCTCGTCCAGCGGCCGACGCTCGAGGCGGCCGCCGCACTCCTGGGGGCGCGCCTCGTCCGCGACGGAGGGCAGCCCGACAACGCCGATAGCCCACGGCGCGTCGGTCGGATCGTTGAACTCGAGGCCTACATCGGGGAGGAGGACCGGGCATCCCACGCCCGGTTCGGGCGGACCGCTCGGAACGCGGTCATGCACGGGCCACCGGGCATCGCCTACGTGTACCTTGTCTACGGGATGTATGACTGCCTGAACATCGTCACGGAGCCGGAAGGCCGGCCCGCCGCGCTTCTCGTGCGTGCCGTCGAGCCACTCGAGGGCACCGAGGCGATGCGCGCGGCCCGGCTGGCCAGCTGGCGGCGTCGCCGGAGGCAGCCAGCCGAGCGGTCTGACGAGTGGCCGAGATGGCCGAACTGGCGCGGCTGGAGCGGCTACCGGCGAACCGACTGGCGAGCGGCCCGGGACTCGTCGCGGCCGCCTTCGGGATCGACCGGGCGATGACCGGGTTGGACCTGCTCGATCCGAGTTCGCCGCTCCGCATCGAGGCCGCCCCGCCCGGCGAGTCCCCGCCAACGATCGAGACGACGCCGCGGGTCGGGATCGACTTTGCCGGGGCGCCGTGGACAGACCTGCCATGGCGATTCGTCGTCGCCGGGCATCCGTCGGTCTCGGGATCGCGTCCTCGTCGCTCCGGTCGCGCGGCTCGCGCCGGCTGACGGGCCGTGGACGCCCGCTCGACCGCCCTGCTCGAGTTCCCCCAGGTCCGCGAACGCCTCGCGGCGGCGACGTCATTCCCGCCGTCGCGCCGCATCGCCGAAGGGCTCGAGCCGTCGTCGGATCCGGCCGTCGTCGCACGTGGCCTCGACGAGACCGACCAGACGCGGGCACTGCTGTCGGAGCGGAGCGGCGTCGGGGTCGGCTCGGCGCATGACATCGGCCCGGCGATCGAACGGGCGGCCCGCGCCGGCCGGCTGGATCCGAGCCAGTTCCTCGAGCTCGCCGACACGCTCGACGCGGCGTCGCGTCTCCAGACGTCCCTCGCCGACGACCGGCGGCCGCTCCTCCACGGCCTGGCCCGTGAGATCCATCCGCTCCCGGCGGTGCGTTCGACGCTCGCGCGCAGCTTCGATCCGGTGGGTGAGATCCTCGACACGGCCTCGCCCCGCCTCGGAGGGCTCCGGGCGGCCGTCCGCGTCGCCTACGATCGGCTGCGGCGCCGCCTCGACTCCCTCGTGGGCTCGGAGCTCGGGAGCGCGCTCCAGGACCCGATCATCACGCTCCGCAACGGTCGCTACGTCGTGCCCGTCAAGGCGGAGGCCCGAGCGCGGGTCAAGGGCATCGTCCACGACGCATCGGGCAGCGGCCAGACCCTGTTCATCGAGCCGCTCGTCGCCGTCGAGCTCGGCAACGCGTGGCGCGAGGCCCAGGTCGCCGAGCAGGAGGAGATCGAGCGGATCCTCGACGAGTTGTCGGCGCTCGTCGCCGCCAACGCCGAGCCGCTCCGCGAGACGCTGGACGCGCTGGCTCGGTTCGACTTCTGGGCCGCCAAGGCTCAACTCGCCGCGGAACTCGACGGGGTCCGCGCCGAGACCACGGATCGCGCGGAGATCGTGCTGCTGGGCGCTCGTCATCCCGGTCTGACCGGCCGGATCGTCCCGATCGACGTCCGCATGGGCGACGGCTACACGGCGCTCGTCGTGACCGGCCCGAACACGGGCGGCAAGACCGTGACGCTGCGGACGATCGGCCTGCTCGCGCTCATGCACCAGGCGGGCCTGCATATCCCCGCCGATGCCGGCAGCCGCCTGCCGATCCTTCGCGACGTCTTTGCCGACATCGGCGACGAGCAGTCGATCGCCCAGTCGCTCTCGACGTTCTCGGGGCACCTTCGATCCATCACCCGGATCGTCGAGGCGGCGGGGCCGGGCACGCTCGTCCTGCTCGACGAGCTCGGCGCGGGGACGGACCCGACCGAGGGCTCGGCGCTTGCCCAGGCGCTCCTCGATCACTTCATCAGGACCGGGGCGCTCGTCGCCGCCACGACCCATTACGCGGAGCTCAAGGCGTACGCCCACACGACGCCAGGCGCGCGCAACGCCTCAGTCGAGTTCGATCTCGACACGCTCTCGCCGACCTACCGCCTGACGATCGGCCTGCCCGGCGGCAGCCAGGCCTTCGCCATCGCCGAACGGCTCGGCCTCGACGGAGCGATCGTCGCCGATGCCCGATCACGCCTGTCCGAGAATGAGCGCGCGTTCGAGGAGACGCTGGCGCGGATCCGGGCGACGGAGGGCGAAACGAGCGAGGCCCTCGATCGGGCGCGAGCCGCCGAACTGCGAGCCACGGAAGCGTTGCGCGAGGCGTCGGAGGAGCGGCGGCGCGCACGCCAGGAGCGGGACGAGCTGGTCCGCTCGGCCCGAAACGAGGCGGAGCGGCTCGTCGCCGACCTGCGTGACGACGTCAAGGAGACTCGCCGGACGCTCGAGCGCGAGACGATCACGGCCCCATCGCTCGATGCCGCCGTCGCCCGCGCCGAAGGCCAGCTCGGGCGCCTCCCCGAGAGCACCGCGGAGCCCATCGCCCCGCCACCGCCTCCGCACGAGTGGCGCCTCGGCGAGCGGGCCCGAAGCCGGACCGGCGGCTGGGAGGGCCGGATCGCGGCCCTCGAGCGCGGTGGCGAGCGGGCGACCCTGGAAGCCGGCGGGATGCGGGTCACGGTCGACGTGAGCGATCTCGAGGTGTCCGCGCAGGCTCCGTCCAGGCGAGACACGGGATCCGGCGAGTGGGACTCCGGAACGGCGTCCCTGGGCGTCGATCGGGCCCGCAGCGTGGCCTCGTCGCTCGACCTGCGCGGCGCCCGGGTCGACGAGGCGCTCGAGGCGCTCGATCGCTATCTCGACGATGCCTCGCTAGCGGGCCTGGACAAGGTCCTGATCATCCACGGCATGGGCACCGGCGCCCTGCGCGACGCGGTCCGGGCGGAGGCGGGTAGCCATCCGCTCGTCAAAGGCGTCCGCGCCGGCGAACGGGGCGAGGGCGGCGACGGCGCCTCGATCATTACGCTCTAGAGCCAGGACTGCCGCGCGGCCCAGGTCCGAGGCGCGCTCCGCGGCGCCCGAGGTCGACCGCTAGGGCTTCGGCGTCTTGTTCGGCGGACCTGGCGGTTTCGGGGTGTCCGTCGGGCAGGGCAGGCCGAAGAGCAGGCCGCACGGCTCCTCCGACGGCTCAGGGATCGTGCACAGCTCCGTCGGGGCGAAGATCCCGCCCCACGTCCTGCCGTACGGGAAGTGTTTGCCGCCGTAGAAGCAGGCCGTCCTTGTGCCTTCCGGACCGCCCGCGACCCCGGACCCTCGCGAGGCGCGCTTGACCCAGCCCCGGGTGTATTTGCCCCAGGCGGGGAAGTTCGCCTCGACACTGCTGAAGTCGAGTGCTCCGACCACCTTCCGGGGACCGGCGCAACCGTCCTGCCAGAGCTTGCCGGTGGCGGAATCGATCTCGACGCCGCGATGGATGTTGTCGGCCTGCGTCGGGGCCGTTCCCTCGATGAAGAGCTCCTTGACCGTCCTCGCCGAGAACGGCACCGGGCCGCAGCCCGCTGAAGGCGTCGACGGTCACGACGTCGAGCCCCGATGGCGCCTTCCAGCCCTCGATCGGCATGCCCTTGCTGACGTCGCGCATGATCCGCGACCAGAGCGGGGCAGACGAGCCAAGCGACAGCGTGTCCTTGTTCGGGTCGTTGTTGCTGTTGCCCATCCAGACGCCGACCGCCAGGGCCGGCGCCTTCGGGTCCTCCGGCGGCGCGAGGTAGCCGTAGGCGTGAACGTCGCGGTTGTCGTTCGTCGTTCCCGTCTTGTAGGCCGCCGGGCGGCGGCTCCGGCCGTCATAGACGGCCCACTCACCCCAGTACGGGTTGACCTTGGGATCCGTGTTGCCGGCCAGGATGTCCGTGATGATGTACGCCGCCTGGGGGCTGATCACGGGCGATCCGCCGGCGGCCCGACCTCCGGGTCCGGCCAGATCGTTACGCCTTCGGAGTCGACGACCTTCTTGATCGTCGTCCGCGGCGCGAGCACACCATTGTTCGCGATCGCCCCGTATCCGCCGAGGAGGTCGATCGGGTGGACCTCGAGCGTCCCGATGCCCATCGAGGTCACCGGCAGCGCGCCGGGCATGTAGTCGATGCCGAAGTCGCGCGACCGCTCGAAGAAGCGGTCGAGCCCGTTCATCAGCCCGGCCTTGATCGAGGGGATGTTGAGCGAGAACTGGAGGGCCGAGCGGAGACGCACAGGCCCGCGCTCGAGGTTGTCGGCCTGGGTCGGCGTGAATCGGCCACCGAAATCGGTCACCACGTCCATGAACATCGTCGCGGCGGTCATCGTGTGGTCGTCGATGCCGATCGCGTAGTTGATGGGCTTGATCGCCGAACCCGGCTGGCGCCAGCCTTTGGACAGGACATCGAACTGGGGCTGGAACTTGGTGTTGCCCGGACTCGTGTAGCTGCCCGAACCGACGTACGCGAGGACCTCGCCGGTGCGGTAGTCCATGACCGCCGCCGCGCCGTTGTGGATGTTCTTGCCCTTGAGCTTGAGGAGCCACTCGTAGTCGCTCGACGGGATCTTGAGGTTCTTCAGGTACATCGTCGTGTCCTTGAAGTTCGTCGCCCGCGCTGCGACGTAGACCCACTTCTCGGTCGTCGCCTGCATCGACCAGTTGAGCGTCGACGTGACCGTGTAGCCGCCGGTGTCGATCTTTTCGCAGGCGTCGACCGGAACCTCCGGGCAGAGGATCCGGCCAAGCTCATCGCGGACCTGCCAGACGAAGTGCGGTGCGCGCCACTGGACGGGGATCTGCGGGGCGAGGATGACCGGTTCGGACTTGGCTCGCTCGTATTCGTCGACCGTGTGGCGCGAACCGCTCAGCGGGCTCTCCGTCTTCATCCGGTCGAGGATGTAGTTCCGCCGAACCACGACAGCGGAGTCGGCGGGGACGACGAGCTGGAACTTCGGGCATTCGACGCCCTCGTCGACCGTCTCGCTGCAGACCTGCTCGGCGTGCGTCGTCAGGGCGAACGCCGTCGGCGACTGGGGGATCGCGGCGAGGATCGCCGCCTCGGCCAGGGTGAGGTCCTTGAGGGCTTTGCCGAAGTACGTCTTCGCCGCGGCCTTGATGCCGTACGACTGATTGCCGTAGAAGTTCTGGTTCATGTAGGCGGTGATGATCTGCTGCTTGCCCGTCTTGCCCGGGAACTCCTGGGTGAGCCGCAGCGCCTGGATGATCTCGCGGATCTTCCGCTCCTCGCGGCTCCCTGCGAACGCGCTCGGCGGCAGGAGCCGCGCCCGGACGAGCTGCTGGGTGATCGTCGAGCCGCCGCGCGGCCGGCCGTTGACGGTGTCAACCGTGGCCGACAGGAAGCCCGCGAGATCGAAGCCCGGGTTGTCCCAGAAGTCCTTGTCCTCGATCGCGGTCGTCGCATCGAGCACCTCGCCGGTCAGCTCGGCGAACGTCACGACCTCGCGCTTGCGCTCGCCTAGCCGGGCGAGCTCGATCTCACCCGAGGCATCGGTGACTCTCGTCTGCTGGTCGAATTCGAGCTCGGTCAGGAGCACCTTCGGGTCCGGCAGACCTTCGCTGTAGTAGCTGTAGGCGGCCGTCACCCCGAGGAGGCTCGCCAGACCCGCGCCGAGAAAGGCGAGGAACAGGACGATGGGGATGGCGATCACGGTCCTCTTGACGGCAGAGGATCCGCGGGGCCGCCTGCGGGTGCCAACACGTCTATGGCGCTGGCGCCGCGCAAGGCTGGTGTGCATATCTGGCCGCACGATAGCATAGGGGTCGTGGTGACCCCCCTCATTTCAGGCGTCGAGACGGCTCGGCTCCGCGGCGTGTGACGGCCCCCGACGGCCTGGGCGGCCTGCTTCCTGAACTCGAATGGCGGGGCATGCTGCACGCCACGACCCCCGGCCTGCCGGCGCGCCTCGCGAGCGGCCGGCCGATCTCAGGCTATAACGGCTTCGATCCGAGCGGCCCGTCGCTCCATGTCGGCCACCTGGTCCCGATCTTCGGGCTTGCTCCAGTTCCAGCGCCATGGCGGCACGCCGGTGGCGCTCCTTGGCGGGGGGACGGGCATGATCGGGGACCCGTCCGGGACATCGGCCGAGCGGAACCTCCTCGACCCCGAAACGCTCGAGGCGAACGTCACGGCGATCCGCTCGCAGCTGGGTCGATTCCTGGACTTCACGCCCGGTGCCGGCGGGGCGGTCCTCGTCAACAACCTCGATTGGCTCGGGCAGACGGGCCTGATCGAGTTCCTGCGGGACACCGGCAAGCACTTCACGATCCCGTACATGCTCGCCAAGGACTCGGTCCAGACGCGACTCGATCGCGGGCTCTCCTTCACCGAGTTCAGCTACATGCTCCTCCAGGCGGCCGACTTCGAGCATCTCTATCGGACCCAGGGAGTCGAGATGCAGATGGGCGGGGCCGACCAGTGGGGCAACATCACCGCCGGCCTCGAGTTGATCCGGCGTCGAGGCGGCGGGGCCGAGGGCGACGAGCGCGCGCACGGGGTTGCGTATCCGCTGCTGCTGTCGCCGAGCGGGGCGAAGTTCGGCAAGAGCGAGGGCGGCGAGTCGGTCTGGCTCGATCCGGAGCGGACGTCGCCATACGCCTTCTATCAGTACTGGCTCAACACCGACGACCGGGACGTGGGGACGTACCTGCGCTGGTTCACGCTGAAGTCGCGCGACGAGATCGAGGCGCTCGAGGCGGACCTCAGGCGGCTCCCGAAGGCCGTGGCGCCGCAGCGCGCACTCGCGGACGACATCACGACCCGGACCCACGGCGACGCTGAAACGGCGCGGGCCATCGCCGCCTCCGAGGCGGCCTTCGCGCGGCAAACCGCTCGTCGATCCCGACGTCCTGCAGACGTTGCACGAGGATGCAGGCGGCTTCGACTTCACTTCGGAGCAGCGGCAGGGCGGGGTCGCCCGTCTTCTCGTCGATGCCGGGCTGTTCGGCTCACTCGGTGAGGCACGGCGGCTGATCGCTGGCGGAGGCCTGACCGTCGGGGATGTGCGTGTCGCCTCGCCGGACGATCCCGTCCCGGAGCCGATCGGCGGGGAGTGGCTGCCGGTCCGTATCGGCAAGCGCAAGCTGCACGTCGGGCGGCTCGTTCGCTAAGGTCCGGTCGCGGCGGTTTCCCTTGCTGCGGCGATCAGGCGATCGTCTTCCGCTCGGTCTCGGACCGTGAGGCGCAGAGAGTCGGCGAGGGGATGACCCGCCGGGAACGTCCTCGGGACGAGGCCGCGGCGGAGGAGCGCATTGGCCGCTGCGGAGGCCGCGGTCGGGTCGTCGAACCGGGCGAGCAGGAAATTCGTGACGGACGGTCCGACGGACCAGCCGACGCCGGCCAGGGCGTTGGCGAAGCGCTCGCGTTCGGCCTCCACGCGGGCGACATTGGCCCGCATCGCCGTTGGCTCGAGGAGGGCCTCCGTGACGAGCGTCACGCTGACCGTGGAGACGGAGCCCGGCGGGCGATACGGGAGCGAGTCGGGCGATCGTTGCGGGTTGGGCGATCGCGAAGCCGACCCGCAGCCCAGCCAGCGCATAGGCCTTGCTGGCCGTCCGGATCACGACGAGGTTGGGGTGCGACAAGCGGGCGACGAGAAGCGAGTCGCCGGTGAATTCCGCGTAGGCCTCGTCGAGGGCGACGATCGGTGGCTGGCGGCCGTCGGCCGCCGCGTCGGTGGCCAGGCCATCGAGCAATCCCTCGATCGCACCCGGCGGCTCGGCGAGGCCGGTCGGGTTGTTCGGGCTGCAGAGCCACACGACCTGCGCCGTTCGGGCGGCCGCGCGAACCGCGTCGCCGTCGATCGCCCATCCGGCCTCCGCGGGCAGCCGCGGGACATTGACGGCTCGCGCGCCGCGCTGCTCGGTGATGACGCGATACATCGCATAGCTCGGCGCCGGGATGACGGCCTCGCCGCCGGCCGGAAGGAACGCCTTGCCGATCAGATCGAGGATCTCGTCGGCGCCCGCACCCACAAGGATCTCCTCGGGGGCCACGCCGTACGTCGACGCCGCCGCCGCGACGAGCCGGCGGTAGTCGGACGGCGGGTACTCCGAGAGCGGCGCCTCGAATCGGCCCTCGGCGAGCAGCCGCTGGGCGAGCCCCGGCGGCGCCGGCGACGTGTTCAGGTCGAACCGAACGATCGACTCGATCGGCAGGTTGTAGCGAGCCGCGACTTCCTCGTCGGTCGCCTCCCAGCTGTAGGAGGCGGGCTGGTCGGGCGAGGCGAAGGTCACCGGGGTCGGGCTCACCGCTCAGTTGCGCTCGGTGGAGGTTCGGACCCGATCGAGGGCCGCCCGGTAACCGCCTTCGCCGTGCCGCAACCACGAAGCGATCCGGGTGATCGTGGCCGTGCTGGCGCCGGTCTCCCGGCTGATCTGGGCGTAGTGGAGGCCGGCGTCGAGGAGCCGGACAACGGCCCAGCGTTGGGCCATCTCCCGGATCTCGGTCAGCGTGCAGAGGTCGCGGAGGAAGTGTTCGGCCTCGTCGCGGGTCTCGAGACGAAGGAGCGCGTCGACCAGGGCGCTCGAATCGGGCGTCTTCCAGTCGTCGGCCATAACGGCGAGCCTCCTCAGCGTATTAGCGCGCTAACACGCTAACACAGGCTCGAGCCGGCGGGCGGCCCGACTAGTGTCCGCCGGCCGTTTCCAGCTCCTTCTTGTGTGACTCGATCACCTTTTCGGCGACGTGCTGCGGCGCTTCCTCGTAGTGGTCGAGGACCGCCGTGAACGTCCCGCGGCCGTGCGTCAGCGAGCGCAGCTCCGTCGCGTAGGTGAACAGCTCCGCCTGGGGCACCTGGGCCTGGACGACCTGCAGTCCGTCACCGAGCGTGTCCATCCCCATGACCCGACCCCGCCTCGTGTTGAGGTCGCGGTTGACGTCGCCCATGTACTCCTCGGGGACCCGGACCTCGATCGACATGATCGGTTCGAGCAGGCCTGGCCGGCAGTCCATCACGCCCTTCTTGAGGGCCATCGACGCGGCGATCTTGAACGACAGCTCGTTCGAGTCGACCGTGTGGAACGAGCCGTCGTACAGCGTCGCCTTGAAGTCCGACAGCGGGTAGCCGGCGAGGATCGCCCTCCGAGGCCGCCTCGCGAATGCCCTTCTCGATGCCCGGGAAGAAGCCCTTCGGCACAGAGCCGCCGACGACTTTCGCGGCGAACTCGACGCCGCCGCCCGGGTTCGGCTCGATCTCCAGCCAGACGTGCCCGAACATCCCGTGGCCGCCCGTCTGCTTCTTGTACTTGCCCTCGACCTTGGTCGTGCCCCGGATCGTCTCGCGATAGGGGACCTTCGGGGTCTTCGTCTGGATCGCCGCGCCGAACTTGCGCTTCAGCCGCTCCCCGATGACCGCGATGTGGGCCTCGCCTGTTGCGACGAGCAGCTGCTCGCCGGTCGGCGATCGCTCGACCCGCGCCGACGGCTCCTCCTCGAGCATCCGCTGGAGCGCCGCGCCCATCTTGTCGAGGTCGGCCTTCGTCTGGGGTTCGATCGCGACCGACAGCGTGGGCTGGGGGAAATCGAGCGGCGGCAGGATGATCGGCTGCTCCTTGGTCGAGAGCGTGTCGCCCGTCTCGGTCGTCGCGAGCTTCGCGACTGCGCCGATCTCGCCGGCCAGCAGCTCGCCGATCGGCTCCTGGTCCTTGCCGTGGAGGAGGAGCAGCTGGCCCATCCGCTCGTCCTCTTCGCGGTTCGCGTTCCAGGCGTGGCCCTGGCCGTGGAGCGTGCCGGAGAGGACCCGGAGGTAGGTCAACCGGCCGACGAACGGGTCGGCGGCGGTCTTGAAGACCCGGGCTACGAGCGGGCCGTTCGGATCGGGGGTGATCGTGACCTCGTCGCCGGACTTCGCGTTCTTCGCCGGGACTGGCGGCTCCTCCGCGGCGGTCGGCATGTAGCGGATGAAGGCGTCGAGCAGCGCCGCCATGCCGATGCCCTTCGCGGCGCTCCCGACGAGCACCGGCGCGAGGATCGAGTCGCGCACGCCGCGGTGGAGGCAGGCGTCGAGCTCCTCGTCGCTGATCTCCTCGCCCTCGAGGTACTTCGTCAGGACGTCGTCGTCGGCCTCTGCCGCGGCTTCGAGGAGCTGATCGCGGCGCCTGGCGATCTCGTCGGCCAACTCCTCGGGGATCGGGATCTCGACCTCGGTCTTGCCGTCGAACCGCCACGCCTTCCGATGGACGAGGTCGACGTAGCCCTCGAACGACTCGCCGGCCCCGATCGCGAGATGGAGCGGCGCGATCTTGTTGCCGAACGCGGCTCGGAGCGCGTCCAGCGCGGCCGTCGGGTTGGCGTTCTCCCGGTCCGACTTGTTGATGAAGAAGCAGGCGGCGCGGCCGGTGGATCGGCCGATGCGCGACCGCGTTCTCGAGACCGGCCTCGACGCCGGCCGCCGACGCGTCCATGACGAACAGCGCCCCGTCGGCTGCGGCGAAGCCCTCGACGACCTCCGACACGAAGTCCGGGTAGCCGGGCGTGTCGACGAGGGTGATCCGCGTGTTGTCGTGCTCGAAGGTCGCGACGGCCAGGCTGAGCGACTCGCGGCGCTTCTGCTCCTCGGGCTCGTAGTCGAGATGGGCCGTTCCGTCGTCGACCTTGCCGAGTCGCTGGATCGCACCGGCCTGGAACAGGAGATGCTCGGCGAGCGTGGTCTTGCCACCGCCGGCATGGCCTGCCAGGACGATGCTTCGGAGATGTGCGGGGTCGACGTTCTTCATCGTCATCGACGGTCGTACCTCACGATTGCGCGGCTGCCGGGACGATCGGCGGGGCTCTGATCGGGGCTCTCGGTGCGGCCTGGCGGGGAGGGGCCGGCCGCGGTCTGGCCATGATAGTCGGCTATACTCCGGCCCGCGATGTCAGGTCATTGCAAGTGGTCCACGATCAAGCGCCAGAAGGGCGTGACGGACGCGAAACGCGGGGCGCTGTTCACGAAAGTTGCCCGCGAGATCAGCGTCGCAGCGCGGCAGGGCGGCGGCGACCCTGACGCCAATTACCGGCTCCGGCTGGCCGTCGAGAAGGCCCGCTCGGTCAACATGCCGTCCGACAACATCAAGCGGACGATCGACAAGGCGACCGGCGGCGGCGAGGCGGAGCAGTTCGAGGAGATCGTCTACGAGGGCTACGGCCCCGGCGGTGTTGCCCTCCTCGTCGAGGCAGCGACCGACAACCGCAACCGGACCGCGGCAGAGGTGCGCTCGATCTTCACGAAGACCGGCGGCCAGCTGGCGGGATCGGGGGCCGTCGCCTGGCAGTTCGAGCCGCGCGGTCTGATCGCCGTCACACGCAACGGGGTCGATCCCGACGAGGTCGCCCTGGCCGCGATCGACGCGGGCGCCGAGGACGTCGACACCGAGGACCCCGAGACGATCGAGATCTACACGATGCCCGGCCGACCTGGAGCGCGTCCGACTCGCGCTCGACGCGGCCGGCATTGCGGTCGACTCGGCCGAGAACGCGATGATCGCGAAGCAGACGGTCGAGCTCGATTCGACGAAGGCGCGCCAGGCGCTGCGCCTCGTCGAGATGCTCGAGGATCTCGAGGACGTCCAGCGGGTCACGGCCAACTTCGACATCCCCGAGGACGTATTCGCCGAGGTCGCCGGGTGATCATCCTCGGGATCGACCCGGGGACCGCGGCACTCGGCTACGGCATCGTCGAACGGAACGGCGGCAAAGCTTCGAGCGATCGACTACGGCTGTCTCGAGACCAGCCCGGACCTGCCGATGCCGGAGCGGCTGCTGGCGATCCACACGCTGCTCGACGAGCTGATCTCGCTCCACCAGCCGGCGGTGGTCGCCGTCGAGCGGCTCTTCTTCAGCAAGAACGCCCAGACGGCGATGGCCGTCGGGCAGGCGCGGGGCGTCGTGCTCCTGGCGGCGGCCCAGCACGACCGGCCGGTCCGGAGGCGACGCCGAACGAGGTCAAGAGCGCGATCGCCGGCTACGGCGCCGCCGACAAGGAGCAGGTCCAGCGGATGGTCCAGCTCGTCCTCGGGATGAGCCATGTGCCGCGACCCGACGATGCGGCGGACGCGCTCGCGATCGCGGTCTGCATCGCGAACCGGGTGGGCCAGATCGGGCCGAGCGACGGCCGGCGTCCTCGATCGCGGCGCGAATGCCCCGATCGACCGCGGCGGGTCGGCCTACGACCGGGCCGTCCGCGAGGCGCTCGCCCGCGAGAAGCGCGCCACGGAGCGGCCGGCATCCTGACCTCGTTCACGCCCAGATCGTGATCGCCTCCGTCGAAGGGCGTGTCGGGGCCGTCGCGTTCGATTCGCTCGTCATCGAGGTCGGCGGGATCGGCTATCGCGTCTTCGCCTCGCCGGCGATCCTCTCGACCGCGGCGCCCGGCTCGACGCTCAAGCTCCACACGTTCCACCTCGTCCGCGAGGACCAGCAGGCGCTGTACGGCTTCCGGTCGGCCGAGGAGCTGGGGTTCTTCACGCTGCTGCTGACCGTGACCGGCGTCGGGCCGAAGGTCGCCCTCGCGATCGTCGGGCTCGCGCCCGACGGCCGACCTCCAGCTCGCGATCATGGCCCAGGACCAGGCCGTGCTCGTCTCGATCCCCGGCATCGGCAAGAAGCTCGCCGAGCGGATCATCTTCGAGCTCAAGGAGAAGGTCTCGGCGGCCGGCATCGCGGCCAGCGTCGGGGCCGGCGGCGGGCGTCGGGTGCCGCGGAGAGCGAGGTCGTGGCCGCGCTCCAGGCGCTCGGCTACTCCCTGGCCGAGGCGCGGGAGGCGTCCCGCATCGCCCTGGCCGACGCGACGATCGGCGGAACGCTGGAGGATCGGGTCAAGGCAGCTCTGCGGAGCCTGCTCCGGGACTAGGGCGCCGAGATATCCGGCGCTGCTTGATGCGCCCCGCGTCGGCGGCGAACGGGCCGCCGCCGATCGGGTGGGTCGACACGATCGGCAGCATCGCGCCGGGGAACTCGCCGAGGGACGAGCGGTAGTCGATGTTGAGCGCCTCGAGGCCGTCGCGGAGACGCTCGGCGGCGGCCGCCCGCCAGGCGTCGTCGACGCCATCGAGATCGCTGAGCTCCAGCGCGACCGACGGCCGCGGCGTCCCGTCGGCGTCGTCGACGACCGACAGCATGAACGAGTGCATCCGCGGGCCGACGTCGGGGTCGCGGTAGAGGACGGTTTCGATGTCCTCGGGGTAGATGTTCGAGCCCATGACGCTGATCGTCGCGTCGCGCCGGCCGTGGATCCACAGGAACGGCAGCGGGATCGGGCGCGCCCAGGGCAGCGGACCGCGCGGCCCGTGGACCTCGGTGGCCTCGTTGAGCCGGTCGAGGTCGAAGCCGAACCCGGCGAGCGTCTTCCGAACGGAGCCGAAGTCGACGATCCCGCCCGAATCGTGGACGTTGTAGCGGATCCGCGGCGAGAGGAGATCGAGCCGCGACACCGTGCAGATGACCTCGCGGTCGTCGTTGACCTCCATGAAGTGGATCAGCGGGTTGTACTGGAACACCATCGGCAGGCGCGAGTCCGTCCCGAACAGCGCGAGGCCGATGTCGGGCCGCGCCCGAGCCAGCCGTCGGACGGCGATCGACGACCGGCGACTCGCCGGCCATCCCGATCTCGATGTCGGTCGCGCCGTAGCCGGAATAGACGGAGTCGAACCGGGCGAGCAGGACGTCGCGGAGCTCCTCGGTCATGCCCTCGCCGCCGACGAGCGCGTGAAGCTCGTACTCCGCCCACGGGAAGCCGCGCCGTCGACCCCTCGTCGATCAGGTGCTTCAGGAACGGCGGGTAGCCGGAGATCAGGAAGCGGTACGTCGGCCCGAGGTACGTCAGCGTCGAGAGGATCTTGTCGAGGTCCGGGCCGATCGACTTGACGATGCCGTGGCGCATCATCCCGAGGCTCATGTTGAAGCCGGCCGCCCAGGCGCCCATCGAGAAGGCGTTGATCGTGACGAGCGGCTCGGTCCCGAACGCGTAGCGGGCGAAGAAGCCGATGTTGCGATGGGCGACGTCGCGCTCCTTCCGGCCGCGGATCCAGTTGTACGGCGTTCCCGTCGAGCCGCTGGACTCGTCGATCGTCGTGCCCGGGTAGGGGACCGCGCCGCCGATGCACCGCTCGATCAGCCCGTATCGGTCGACGTAGCTCCGCTTGTCGGTCTCGGGCAGGTGACGAAGGATTCCCGAGCGGGAACAGGCCGTCGACATCGACGCCGGACTCGCGGAGGTATTGCCCGTAGGCCGGCACCCGGCGGGTTGCCCGCCAGGCTGCTCGTTCGGCGCGCAGCCGGCCGATCCCGCGCAGGAGCGGCGCCGGCGTCGCGATGAACAGGGCCTTGAGCCAGCCATAGCGCAGGCCGACCGTCCGGAACATCGTGTCGAGCGGGAACAGCCAGATGCCGCGGCCGAAGCCGACGAAGGATGCGAAGCCGTCGTGCGCGAGCTTCCTGATCACGCGGCAGCCACCCGAATCAGGGTCGCCGGCCGGCCAGCGCCTCGGCGTGGAGTCCGGCCGGATCGATCGACGCTCGGCCTTCGCGGGCAGCCAGGTCGGCCAGCGTCTGCTTGTCGAGGATCGCGAGCGTCGCATCCCGGACATCGAGCATCACGTCCCGCAGCGCGCAGGTGGCCTGGTCCGGACACGAGCACGATTCGTAGAAGCGAAGGCTGACGCAGGGCAGCGGCGCCAGGGCGCCATCAAGCAGCCGGATCACCCGGCCGATCGAGATGGTCGCCGGATCGCTGGCCATCGCGTAGCCGCCGTGCGCCCCGAGCGTCGTCCCGACGATGCCGCCGCGCTTGAGCCGGGCCATGATCTGCTCGAGGAACTTCGGCGGCAGGTTGTTGCGCCGGGCGAGAGTCCCCAGCGGCACCGTCGTGCCCGGTCCGCTGCGGACCAGGTCGGTCAGGGCGCGGAGGCCGTATTCGGAGCGGCGCGAGAGTCGCATGGCAGGCATTCTGACAGGAATGCCTAGCGGCGGGTGGGGATTCGAGCGCGTCGAACAGACGTGCTATATGGCTGATCTGCGTGCTACACTCGCGACCGATGACGGACGACCTCTCCCGGATCCTCGCGCCGGACCTCGTGGACGAGGGCGACCGGATCGTCGAAGGCGCCCTGCGGCCCCGAACGCTCGACGAGTACATCGGCCAGCGCGAGGTCAAGGCGAACCTGTCGGTCCTCCTGTCGGCCGCGAAGGGGAGGGGAGAGGCAGCCGATCACGTCCTCCTCTACGGCCCGCCCGGCCTCGGCAAGACGACCCTCGCGACGATCATCGCCCGCGAGCTCGGCGTCAACGTCCGCTACACGTCCGGGCCGGCCATCGAGCGGGCCGGCGACCTGGCGGCGATCCTCACCGCGCTCGACGAGCGCGACGTCCTCTTCATCGACGAGATCCATCGGCTCAACCGCGCCGTCGAGGAGATCCTCTACCCGGCGATGGAGGACTACGCGCTCGACGTGATGATCGGGAAGGGTCCGTCCGCGCGGAGCCTCCGCCTCAGCCTGAAGCCGTTCACGGTCGTCGGGGCCACGACCCGGGCGGGGAGAATCAGCTCACCGCTCCGCGACCGCTTCGGGGCGACGTACCGGCTCGACTTCTACGAGCAGGACGACCTGACCGCGATCGTCGAACGCTCCGCCCGGATTCTCGACGTCGAGATCGAGCCGGCGGCGTCGCGAGCGATCGCGGCCCGCGGCCGGGGCACGCCGCGCATCGTCAACCGCCTGCTCAAGCGAACCCGCGACCACGCCCAGGTCCACGGCGACGGCCGCGTCGACGAGGCGACCGCGACCGCGGCGATGCGCCAGATGGAGATCGACGACGAGGGCCTCGATTCCACGGACCGCAAGCTGCTGGCCGCGATCATCCAGAAGTTCGCCTCGGGGCCGGTTGGCGTCCAGGCGCTCGCCGCCGTCCTGTCGGAGGAGGTCGAGACGATCGAGGACGTCTACGAGCCGTTCCTCCTGCGGCTGGGGTTCCTCGACCGGACGCCCCAGGGCCGGATCGCGACCGAATCGGCACGCGCCCACCTCGCCAAGCTCGGGTTCGAGATCCCGCCCCCGCGCCGCGGCGAACCGGACATGCCGGGTTTCTGGGACGCCCCCGCGGAGTGACTGGCGCCGCACGCTACGAGGTCCTCGTTCCGCCGCCTGCCGACGGGTCGACCCGCGCCCGCCTCGGCCGGCTCGAGCTGACCCACGGCGTCGTCGAGACGCCCCAGTTCATGCCCGTCGGCACGAACGCGACGGTCAAGGCGCTCGATCCCGCAGACATCGCCGCGACCGGCGCGTCGATCATCCTGGCGAACACCTACCACCTCTACCTCCGGCCCGGTCACGAGCGGATCGCCCGACTCGGCGGCCTGCACCAGTTCATGGGCTGGGACAAGCCGATCCTGACGGACTCGGGCGGCTTCCAGGTCGTGTCGCTCGGCGACCTGCGGGTCGTCGACGACGAGGGAGTCACGTTCCGGAGCCACCTCGATGGGTCGCTCCACCGGTTCACGCCGGAGGTTGCGATCGCCGTCCAGGAGGCGCTCGGGTCGGATGTCGCGGTCGCGTTCGATCAGCCGGTGACGCCGCTCGTCGCCGCGGTCCGTCGTGGCGGAGGCGACGGAGCGGACCCATCGCTGGGCGGAGCGCTCGCTCGCCGCCCACACGCGAGACGACCAGGCGCTGTTCGGCATCGTCCAGGGCGGCCTCGAGCCGGATCTCCGCGCGGAGAGCACGCGATTCGTGGCGAGCCTGCCGTTCGACGGGATCTGCCTCGGCGGGCTGGCCGGCGACGAGACGCCGGAGCAGCGCGACGCGACGCTGGACGTCGCCGTGCCGCTGCTCGATGGCGATCCGCGGCCGCGCTACCTCATGGGGCTGGGGTCGCCGGCGGACCTGCTCGAGGCGGTTCACCGGGGAGTGGACCTGTTCGATTCGGTCCTTCCGGCCCGGGTCGCCCGGAACGGCCAGCTGTGGATCCCGGGCGGCCGAATCAACCTCCGCAACCAGCGATTCCTCGACGATCCGGAACCCGTCCAGGCCGATTGCCCGTGCATCCTCTGTCGGGGCTTCTCGCGGGCCTACATCGCCCATCTGTTCCGGGCGAAGGAGCTGCTCGCATACCGGCTCGCGACTTGTCACAACCTCACCTTCACCCTAGACTTCATGGACAGGATCCGGACCGCGATCCGGGCCGGAACTTTCCCAGCCGACATGTCGGAACTTCGAGTGCGCGCGGGCCGGATAAGCGGCGATGCAGTCGCTGAGAAGTCCGCGTGAAGGACCGATCGGTAGTCTGCGTTTCACCGCGGAGGAGCATGGATGGGCTCGCGAGATCGTCCCCACCGCGAAGTCGAAGAAGAAGCCGAAGGACAAGCTCGGCCTGCCGAAGCTGACGTCGCTCTCGGAGCCTCCGCCCCAGCAGGCGGAGCTCATCCGGAAGCCGCGCAAGCCGAAGCCGGTCGAGGAAGAGACCGACGAGGGCTGAACCGCCCGCGAGGCCCGTGGCACGGCCTGTCGGCTGATGGTTGGAGCGACAGGAGCGTGACGACACGATGGCGATGACCGGGCAGCGAAGCGTGGACGAGCGGAACGGCGAGAAAACCGCCGAGAAGAACGGCGACCGCATCGCCGAGCGAGCTCAGGCGGAGCGCGGCAAGGCCGTCGACGCCGCGATCCTCTCGATCGAGAAGCAGTTCGGCACGGGCTCGATCATGAAGCTGGGCGCGGTCTCGCGCCAGCAGGTCGACTTCATCCCGACCGGCTCGATCGCCCTCGACCTCGCCCTCGGCGTCGGCGGCATCCCGCGCGGCCGGATCACGGAGATCTTCGGCCCGGAGTCGTCGGGCAAGACGACCGTCTGCCAGCACGTCATCGCAGAGGCCCAGGCGCGCGGCGGCGTCGCGGCCTTCATCGACGTCGAGCATGCCCTCGATCCGGGCTACGCCCGCGCCTGCGGCGTGAACGTCGACGAGCTGCTCGTCAGCCAGCCGGACACCGGCGAGCAGGCGCTCGAGATCACCGAGACCCTCATCCGATCGGCCGGCGTCGACGTCGTCGTCGTCGACTCGGTCGCGGCGCTCGTGCCCCGCGCCGAGATCGAAGGCGAGATGGGCGACTCGTTCGTCGGCATCCAGGCGCGGCTCATGAGCCAGGCGCTGCGCAAGCTCACCGGTGCCGTCAGCCGCTCCAACACGTCGCTCATCTTCACGAACCAGCTCCGCGAGAAGATCGGGGTCATGTTCGGCAACCCGGAGACCACGCCCGGCGGTCGAGCGCTGAAGTTCTACGCGAGCGTCCGCCTCGACATCCGGCGGGTCGAGACGATCAAGACCGGCACCGAGTCGGTCGGCAACCGGGTCCGGGTCAAGGTCGTGAAGAACAAGGTCGCGCCGCCGTTCCGGGTCGCCGAGTTCGACGTGATGTACGGCGAGGGCGTCTCGAAGGAAGGCGGCCTGCTCGACGTCGGCGTGGCGATGGACGTCGTGTCGAAGACCGGCGCGTGGTTCACGTTCGGCGAGACGCGACTGGGCCAGGGCCGCGAGGCGTCGAAGGACTTCCTCAAGGGCAATGCCGACATCGCCGCCGATATCGACCGCCGGATCCGGGGCAAGATCAACGAGGTCGCGCTGCCGGTCGAGGGCATCTCCGAGGCCGAGTAGGGGTTCGTACCCGATGGACCCGGCCACGATCCTGAAGGTCCTCCACGCCTTGCTGGGCGTCTGGATCGTGGCGGCGCTCGTGGGCAGATGGATGACGCTCATCCAGGCCGCGCGAAGCACCGAGATCAGCGCCGTACACACGCTTCTCGGCCTGAGCGATCGCTTTGAGTGGGTCGCGATCCGGATTCCCCCGATCGTCCTGATCCTCGGCATTGCGACCGCAATCGCGCAGGGTCGTCCCTTTCTTGGGCCACTCCAGAACGCACCCGTCGACTGGCTCTTCGTCTCAATCGTGATCTATCTGTCCGTGATCCCGGTGATCCCATTGGTCTTCCTTCCGCGCGGGCGAGTGTTCGCAGCCGCGCTCGAGGAGGCGACCGCGAAGGGTGTCGTGACGCCGGAGCTCACAACGGCCTTCCGCGATCCGGTTGTGTTCGCGGCGCATGCCTACGAACTCGTCGTAATCCTGGTCGTGTTCGTCCTCATGATCACGAAGCCGTTCTGAGCTGAGCGCCGTGGCACGCGAGCGCCGCTCCTACGCCGACCGGCGCGCCGAGAAGCAGGCCGTCGACGATCCGAATGTGGTGCTCGAGGCGGCCGCACGGTTCCTCGAGGCACGGGCGCGGTCTGTCGGAGAGGTCCGCCGTCGGCTGACGTCCGCCGGCTACCGGGCCGACTTGATCGAGGGCGCCATCGAGCGCATGACGGAGCTCGGGATGCTCGACGATGAAACGTTCGCGCGGACGTGGATCGAATCCCGCGACCGGGCGCGGCCGCGCGGGGAGCGGGCCCTCTCCGAAGAGCTCCGCGTTCGTGGCGTCGAGCGCAGCGTGATCGTTGCGGCTCTCGAAGAGCGGCGGGCGACAGCGTCAGACGCCGGCGAGGACGCGGTTCCTTCCGCCGATGAAGCCGCCGCCGAGCGGTTGCTCGCTCGCCACGCGCGTGCGCTCGAGCGCGTCGCGGATCCGCGAGCCCGCCGCCAGCGAGCCTACGCGCTCCTCGCCCGAAACGGCTTCGATCCCACGACCTGTGCCAGCGCGTCCGCAGCCTCGATCCGCGACCACGAAGACCCGGGGAACTCGCCCGAGTAGTCCATCGGTCGCGTTACCTGCCGAGGTAGCGCCGGATCCCGTAGACGATCCCGTTCGAATACTGGGTCCGGCCCTGTCGGGTCGTCATGCGGCCGGCGTCGGTCGCGTTCTTCATGTTGCCGAGCTCGATCATCACGATCGGCACGTCGGACCAGTTGAGCGTGCCCAGGTTCGTCCGGGTGACGAGGCCGTTCGTCGCGTAGTAGTTGGCGATCGTCAGGCCGGCGTCGGTCAAACCGTTGCGCATTGCGGTCGCCAGGACGGCCGATTCGGCCCGGATGTCGTCGGTGTACCCGGCGACGAGTCCCGGCTTCATGACGAAGAAGCCCCGGTGCGACGCACTCGACCCATCGCCGTGGATGCTCACCGCCAGGTCGGCGCCTTACCTTCGCGCCGAACTGGCCGCGGACGTCGACGCACGGTCCGTAACCCGTGTCGGTGGTCCTGCGTCATGTAGACGCTCGCGCCGTAGAACTCGAGGCTGGCCTTGACACGGAGGGCCACATCGAAGTTGAAGGCGTGCTCCGGATAGCCGCTGAGGGTCGAGGTTCCCACCTGGTTGCACGGCTTGTAGCCATTCCCGATCCAGACCGGCTTCCGGATCTCCGCCGCGTGGGCGGCGTTGCCACCGTTATGACCGGGATCCAGGGCGATGACGATCCCCGAGAGGGGACCGAAGGCGGCGACGATGGGCTCCCGACGCCCTGCGGCGACGGTGCCTGGGGCGGCGAGCGCCGCGGCAAGGGCGAGCGCGAGCAGGACGCGGGGCAGGCGCGGGGAGATGTGCATGGAGCCCATCATGACGCCCCGCCGCAACCCGGTCGGCGACCACTCGGCTCGATCTCTCGGCGCGCGGCTGCTACTTGGCCAAATATGCACCCGGGGACTGTTAGGCCAGGTCGGAGGCCGTTGGGACGGCCTGATCTCGCGGAATTAGCCTTCAGCGGCTTACAGACGGTGCCGCACGGGAGGTTCGAGCTTGCGTCATCTCGCCTAACAGTCTCCCCACGAATATTTGGCCAGATGCGGGCCGAGCGGGCCGTTCGCGTGGCGCGCCGCTCGCGTGGGCGGCCAGACGTGCGGCGTTTGACCCCTGCCGCCGGGCGGCCGTAGGCTACGCGCAGAGTTACCCATGCGCCGCCCGAGCGGCGCCCGCAACGAGAAAACGGCGCGATCGTGACCCAACGGTGCGTCTCCAGGGGAGCCACCGCGTTCCCGTCGTAACAATCAACGCCACGAGCGCGCCGTCCTCACGCACAAGTTCCTCCGGTCGCGCACCGACCGGACGGGAGGACGAAGATGGAACTACCGGTCATCGCCGCGGCGGCCCTCCTGGGCGCCGTCGGCGGAGCCGTGCTCGGCATGCTTGCGCGCACCTACTGGTCTTCGCAATCGATGAAGGCCGCGCATGCCGAAGCACGTCGAATCGAAGCCGAGGCCCGCGCCCGCCAGAAGGAGCTGATCCTCGAGGCGAAGGACGAGAAGCTGCGGATGCAGCGCGAAGCCGAGGACGAGGCCCGAACCCGCCGCAACGAACTGTCGGCCCTCGAGAGGCGGCTCCTCCAGCGCGACGAGCAGCTCGATCAGCGCACCGACATGCTCGAACAGCGCGACAAGAAGCTCCTTGAGCGCGAGCGCGAGATCGATCGTGCCCGGGAGGAAGTCGCGAAGGCCCACCAGGAGCAGGTAGCCGCCCTCGAGCGCGTGAGCAGCGTCTCAGCCGAGGACGCCAAGGCGCTCCTGCTCGAGGCGGTCCGCGAGGAGGCCGAACACGACGCGGTCAAGCTCGGCCGCGCGATCGAGCGGAAAGCCCGCGACGAGGCCGACGAGAAGGCTCGCGACATCATCGTGACAGCGATCCAGCGCGTCGCCGCCGACCACACGGCAGAGCACACGGTGACCGTGGTCCACCTGCCGAACGACGAGATGAAGGGCCGGATCATCGGCCGCGAGGGGCGCAACATCCGGGCCCTCGAGCAGGCGACGGGCGTCGATCTGATCATCGACGACACGCCGGAGTCGGTCGTCCTTTCGGGGTTCGATCCAGTTCGCCGCGAGATCGCCCGCGTCGCCTTGACCAAGCTGATCGGCGACGGCCGGATCCATCCCGGCCGGATCGAGGAGGTCGTCGCCAAGGCGAAGGCCGAGGTCGACCTGATCATCCGCCAGGCCGGCGAGACGGCCGCCTACGATTCGGGCGTGCCCGGGCTGCCGCCCGAGATCATCAAGCTGCTCGGCCGCCTGAAGTACCGAACCAGCTACGGCCAGAACGTCCTCAACCACTCGATCGAGACCGGAAGGCTGGCGGCCGTCATCGCGGCCGAGATCGGCGCGGACGTCCAGATCGCCAAGATGGGCGGCCTGCTCCACGACATCGGGAAGGCCGTCGATCACGAGGTCGAGGGTCCCCATGCCGCAATCGGGGCCCAGATCGCCCAGCGCAACAACCTGCCGTTCAAGGTGATCAACGGCATCGCCGCCCATCACCAGGAAGTCGAGTACGCCTGCCTCGAGGCGCCGATCGTCCAGATCGCCGACGCGATCAGTGCATCGCGACCGGGTGCCCGGGGCGAGACGATGGACACCTACGTCAAGCGGCTTGAGGACCTCCAGGCGATCGCCGAGAGTTTCGCCGGCGTCGAGAAGTCGTTCGCCGTCCAGGCAGGCCGTGAGGTCCGGATCCTCGTTCGACCGGAGGAGATCGACGACCTCACCGCGACTCGGCTCGCGCGCGACATCGTGCGGAAGATCGAGGAGCAGCTCACCTATCCGGGCCAGATCAAGGTCACGGTGATCCGCGAGACCCGCGCCGTGGAGTACGCCAAGTAGCGAATCGCGCGCAAGCGACTCGGCTAGGATAGGGCCCGACGTCGCTTCGATCCGTGGCCGCTTCGATCCGTCGCCCAGTTGCCCCAAGGAGCGTGCCTTGCCATGGCCTACGTCGACAAGTCCCGGTCGAGCATTGCCCGACGGACGCGTTCGTCGTTCCTGATCGGCTTCGTTCTCGTCGGCGTTTCGCTCGCGATCGCCCCGACGGCGTCGGCTAACCCGGCACCCGGGCCTGGAGCGGTCAGTCGGACCATCGCCGGGGCGCTCCCGGCAGGCGTGGTCCCGGACGGCACATGCGCGGCACGGGTCACTGCCGTCGGCGGCGGGGGTGCGTCGTCTCCAGCGGCTGCCGAGACCGGTGGCGTCGGTGGCGCAGGTGCCAGCATCAGTGCGACGTTCGGCGTGCTCCCGGGACAGTCGTTCGGGGGGAGCGTTGGCGGCGGCGGCGCGATTCCGACTGGTGGCAGCGGTGACGGCGCCGTCGGCGATGGCGGCGACGGCGGGACGATCGGCAACATCCACCAGGGCGGCGGCGGTGGCGGTCGCACGTCCGTCAGTCTCGCCGGCTCGACGGTGCTCGTCGCCGGCGGCGGCGGTGGCGGTGGGGCGGCCCATGACGCGGCACCGGCGGGCTTCGGTGGGGGCGGCGGGTTCGCCGTGATCGCTGCGGGCACGGTCTCGCCGGGCTCGAATGGACAGACCGGCGTCGATGCCGGCGCCACCGCGAACGGGGGTCAGGGTGGCCAGGTTGCTGCCGGTGGCGCGGGCGGAACGAACACCGCAAACGCAGCGCTGAACGGTGCGGCGGGCGGGGGAATCGGCGTGGGAACCGGCGGGAACGGCGGCCCGGACCCCGACTTTGACAGCGGCGGCGGCGGCGGGGGCGGCTATACGGGCGGGGGCGGCGGAGCCTCCACGATCTCTTCTGCGGTGTCCGGCGCGGGCGGCGGCGGCGGCTCGAGCTGGGTCAGTTTGACCTCACCCACCGTCGTTGGGGCGGCACCGACAGCAGTCTCGGGCGCGGCCGGACCAGCGTCACCAGCTGGCGTCGGCCCCGGCGCCACGGGCTCGATCGCCATTGACTGGGTGCCGTGCCTCTATGGCCTGACGGTCGACAAGTCGGTCTCATCGGCCACGGTGAACGCGGGCGGCGCTGTCATCTGGACCGTCACCATCACGAATGCGGGTCCTGACCCGATGACGCGGGGTGACACGGTCGACCTGACCGACCTGCTCCCGGTCGGTCCAAACGGAGCTCCCGCGCCCGCCTTCGAGGTCCTCACGTTCAATGTGTCGGGTGGCGCCAATCCGAATCTGACGCGTGGACCGGTCACCTGCAGCGGCGTCACGGTCGGTTCGACGATGCCGGCGACCACCAACTGTTCGCGCGCCTACAGCGGTGCGCCGGGCGCGCCGGGCGCGCCGACCGGTGGTCTCCGCGGCCTCGATGTGGGCGAGTCGATCACGATCACGTACGAGCAGATCATCGCCAACACGGCGCCGTGCGCAACGATCACGAACACGGCCAGCGTGCAGGATCGCGCGACCACGTCCGGGACGACCGACCTCGTTGGCGTTATCGCCACCCGATCGGACAGCGCGTCGCTGACGATCGCCTGCTATGACCTGGCCATCACCAAGGTCGCCAGCCCATCGCTGGTCCGGGCGGGCGGCACGATCACCTGGACGGTGACGGTAACGAACGAGGGTCCAGGGGCCATGGTGGGCCCGACCGCCACCGACGCGAACCCGCTGGTCGTTACCGACGTGTTCCCGTCCACAAACGTCGGGGCGGCGAGCCTCGTGTCGGCCATCGGGCCGGCGGGATCGTGCAACCTGTCGGGCAGCACAGTCACCTGCGCCTCCGGGTTGCCGGCTGGCGGACAAGAGGTCCTGACCTTCACCCAGCTCGTGAGCGGCAGCGCGCCCATCGGCGCCGTCATTTCGAACACCGCGTCAGTCACCGACCCGAGGACCGGCGACACCAACGATTCGAGCACGGACCAGGCGACCGTCGCTAGCGCGGAGCTATCGCTGGTGAAGAGCGCCGACCCGATCTCGTACTCCGCGGTCGGGGATGTCATCGACTACGAGTTCCTCGTCACCAATACCGGCGATGTCCCGCTCTCGGGCCCGTTCACTGTCAGTGACGACAGGGCCACCGATGAGAGCTGCCCGGCAGTCGGGACTCTGGCTCCGGCCGCGAGCATCACCTGCACCGCGTCGTACACGATCACCCAGGCCGACCTCGATGCCGGCTCGGTCACGAACACCGCGACCGTTTCTGGCGATGGCGTCACCTCGCCTCCCGACAGCGCGACGGTCACCGCTGTCAAGGGCCCGGCGCTGACCATCGCCAAGAGCGCCGACCCCGCGACGTACGCGGCGGTCGGCGACGTGATCAGCTACGAGTTCATCGTCACCAACAGCGGCAACGTCACCCTGAGCGGCCCGTTCACGGTCGACGACGACCGGGCCACCGATGAGAGCTGCCCGGCGACCCCGACGCTCGCCCCGGCCGCGAGCATCACCTGCACCGCGTCCTACACGATCACCCAGGCCGACCTCGACGCCGGGCTCGGTCACCAACACCGCCACGGCCACGCAACGGGACACGTCACCTCGAACACCGACAGCGCGACGGTCACGGCGGCCACCGGCCCCGCGCTCACCATCGACAAGACCGCCGATGTCGCGACCTACGACGCGGTCGGCGACGTGATCGACTACGAGCTTCATCGTGACCAACAGCGGCAACGTCACCCTGAGCGGGCCGTTCACGGTCGACGACGACCGGGCCACCGACGAGAGCTGCCCGGCGACGCCCGACGCTCGCCCCCGGCGACACCATCACCTGCACCGCGTCGTACACGGTCACCCAGGCCGACCTCGACGCCGGCTCGGTCACCAACACCGCGACGGCCACGCAACGGCGACGCGTCACCTCGAACACCGACACCGCGACCGTCACGGCAGCCACCGGCCCGGCGCTCACCATCGCGAAGAGCGCCGATCGTCGCGACCTACGCGGCGGTCGGCGACGTGATCAGCTACGAGTTCCTCGTCACCAACAGCGGCAACGTCACCCTGAGCGGGCCGTTCACGGTCGACGACGACCTGGCCACCGATGAGAGCTGCCCGGCGACCGCCGACGCTCGCCCCCGGCCGCGAGCATCACCTGCACGGCGTCCTACACGGTCACCCAGGCCGACCTCGACGCCGGCTCGGTCACCAACACGCGCGACGGCCACGCAACGGCACGGTCACCTCGAACACCGACAGCGTGACCGTGACGGCGGCCACCGGCCCCGGCTTGTCGCTCGTCAAGACGGCCAGCCCCGCGACGTTCGACACCGCGGGCGACGTCATCGACTACGACTACGTCGTCACCAACACCGGAAACGTATCGCTTCAAGGCCCGGTCGTCGTGACCGACGACAAGACGACGGTGACCTGTCCGGACCTCGCCACGGTGGGCGACCTCGATGCGAACCTCGACCCGGGCGAGAGCATCACCTGCACGGCGTCGTACACGGTCACCCAGGCGGACGTCGATGCCGACGGCGTGACCAATATCGCGACTGCCTCTGCCGGCGGCGTGGACTCGGCGGTCGAGAGCGAGACGGTCACGATCGCGGGTGCTCCGACGCCTCCACCACCCACGGTCCCGCCGACGACAACGATTCCGAACAGGCCAAGTGGTTCGCCCGATGCGACCATGATCGCAGCGGCCTGGCTCATGATCGGCATTCTGGCCAGCGCACTCGTGATTCCACGACCGAAGAAGCGAAAGGGCGCCCGGAAGGCCCCGGAGTGATGTAGGACGAGTCGGGCTAGCCCGACGGGTCCGGCTGCAACGGTCGAAAGACGCGCCGCGTCAAGACTCAAATGAACGTGACGTCGCTTGGCAAAGTCCGATGGTTCGGGGAATTCGGGTTGCAAGCTGTGGCCGCCGATTCTAACGAGCTGGCATCGGCCATCGAGGACTTCATTCGAGACTATCCCTTGGCGCGCGGTCGCCGCGACGGCCTTCGCTACGTACTTCAGATGGAACCTCTGGGCCGTCGCATGCACGAGGTGAAGGTTGAGCCTTCGGGCGCGGATGGGGCGACTTTGGACGCAGCGATCCCGGTTGGCCGTCCTGTCGCTCGACGCGCTCAGCTGACCACGCTCGGCTGGGGGCTCGAACGGGCGAGTTCCGGTACCCGCTACTACACTCGCCGGTTCATCGCCAATGACGCTACGCCAACGGAAATCGTCACCGCGGTCGACGAGGCCAACCGAGCGCTGTACGGAAGCCGCGCCAAGGACCTCCGCTGGTCTCTGAGCGTGGCACCGCTGCGCCTGGAGGACGATGCTCCTCATCGGTGGGAGCTCGGCATCGACGGGCAGGCACACGTCATCCGGCTGGGCAACTTGGGGACGGAAAAGGCCGGCGAGCGTACGTTCTGGTCTGATGGCAACAGGATCAGTCTTGGCGGCCCGGTACATTTCGGACCGCGCGTGGCACCGTTCGAGCTCGGCGGGCGCGAGGCCACGATGACGATGCGGATCGTGGTCAGCCGAATCCGAGCGAACGTCCGGCGATCGTTGCAGGCCTGGCGCGGCACCTCCTGGCGGCAGCGGCTGGGGATCCTGGCGGCGTACGCGCTCGGCGGTCCGGGCGCCGGTGGCGGGGCCGTCGCGGCCACTGCGACCTCGGGCGCGCTCGTCTGGACGATCTACACAGTGCGGCTCGGTGGCGAGGACATGGGCAGCTGGGTGGCGAAGCAGGAGGAATACGGACAACCTACCTGGACCTTCGCGAAGCCAGGTGCGCCGCTACCTGATCGGGATTCGGACGTGTGGCCGGCGCCGCGAGCAGAGGCGCCGGGATAGACTTCGGCTATGTCCATCTCGACCGCTGACGCGCCGCTCCTTCGGCATACCAACGCGGAGCTGGCACGGCCGCTGCCCAACGCGATCCGCGACGCCCGCGCCGACCTTCCAGCGATCGTCGCCGACATCCTCGCGATCCCGGAGTCCACGCTCGAACGTGACTGGGCGTGGATCGGCGGCGGCGAGGGCGACGTCCGATACGGGATCTACCGGCTCCACGAACTGTTCGAGCGGGCGGAGGTGGAAGCCACGCGGCTCCTGCGTGCCGCCGATGGCGACCGGGGCCTCGCGGCCGCCCTGATTGCCCCGGCTACCGCCGCCCGCTGGGACCTCCACGGCCTCGTTGCGTCGCTGTCGGATCAGACGATCGACGCCGACCCCGGCGGCGGCGAATGGTCGATCCGGCAGACGCTCGGTCACGTCGTCAACAGCCAGCGGGCCTACGGCTGGGCGACCGCGTGGTGGCAGGAGCGAGGGTTCGCGCTCGATGACCCTGACCTGCCGACGAGCCTCGGTGACGAGTTCTGGGCCGACCTGCCGGACGAGGAGACAGCAGAGCAGGAGGGAACGCTCGACGAGATTCGGGACCGCCTCAACGCGGTCCTTGACCTGTCTGTGGAGCGGCTGGCGGGCCTGTCGGAGGATCGGCTGGACTACGGCGCCCGTTGGTCCGGGTTCGCCGTCCCGGTCGGGTTCCGCCTGAGCCGCTGGTCGAGCCACATCCGCGAGCACACGATCCAGGTGGAGAAGACCCTCGCGATGCTCGGCCGGACACCGACGGAGCCGGAGCGACTCGCCCGCCTCACGCTGGCTGCCTACGGTCGGGCGGAGTCGGTCGTCTTTGGCCAGGCCGATGCCGATGCCGCCGCGGGCATCGTGCGGGCGGCCGTCGCCGAAGCCCGTGACACGATTGCCGACGCCCGCCGCGCGGCAGAGGCGTGACGGCGACAGGGGATGGGGGACAGCCCGGCCTGACCAGGCTCGGCAACGTCGCGAACAGCGACACCACGAAGCCGCCCGGCGCCTGCCGCGTCTTGATGATCGGCGACATGATCGGCAAACCGGGCCGGGTCGCCGTCGAACAACTGCTTCCCGAGTTGCGTGACGCCCGCCGGATCGACTTCGTCACCGCGAACGGCGAGAACGTCGCCGGCGGCATGGGCCTTACTCCCTCAACGGCCGATGCGATCCTCGCCGCGGGCGTCGACGTCATCACCTCCGGCAACCACATCTGGGACAAGCGCGAGATCTATCCCTACCTGGAATCGTCGGATCGCGTTCTGCGGCCGCTCAACTACGGCACGACCGGCGTGCCGGGACGCGGCTGGGGCACGTACCACGCGGCGGACGGCACGGAGATCGCTGTCCTCAACTTCCAGGGCCGAACCTACATGCAGCAGATCGAGAACCCGTTCACGGACGCCGACAGGCTGCTCGATGAGTCGCCCGAGCCCCTTCCGCGGGTCCGCCTCGTGGACTTTCACTGCGAGCTCACATCGGAGAAGAACGCGTTCGGGCTGCACCTCGACGGTCGCGTGTCGGCGGTCGTCGGCACCCACACCCACGTGGTGACCGGCGACGAGCGGATCCTGCCCGGCGGAACGGCCTATCAGACCGATCTCGGCATGACCGGCCCGGTCTGGAGCGTCATCGGCTTCGATCCGAAAACCGTGCTGCCGCGGTTCATCAACGCCCTCCCGACGCGGTTCGAGGTCGGCGACGGCCCCGTCGTCTTCAACGCGACCCAGATCGACATCGACCCGAAGACCGGCCGGGCGCTCGCGATCGAACGCATTCAGCGGCTCGTCGAGGCCGCAGGCTGAGCGTGGGAGGGCCGCGGCCCGTTCGACGAGCCGGGCGACATGCCGTCTCGCCCGCACCGATCGCGGGCGGCGGAACCTCGATCGTCGACCTCCACACGCACACCAAGCGGTCCGACGGAATCCTCGAGCCGGCTGCACTCGTCCGCGATGTCGCCGCGGCCGGTGTCCGGGTCCTGGCCATCACCGATCACGACACGCTCGGCGGGTTCCGGGAGCTGACGGCTTCACCGGATGCCATACCGGCAGGGCTCGAGCTGATCGCCGGCGTCGAGATCAACGCGATCGCGCGCGGCATCCCGCTCCAGGACGGCGAGCTTCACATCCTCGGGTTCGGGATGGACCCGTCCGATGACGCGTTCGAAGCCGCGCTCGCCGCCCAGCGGGTGTCGCGCAGGCGCCGGTTCGAGCGGACCGTGGCGCTCCTGTCCGAGATCGGGATGCCGATCGACGCCCACGTCGCCGACATCGATCTCGCCCACGACGATGCCCTTGGCCGGCCGACCGTCGCGCGGGCGCTGATGGCGGCCGGTCATGCGACGAGCGTCGACGATGCGTTCCGGCGGCTCATCGGCTGGGGCGGGCCGGCGTATGTGCCGCGCGAGGGTCTCGGGCCGGTCGCGGCGATCGAGGCAATCACCGCTGCCGGCGGGTTGCCGGTTCTTGCCCACTTCTCGGAGGCTCCCCGCCAACTTGGGCTTCTACGCGAGTTGCGAGACGCCGGCCTGCGCGGCCTCGAGGTCTATTACCGCACGTTCACCCACGACACGGTCGCGCTCGTTTCGGACGTCGCCAAGAGGCTCGGGTTCGTCGCGACGGGTGGCTCCGACTACCATGGCGACCTCATGACGTACGCCGAGGCCCATGCCACGCTCAACGTGCCCCCGATGGTCGTCGACCGTCTCCACGATGCGATCGGGCGATGACGCTCCGCCAGTTGCCGATGCTCGATGCGGAGCTCGCCCCAGCGGCGGGGCATGCTCCGCGCGAGCAGATTCGCCCCGAGGACTTGCGCCTGGACGAATACCGCCCGGAGGCGCGAGTTCTCCCACGCTTCCACGTCTGGACGCTCGGCTGCCAGATGAACCGGAGCGACTCGGAGGAGATGGCTGGCCGGTTGCTGGTCGCCGGGCTCGAGGAGGCGCCGGAGCTCGATGAGGCCGACCTGATCGTGATCAACACCTGCGCGATCCGCGAGGCCGCCGAGCAAAAGGTCATCGGGCGACAGGGCCATCTCGACCGCCTGAAGGCCGCGAACCCGGCGCTGCGGATCGTCCTGACTGGCTGCTCGGTGCGCGAGCCGGATCGGGCGGGTCTGAAGAAGCGCTACCCGGCCGTCGATCTGTTCCTCCGGCCCGACGAGGAGCCGGAGCTCATCGACCGGCTGGGTCTCGCGTCGGCGCAGGCGCCTGTCGGGCTCACAGGAGCTACCACCGTCGTCGGTCGAACGCTCGTCGGCGTCGCGGATCACCTGGCCGCGACCCGCGCCCAGGCCGTCGCCGTCGGCGCCGTCGCCCGCGGATCGGCCACGAGCGCGTGGCTGCCGATCATCTACGGCTGCGACAAGACCTGCACGTACTGCATCGTCCCGTTCAGCCGCGGTCCCGAGCGCAGCCGGCCGTTCGACGAGATCGTCGAGGAGGCCCGGTCGATCGCCGCGGCCGGCTATCGCGAGGTGACGCTCCTCGGCCAGAACGTGAACTCCTACGGCCACGATCTCGACGCGGAACCGCGCTTCGGCCACGTCGACGCCGAGCGCTGGGCCGGCCGCCGGCTCGACCTCCACGGCCGGCCGGACCTGGCGGAGCTCATCCGGGCGATCGACGGCATCCGGACGGCCGACGGGCGGCCCGCGATCGAGCGCCTTCGGTTCGTGACCTCCCACCCCTGGGACCTGTCGGACCGGCTCATCGCGGCAATGGCCGAGTGCCGCTCCGTCTGCGAGCACCTCCACCTGCCGGTCCAGTCCGGCGACGACGCCGTGCTGCGGCGGATGGGCCGCCAGTACACGATCGAGCACTATCTCGAACGCCTCGCTCGGATCCGCGAGGCCGTTCCAGGGATCTCGATCTCGACCGACGTCATCGTCGGGTTCTGCGGCGAAACCGAGGAGCAGTTCCAGGCGACCCTGCGCCTGCTCGAGACCGTCCGCTACGACCAGGTGTTCGCCGCGGCCTACTCGGAGCGGCCGGGGACGCCGGCGACGCACCTCGCCGACGACGTCCCCGCAGACGTCAAGCGGCACCGCCTGAATGAGCTGCTGGCAGTCCAAGAAGCGATCGGGATGGAGCGGAACGAGGCCTGGCTGGGGCGCGAGGTCGAGGTCCTCGTCGACACGGTCGTCCCGCCGCGGAGCCATGACCACCACCCAGGGCCCGATGCGGCCGTCGCCGGCACGACGTTCTCGGGGCGCTCGCGCCAGAACAAGCTCGTCCACCTCGTCGGTGAGCCGGACCTTGTGGGCCGAACGGTCCCGGTTCGCGTCGATCATGCCGGACCGTATTCGCTCCGAGGAGCGGTCGTCGGCGGGTGAGCGCGGCGGTTCCGCCCCTCCTCGTGATCGCCGGCGCGACGGCGACGGGCAAGACCGGTCTCTCGATCGCGATGGCCCAGGCTCTGGCCGGTGACGGCGTCCCCGCCGAGATCATTTCGGCCGACTCGCGCCAGGTCTACCGCGGGCTCGACATCGGCACCGCCAAGGCGTCCGTGGCCGATCGGGCCGGCGTGCCGCACCACGGGCTCGACCTGGTCGAGCCGGACGAACCGTTCACGCTGGCCGACTTCGCAGCTCACGCGCGTGAGGCCCTGGCCGGGATCGCCTCGCGTGGCGCCATCGCGATCCTCGTCGGTGGGACGGGGCTCTACCTGCGGGCGGTGGCCCGCGGAATCGACACGGATTCGCTGCCGTCCGACGCGATCCTGCGAGCCTCGCTCGAGAACGACCTGGTGCGAGACGGGCTCGAGCCGCTCGTCGGCCGGCTCCAGGCCGCCGCGCCTCGACGAGCCGCCCGAACCGACCTCAAGAACCCCCGACGCGTCGTCCGCGCGCTCGAGATCGCCGAACTCGAGGGCGATCGCGAGACACCGCTGCCGCGAGGCTACGACGGGCCAACGAAATGGATCGGGCTGAGCCTTGATCCCGACACGCACCGCGCGTGGATTGCGACCAGGGCCCGGGCCCAGTTCGACGCCGGGCTGATCGAGGAGGCTCGCTCGCTTGCGCGACCGCTTCGACCCGACGCTTCCCGCCTTCTCCGCGATCGGCTACCGCGAGGCGTGGGCGGTGCTCGACGGAACGATGACCGTCGAGGGCGCGATCGCCGAGGACGCACGCCGCAACGTCGGCTTCGCGAAGCGCCAGCGAACGTGGTTCCGCTCGGAGCCCGGGATGGAGTGGCTCGACGCCGCTGATAGTCAGGCGACGGCCGCGGCCGCGCTCGTGGAGCGGGCCAGGGAGCTCTGGTCAAGCAGCGGTTTGATCCCCGCTGACAGCGCATTCGGCGTAGGGCGCGGGAGACGCGATTGGACCGGCGGCCGCGTCGTGGCGAACAGTGCGAGCGCCAGCTGTGCCCGCGCCGCATCCTGGTCGGGCAGGAACTCGAGCCCGACGATCGTCCTGACGCCATCACGTCGCTCGGATCGCGACACGGCCTCGAGCACGATCTCATGACCATCGATCGGGACAGTGAGCACGTGGCGCTCGAGGCTCGGCGACCCGCCAGCGTTCGGGGATGCAATGATCATCGGCAGCCGACCTAGCTCGATTCGGGCCCCCGTCAGCGATAGGTCGTGGATTTCGCACGGTGTGTTGTCGATCCGGCCATGGAGGACAGTCTCGAAGCGATGGCTCGCCCGTCGCTCGCCGGCGAAGCGAAGCGCGCGGACCCGCCCGATTGCCGCGACGAGCAGGAAGGTGTTGAGGACGAGCCAGCCGGCCGTCGCGTAGGCCGCCCATGGGACCTCATAACGGGTCGGCGTCCGGCCGAGGAGGGTGAGAGCGAACCAGGCGAGGCCGAGGACGCTCAACACGGCCGTGACTCGAAGGAGGAGCGGCTCGGGGGCGGGGCGGCGGGAGTCGCCGGTGCGGCCCTTCGGTGTCACGCGGAATCCGATCCGGCCGGGCCTGAGGAGGGTCAGTGTCGCCCCGATGTTCGGGGTCATCCGGACGAGCTCGAAAACGATCGAGAGCATCGAACGGTGCCAGCCTCGGCTGAGGATCCGCATAGCCATCTGGCCGAGCACGAACGTAAGGCCGAAGAAGGCAACGAACGTCCACGGCTCGGCCCGGATCGGGACCGCTCCCGTGAGGAGGACGACGACGGGCAGGAGCAGATAGCCGAGCGAACGCCAGGCGTCAAACCAGCCGAGGAGCGTCGCCGCGTAGGCCAGGCGCTGGGGGATCGTCAGGCCCGGCACTACGAGCGGGTTCTCGATCCGCAGGACCTGCATTGCACCGGTTCCCCAGCGCAGCCGCTGGAGGTTGTACGTGGCTGCGTCGCTGGCAGCGAGGCCGCGCACGAGCACCTCGTTGTGGTAGACCGTTCGCCAGCCACGGCGGTGGAGCCGGATCGTCGTGTGGATGTCCTCGGTGATCGTCTCGGTCGCGACGCCGCCGACCTCGCGAAGCGCCGTCATCCGAAGGACTGCCCCGGTTCCGCACCAGAACGCCGCGTTCCAGCGGTTCTTCCCGGCCTGGAGCACGCGGTAGAAGAGAGCCTGCTCGTGGAAGCGCGCCTCGCCCTCGCCCGAGGCATGTTCGAACGAGTCGGTGTTGTAGAACTCCTGCGGTGTCTGAACGACGGCGATGGCCGCATCGTCGAAGTAGCCGAGCGTCCGCACGAGGAACTGGTCCGAGGCGACGTGATCGGCATCCAGAATTGCGATGAAGTCGGCTTTGATCTTGCCGAGGGCGTGGTTGATGTTGCCGGCCTTGGCGTGCTCGTGAGTGGGGCGGGTCAGATATCGGGCGCCGAGCTTCCGTGCGAGGCGGGCGACCTCGGGACGGTTGCCGTCGTCCAGGACCCAGGTCTCGTGCTTGATGCGCATCGCGACGGCGGCGGCGATCGTCGGGATGAGGATGTCATTCGACTCGTTACGGGCTCTCAGACGCGAGTTCCTGACCGGGTATCCTTCCGCCGTGCCCAGCAGGAACAACATGATCGATCTCGCTCCGCCCGCGGAGAAGGCCTTCCTCGTCGCGGTCGACACCGGTGACGACAGCGGCTGGTCGGCCGAGGAGTCGCTCGGCGAGCTCGCCAACCTCGCGACCACGGCCGGGGCGGAGGTCGTCGGCGCGGAGTGGCAGAACCGCCGCCACATCGACCCGAACTGGTATGTCGGCAAGGGCAAGGCCGAGGAGCTCGCCCAGGCCAAGAGCGAGACCGGGTTCGACCTCCTCGTCGCCGACGACGAGCTGTCGCCCAGCCAGCAGAAGGCGCTCGAGAGCCTGCTCAAGGTCAAGGTCATCGACCGCAGCCGGCTCATCCTCGACATCTTCGCCCTCCACGCCCAGACCCACGAGGGCCGCCTCCAGGTCGAGCTCGCCCAGCTCGAGTACCAGCTGCCACGCCTGACCCGTCTCTGGACCCACCTGTCGCGGACCGGCGGCGGCATCGGGACCCGCGGACCCGGCGAGAGCCAGCTCGAGACCGACCGCCGGATCATCCGGACGCGCATCTCGAAGATGAAGGAGCGGGTCGACCAGGTCCGCCAGCAGCGATCGATGGCTGCCCGAGGACGCGACCGCCGGCTGATCCCGACCGTCGGCATCGTCGGCTACACGAACGCGGGCAAGTCGACGCTCCTCAACTCGCTCGTCGGCAGCGAGGTCGCCAAGGCGGAGGACAAGCTGTTCGCGACGCTCGACCCGACCTCGCGCCAGGTCAAGCTCGGCGACGGGCAGACGGCGATCGTCACCGACACCGTCGGCTTCATCCACAAGCTCCCGCACCAGCTCGTCGACGCGTTCCGGGCGACGCTCGAGGAGGTCAACCGGGCCGACGTGCTGATCGAGGTGGTCGATGCCTCCGATCCGCATCTGCGCGAGCACAGGGCCACTGTCCAGACCGTCCTCGACGAGCTGGGGGCCGGCGACAAGCCGCGGCTCGTGGCGTTCAACAAGGCGGATCTGGTCGAGAAGGCAGCCCAGGACGGCGACGCTCCGGCGCCGGCGCTCGCGGGCAGTGTCCTCGTCAGCGCCCTCACGGGGTTCGGGCTCGACACGCTGCGAGCCGAGATCGCGGCGCTGCTTGCCTCGCTGTGGGTCGACGTCGACGTCCGCGTCCCGTACACGGCAGGGGAGCTTCTGGCCCGAACCCGCGAGCGCGGCACGGTCGAGCTCGACTACGGCAACCAGGATGTCCGCGTCCACGGCCGGGCGGCGCCCGTGCTGGCGGGCGAGCTCACGTCCACAGCCGAACGATGGGCCGAGTCGCTCCGCGCCGACGCGAGCAACGGCGCAGGGCCGACGCTGACCGAGTGACCGACTGGCTGCGCCGGGCCGGCCGAGGTCTTCTCCCGCACGATGACGTTGTGCTCTGGTCAGTCGCCGAGGGCAAGCAGGGACGTCGGTGGCGATGGATGCACGAGATCCACCAGGGGTTGATGGGCCCGTCCGGGATGCTCGAGCTTCTGCCCGACGGTCGCCTCGGGCGCCTGGAGCTCGCCGACGCCGGCGGACTTCTCACCTTTCACCCAGAGCCCGACGGCCAATCGGCTCACGGCAACATCGTCACCAAGGATGGGGTGAAACCGATCGAGACGGCTTGGCGGCCAGAATGGCGTATCGGCATCATCGGCGACCCCTTCGGGTCTGCGGTCGCCGGCTGGGCGGGCTCTGGCCTCGTCATTACCTTTCAGCACTGGATCGTCTGGCGCGAGCCCGGGGCGCACGGTGACGTTGCAGCCCTCGCCTGCGACGAGCGCGGGATCCCGATCCTCGACGACTCCCAGGAGTGGCCGCTCGAGGAGTGATGCGGGTTGCGTTTCGGCGTCAGGTGAGACGCGTCGTGGGAACCCTGTGGACAACGCTCGTGAAATGCCGCCGGAAGATTTGAAACTCGTGGATAACCCTCTAGGCATCGGCCGGGCCGGGCCGTAATGTAGGTCTTGCCTGAAGGGGCCACGAGTTCGAAAGCGACGACGCTGGTGCTTGCATTAGCGTTGGAGGCTACGGAAGCGAGGTTCCTTCGGGCGTTCTCATTTCTTGCGAGATTCTCGCCAGACGAGGGCAGCCCTGGCGGGTCGCGGACCCCAACGCGACCCGCCGGCTGTGGCTCCTCCTGGTCGACCCGCGTTGATCGCGGCCCCCCGCACTCCTACGCTCAATCGCATGCGCACTGCGGCGACCTACGGCGATCCGGCCCGTCCCACGCAACGCGACGATCGTGGGAAGGTGTGGATAAGCCCTCCGAAAAGGTCGCACGAATGCAAGAAGTCGTGGATAAGCCACTAGGCAGGCGCAAGGTCCGGCCCCTACTGTAGGTCTTGCCCGAAGGGGCATCGAACATCTAGTGATCTGACTGGTACTTGTATTGGTTGGAGCATCTAGTGATCGAAGTTCCTTTGGGCGTTTTGTTGTGCCCGGCAAGCCGCGGGGAGCGCTCGGTTGGCAGGACTTCGCTGGGAATCTTCATCTGACCCGGGTGAACGGGTCGCGGCGCTCGGGCCGCCTCTCGCCGGGACGACGATCAGGGCGGCCCGCGAGCTCATCCACCCGGCCTTCGTCGCCTCGCCCCAGTTCGTCAGCGAGGGCCTGAGCGAGCGAGCCGGCGTCGAGGTCGTCGTCAAGATCGAGTGCGCCAACCCGATCGGTGCGTTCAAGGGCCGCGGAACGTGGCTCGCCGTGCGCCGCCTCGCCGAGGAGGGCAGGGTGGGGGAGGGCCGGCCGCTCGTCGTCGCGTCGACCGGCAACTTCGGCCAGGGCTGCGCGTTCGCCGGCCGGGCGTTCGGTGTTCCGGTCGTGGTCTTCGCCGACGAGCACGCCAACCCGACGAAACTCGCCCGGATCAGGCGATTCGGTGCGCGCGTCGTCCAGGAGGGGAGCGACTTCGACGCGGCACGGGCCGCCTCGGAGCGGTTCGCGGCAGGGGAGGGGGCATTCCTCCTCGTCGACGGCGCGGATCCGTGGGTCGCGACCGGCGCCGCGACCCTCGCCGTCGAGCTTACCGATGGCTCAGCGGACGGAGCGCTCCCCAGCCTGGGGACCGCGTTCGTGCCGGTCGGAAACGGGGCGCTGATCGTCGGCGTCGGCGCCTGGCTCCGCGACGCGCTGCCAACCTGTCGCGTGGTCGGCGTCCAGTCGGAGAAGGCGCCGTCGATGACGCTGTCGTGGCGCGCCAAGCGCCCGATCGAGACCGACGCAGCCGATACGTGGGCCGGCGGGATCGCGACGAGGGTCCCCATCCCTGAAGCGCTCACCGAGATGGAGGGCCGCGTCGACGACATGATCCTCGTGTCCGACGAGGCGCTGCGCGACGCCCAGGCGGAGTTGACGGCTGCTCTTGGGATGACGGTCGAGGGCGGCGGAGCGGCATCCTGGGCGGGGATCCTGGCCGCCGCGGCGAACGGCTCCCTCGAGGGTCCCGCCCTCGTCATCGTCACCGGCAGCAACGCGGAGGCTCCGCGATGAAGATCGCGCCTCGGATCCACCGCATCGGCAGCGGCCTCGTCAACTCGTACCTCGTCGAAGAAGCAGGAGAGGTCACGATCATCGACGCCGGGCTGCCAAGCTACTGGGCGGACCTGCCAGCGGAGCTCGCGGCGATGGGCCGCAGCCTCGACGACGTCCGCGCCGTCGTCCTCACCCACGGCCACTCGGACCATATCGGCTTCGCGGAACGGGCCCGGCGCGAGCGCCACCTGCCGGTCAGCGTCCACGAGCTCGATGAGGCCCTCGCCCGCGGCGAGGTCCCGAACCGCGGCCACGACGGGCCCGACGCGGCTCGTCCCGCTGCTCCGGTTCCTCTGGTTCGGCGTGACCCACGGCGCGCTTCGGACGACGAACCTGACCGAGGTCGCGACGTACGGCGACGGGGCGACGCTCGACGTCCCTGGCGCGCCACGGGTCATCCTCGTCCCGGGTCACACGCCGGGATCCGCGGCGCTCCACGTGGCCTCGCACGACGCGCTGTTCGCGGGCGACGCGCTCGCGACGATCGCGGTGACGACCGGCGAGACCGGACCGATGATCGCGCCGTTCAGCGCCGACCCGGCGCAGGCCCTCGCGTCACTCGATCGGCTCGACGGAATCGAGGCCGCCTGGCTGCTCCCGGGCCACGGTCAGCCGTGGAGCGGCGGAGTGGGGGAGGCGATCGGGCGGATCAGGGCGGCGGCCGCCTGACATCGAAAAGGGGCCCTTCCGGCGCGCGATGCGACGGTCGGGCCCCTTGAACGGCCGATGGGTCAGGGCTTGACAGCCTCCCAGCCGGTGTAGACGCCGTTGGCGTCGCCGGGCGCCGCGTCGTCTTCGTAGAAGTAGAGCGGCAGGCCGTTGTAGGTCACCTGGAGCGTGCCGTCGTCCTCCCGGGTGATCGTGTCGAGCGTGCCGGTCACGCCCGGTCCGGCCGTCGGCGTCTCGCCGGCCGCCACGGTCAGCGCCGGCCACTTCGTGATGCAGCCACCGCTGCAGGCGCTCTTGCCGCTGTCCTTCACGTCGCTCGTGAAGATGTAGACCGTCATGTCGTTCGATCCGGCAACGAGGACGGTGCCGAGGCTGCCGACCTCCGTGGCCTCGACGGTCGCGGCCGCGGCGGGCTGCGACGCGGCGACCGACGGTGGTGCCTCGGACGCGGCGACCGACGGCGGGGCCTGGGACGCGGCGCGTCGTCGGAGCCGCGAGGGACGCCGTCGAAGCGCCCGGGCTACTGCAAGCCGCCACCGCCATGCCGGCGACGACGATCGTTGCGACCATCAGGAGTCTGGAGCTCATGATGCAAAACCTCTCTGTGGAGCAGGGGATGCCGGCAGGCTCTCGGCCGACATCCCCTTATACGTCTCCGTCCGGAGGTGCGGTTTCCGTCAGCGAACCGCCACCCGCAGGTTGCCGTACGTGAAGGACTGTGGATAGCCGCCGATCTGGACGTAGTAGGTCGTCCCGGCGAGCGAATTCCAGGTTACGGCGGCCTGGAGCGTGCGGCCGATCGGCTGGATCGGCACATCGTCGAGGCACGCCCCCGGCACCGGCGTGAAGCCGCCCGAGCCGTTGGATGTGTAGACGGCGATGACGGTGTCGTAGTCGCTGCCGGCCGTATCGACCGTGATCGGACCGCCGGTCCCCACGATCCTGTACCAGACCGTGCTACCGACGGGAACCTCGAAGACACCACCATCTTCTTCGAGGGTGAGGCACTCGTACGGCGCCTCGCGATCGGGTGACGCGCCCTTCGTCGCGACCGACGTCTTCGAGCCGACGGTCAGGAGCTTCGCCCCGCCGGGCAGGTCGTTCGCGGGGACCTTGCCGCCGGGCTTCGGCCCGCTCGGGAACGTATCGATGACCTTCGTTCGGCCGTCGACCCCGAAGCAGTCGCCGAGATCGAACGTGGATCGCCCCGATCGTGAGGGTGCCCTCGAGGTCGAGGATCACGCCCTGCGCGACCTCGCGGCCGGTCGCGTACTTGAGCAGGTACTCGAACGGCTCGCCCGAACCCACGATCTCGAGATGGATCGTCGCGATGCCGGGGAGGGGCTCGCCCGTTTCGATGTTGTAGGTCTCAAGCGTCGCGTCGAGGACGCCGTTGCTGAGCGTCGCGCTGCCGACGGCGCCCGGTGCCGACCGCGCCGTTCGCTGGGAACGCGCCCGAATCGATGAACACCTCGCCCTCTTCGAGGCTCGTGAACAGGAAGCCCGTGTCGCCGCTGGCGTTCGTCAGGTCGCAGCCGACGTCGCGGTTCGAGAAGTGGCCGACGAACGAGCGGGGGTTCGTCTCGAACACCGTGACCGTCGTCTCGTCCGCGAAGCACCCTTCGAGCGAGAACGTCGAACCACCGACCGACAGCGTGCCGCTCGTCTGCATCGGCTGGCTGACGCCGGTGAAGTGGTGCCACGTGTTGCCGTCGCGGAAGCGGTCGTCGAACGGAAACGGATCGCCCGCAGGGCGTGAGCGTCGCCGAGAACGTCGCCGAGCCGGCCGCGCCGCCGCTGCCGTTCACGAGCGGGATCGAGCCTGACAGGACGCTGCCGTTCCAGGTGACGACGGCCGCCTGGTCCGGATCACGGAACAGGTCCGGTGGGCCGGACGGCTCGCCGCTCGACCAGAAGTCGATGAAGGCGTCGCTCCCGAACTGGTCCGACACGCTGGCCGAGAAGAACGCGAAGCCGCCTCCGCTGGTGGCCGATATGCCCTCGCAGAACATGTTGACGTTGTGGTCGGTGAACCTGGTCACCCGCCCGGCCGACGCCGCGGCGGGCAGGGCCGCGACGAGCACGAGCGACGCGATGAGCGCGAGGAGCCGTTTCATCCGTGTCCCTCCCGGCCCGGATGCGGCTGGCCGCCGCATGCGCGGGCGCCTTCCCCTTGGCGCCGGGGCTCCCCCGGGCGCGCTCAGCGCCCTATCGAGGCCAGTCTAGTCCCGGCTGTCTCGCCGGTGTCACGGCGCGGGACGGAAGGGCCTCCCAGGGCGCGCGGCCCGCCGTCAGTCGAGGCCGTACTCGGCCATCATCGTGCGGACCTCGGCGACAAACTCGGCTGTCGGTGCCAGGTCGATCGCACGGAGGAGGTCGGCGCGGGCCTCGTCCTCGTCGCCGCGGTCGGCCCGGACCACGCCGCGAACCAAGTAGGCGAAGGCGTCGATCCGGCCAAGGGCAATCGCCTGGTCCGCGTCGGCCAGCGCTCCGTCCAGGTCGCCCGCCTCGCTCCGACAGATGGCGCGAGCGCCGTACCCGCTCGGGAACTCGGGATCGAGCGCGATCGCCTTCTCGGCATCTGCGAGCGCACTCGTGCAGTCGCCGTCGAAGACCGACGACATCGCTCGGACGGCGTACGCCGGGCCATAGTCGGGATCGAGCTCGATCGCCTTGTCGACATCGGCCGCGGCGCCGGCTTCGTCACCGAGTCGGTTGCGGGCGATGCTTCGCTGGTTGTAGACGTTGGCCAGCGTCGGTTCGAGCTCGATCGCCTTGTCGTATTCCACGATGGCCTCGGCCGTTCGACCCAGGTCGTCGAGGACATTCCCGAGCGTGACGTGCGTGTATGCATGGGATGGTCCGAGGTCGAGAGCCTGCCGCGCGTCCGCGAGCGCGGCCACGCGGTCCCCGGCAGCACGGTGCGCTTCTGCACGACAGCGATAGGCGTCGGCACTCGTCGGGTCGAGTTGGATTGCCCGGTCCAGGTCGGAGATCGCCGCCACTGTGTCCGGCAAGGGCCTGGAGCAGCCACGCCCGGCGAATGCGACAGCGTTCTGGGGGTCGAGAGCGACGGCGGCGTCGAACGCGGCGAAGGCTTCCTCACGCTTGTTCGCGCCGAGCAGCTCCTGGCCGCGCTCGATGTCGCCCTGGGCCGGGCTCGCGCACGCTCCGAGGGCGACGACGGAGATCAGGATCAGGATCGAGATCGCGGATCGAGGACGCATGACCTGGAGACGCATCCGGGGCGGGCTCGTTACAGCGCGTCATGCGCACCGGGGCGTTTCCAGCTATCTCACCCTTGCGATATCACTTCCGATAAGGTGAGTTATGTCTGCAATGCCGAACTGTGGACCCGTTTGGGCCGTTCTCGGCTAGTCGGCCTGGTCGCGCGGCAGCCTGGACCGGTTGGTTTCGGCGCGCACGGCGTCCTCTAGCTCGACTAGGGCCCTCCTGGAGACGATCCGTTGTCATTTCCCATCGCGCGTCGATGTCAGCGGGATACGGCTTGCGCTTCAACTGGTCCGCGAATCCATTTCGGGCCCGGATCAGCTCCCAGACCGCGCGCACGAGCCGGACGGCGTCATGCCGTGGTTTGTCGAGCGACGGCCCGGCGTCCGCATCGTGGTCGAATTCAGCAACGTCGTACAGCATCTGCGAGTAGGCGACGACGGCTTGGTACGTGCGCTCAGTGCGAACGATCATTCGAAGTTCGAACACCAGGCGGCGGATGGTTTCCATCGAAGGCACTTCGGTCAGGTGGGGCTCCCCATCCCGCCAATCGGCCAGGTGCCCTTGCACGGCCGCGGCGAGGTCGAAGCCCGCATTCATCAGTCTCGCCGCGACCTTAGCCACCCGGTCCGCGAATGATCTTCGCGCGCTTGTTGTCGGTCCTCGCGGGACTCGGCGGCGGCGAGCTGCGACGCTTTGACGACGGCATACCGGGCCGCGAGAGCGGCCACCGTCGCCCCGATCGCGGTCACGATCGCGGCCTGAATGAGCGGCGAGAGCGTCCCTGCAATCGGCCCGACTAGGTCGTAGGCCCAGACACCAAACACAAACGCCACGAACGCGATGACAGCACGGACAACGCCCTCTCAATTCAGCGTGGCCTGCTTCTGATCTGGCACGCGGTGCACGATACACAGCGCTCCCGGCCTTGGCACGCGGCACTCTCAGGCGGGACTTCGGCACGACCGATCAGCATCAGCCCGCTCGCGCTCGAGACATTCGCTTGAGTTCGCTGCGAAGACGCTTGCGCGGCCGGCCCTCGCCACGGACGGCCTTTGATGCCGGGCGCGGTCTCTCGGACGACCGGACGACCGGCGTGGGCTGCTGTCCCCGCAGCACGTGCGGGCATCAGTCGTTCTGGCCGCCTACTTCCGGTTGCCGCGTGAGTTATGTCTGCCACGCACACGTGAGTGGATGTGCCTCAAGGTCTGTCGGGCCCGGCCGTCGAAGCCTTCCCAGCGGACGGATCCTGCGATTGGATGCTGGCTCGACGAGGCCGGTCCACGGCTACCGGATGCCCGTTAGTTGCGTCTGCCCGCCGGGCTACCGGTTGCGACGCGGGAACAGCGCCGACAGCTCAGGGCGTCTCGCGACCAAGGTCTCTAGGTGACTGTTCGGCCACATGACAATTACCGGTCGGTCATCGGCATTGTTGTGTCGCTCGATCCACGAGACGGCATCTGTCGTGAACCGTCCGCTGGTCGCGATGACCAGCGTGTGCACGGGAGGAGGCTCCCATAACTTCATCTGATCAAGGAGCTGTCGAACTTGAGGAAGCCCGACCGACTTCTGCAACCAGTGGCGTGCCTGCACGATTACGCGCTCGCGCGATGGGCCGCTGAGCGTGTCGCTCCGCACGTGCTCGGCCGCGAGGTCACGCCCGCGATCGGGGGCATTCGTTGGCGTCAACCACTGGGCGTTCTCATAGTCATCCGCCGCACTGATGAGGTTGAAGATGACGCGCTCAAAGTCGTCAGGAGAGAGATCAGCCCATTGCAGGTCGATCGAGACGCTTCCTTGGGGCTTCGATCGAAGCACGTCATCAAGGTCTCTGGTGGCAACGGGTAGCGGCTCAAGCTCCGTGTAGAGCGCCCTCGCGAGGTCAGCACTCACGCTTGGCCAATCGACCGTTGCCATGGCGTGAATGTCCTGGCCCTCGTGGAATCCGAGGTGCCGGAGGAGATCAGACCACGCCTTGGTCCGTGGGACCTGGTCGCCCGCAAGGCGCTCGACTTGGCGAATCGCCCCCCTCACGCTTGCGATACGAGGGTCTTCAATCTTTATCCCATCCGAGGGGTAGGCGTCAGCCAACTCCGCGAGGTGTTGGGCGACCTCGGAGGACAGTCGTGACACGTGGTCACGCACAAGATCGCGACGGGCGCGCTCAAACCGGAAGCGGTACTCCTCGATCGCCTTCGACGGGCCGTAAATGTCCTCTTCTAGAGACACTTCGATCCACGGCTCTCCTAGCTCCGCCGCGTCAAGCCGGGCATGGCCGATCGCGTTGAGTTCCATCGGAGTCACCTCAACTCGGTAGCCTGAGATTGCAGGCAGTGCGCTTGCGATCTCGCTATAGGCTCGTGTCAACTCTCGATAGCGACGCCCTTCCGGACCGGCGTCAAGGAACGCGATTCCGGTCGGGATTAGGCCCTCCAGCTCCGACCAGACCTCCTCTAACCGCGACAGGTTCGCCGCGGTGAGATCGAACTGCTCGAGCGCCTCCTCTAGGTCCATCTTCCCCACCCTAACCATCGCCGCACGCATTGAAGCGTCACGAGGGCCAATCTCCGAATAACCATCGCTCAGCAACATGGTCGCGAAGCCCGTCCGGGTTAGATCCAAGCGACCTCTTCCATCGGCCAGAAATAGCTGTCCATTGGCTAGGTGCGGATGCTCTAAGCAACGGCGCAAGGAACATAAGTCGCGGCTTGGTCATGACCCGATCCGGGCCGTACTTCTTGACCGGTTCCATGGCGGACAGCGCCATGCCTACGGCTTGCTTTTCGCCGCCGGCGACGGCAATGAGGAACTCAAGATTCTCGATGGTCTCGAGTTGCGATCGGCCGAGAAGGCGGGTTACCTCTGCCATATCAATTCGCCCGGCCGCTAGAAGGATCGTTGCAGTTTGAGTTCTAAGAACGGTATCGCGCTTCCACCTGCCATACAGCCGGGCGAGCTGATCCAGGCGAGGGCCATCTGCGAACTTTCCGAGCGTGACGCAAGCCGCCGCGGCGATCCTCGGCCTGGGTACGGCCTCGCGTTCGACGATCCCGTAGGCCCAGTCCGCAATCAGCCCGTTGATCCGGACCGAGTCGACCGACGGAGCGAGCGCAAGGTACTCATGCGCGAGGATTTCAATGTCCTCGTAGACCGTTCCGAAACGATCGAGCACGACAAGTAGGCGGTTGAACCGAGCCGCGGTTAGGCGGTACGTGGCGAGATAGTCGAACATCGAACGAGCAGAGTCTGGCGAATCATCAATATGGCTGGGCCACTTTTCAAGAAGGTAGGGATGCCTGAGGCGTCGGGAATACGTGTAGTACCTCCTCAGAACCCGCGGCCATGCTCGAGGGCGATCCTCTCGTTCGAGGTGGCGCCGCAGCCGGCGTCCAAATTCCGGGATGTCCGGTACACCGGACTTGATGGTGTCTTCAAATTCTCCAAGCCAATCGTTCTCGGACTTCATGTATTCGCGGCTGAATACGCCACCTGAAATGATGCGGGTCTTAGCGGAGTTCGGGTACAGGCCGATTCCTTCGAGCGTCGATTGAATTCGTTGGACAATGCGGAGCGCCTCGTCCCACGTATCTGCGCCCACAGCGATGTCGTCTACCCATCGCGTGTATCGCCCGTCCTGACCCTCGGAGTCGAACTCTTCGTCCAATGGACGAAGGTAGAGGTGCGCCAACACGCGGCTGACGTCAAAACCCTCCTGCGGTAATCCTCCTACTCGAGAGGGGCGGTAGGCGGCCATTGGGGAGAACGTCTGAAGCATGTATTCAAGGAGGCGAATGAGACCGATTTCCAAGGCGAGAGTTGTCCTGGACGAACGCGCAGACATCCTGGATCTGAACTGATGGAAAGAAGTTCGATACATCGCTTTCGACTAGCCAGTCGTACGTTTCGTCGATGACCCAAAGCTGGCCCTGGCGGCGGAGCCAAGATCGAAACCAACCACTCTCAGCTAGCGTGGTGTCGTCGTCCTCGTTCCCGGGGTCGGCGCGCCCAAGTCGGGTCCATTTGGGACTTCCAAGGAGTAGGTCATTCTCGGCCAATGCAACGATCGTCTTGAAGACCAATTGATCTCGAGGCGAAAGAAACGCCAGTGGACGAGTTAGGCCCACCCGCTTGGCCGTCCGGATCCACTCTGGAGCCCGTGGGCGGTAGGACCCATCACGCAATTGCTGGACGAGGTCCTCGATCGCTGAATTGAGTACCCGTTCAAGGCCTAGGTACTCGAGTGGGTCACGGGCTAGCTCCATGTCCCGAAATCGAGTTGTTTTGAGGCGCCGACGCAAGCGGCGCTTCCAGACGGCTTTCAGGAGCGCTGTGTCGGCAAGGTCGCCGATGTCGAGCCGACTCACGATCCGTACGGTTGCTCGTGTTCGGGACTAACCGGTTCCGGGGGGCTGCGCGCTCTATTCGGCTCAGGAAGAAGTCCCGCGTTGGCGCGTCCATGAAGTAGACGTAGCAGCCGCGGAGGCCGCGGGTCAGCAGGACGCGGTAGGTGCTCTTGACGAAGTCGGTGAACTGCTGCTCGGTGACGCCGCTGCGGACGACGCGGTCGTGCGACTGGTCGCGCTGGCCGACCCATCCCCCATCCATCGGCCGGTAGACGAGGTCGGGGCCGAAGATCACGCCGACGTAGTCGAACTCGAAGCCCTGCGCGGTGTAGACGCAGCCGACCTGGTCGATCCCCTCCTTCGCGCTCGCCCAGAAGTCCGACTTCGGGATCCCGGGCCCGAGCTTCCGCGCGTCCGACTTCGCGTTCCAGGGCATCGACCAGTCCCCTACCCTGACGTCCGGGACGAGCTCGCCGACGTCGTCGGGGTCGGACCACGGCCAGCAGAAGCCGGCGACGAGTCGGGCGGTGGCCCCCTCCCCTGCCTTGGCGCGGATCATCTGGTCGAGCTCGCGGACGTTGCCGACGATCCGGAAGTCGAAGTCGTCGTCCATCGGCCAGAGGACCTGCGGCGTCCGATCGAGTTCGAGCGTGTTGTCGATCCAGCGGATGAACGAGTCCGAGCCGTTCGATCGGAACTGCGCCTCGAGCTCGAACTCGCGGACCTCGAGGCCGCGCTTGGCGGCCTCCTCGCGGATCGAATCGGTGCTGCCGGTCTCGCCGGGTCGGACGACCTGGAGGTCGTCGATGAAGAACACCGACACCCGCGTCGAGTCGAGGATGTCCTCCATCTGGGTCTTGCCCGTGCGCGCCGTCGCCGGCGTGAAGCGGCTCGTGCTGACCGATCGGATCCGGTGGGCCTCGTCGAGGATGACGACGTCCATCGGCTCGTCGACGGTCGCGGTGTCGCGGAAGTACTTGAACAAGACGCTCGCCCGGCCGCCGACGATCTTGCGCAGGTTCTCGGTGAACGCCTTCGAGCCGGTGACGTGGATCGTCCTGAGTCCGAGCGACGCGAGTTCCGCGACGAGGTTGACCGCGAGGACCGACTTCCCGGTCCCGGGCCCGCCGGCGACGATGAACGCGACCTTGTGTTGGTTCTGGCCGGCCGATCGGACCGAATCCATGATCGCGTTGTAGGCGACCTGCTGTTCGTCGAGGAGCGTGAAGACCGGCTCGTTGCGGATGACTCGCGCGACGTGGTCGAGCAGGCGCTTGTGCGGGCGGAAGGCCGAGTTGGCGACCCGATCGAGGATGGCACCGCCCTCGTCCGGGCCGGCGACGCGATCGTCGAGGTAGGTCGCGAGCTGGTCCGTCTCGTCGCCCGAGAACGATGGGTTCGTCGCCAGGAGTGCCGCGAAGTCCTTGCCATAGAGCGGCGACGACGGGTCGTGGGTCGCGTAGTGGAGGTACGCGCACGCGTCGAGCGAGACGCCGCCCTCGGTGAACGCCGGGTGGGTGTCGAGCAGGTAGCGCTGGTATTGGGCGACCTGGCGCGACGGGTGGAGGTGGTCCCGCTCGCGGCCGCCCATCTCGATCGTGACGCAGTCGGTGATGTTGGATCGGCCGACCTGGGTCCATTGCTTGAGCTCAACGACGACGGCCGCGTCGCCGGTTGTTGGGTTCTGCCCCGTGATCAGGACATCCAGGCGCTTCGACGAGAGCGGCAGCTTGAGCTCGACGAGGATCCCCTGGTCGCGGAGATCGGCCAGCTGGAGGACATTCGCCATCGCGCCAAGGGAGTTCTGCCACGACCTGACCTCGGACGGCCCGGGCTTGTACCGGAATTCGTGAAAGAAGCGCTCAGCGACCTGGTTCGCGAGCCGCGCCTGCGTCGCATCGGCGATGAACTGCTGGCTGGTCCCCTGGTAGAGGTGCACGGTCCGCTGCCGTTCAGCGTGACTGTTCGATGATGCTGCCGAACCCTGCAGCAAGACCCTGTCCGGCCCAAGGCAGGATCACCGCGATCAGCAGGGCGAGGAACGCCAGCGTAACAACGATCTCGATCAGCTTGTTACGGCCTGCCGGTCGGCCCGATCGGCCTCGGCGGCGGCTCATGTTCCCTCCCCGGCTGTGATTGCCCGGCGATTCAATTGGGAGTGTACGCGATGGGTGTTTGCGCTCGTTAGACTGCCCTCGTGCGGTATTGGGTCGCAAACACGGACCGCGAGTGGTTCCAGTTCCTCGCGTCGCGCGCACCGCTGGAGGAAGTGAATTTCTGGGCGCCCGACAAGAGGCCGGCGATCTCCTTGCCGCTTGGCAGCCCTTGGCTCCTTAAGTTCCACGTTCGAAGCGGCGGCTGGATTGTCGGTGGCGGATTCTTTGCTCATCACACGACGGTCACGCCGAGGTTCGCTTGGGAAACGTTCGGCGAGAACAATGGGACGGCTACCTACTTCGAGTTCGTCAACCGCATCAAGGGATACAGCGAGCGTCAGATTGATCCGGACCTAACGTTGATAGGATCGACGGTCCTTGTCGAACCCTTCTTCCTTCCGGAAGAGCTCTGGATTTAACCGCCGTCAGACTGGGCTTCGAACCTCACACGCGGTAAGTCCTACGATTTAGCGGTCGGAGAAGGTCAGGTCCTTTGGGAGCGCATTTCATTCGCCCTCGCTGCGATGCGGCCGCCGCCCTTTCCCGGTGTATCAGACGTTCCCACTCCCGCTTACGGAGCGCCCAGTCTGGTGCGGCCGCGCCTGGGTCAGGGCGCGTTCAGGGTGATGGTCACCGACGCGTACGAACGCCGCTGCGTCGTTACGAATGAGCGGACGCTCCCGGTGCTTGAAGCAGCCAATACGGCCATACGGCCAGGCGGGGCCACATGAGGTCTCCAACGGGCTACTTCTGCGATCGGACCTTCACACGCTGTTCGATCGTGGCTACGTAACTGTCACACCGGATGGCGGGTCCGAGTAAGCAAGCGGATCCACGCCGAGTTTGAGAACGGCCGCGACTACTAAGCGCTTGATGGACAGGAGATTCGAACACCCGTCGCGCAGATACTGTCGCCATCGAGCGACTTGCTCGAGTGGCACGCAGACACGGTATTCCTCGGATAACTACGCGGAGACGAGATGACGACTGCAGCAGAGGCGATCCGCGAGGCAATGGAAGCTCTTGGCGGCGAGCCTGGAGCTCGGGAGGTCAAGGTTTGGGTTGAGGCCCGCTTTCCGGGCGGCGGGTAGACATTACGGTCCAGATGGCCGACCTCACAACCCCGGGAATCGTCTTCGACCTATCCGCCGAGCAAGCGATTCCTAAACGAGTCGGCGCGGCCAGTACCGCCTGCGATGACTCTGCAGCCGTCGTGGTCGGATGTCCTCAGCCGTTATCGGACCTCGACCCGCCTCCACACAAGGTCCCGAAAGGCCGGTTTCACTGCTGTCGCTCTTGGTAACACGCTTCGGGTCATCCCCGAGTCGACCGGTCGACCGCGAAACTTGACGAAGGCCGACTTCGAGCTGAGCGTCCCGCTTCTTGATCGCGCGGGACGCGGCGAGGTCAATGAGGCGTCGCGCGACTCGACTACATCGAGGCCATCCTGGCGGACCTGCGCAGATTGGGCGGATCGCGGTGACTTGGACGAAGGACGAGCTGGACCAAGCACTGATCGAATACGAGGACCAACTGGTCGCCGCGGGGCGAACCCCGGGCACGATCAGCACCTACGTTGGCGACGCGAGACGTTTCGTGGACTGGCTCTCGGGCGACCGACCTCCTCGAGCATCAGACAGTAAGCGGACTGGACGGCCCCGCGCTCCCCTGCTGAAGGGGCGTCTCGCCCGCGTAGGAGGCCTCATCCCGCCTCCTCGGGCCCTCGAGGATCTGGTCCGCCACTGGATCACCACGGGTCGGCCCGACCAGATCGCCATCGCCTGGCCGTGCGACCGCTGGATGAACGCGTTTCCCAGCATCGAAGCTGATCGCAGCTGGCCCGTCTCGTCGCGCATTCGTCCTGTCGCATCGCGGCCCGTTCCGCCGCGGCGAAGAGGTCAGCTCTGCTGCCTTCGATCGCGACTATGACCTGGGATTCGCTTGGGTCGGCTACGGCCCCTCCCCGTTCACGGCGAAGATGATCGCCCTCCCCACGACTCGAGCGCATCTCCTCGCTGTCGCGACATCCGTGCGCGACGAGGGCGCGGCGGCGGCTTACGGCCGCTTGGCGAAGGACTGCCGTGTCAAGGGACTCGGGCCCGCGTTCGGCATGAAGTTCATCGCCTTCTGCCAGCCCGTCGGCGCCCGTCCGTCGGCCCTCATCCACGATGAAATGGTGAGTTCGTGGCTGGCGACGAATGGCCGACCTGACCTCGCCACGGCATCCTGGTCGCTGCCGATCTACGAGGGCTATCTCCAGCAGATGCACGCCGGGGCCCACGCGCTCGAACTGTCGCCGGAGGCTCTCGAGTACCTGATCTTCCAATCGATGGCCGACGCACGAGGCGGCCAATGGGCGGGACCCCGCGACCCCATGTCCGAGACCGTCGACAACCTGATCCTCGACCTCCTCGAGTGGATCGGCCCGGGCGAGCGCCCGTACCTGGAGACGATGGAGGCGTGGCGGACGTCGTGCCCGCGCCTGCCGGTCTGGGAGGACGCGACCGACCTGGGCTTCATCGAGCGCCGCCATCACCCGGGTCGCGGCGCCCTCGTCTCCGTGTCAGCCGCCGGCGCAGATCATCTGAGGAAGCACCGGCGCCCGATGAGCGTCACAATGCCTCGATGGACCCCGATGCCCTGCGCTCATGGTTCGATCACCGGGTCGAAACGCACGAATTCAGCGGCGTGGCCCTCGTCTGGACCGCCGGCGCTCCCCTCTTCGAGTACGCCGGCGGCATTGCGCACCGAGGCCACCAGGTCCCGATCACGAGCGAGACCCGCTTCGGGGTCGCCTCGGTCACCAAGATGGTCACCGCGACGACCGCGCTCAGGCTTGTCGATCGCGGGGAGCTCCGACTCGACCAGCCGCTGATCGAGGTCCTGCCGGCGGAGCACCGGACCAAGGCCATGACTCCCGAGCACACGCTCCACCATCTCCTGTCGCATACCTCGGGGCTGCCGAACTACCACGACGACGCGGCCCAGACGTGGGACTCGTTCGTCGGGGCTCTGGATCGGATCCCAGGGAGCAAGGCCCGGCTGCCGGCTGACATGCTGCCCCTCTTCGCCGACCTGCCCGCGCAGCGGCCGCCCGGCGAGAAATACGTCTATGCCGACGCGAACTTCATCCTCGCCGGCCTCGTGATCGAGGCGGCGACTGGCAGGTCGTTCTACGACGTGGCGACCGACGAGGTCCTTCGGCCGGCCGGCATGGTCGACACGGCGTTCGAGGAGCTCGACCAGGACCCGCGGCGCTACGCGAACGGCTACCTGCACGCCGACGGTCCGCCCGACACCTGGCGGTCGAACATCTTCAGCCTCACCGCCAGGGGGATGCCCGACGGCGGGATGATCACGTCGGCGCAGGATCTCGCGCGGCTGATCGACGCGCTCCTCGGCGGCCGGCTCCTCTCCCCTCCCCTGCTGGCCGCGATGATGTCGCCACAGGCGCCTCCGTCGGCCGACCTCGAGCAGTACGGCTACGGCCTGGAGCTGGTCGTGGAGAACGGCGCCGTGACGATCCTCGGCCACGGTGGCGCCGATCCGGGCGTGTCGACGATGGTGGCCCACCACCTGGCGGCGGCCACCACGATCGTCGTCCTCTGCAACCAGGACCGCGGCTCGTGGGCCGCGACGACTCGGCTGACGACGGAGTTCGGATTGACGGATCCGCGCGACGTTACGGAGGCATCGGGCTGACCCTTCCAGCAGCAGACGCTGACCGTAGCTGACGCTAGTCCTCCTCTCCGCCAGAGGCCTTCTGGAGCGTCCGGATCAGCGTCGCCACCTCCCCCAGGTCGTTACCCAGCTGGTGATCGCGCCCGGGCAGCCGATGCACCTGCGCCTGCGGGATCGCGCGCGCGTACAGGTCGGCATGCGCAGGCGGGACCTCGTCGTCCTCGAGGCCATGGAACACGTGGACCGGGACCCCGGCCGGCAGGAGCACGCCGAGGTCGTCGGGCAGCTCGAACTCCTCGCCCGGCCACCCGCCGTCGCCCACGAACGGCGCAGCGATCAGCACGATTGCCGCGAGTCTCACGCCCGGCGGCCGCTCGGCGAGCGCCTGGATGAGGAGCGTCCCGCCCACCGAATGACCGACGACGACGGCGCCGTCCTCGAGGGCGGCAGTCGCTTCCGCGATGGCTGGACCCCATGCTGCGTCGCTCGGGTCGTCCTCGGCGGGCATTCGCGGGTACCGGATCTCGTACCCGTCCCCGAGCTCCCGCCGCAGGCTGTCGACCAGCTTGTCGTCCCACTCGTCGTGCGTGCCTGCGCCGCCGCCCTGGATGAAGAGCAACTGTGCCATCAGCCCCGTCCATCCCGCCAAATCCGCTCGAGCTCGCGGCGAAGACGCTTGCTCGGCCGGCCCTCCCCACGGACCGCCTTGATGCCGGGCGCGATCTCTCGGATCACCGGCGGTGGGCTGTTGTCGACGTAGCACGTGGCGGCGGCCGGCGCGCCGACGCGCGTTTCGATCGGCCGCACGACCTCGACGACGCGCTCACGTTCGGCGATCAGGGCATGCACGACGTCGCCGGCACGAACCTTTGTCGATGGCTTGGCCGGGTTGCCGTTGACGCGGACGTGCCCGCCTTCACACAGCTGGGTCGCCATGGGCCGGGTCTTGACAAGGCGAACCGCGCATAACCAGCGATCAATTCGTGTGTCGTCAGGCATCTGGTGTTCTCACGCAGCCCTGTAGCACTCCGTGGCATTGCCGAACGTGGCCCGTCCGGTCGGTCGATCGGTGAGCATCATCCTCCCCTACCCTGAGTTCGTCCGCGCCATGTCGTCGATCCAAACGTATGGTACGGTGTATGGCATGGAACGGACCACCGTCTACCTGACCACCGCGCAGCGACGCGCCCTCGCCTCGACCGCGCGTGCGACCGGGAAGAGCGAGGCGGAGCTCATCCGCGAAGGCGTCGAAACGGTGACATCCGGCCATCGAGTCGCCGAGCCGACGATCCCGCTGTTCGAGAGCGGGCAGGCCAATCTAGCGACGCGAGCGGACGACCTGCTCGAGGGTTTCGGGGAGCAGTGATCCTGCTGGATACGAGCGGGCTCCTCGCGGCCCTCGATGCATCCGAAGTGCACCATCGGGCCGCGGCCGCATCGCTGAAGCAGGCCGGCGGTCCTCGCGTCCTCTCGCCCTTTGTTCTCGCCGAGCTCGACTACCTGCTCGCCCGCCACGTTTCTCCGCACGTCGCTCGCTCGTTTCTCGCTGAAGTCGCCGATGGGGCATATGAGCTCGCGCCGTTCGACGCCGACGATGTCTCGCGCGCGACCGACGTTCTCGACCGCTTCGCCGATCTCGGTCTTGGGCTTGCCGATGCGTCGATCGTCGTCCTGGCAGGCCGACACCAGACCGTCGACGTCTTGACGCTGGACGAGCGGCACTTCCGCGCGATCAGCGGCCCGCACGACCGGCCGTTCCGCCTGCTTCCGGCCGACGCGTGAGCTAGATCGGGTCCGGACCCGGGTGCCCAGGTACCTCGTGCTCATGGCGCCGCACACCCACTGAGGTCCCGGCGAACGTGCAGAACTCGCTCGCAATCGGCGTCATGCCGAGGGCAGCGGAGCGTCTTCTTCCATGTCGATGATGGACATCATGTCGACGATCGTCTTGCGCCAGGCGAGGTAGGTGACGGGGTCGCCATCGTGCAGCAGTTCACCTGCGTGTGCGCGTAGTTCGCTCGAGAACACGGATTCTGCCTCATCAACGAACGCGCCCGCCGAGCATTCCTTGATCTGGCCCGCCCGCCTCAGCTGGAGATTCGCGAGGCTGGCGGCGACGCTCGTGTAGTGGCCCGCTCGCACCGCCTTGCTCGCCGTTGCCGAGTCGGGCCCCGTGTGGATCTCGACGAGGCGCCTATCGAGCTGGAGCCCGAACTCCTTCGCGACCTCCGAACAGGTCCGACCCGTGAAGGTCGGCCGGTCCGCGTCACAACCCCCGACTTCGGTGCTGACACCGTCGCAGTAGCTCGGCGACGGCTCGGCATCTGGAGCCTGGCCGAGGCCGCAACCTGCGGTCGCGACAAGGAATAGAAACGGGAGGAGACTCCACGGACTGAGGTGGTTGCGCCGCGGATGAGACATATGCTCGTCCTTCCCTTTTTTGCGTGGGTGTCGGGGAACGGCGCCCCGGCCATTCTCGGGCCGGAGCGCCGTCGAGTGGACGGGTCAGCAGCTAGGCGGACCCTGCGGGTAGCCGAACGACTCGGCGATTTGCCCGTAACTGGATACAGCATTCGAGGCCGTGATGACGTTCATTCTCGTTCCCCCCGAGATCCTGAGACCGACCTGGAGACTGACGTCGAAGATCGCCTTGGCGATCAGCCCGTAGGTACCGGCAACGGCATTCCACTCGGTCTGCCCCCACATCTCGATCGTGTGGATGCTCGGGAACGTCCAGTGGAGACGAGAGTTCACCTTCCAGTGGTTGCCTCCGTCGGCGCAGATCGGTGCCTGGAACCAGTCCTGCCCTGCTGGCACGCGAAACCAACCCGAGACCTCGTCCGAGAAGCACCACGGCTCGGCGCAGCGGTGAATGAACTGGAGTTCGACGTAGCAGCTCGCCCCCGGAGGGGGCGTGCCGGGGCAGTTGCCAACGTTGCCGAAGTGGAACCGAGGACGACCGTTGTTGATGTACACCTCGCCCGAGATGTTGGTGCCCAACTGGATCACCTCGCCATCAGCCGCGCTCGCGGCGGGTGGCAAGGCCAACGCAGATGCAAGGGTGGCGACCGCCATGAGGAGTCGCAAACGTGACCTGGGACGCATGGGCTTGGCCTCCTGCGAATCACTGGAACCGCTTCTGGACCGTCCGGACTCGCTCGGCAACCTATAGGGCGCCCCTTCGCTGGGGCTTATCGGCCCATTAGCTGCGACTTATCTGGGACCCGGCGGGTTCCGTTCCGCCACAATCCACTCCCACGCCTCGGCCCAGTACGCCCCGCCGCGCTCGCGCATTTCTCGGGGCTCACGCGCCTCCCATGCGGCCATCAAGGCGTCAGCGCTGGCGTCGGTCAACCCCGCACCCATGAGGCGATTCCGGGTAGCGATTCGGCGGGCCTCGTCGAGGCGTTGCGGGTCTGCTCGGCGGGACATGTCTTGGACCTCCTGAACGTTGGGTTAGGCGGTCCGGTACAACGCCGTGGGAACGATGGTACGACGTCGTTGCGCCGACTCACTCACCCCGCGGTCGTGGATGCAGCAGGCCGCGGCCCTCCCAGGGTTCGGAAAGCGCTGAGCCCCAGGCGAGGGCGGCGTTGACCGGTATCACGGCACATCGAACTCGATCACCCACGGGCCCCTCGCCGTGTTGGGGTCGTTCGGATCGTCGTCGGCCGTCAGCGAAGTAAGGGTCACCATCCAGTGGCCCGACGCATCCCCTACCCCGCCGTCGGTCATCAGCGCGATCGATCCGTTCGGGTCGAGCGAGCCGACCACGAATTTCATGACCTGCCCGTTGTGGCGGGCCTCGCCGACGGGATTCCAGCCGCTCGGGCCGGGCTTCCCCTCGAGCCGTAGATCGACCCGGACGATGCTCGGCGCCGCGATCAGTCGGGTGACCGTCGCACGAATGCCGTTCGCGTCAGCGACCGCGTTCGGCGTCACGGTCGTGCCGCCGTCGACGTTCATCTCGAAGTCGAAGGTCCAGGGGCCCGCCACGTTGTGCCACGGGTTCCAGCCGACCGCGTCAGCGTCGGGCGGTGGGGTCGAGTCGTCGCGGACCCGGATGGACGGCAGGACGACGTGGAACGCCCTTGGTCCCGACGGCAACGGCAAGGCAGCGGGTGTCTTCCACGACCACGTTGACCGCAGCGAACGCGCCGTCCGGGTTCGAGGTGGCGCCGATGCCGCCGTACTCCCCTGCCGCGTCGGTCACGACCGTCCCGAATGCCTCGATCTGGGTGATCCCGGGGCGCCTGCGCTCGTCGACCACCGAGATCGCGAGCGCCAGCCGGGTCGCGTCGGCATATGCCCGATCGAGGGTGACGCGGTAGCCATCGACTGTCTGCGAAAGGTTCAGCTCGACGCCACGGTGCCAGGGGAGATCGAATGGCCCGGCGACGACCATATAGAGGGCTTGGAGGCTGCCGTTGGCGCCCCCGATCGCCAGCGCAGCGGCGAGGATCCCGATGACGCCCGCCCGACGGCCCGGGCGGAAGCGAGACAGCCGGCCGGGAGAAGGAGCCCAGGTCTCGAGACGCTCGCGGATGCGTTGGTCCAGGCGGTCCAGGACGGGTGCCGGGATCTCGACCGCGAAGAGAGCGCTCAGGCTCGACTCGAGCGCGAGGTCCGCGCCGAACACGGCGCCGGAACCGTCAGATGTCGTCACGGTAGGTCTCCCTGAGCGAAGCCAACGCGCGGCTAAGCAGCTTCTGGGTGGCTTGATCAGTCTTGCCGAGGACCTCGCCGATCTCGCGGGCGGTCAGTCCAGCCGCGTAACGAAGGACGATCGCCTCGCGCTGGATCCGCGGCAGATCCCCAACGGAGGCGAGTAGCGAGGCTCGCGCCTCGTGGGCCAGGACGTCCTCCTCCGGGCCCGTCGAGGACGCGTCGGTGAGGTCGTCCGCGAATTGGACCGCGGTTGCGCGTCGGTGGGTATCGATGGATGCGTTCCGTGCGATCCGGATCAGCCAGGCGACGAAGCCGCCGCCCGCCGGCCGGTACCTCGGGATCGCGTGAAGGGCGCGCTCGAAGACGATCGCGGTCAGCTCACCCGCGTCGTCGTCGCTCCGGCTCCGCGTCCGGAGGTACCGAAACACCGCCAGGCGATGACGCTCGTAGAGGAGCCCGAATGCCTCGGGATCCGACCGTGCGGCAACAGCCAGGTCGTCGTCACGCTCGATTCGCGGGCGCTCCCGCCCGGTCGCCAGCGTGCGGACCTCGTCCATCGATCCCTCCGTTACCGACCAGAAGATTGTCGACTCATGACTGATAACGCGATCGGTCTTGGAATCGGACAAGGGTTGGCGGCGCAAGCTATCCGAACATATGGTACCGTGTATGGCATGGAGCGGACGACCGTCTACCTGACGACAGCGCAGCGACGCGCCCTCGCCACGACCGCGCGTGCGACGGGAAAGAGCGAGGCGCAGCTCATCCGCGAAGGCGTGGATACGGTGACATCCGGCCATCGCGTCGCCGAGCCGACGATCCCGCTGTTCGAAAGCGGGCACGCCGATCTTGCGACGCGTACGGACGACCTGCTCGAGGGTTTCGGGGAGCAGTGATCCTGCTGGATACGAGCGGGCTCCTCGCGGCCCTCGATGCATCCGAAGCGCATCATCGGGCCGCGGCCGCGTCGCTGAAGGAAGCCGGCGGGCCCCGCATCCTCTCGCCCTTCGTCCTCGCCGAGCTCGACTACCTGCTCGCGCGCCACGTTTCGGCGCGCGTCGCTCGCTCGTTTCTCGGAGAAGTCGCCGACGGCGCCTATGAGCTCGCGCCGTTCGACGCCGATGACGTCTCCCGCGCGACCGACGTTCTCGACCGGTATGCCGATCTCGGTCTCGGGCTTGCCGATGCGTCGATCGTCGTCCTGGCAGGCCGACACCAGACCGTCGACCTCCTGACGCTGGACGAGCGCCACTTCCGAGCGATCAGCGGCCCGCGCGACCGGCCGTTTCGCCTGCTCCCGGCCGACGCTTGACCAGATACCTCGTCCTCCTGCGCGGGATCAACGTCGGCGGCCGGAACAAGGTGCCGATGGCGGCCCTGCGCGAGCTCCTCGAGTCGCACGGCCACACGAAGGTCTCCACGTACATCGCCAGCGGCAACGTGATCCTGAGCTCCGACCGATCGGCCGCCGCGATCAAGCGCGAGCTCGAGGAAGCGCTCCCGAAGACCTTCAAGCTCGACAGCGAGCTGATCGCGGTCCTCGTCCTGACGCGCGCCCAGCTCCGGGCCGTCGTCCGGGATCGGCCGAAGGGCTTCGGCGACAAGCCGGACACGTACCACAGCGACGCGGTCTTCCTCATGGGGATCGACGCGCCGACGGCGATGAAGGTCTTCGACCCGCGGCCCGGCGTCGACGAGGTCTGGCCGGGCAAGGGCGTGATCTACTCGCAGCGGCTCAGCGCGCAACGGACGAAGAGCCGCCTCGGCAAGATCGTCGGCACGCCGGCCTACAAGTCGATGACGATCCGCAGCTGGGCGACGACGATGGCGCTGCTCGAGCGCATGGAGGCGCCCGAGGCCGACGCCTGACCGCGGTCCCCTGGGTCAGCCCAGCAGCGGCAGCACGCGTGCAGCGAGGACTGATCGGAAGACGTCGACGACGAGCGTGGCCCGGTCCTTGTCCGGAAGCTCGGCGTCCAGGAGCGGGTCGAGCACCTGGTCGATGCGTTGGCGGCGCTCGTCCGCAGTCAGGTCGGTCCGGACGCTGAGCGAGATGTCCCACAGCTCCTCGTAGAGAAACCACGCGAACTCGTCGTAGATCAGGCCCGCTTCGATCTCCCAGGCCTCCGCCGACTGCATCGCGGCGCCGATCTCCAGGACAGCCGGCAGCGCGCGTTCCAGCAATTCCCCGAGCCCGCGCTCCTGACGGTTGCGCATCTCCGGCAGGCTGACGCTTGCGACGGCGGCTGTTCCCAGCACGGCACCCCAGCGGCTCGCCGTGCGTGAGGCTGACTTGCTCTCGAGCGCCCGCAGGCAGGCGTGGAATGCACGCGCGACTCCGCGCGCACGCGCGGCCCCCAGGCCGCCGACGACCAACAGCGCCTTCTGGAATTGCCAGAGCTCGTCGGGCGTCGGGTTCGCCAAGAGCCGCTCGAGCGACGATCGCAGAGCGATAGGGGCGGAATTGATGACGGCCACGCCGGGTGCGCCTACTCGCTCGGCTCGTAGATCCCGAGGACGTTCCCCCAAGGGTCGGCGAACATGAACCGCCGGCCACCGGGGTACTCGTTCAGCTCCACGGTGATCTTGCCTCCGGCAGCCAACACGCTCGCCAGCGAGGCATCGGCATCGTCGGTCCGGGCGAGCGCCACGACGCCGTCGCCGCGTGACGTGGCCGGGTGCTGGTTCAGCCCGCCCAACTCGTGGCCGGGCGTTGTGGGGTCCTGGATCCCCGCGTAGTCGGGGCCGTAGTCGTTGAACGTCCAGCCGAGGGCCTTGGCGTAGAAGGCCTTCGCCTCCTCAAGGTCGTCCACGGCGAACTCGACGTAGTCGATCACGTGAGACATGGTCGAAGGGTACGCCTCGCGGCGCGTGGTCGGTGACGCCCGGTGACGGACGCCGACTACCATGTGGCTCTGGGCCCGCTCGCTGCGAGTCTGCAGCGCCGGGTTCCTTAGCGGGGAGGCGACGATGCGCAGGTTCTTGCCGCTCCTGGTGGTGGTCCTCCTGGTCGGCTGCAGCCAGTCGCCCGGTGGGGCGGCGACGGGCGCGGCCACGACGGCCAGCGCGGCCCCGGGCTCGTCCGGCGGGCCGACGGCCGGGGCCCCGAGCTCCGCCGCGTCGGCAGGGTCGAGCGCGTCGACGGCCGTCGTGCTGCCAGCGCAATGCGCGGCGGGCCTGGCGGCGTACCTCGTGGCGATCGAGCCGATCGTGGCGTCGTTCGATCCGGCAACGGGGACGCTCGGCGATCTAGCGAGCGTGGACAATGCGACCTCTGAGAAGGCCTTCGAGCTGCTCGACGCGAACGGTGGGCGCGCCACGTACAGCTGCTCCGAGGTCGGCCTTGAGTGGGCCTACTTCGATTCCAAGACTCCGTGGGACGCCGTCCTGGCCGTCGCTGCCGACGCGGCACCGGGCACGGTCCCCTTCCTGACCGGCCTCCGGGCCACCAAGGCGCTGGACGAGGCGGAGCTGAGCGACTACCAGATCGCCGGGTGCGATGAGGCGGTCGCGGCGATCAAGGAGCGTATTGCCGACCAGATTTCCGCGGGCACCGAGGAGGTCGATGCGATGCCCTTCGACGACGGCCTGGCGCTGCTGGGCCTCTACAAGGCCTACATCCGGCAGGTCCAGCTCGAGGTGTGCCCGCGAGACGCCTTGGGCAACGACGAATTCGGCTTCATCGGCTCCGCGGGCTGAAGCAGCCGGTCTGCGAGGGTCAGCTCGGCGGAGGCAGCGCCTGGAACTCGGCGACCATCGCGCCTACGCGCTCGCCCATCTCGACCTGGGTGAGCAGGATCCCGACGGTTCCGTCCGGGTCGACGTAGAAGTTGGTCCCTTGCCCGCCGCTCCAGCCGTAGCGCCCGCGCCGCGGGCCGCTCGTCTCGACACCCACGCCGAAGCCCCAGCCCGTTCCATCCCAGAAGCCCGGGAAGAAGCTGTCCGGAGTCTTGTTTTCGGCGGGTACCTGGTCAGTCGTCATCTGTCGGAGATGGACTTCGGAGATCAACGGAGCACCGTTGACCAGCCCTCGCTCCACGAGCGTCCGCAGAAACCGATGGTAGTCGCGGGCGGTGCTGACGAGCTCGGCGTGGCTCACATCGAAGGGCGGCGGCCCGGCATAGAACCCGCCATGCGCCGGCTCCATCTCCTCGAAACCACCTTCGCCATGTCGGTACGCGGCGGGTAGCCGGTCGAGTTTCTCCGTCGGCACCCAGAAGGCGGTGTCGGGCATCCCCAGCGGGTCGAACAGGTCTTCGGCCAGATGCTCTCCGAGCGGGCGACCCGCGACACGAGCCATGAGAATGCCGAGCACGGCGAACGAGTGGTGGTAGCGCCAGCCCTCTCCGGGCTGGAATGCGAGCGGGAGCTCCGCCAGCCGGGCGAGCCACTCGTCCGCGCCGAGCGAAACGGGATCTGCGCCAGCCTCCGTGCCGTTGTGCGCCATCGCCTTCCGCAGCGGCGAATCACCGAACTCCATGCCGTAGCCGGAGCCCAGGGTCAACAGGTGGCGAAGGGTGATCGGGCGGTTGGCCGGGACGGTATCGTCCAACGGCGCTGAAGGACTGGTCAGCACCCGTCGGTCGGCGAGCTCCGGAAGCCACGCCTCGAGACTCTCGTCGAGCCCGAGACGACCGGCTTCCACGAGCCGCAGAGCCGCGACCGACGTGATCGCCTTGGTCATCGACTGGATCCGCATGATGGCGTCGTCACGCATCGGTTCCCCGTCAACCGAGGCGACGCCGGCGGCAACCACTTCGGGGTCGTGGCCCCCGCGCAGTGCTACCGCACCCGGCACGGTACCGGCCTCGACATGCCGAACCAGAAACCCCTCGAGCTCAGTCTTCACGGCAGCGCCTGGAACTCGTCGACCATCCCGCCCATGTGCTCGCCCATCTCGACCTGGGTAAGCAGGATCCCGACGGTTCCGTCCGGGTCGACGTAGAAGTTGGTCCCTTGCCCGCCGCTCCAGCCGTAGCGCCCGCGCCGCGGGCCCTCGGTCTCGACACCCACGCCGAAGCCCCAGCCCGTTCCGTCCCAGAAGCCCGGGAAGAAGCTGTCCGGAGTCTTGTTCTCGGCGGGCACCTGGTCACTCGTCATCTGTCGTAGATGGACTTCGGAGATCACCGGAGCTCCGTCGACCCGCCCGCGCTCCACCAGCATCCGCAGGAACCGGTGGTAGTCGCGGGCGGTGCAGACGAGCTCGGCGTGGCTCACATCGAAGGGCGGCGGCCCGGCGTAGAACCCGCCACGCGCCGGCTCCATCTCCACGAGACCGCCCTCGCCATGTCGGTACGCCGCGGGCAGCCGGTCGAGTTTCTCCTTCGGCACCCAGAAGGCGGTGTCCGGCATCCCCAGCGGGTCGCACAGGTCTTCGGCCAGATGCTCTCCGAGCGGCCGACCCGTGAGCCGAGCCATGAGAATGCCGAGCACGGCGAACGAGTGGTGGTAGCGCCAGCCCTCTCCGGGCTGGAACGCGAGCGGGAGCTCGGCCAGCCGGGCGAGCCACTCGTCGGCGCCGAGCGTGACGGGATCTGGCCCGGCCTCCGTGCCGTTGTGCGGCCATCGCCTTCTGCAGCGGCGAGTCACCGAACTCCATGCCGTAGCCGGAACCCATGGTCAACAGGTGGCGAAGGGTGATCGGGCGGTGGGCCGGGACGGTATCGTCCAACGGCGCGGTAGGACTGGTCAGCACCCGTCGGTCGGCGAGCTCCGGCAGCCACTCCTCGAGACTCTGGTCGAGCCCGAGACGACCCGCCTCCACCAGACGCAGAGCCGCGACCGACGTGATCGCCTTGGTCATCGACTGGATCCGCATGATGGCGTCGTCACGCATGGGATCCCCGTCAATCGAGGCCACGCCGGCGGCGACCACTTCGGGGTCGCGGCCCCCGCGCAGTGCGACGGCACCCGGCACGGTACCGGCCTCGACATGGCGGACCAGAAACCCTTCCAGTTCAGTCTTC
>CAWBHP010000011.1:0-837500 GCA_963788685.1 uncultured Chloroflexia bacterium | reverse complement strand
GACGACGGTTTCGGACATCCGATCGTCGTCGGCGCGCCGAAGGATGGTCGACCGAGCACCCGCATCAATTGGATGCTTCGCCAACTCGCACCGCCAAGACGACCTGCTGATCGAGGTCCGCTACCCGAACCAGAAAGAGCCGACGTCGTGCTCGCTGAAGGACGCAACGGCGAAGCCCGAGCGTCTCCTATACGCGACGGACCCGAAGCGGGAGCCAGTTCGTTCCGGCTCACCATGTCCAAGGATCTGGGGATGAAGCGGGGCCGGCTGGCTGGCTCGTTCGTTCTCGAGTCAAAGCACCAGACGTCCGATTTCTACCGATCGATTGTTCAGGGCCTACGTACCTGGGCAGTCGGAGCGCCGAAGCTACCCCTCGCTGCAACGGCCTCGATACGCGTCGCATCGCCGGAGCCCCCGCCGTTTACGAGCGAAGACCGTGACTTCGGCGAGGCCGTCGAACCTCGAGGATAGTCGGAGCCGCGCCTGACAAAGGTCGGATAAGCACAAGCTCGGCCGCCCCGTGCTTGCACATGGACGTCGGCGGAGGATGTTCACTCCTCCGATCCAGTAGGCCGGACATCCATGACATAGTGCGGGAGCTGTCCTCGGCCGTGGTAGGTGAGACTGTAGGCGCTGATCCGCCCTACAAATGGATCGATGGCTGCATCGAAGCTAGCTGGCGGAGCGAAGAGTTGCTTCGCAGCGGCCGCGATTACCTCAGCGTTGCCCTCGTCCTCGATGAAAACCTCAACTTCAATGTCCTGATAGCCAAGAAAGCTGCATGGGTAGGGTCCGAACCGAAACATCAGGCTGCGTCCATCACCGAAGCCTCTGCCGAACTGGCTCGACCCGCGCTCATCGTCATCGGGATCCCTTCAGGTGCGCTTGGGGAGGTCCGAAGGGAGAACCTCGCCGATTAGCAGACAATCCTCACCCTGCAGCATCACCGACGCCAAGTTCATCGGCACCAGCTGACCGCCAGGGGTCACCGACTTTGGGGCATTCAGAACAATCGCTCGCTCTCCCATCGAGTCAGAAGCAGCCAGGACTGCGCCCTCGATTCGGCCACCGTCCTTGAGCTGGATCCAGAAGCCAGCGGCCGCGCGATCCCGAGGAACTCCACCCATGTACTGCTGGCAACGTTGCGCCCAGAGAATACGAGCAGTTGCTGTTCGGAGTACGCCATAGACGCCATGATCGCCCGGTAACAAGCCGATCACGCACTGCCACGCCACAAGCAGGAGGATGTATCTAATGAGCAATTCCTGATCAAACGAGCAATGAGATCTCGCCATTGGAATCTCGAAACGCAGTCTGTGCAGGTCCCTGGCCGCCGAGTTCCCAAGAGATGCACAGCAGATACAGCACCGCCGAGTACGACACCGCGAGAAGAAGCTTCTTGGAACTAGGCACAGCCCGGCGAAACGCTACGAAGGCCTGCGTCTCCGCAGCGACGAACCCGGGGACGAGCGCAAAGGCCAAGACCAACAGTTGCTGCAGATCCGGCATCGCCGATTAGGGCTCCTCAGCGTGTCCCTCAGGAGTCACAGGTATCGGGCTGGGCTCTGGCGAGATAGCCTCGGTAGGCGATTCGACAGCGAAGCCGGAGCGGTTGGCGGCTCTTGAACAACGGAGATCTGGTCGCCAAACGGGTCGTAATCGGCCTGGCTCATGAACAGGCTCTTTACAAGATGCTGAGGCTGTTGGCCCTCATGAACCTGTTGGACGCTACGTTCGTGCAGCTTTTGGACGCTGCGCTCCTCGTCCGTCATGACGTGAGTCTCCACTTTCTGGATCTGTTGCCTTGCTCCCGGTCGGAGCCTCGGCCACCTAACTGCAGCCGCTCGTGGAGCCGCAGTTGAGGCACTTGTAGCAGGAGCCGTTGCGGACCATGATCGAGCCGCATTCGGCGCAGCTGGGGGCGTCTTCCTGGATCTTGAAGGCTACGTTCGTCGTGCCCAGCGACAGCGTGATCGTCGACCCGTTGGTCTTCGCGCCGTTCTTGGCGTGACCGTTGCCGTTGCCGTTCTCCGCAATGACACTCAATTCCGACGCGGGCGCGGGTGAGGAGGAGGAGTTCACCCGCGCCGCATCGGCGGAACCTGCCGTTTCTTCTGTCTTCGTAATCGGCTGCGCAGCAGATGACTCGGCCCGCGGCGGAGCCTCCACTGCTGTACGTAGCCTTGGGCTGATCGCCCGCGTCGGTCTCCGGGGAGGAGCCCCCGCCGACCGCCGGATGGCTCGGCCCCCGCAGCGCCGTCAGGCAAAGAGGCCGCAGCCGTTTTGCCGTAGGCGAGGGGGGCCGCAGCCGCAGGCGAAGCGGCGGGGTAATCCGCCACGATCGCCGACCGGTCGATGAGCCCCAGCGCCGCCTTGTCATTGGCCTCGAGGAACCGCGAGCCGAGCCATCGGAAGATGTAGTCGATGATCGACTTCGCGATCGGGATCTCCTGGTTGCCCGTGAACCCCGACGGCTCGAACCGGACATGCGCGAACTTGTTGACGAGATCGCGCAGCGGCACGCCGTACTGGAGCGCGACGCTGACGGTGGTCGCGAAGGAGTCCATCAACCCCGAGACCGTGGACCCCTCCTTGGCCATCTTCAGGAAGATCTCGCCCGGCTGGCCGTCCGGATAGAGGCCGACCGTGATGTAGCCCTCGTGCCCGGCGATGTCGAACTTGTGGGTGACCGCCTGGCGCTCCGACGGGAGGCGGCGTCGGTGCGGCTTGCCGGCTTCGGCCTGGGCCTTCGCCAGGTCCTTCCGAAGCTTGGCCAGCTCCGCCGAGTCGACGGCGTCGACAATGCGAATCGCCGTCCTTCTTCTTGCCGGTGCTGAGCGGCTGCGAGCGCTTGCTGTTGTCCCGATAGACGGCGATCGCCTTGAGGCCGAGCTTCCAGCCCTCGAGGTAGACCTTCTCGATCTCCTCGGGCGTGGCGGCTTCGGGCATGTTGACGGTCTTGCTGATCGCGCCCGACAGGAACGGCTGGACGGCGCCCATCATCCGGACGTGGCCCATGTAGTGGATCGAGCGCTCGCCGTTGGCCGGCTTGAAGGCGCAGTCGAAGACGGTCAGGTGCTGGGGCTTGAGGTGCGGGGCGCCCTCGATCGTCTCGTGGTCGTTGATGTAGTCGAGGATCTCCGACACCTGCTCGGCGCCGTAGCCGAGCTTGCGGAGGGCCGACGGGACCGTCTGGTTGACGATCTTGAGGAAGCCCTCGCCGACGAGCTTCTTGTACTTGATGAGGGCGATGTCCGGCTCGATGCCGGTCGTGTCGCAATCCATCATGAAGGCGATCGTGCCGGTCGGGGCGAGGACGGTGACCTGGGCGTTCCGGTAGCCGTGCTGCTCGCCGAGCTCCAGCGCCTCGTCGTAGACGGTGCGGGCGGCCGCGATCATGTCGGCCGGGACGGCCTGGTCCGCGGGGATCTTGTAGGCCGCGTCGCGGTGCTTGTTGATGACCCGCAGGAACGGCTCGCGGTTCTCGTCGTACGCCCAGAACGGACCGCCGTGGTCGCGGGCGACGATGCTCGACTGCTTGTAGGCCTCGCCGTGCATGATCGCGGTCAGCGCGGCGGCGTAGTTCCGGCCCTCGTCGCTGTCGTACGCGAGGCCGCGTGACATGAGCAGCGCGCCGAGGTTCGCGTAGCCGAGCCCGAGCGGGCGGAACTTGTGGCTGTTCTCCTCGATCCGCGGCGTCGGGTAGGACGCGTTGTCGACGAGGATCTCCTGGGCGGTGATCGTCACCTTCGCCGCGTAGCGATAGCTCTCGACGTCGAACTCGCCGTCCGCCTTGACGAACTTCATGAGGTTGAGGCTCGCCAGGTTGCAGGCGGTGTCGTTGAGGAACATGTACTCGGAGCACGGGTTGGACGCGTAGATCCGAGCCGTGTTCGCGGACGTGTGCCAGTCGTTGATCGTGGTGTCGTACTGGATGCCGGGGTCGCCGCAGACGTGGGCCGCCTCCGCCATCTTGCGGAAGATGTCCTTGGCCTTGTAGATCGGCTCCATCGGCTGCTTGTCGACGACGGAGTAGGTGGTCCAGTCCTTGTCGTCGACGACGGCCTGCATGAACTCGTCCGTGACGCGGACGCTGTGGTTGGCGTTCTGGAAGTAGACCGATCCGTAGGCCTCGCCGGTGAAGCTCGGGTCGTAGCCGGCCTCGATCAGGGCCCAGGCCTTCTTCTCTTCGTTCAGCTTGGAATCGATGAAGTCGATGATGTCCGGGTGGCCGGCGTCGAGGATGACCATCTTGGCGGCGCGTCGCGTCTTGCCGCCGCTACTTGACCACGCCGGCGAAGGCGTCGTAGCCCTTCATGAAGCTGACCGGGCCGCTGGCCGTGCCGCCGCCGGTCATCTTCTCGCGGGAGCTCCGGATCGTTGAGAGGTTGCTGCCCGCGCCCGATCCGAACTTGAACAGCATCGCCTCTGTCTTGGCGAGGTCCATGATGCTGGACATCGTGTCCTCGACCGAGTTGATGAAGCAGGCGCTGCACTGCGGCTTCTTCTCGATGCCGACGTTGAACCAGACCGGCGAGTTGAAGCTCATCTTCTGGTGGACGAGGAGGTGGGTCAGCTCCGCGTTGAAGGTCGTGAGGTCTTCGTCGCGTCGCGAAGTAGTGCTGGGTCTCCGCCCAGGCCGTGATGCTGTTGACGACCCGGTCGATGAGCTGCCTGACGCTCGTCTCGCGCTCCGGCGTCCCGACGTGGCCGCGGAAGTACTTGCTGACGACGACGTTCGTGGCGAGCTGGCTCCAGAACTCCGGAACCTCGACGTCCTTCTGCTCGAAGACGAGCTTGCCCGACTCATTGCCGATCGCCGCGGTCCGCGTCTCCCAGGTGATCTCGTCGTAGGGATGGATCCCGGGCGTCGTCCAGCGGCGCTCGAAGGTGAGGCCTCGCGCGGGCGTGCCCGCGCCATCGGTCCCGTCAAAGCTGGCGCCCCACGGCCCGGTCAGCGTCCTGTGCTTCGTGGCGCTGGCGCTGCTCGTGTCCGTCTGCGTTCGTTCCATGACGGCGACCGCCTCACTGTTCTTTCGGGCCATCGTAGCTCTCGCCTCCATCATGCCTTGGACCGTCTTACCGGCCCCGATGAGTGCTCGTCGCGGTAGCTGCGACGTTCTCCCTGGTGCCCGATCGATTGGTGCGTGTTCCGGGGTTGGCGGGCCGGAGATATGGGGCCGGCGGGCGTCTCGGAAGAGGCGGCTCTTATCGTTCGGAGCGACCCGGATACGATACGCCGCCAGAGGGTCGCCGTCAAGCGAAAAACACAAGATGTAGTGGTTGGTTTCGTGGGCACACCGCTAGATGTTGCGGTTTGAGTGTTGATGGGGGAGTGGACGGGTGGCGTTCGTGCGTGGACAAATCTTCGTCGTGTGTGGACCGGTGCCCGGGTCGCTGTGGAGAGGTCGCCGCCGGGTGTGGATCGGCTGTGGATGAGCGGCCATGATAGAACATCCGTGCGGTTTCTGGCCAGATCTTGCACCCGGAGAACGTTGGCGGAGGTTCGAGGTGCCGAAATCGAGCGCTGAGAGGGCCACGGGGAGCTGTGTCACGCACGAGCCGGCTAGTCAGTCGACGGTGAATCGCCGCCAACATTCTCCCGGCGCAAATCTGGCGAAATAGCCAGGTGAGCGCCAGGTAAGCGGCCGTAGCCACAATCGGCCGATGGATGACCAGCGGGTCGGCAGCGCTCTCCGGACGATCCGACTTCGACGCCGCCTGCGCGCAAGTCGACCTCGCCAGCGGCGGCGGGCGTGTCAACCGCGACGATTTCCCGGCTCGAACGCGGGCACCTGGGCGGGTTCACGCTCGAGACGATCCGCGCGGTCGCAAAGGCACTCGACATTCGGGTGGACCTCGCGCCTCGCTGGCGGGCCGGCGATCTCGACCGCCTCCTGAACGCGCGCCACTCGCAGTTGCACGAATTGGTCGCGAAATCGTTCCGCGCCCTTCCGGCCTGGGTCGCGGAGCCCGAAGTTTCGTTTGCGATCCGCGGCGAGCGCGGCGTCATCGACATCCTGGCCTGGCACCCCGCCCGCCAGATGCTCCTCGTCATCGAGCTCAAGACCGACATCGCCGACATCAACGAGCTTGTCGGGACGGCGGATCGAAAGCGCCGGCTCGCGGTCGAGGTTGCGATCGAGCGTGGCTGGATCGCGCGTGGCGGAGCGCCGCCATCTGTTTCGATCTGGATCATCGTCGCCGACGGTCACACGAACCGTCGACGGGTCCAGGTGCACGGGTCGATGCTGCGGGCGGCGTTTCCGTCGGACGGCCGATCGATCGGCGGATGGCTGCGGGACCCGGCTCGACCGATCCGTGCGCTGTCTTTCTGGCCAGATTTGCGTGGTCAGAACGTTAGCGGCGGTCTGACCCCTGTCCGTCGGGTCTCAGCGCGATCGCGCCGGGCTGCCTGAGCGTGGCCGGCGGCCGGAGGGCGTCGCGAGCCGGGGTCGATCCCCGCTAACGTTCCCCGGGCGCAAGTTTGGCCAGATCCGAGGCCGGGCGGGCCGGCCGAGGCCGGGCGGGCCGGGCCGGGCAGGGCGGGCCAGGCGGGAAGGCCGGCGGGTTGAGCGGCGGGCCTCGGATCGGGTGACTGGAGCCTCGCGAGCGCGAGCCGCGACGGCCGTGCGCTCGCGCCAAGCCGCGAGCTCGTCCTCGTAGGAGGCTCGGTCGCTGTCCCAGTAGTCGTCGGCTGCACGGATCATGGGTGAAGGATCGGATTCGCGAGAGCCGAGGTCATCGGGGAGATCCCCTATCCCGCGCCAGGGCCTGTCCCCATGAATCGCGAGCCGCGTTCGGGAGGTCCCTTACGAGAGGCGGCAAGCGGAGATGGGCGACGCGGACAGAGTGGGACCGGCCGCCACCGCGTGAACGAAGAGTCGGTTGCGGACGCGAAAAAGCGGCGGGACCGTTGCCGGTCCCGCCGCCGTGAGGAGGAGGAGGAGAAGGAGGAGAGGAGCCCTACCAGCCAGCCTGGAAGAGCAGCTTGTTGGGGGTGCCAGTTACGTTGCCGTAGATTGCGCTCCGGGTCGAATAGCTGACGATGTAGGTGACGAGGTCGGCCGATGCGACGTCGCCGTAGTCGCCCTTGATGAGGGCCGCGATGCCGGCCACGTGTGGTGAGGCCATCGAGGTGCCGCTCATGTTCACCTCGCCGCCGCCCAGGCGGGCGCTGCCAACGAGGACGCCCGGAGCGTAGAGGTCGACGCAGCCGCCCCAGTTCGAGTCCGATGCCTTCGTGTCATTCCAATCGGAGGAGGCGACCGCGAGCGCTCCGCGGGCGCTCGACGGCGAGTAGTTGCAGGCATCCTGGTTGTTGTTGCCAGCCGCCGCGGCGACGAACACGCCGGACAGGGTCAGGTTGTAAACCGCGGTGTTCATGGCCGATGACTTCGGGCCGCCAACGGAAATGTTCGCGACTGCGGGCTTGACCGCGTTCAGGCGGACCCACTCGACTGCAGCGATCATGATGTCGGTGTTGCCCTTGCCCAGGCAGTTCAGGACGCGGATGCCGCGGAGCCGGACGTTCTTCGCGACGCCGTACTTCGCGCCACCGACGGTGCCTGCGACGTGGGTGCCGTGGCCATTGCAATCCCTGCCGGCCTGGCCGTCGCCGATTCCGTCCCAAAGGTTCTTCGCACGCCCGCCGAAGTCGGGATGGGTCGTGTCGATTCCGCTGTCGATGATGTATGCAGTGACGCCCGCGCCCATGCCCCAGTAGGAGTAAGTGCGCGAGAGTGCGCGCGCCCGCTGGTCGATGCGATCGATGCCCCAGGGCTGCCCGGAGGCACCAATGACCTGGGTGCCTTCGACCTCGAACTCGTAGTTCGGCTCGACTGCGACGACATGCGGGTGGCGGCGGAGCTTGTCGGCCTGCTTGTCGGTGAGCTTGGCCGAGAAACCGTTGAGAACCGCGGTGTAGACGTGCTTCGGGTTGGCCCCGATTTCCTTGGCGAGGCCCTTCGGAGCGTGGCCGTCCTTGACGGTGACGATGTACTCGCCGGGGACTTGCTTGCCCTTGGCGCCGGGGCCCTGGTCCTTCTGGCCGACTTTCGCGCCCAGTCCGGGCGCGGCCGGGTGGCCCTTGAGGTCCGCCGCGTTGGCGGGGCCAGCCTGCTGCGAAATGATGAGGGCGGCCGCGAGCATCGCCGACCCCAGGACCTTCGAGAACGACAGCGTTTCCATTTCTAGATCTCCCTTCTTTCTTTCGGCGTAGTTGCCTTGCCCCGAGATTGGTCGTGCGGCCACCCAGCAACATCGGTCGGCGTCCCCATTGCGTCCCAGCGGCGTTCCCTATTCGCCCCCGCCCTCGTCCTCCGGCCCGCCGGCGGCGGGCATACTCCGCCCATGACCCTGCCCGCCGGCACGACCCTCGCCGCCTACGCGATCGAGCGGCTGCTGGGCCGGGGCGGGATGGGCGAGGTCTACCTCGCGACCCACGAGGGCCTCGGCCGGAAGGTCGCCCTGAAGCTGCTCGCCCCGGAGCTCGCCGCCGATCCCGCGTTCCGCGAGCGGTTCATCGCCGAGAGCCGCCTGGCGGCCTCGCTCGACCATCCCCACATCGTCCCGATCTACGAGGCCGGCGAAGCCGACGAGCGGCTGTTCCTCGCGATGCGCTACGTCGAGGGCGACGACCTCGGCGCCCTCATCGCCGCGGCCGGGCCACTCGACCCGGGCCGGGCGGTCGGCCTGCTGGCCGGCATCGCCGCCGCCCTCGACGCGGCCCACGACCGGGGCCTGGTCCACCGCGACGTCAAGCCCGCCAACATCCTCGTCGCCCGGACGGCCCGGGCCGAGGAGCACGCCTACCTCGGCGACTTCGGCCTGACCAAGGAGCAGGGCTCCGACGCCGGCTTCACCCGGACCGGCCAGCTGGTCGGCTCCATCGACTACGTCGCGCCGGAGCAGATCGAGGGCCGCCCGATCGATGGCCGGGTCGACGTCTACTCCCTCGCCTGCGTCCTGTACACCGCCCTCACCGGCCACCCGCCGTACCGCCGCCAGACCGAGGTGGCGACCCTCTGGGCCCACGTCCAGGCCGAGCCGCCGCGGCCGTCGGAGCAGGATCCCGCCCTCGCCCCCTACGACCCGGTCATCGCCACGGGCATGGCCAAGGACCCGACCGCCCGCTACCAGACCGCCGGCGAGCTCCTGGCGGCGGCCCGCGAGGCGGCGGCCACGGAGACGGTGGCGGGCAAGGCGGCGACAGAGACGGTGGCGAGTGACGGCCGCCCGGGATCGTGGGCCGACCTCGACCCACTTATCGGCCGCGACGACGAATTGGCCAGCCTCCTCGACGAGCTCGGGCGGTCCCGCCTCGTTTCGCTCACAGGACCCGGCGGGAGCGGCAAGACACGCCTGGCCGAAGCCGTCGTGTCGACGGTACGCGTGCGGGGGCGTGACGCATGGTTCGTCGACCTCTCCGCGGTCGAGGATGCATCCCTCGTCGCCGCGACCATCACGACCACGATGCGGCTCCAGGGATCGGCCGCCCGGGAACCGATCGACGTCGTGATCGAGGCCCTCGCCCAGCGCGAGGCAGTGCTCGGTCTCGACAACCTCGAGCAGATCGCCGGGGTCGGCCGGGTGGTGACGAGTCTGCTTCGAGGCGCGCCTCGCCTTCGGATCCTCACGACGAGCCGCGTTCCGCTCGGTGTCCGCGGCGAGATCGAGGTGGCCGTCCCGACGCTCGGCCTTCCAGCCGAGGCGACGGTGGAGGCAGTCGAGCGATCGCCGGCGGGCGCGCTCTTCCTGGGTCGTGCACGCGCGCTCGGGCGTCTGCGAACGATCGACGAGCGCACGGCGGCCGACATCTCGACGTTGCTTCGCCGGCTCGACGGACTGCCGCTCGCGATCGAGCTGGCGGCGGCCCGTACGCGGGCGATGTCGCCTGCCGAGATCGTCGGCCGGCTCGACCAGCAGGGGACCGAGGCCATTGACACGCACGATGGCGATCGACATCGCTCGCTGCGCGCCATCCTCGATTGGACCGTCGGACTGCTGTCGCCGGCGGAACTCGAGACGCTCGAGGCGGTGTCGGCTTGCGCCGGCTTCGACTTCGACCTCGCCCAGGCGCTCGCCCCCGACATCGACGTCGTCGATGCCATCGAATCGCTTGTCGCCCTGGGCCTCATCGCGAGCCTGGGGACGGTCGGGACGGTATCGCGCTTCAGGTTGCTCGAGACGATCAGGACGACGGTCCTCCGGAGCCTGACCGATGACCGCCTGCATGAGCTCGAGGATCGGCACGCGCGGAAGTTCCTCGATCTGGCCGAGGAGTGGGACCGGCAGACGGCCGGCGGCTGGACCCCGGACCTGGTCGAGCGCCTGGACGCCGATGCGGACAACATCCGCCGGGCATTGGATCGACTTGATGTCGCCGACCCTCGTCAGTCCCTGGCCCTGGGCTCCCACCTCGCGTCGTTCTGGCAGACGCGAGGACGTCTGGCCGAGGGCTTTGCCCGCTTCAAGCGCACGTCCGCGTTAGCACCCGAGCCATCGGTCGAGCTCGCGCGCGCGTCTGCGCGACAGCTCGCGTTGACCGCACAGGGAGTCGTGGGTCCGATCGAGCTGCGTGCCCTGACAGACCAGACGGTCGAGATGGCCCGGGCCGTCGCCGATCCGTCGGCCCTCATCTCGGCCCTGTCGTCGCGGATGTGGATCGCCCAGTACGAGGGCGACAGCGCGGCGGCGGTGGCGGCGGAGGCGGAGATCGAGGGCCTCGATCTCAGCGGCCTGGATGCACGGACGCAAATCTCGCTCATGGAGATGAGGACGCTGGCAGCGGGCGCGAGGTACGGCCTATCGAGCGACGAATACGTCGAGCGGCTTCGTCAGCAGGTGGCCGAGGCGGCCCACGCCGGTTGGGCCGGTGAGCAGGCGATTGCCGCCGGCAACCTCGCGCAGATCCTGTCGGTCCGAGGCGAACACGTGGAGGCCGCCTCGATGAACGGGCTCGCGGCCCGGCTGTTTCGCGAGCTCGAGCGCTCGGCGGATCTCGGCTGGGCCCTGAGTTATCGCGCTGTGGACCTCGCCGAGATCGGGCGCGCGTCGGAGGCGGTCGAGGCCGCGATCGAGGGCGCGGACATCGCCGCGACCCTGCAACTGCCGATGACCATCGCCGACTCGCTTCGGACCTCGATGCCGGTCGCGCTCGTGACCGCCCAGCCGCTCCTCGCGGCACGTCTATGGGGTGCCGTCCGCGCTATGCACGAGCGCGGCGACTACGTCCTGCCAGCGATCGAACAGCAGGTCGCCGAGGGCTGGCTGGCGAGGGCGTCCCTCGCGGCACCGAGCGTCGCCATTGAGGAGGCCCTTCGGGAAGGCGCGGGAGAGGACCCGCTCGAGTTGCTCCGCGCCCTGCCCGAGCTCCTGAGAAGTCCGATCCGCGCGCCCGCTGAGCCGGCACCGGCCGACATCCCGCGGGGCGTCCGCGAGGTGCCGGCACCGATCTCCGAATTGATCGGGCGAGAGCGTGAGCTGGGAGAGCTCGCCGACCTCCTCGCGACCCACCGGCTCGTCACGATCACCGGCCCCGGCGGAAGCGGCAAGACACGGCTGGCGTTGGAGCTCGGCTGGACTCCGCCCGACCCCGCCGCCGACATCTCGTTCGTCGACCTCGCGCCGATCCGCGATCCCGCGATGGTCCCGGCCGCGATCGCGTCGCGCCTGGGCATCGCAGACGATGGGCAACTTGGACCAATGGCCCGCCTGGAGGCCCATCTTGCGGACCGCAACTCGCTCGTCATCCTCGACAACTTCGAGCAGGTGCTGGACGCCGGGCCCCAGATCGCGACCCTGCTGGCCAAGGCGCCACGGCTGCGCGTCGTCGCCACGAGCCGGGCGCCGCTCCGCCTCCGCGGCGAGCGCGACTACCCACTCGGCCCTCTCGCGCTCGCGGGCGCCGGCGCCTCGCTCTCGACGATCACCCAGTCGGCTGCCGTTCGGTTGTTCGTCGAACGAGCGCGCGACGCTGGGGCGACCCTGTCGATCGATAGTTCGAACGGTCCGTTGCTGGCGGAGATCTGTCGAAGGCTCGACAGCCTGCCGCTGGCGATCGAGCTGGCGGCAGCGCGCATCCGCGACCTGGACCTCGACGCGATCGCCCGGGGACTCGACCGTCGGCTCGAGATGCTCACCGATGGCCCGCGGGACGCCGCAGATCGGCAGCGAACGATCCGCCTCGCGATCGACTGGAGCCACGAGCTCATCGGGCCAGCCGAAGCGACACTCTTCCGCCGGTTGTCCGTGTTCGCCGGCGGCTGGACTGCCGAAGCCGCCGCGGACGTCTGTGGCGGCGAGCTTGACGGCGCCGTCGCGACGCTCCTGGGCAAGTTGAGCGCGCAGAGCCTGGTCGTCCGGCATGGGTCTGCCGACGGAGCCGAGGAACGCTACGGGATGCTCGAGACGATCCGGGAGTACGCCGCGGAAGAGCTCGTATCGAGTGACGACGCCGGGCCGACGCGGCAACGGCATGCGGCCTATTTCACATCGCTCGCCGAGCGCGCCGAACGGGAGTCGCGTGGGCAGGATGCGGCGCTGTGGCGGCAGCGCATTCGCTCGGAGTTCGACAACATCCGCTCGGCGATGCACTGGGCGATCGAAGAGGACGCACCGGAGCCCGGCCTCCGGATAGCCGCGTCCCTCCGCTCGTATGTGCTCGAAATCGGCTTCCTGAGCGAATGGCGAGAGTTGCTGGCGCGTCTCCTCGAGCTGCCGGGGCCCAAAGCGGATCTGGTACACGCGAATGCGCTGAATGCCGCCGGTAACCTGGCCTGGCTTCAGGCCGACTTCGACAGCGCCCGCGCCTACCACAACGCAAGCCTCGCAATACGCCTGGAGATCGGTGACCCGGAACCGATCGCCGCCTCGCTCAGCAATCTTGGCCTCGTCTCGTGGCAGCTCGGCGACTACCGCGGCGCCCAGACATTCCTCGAGGACAGCCTCGCCAAGTCCCGCGAAATCGGCGATGTCTGGGGCGCCGCTGCGACGCTCGGGAACCTGGCAGACGTCGCCATCTTCGAACTGGATTTCGAGCGCGCAGCGACTCTCTACGCGGAGGCGCTCGCGGAGTTCCGGGCGCTCGGAGACGTTGGCAGCATCGGACGGGTGCTGAGCAACCTGGGCCAGCTTGCGATCTATCGCGGCGAGCACGAAGCGGCCGCGACGATCCTGGCCGAGGCGGAGACGCTGACCGAACAGATCCAGGACGACGACCTGATCAACTCCGTCCGGCTCAACCTGGGACAACTCGCCACCCGGCGTGGCGACTTCGCGAGGGCCCGAACGCTCCTCGCCGAGTCGTTCGAGCACAGCCGGGCTACGGGCGGGGTCGTCGGGGTCGTCGAGTCCCTGGAGCGGCTCGGCGAGCTTCTCGCGCGGGAAGGAGACCATCGGGCTGCCGCGCGCACCTGGGGATCGGCGGCCGCAGTGCGTCATGAGGCTGGGGCCGAGATGTACCCGGTCGATCGGGCCTGGTACGACGACGCCGTGGCGAGCGTGCGAACGACATTGGGCGAGTCCGCGTTCGCCACCGAATGGAGCGTCGGCGAGCGAACGGACCAAGCAGCCGTCGCGGCCGCTCACCTGCCAACCGAGGACCGCGCGGAGAGTCAGCCGATTGCGTGAGGTTGTCTAATTCCGTCCGATGGGGCCGCCGACCGATAGAGGAGCACAGCGAGGATGAGGCCTCCGGCGGCAAGGCCGATGTCGGCCGGATTGAGGACGACGCCCTTGTCGGCGAGGCCCCAGCGCAGGTCGATGAAGTCCGTGACGACCCCGAACGCCGCCCGATCGGCGATGTTGGCCAGCCAGCCGCCGAGCACCAGCCCGCCGGCCAGGCCAAGCAACGGCGTCTTCGGCAGTCGCGCGACCTGCCACAGGAAGATGCCGAGGAGGACGATCATCACAGGTCCGATCGTCTCCCCGGCGAGGAGCCCGAAGGCGCCGTCGCCGTTCTCGGTCCGCAGCAGACCGAAGGGGCCGGCGATCGAGATTCGATCGCAGAGACTGACCGGCGGTGCTGAACAGAGCGTCAGCTCGTGGCGGATGATCGCCTTCGCGACCTGGTCCGCTGCGAGGACCGCGCCCATTGCGGCGAGGACGGCGCTGAGCGCCTTCGGGATATGCATGTCGGCCCCGCTCAGAGTCGAAGCCTGGGAGCCGCTGCGGCGGCGAACAGGAGGATCGGCAGCGCCAGGGCGGCGAGCCGGAGGACGAGGGTCTTCATGTCGAGATTCCTTCCTTACCAGCGGATCTTGGGAGCCGCCGCCGCGACGAACAGGGCGACCGGCAGGGCAATTGCGGCGAGCCGCAGAACAAGGTCCTTCATCTCCGTTCGCCTAGAACCGGATGCGGGGAGCCGCAGCCGCGATGAACAGGGCGATCGGAAGGGCCAGGGCGGCGAGCCTGAGTGCGAGTGTCTTCACGACAGTTCCTTTCTCGACGACGCTTCTGCGTCTGTCGACTCTCGCGGCACCGGGTGATGCCGACATCCCGAGATTGGTCGTGCGGCCACCCAGCAACATCGGTCGGCGTCCCCATTGCGTCCCAGCGGCGTTCCCTATTCGCCCCCGCCCTCGTCCTCCGGCCCGCCGCCGGCGGGCATACTCCGCCCATGACCCTGCCCGCCGGCACGACCCTCGCCGCCTACGCGATCGAGCGGCTGCTGGGCCGGGGCGGGATGGGCGAGGTCTACCTCGCGACCGACGAGCGGCCTCGGCCGGACGGTCGCCCTGAAGCTCGCTCGCCCCGGAGCTCGCCGCGCGATCCCGCGTTCCGCGAGCGGTTCCTCGCCGAGAGCCGCCTGGCGGCCTCGCTCGACCATCCCCACATCGTCCCGATCTACGAGGCCGGCGAGGCCGACGGCCGGCTGTTCCTGGCGATGCGCTACGTCGACGGGCGACGACCTCGGCGCGCTCATCGCGCGCGGCGGGCCGCTCGCGCCGGGCCGGGCGGTCGGCCTGCTGGCGCGGCATCGCCGACGCCCTCGACGCGGCCCACGACCGGGGCCTCGTCCACCGCGACGTCAAGCCCGCCAACATCCTCGTCGCCCGGACGGCCCGGGGCGAGCGAGCACGCCTACCTCGGCGACTTCGGCCTGGTCAAGCAGCTGGGCTCCGACGCCGGCTTCACCCGGACCGGCCAGCTGCTCGGCTCGGTCGACTACGTCGCGCCCGAGCAGATCGAGGGCCGCCCGATCGATGGCCGGGTCGACGTCTACTCGCTCGCCTGCGTCCTGTACACCGCCCTCACCGGCCACCCGCCGTACCGCCGCGAGACCGAGGTGGCGACCCTGTGGGCCCACGTCCAGGCCGAGCCGCCGCGGCCGTCGGAGCGTCGATCCCGCCCTCGCCCGCCTTCGACCCGGTCATCGCCACGGGCATGGCCAAGGACCCGACCGCCCGCTACCAGACCGCCGGCGAGCTCCTGGCGGCGGCCCGCGAGGCGGCGGCCACGGAGACGGTGGCGGGGCCGATCGTGATTCCGTCTTCGGCGCTCGATCCACCCAGTGCAGCGCCCCACAACCTGCCAATCCAGCTCTCCAGCTTCGTTGGCCGAGCGACCGAGTTGGGGGACCTCGTACGACTCGTGCCAGGCACCAGGCTCCTCACACTGACCGGGCCCGGAGGCACGGGCAAGACCCGCCTGGCCATCCAGGCCGCGGCCGAACTTGTTCGCGAATTCCCGGGCGGCGTCTACCTCGTCGAGCTCGCCTCGATCACCGACCCGACGCTGGCCCCATCGCACATCGCAGCGGTCCTTGGTGTCGCAGAGAGCCCCGGGCAGTCGATCGAGGAGTCCCTCGTCGAATCCCTCGAGCCGAGGCACGTGCTCCTGGTGCTGGACAATCTCGAGCAGGTCACGGGCATCGCGCCGCTCGTGGCTCGGCTCCTCGCCCGGAGCGGCAGGCTCCATGTCATCGCCACGAGCCGCGTGCCACTCCACATTCGGGGCGAGGAGGAGTACGCGGTCAGCCCACTGGGCGTGCCCGATGTCGGCACGCCGCCGACGGCCGAGCGAATCGGCCAGAGCGATGCCGTGATGCTGTTTGCCGCTCGCGCCACCGGCATTCGCGCAGACTTCCGCCTGACTGACCAGAACGCACTGGCCGTCGCGGCAATCTCCGTCCGGGTCGACGGCCTCCCCCTGGCCATCGAGCTCGCTGCGGCCCGCGTGAAGCTGTTGTCGCCGAGCCAGATCCTGTCGCGCCTGGACGACCGTCTCGGCCTGTTGACCGGCGGATCACGCGATCTGCCGGAACGTCAGCAGACGCTGCGGGCCACGATCGCCTGGAGCCACGAGCTCCTCGACGAGCCCGAACAGGTCCTGTTCCGGCGCCTTGCGGTCTTCGACGGCGGCCTTTCCTTCGCGGCCGCCGAGGCGGTCTGCCTCGAGGATTCGCGCAGCTCCCTGCTCGAGAGCATGACGACGCTTGTCGACGGGAGCCTCCTGCGACCGATCGCGACCGACGACGATGAGCCCCGGTTCGCGATGCTCGAGACGATCCGCGAATACGCGGCTGATCAGCTTCTGGCGTCCGGCGAGGCGGAGGCCATCGCCCGCAGGCACTTCGACTACTTCTTCGACCTCGGCCGGCGATTCGAGGAGGAGCTTGGCGCCGAGGACCTGGTCCCGTGGCTGCACCGGCTCGACGTGGAGCGCGCGAACATTTCCGCGGCGATGAACTGGGCACTCGGCGCGGGCGAATTCAGCCGCGTAGCGGAGCTCGTCGAGTTCCTGCGGGACTACACGCGGGCGCGCGGACATACGTCGGAGGCCCGCTCGCTCGTCGGCACCCTGCTCGCCCACCCGGACCTCGAGGAGGCGCAACGCGGCAGGCTCCTCCACGAGGCGGCCGTTCTCGCGGTACGCCAGGGCGATCTGGAGGCGGTCGATCGGTTCGCCGCGGAGGCGCTGGTCCTGGCGCGTCGGCTGGGCGACGCACGGGGCGCCGTCGGTGCGGGACAGTTGCGGTCGCTGAGCGCCGCCGAACGAGGCGACGCGCTGGGCGAAGCCGACGCTCTCCGGGAGATGCTCGAGGACGCCGACCGTTCGGGAGATCCGCGGATGGAGATCCTCGCCAGATCGGCTGTTGCGCTGCGAGCGCTCCGGCGCGGCGAGTTCGACCAGTCGGCCGCGCAGTACGACGAAATCGTCACGAGGATGCGCCACGTCGATGTCATGCGCGAATCGCTCGGCGCTGGTCTCCTCAACCGAGGGCTCTCGCAACTCCATGCTGGACGCCTCGTTGAGGCGGCGGGCTCATTTGCCGAAAGCGCGACGATCGGGCGGTCGATGGAGGACCTGGATCTGCTGGGCTACGTCCTCGAGGGGTACGCGGCCCTTGCCGCGGCCGTTCGTCGGCATGGTCCGGCTGCACAACTCCAGGGAGCGTCGGCGACCGCCCTGGCGGAGGTGGACTCGGTGCTCGAAGCGTTCGAGGCACAGATGAGGGAGAGGACGGCCATGGTCGCCCGGGCCGCCCTGGGGGACGAGCGGTACGAGGCCGAACGGTCCGCGGGCGCGGCACTCCCCATCGACGATGCCCTCGACCTGGCGCTCGCGATCGGAACCGACGTCGCGACGGGGGAGCCGGCCGGGCAGGCCGGCTGACTTCCTTCAGGCGTCGGATCCGACCGACGCGATTGAGCCGAGCGGCGGCTCATCGCGAGCAGGCCCCATTCGGGCGTCGGGCTTGTCCCTGTCTGCGGCAGCCGCACACGTCCAGTTCCGTGATCGATCGGCCGTCATACTTCTGCTGAATTCGCGGGCTTGCCCACCGTGCGTCAAGGGGAGACGATCGCCTGTGGTGGAGCGAATCAGCCGTCTCGTCGGCCGGCAGGATGCGCTGGCACGTCTTCAGGCCGCCGCCGAGCTCGCCAAGGGCGCCGAGCCCCGGATCGTCCTCATCGAGGGCGAGGCCGGGATCGGCAAGAGCCGGCTCGTCTCTGAGTTGCTGGACTCAGGCGAGGGCAAGGGAAAGGTCGTCCTGTTCGGGACCTGCCCGCCGATCGCCGGCCCGGATCTCCCCCTGGCGCCGGTCGTTCAGGCCCTGCGCGGGCTTGGTCGAGCGACCTCTCCCGAAGAGGCCGCGACGGTCATCGGACCTTCCAGGTCGGTCCTTTCGGTCCTCGTCCCGTCGCTGGCAGCGGAGGGCGAGACCCCGTCCGCGGCGGGAGTCTCGCTCGGACTCGTGTTCGAGCATCTGCTCGGCGTCCTCGAGCGCCTGGGCGTCCGGCACGATCTCGTCGTGCTCGTCCTCGACGACATTCACTGGGGAGGTCCGTCCACCTGGGATCTCCTCGCCCACCTCGCGAGGAACCTCGCATCGGTCCGAATCCTCGTCATCGCGACATTCCGGCGGGACGCCCTCCCAGCCGATGAACGGGCTGCCCGCTTGCTCGTGGAGCTCCACCGAAGCCCGCTCGTCGAGACCATCGAGCTCCGCGGGCTGGGCGCCGACGACGTCGCCGAGCTCGTGGCCGCGTTGGCTCCCGGGCTTTCGCCGGCCGACGCTCGAGCGGTGGCCTCGCGCGCCCACGGAAACCCGTTCTACGTCGAAGAGCTCGTCGCAGCCGCCGGGATCGGAGGCGTGCCCAATTCGCTCCGGGCGACGCTACAGGCCCGGATCGACGCGCAGCCGGAGGAAGTCCGACGAGTCCTCCGGGTGGCGGCCGTGATCGGGCGGCGCGCTGAGGCGGAACTCTTGATCAGGGTCGTCGGGTACCCGGACGACCTGACAATCTCGGCGCTTCGCCACGCCGTTCGGGCCGGCCTCCTCGAGGCCGAGGGAGGGAGCCCCGGCGACGGCTACGCGTTCCCGAATGAGCTCCTGCGCGAAGTCGTCTACGCGGAATTGCTCCCGGGCGAGAGGTCGCGCCTCCACGGTGGCGTCGCCCGCGCCCTGGCCGCGGCGCCTGATCCGGGTGGGAGCAACGCGGACAGGGCAATCGAGCTCGCCACGCATTGGCGAGAGTCCGGAGACGTGATCCGCGCTGTTCCAGCGTTGCTCAAGGCGGCCGATGCCGCACAAGGCGCCTACGCGTTCGTCGAGGCCCACCGACTCTACGACCAGGCATTCGGCTCATTGGAGGGTGCCGCGCCCGCGGCCCCGTCCGGCTCGATCGGCTTCCGGCCCGCCGCCAACGACAGTGGCCCGGAGTGGGCCGAGATCCGCGCCCGTGCCGCCGAGGCCGCGAGCCTTGCCGGCGAGCCGGCGCGCGCCGTCGAGCACATCGAAGTCGCGCTGGTGCACCCTCAGACGGACCGAGCCGTGTCGCTGCGCTGGTCTGAACGGCGAGCCCGGTACCTCCTCGAGGCCGATCGCGAGTCCGAAGCGCTTGACGCCTACCGCGAGCTCACCGCGCGCGCCGACGATGTGCCGCCCACCGATCGCCCCCGCCTCCTCGTGGGTCACGCTCGAGCGCTGACGCTCGCCGGGCACTACCGCGAAGCCGGCGAGCTCGCGGAGATGGCCCTTGGCCTCGCCCGCGATGCCCGCCAGTCCTCCGAGGAGCGGCAGGCGCTGAACCTCATTGGCACGTCACGTGCGTTCGCCGGACGCTCGGAGGAAGGCCTCGAAGCGTTGGCAGAGGCCCGACGCCTGTCGCACGATCGCCGCTCCGACAGCGTGATCCGCCCGCGGCCAAGCCGGATCGGCGAGATGCTGGGCGGCCAGCTCAGCGCGGCTCGGGCACTCGAGCAGGCCGGGCGATCGGCGGAAGCGCTCGATCTCGCTCGTGAAGGCGCCGCGACCGCCGATCGACTCGGGGCCGCCCGCTGGCGGGGCGAGCTGGACCTCGCCGTCGGCTGGCAGCTGTTCCGTCAGGGACACTGGGCCGACGCTCGTGCGCGCTGCGACGAGATCCTCGCCGACGCGACTGCTCCGCCGCTCCCCGAAGCCAACATCCTTCGCGGGCAGATCGGAGTCGCCCAGGGTGACTGGCTCGACGCCGAGAGGGACCTCGCCGCGGCGGAGCTGTTCATTGTTCGCACCAACCGGGCGGACCTCGTCGCGCGATACCACCTCGCGGTCGCCGAGCTCGCCTTCTGGCGGCGGCGCTATCGGGAGGCGGCTACTGTCATTGGCGACGGGCTGGCGCGGCTCGGCGAAACCGAGGATCGCCTATCGCGCGCCGAGCTTTGCCTGTTCGGGCTTCGCCTGGACGTCGAGCTTCGCGCCGAGGCGCAGATGCGGCGGGCCGGGACGGAGCTGGCCGCCCACAGCGAGGCCGCGGCGCGGTCGCTCGGGGAGGCCCAGGCGCTCCTGGACGCGGAGCCAGCGGCCGCCTCCGGCTCATCGGCCGCCACCGGCCCGACTGGCGCCTCCCGGAGCTCGGCGCTGCTGGCGTTGGCGCAGGCGGAATTCACGCGCCTCGCGGGGGCGAATCCTTCCGCATGGGCGGATGCCGTCGCGGCCTCCGAGGCATCGGCTGAGCTCTACGCCGCGGCCTACGCTCGGTGGCGCCTCGCGGAGACGTTGCTCGCGGGCAAAGAAGGGCGGGCCCGGGCCGGCGATGCGCTCCGCCGCGCGTTTGCCGAGGCCAAGCAGCTCGGTGCAGAGCCGATGGCCGCCGAGATCGCAGCGCTCGCGTCGCGGGCCAGGATCGACCTGGAAGTCCTCCCGACCGGTGAGCCCTCCCAGCCGGCCCGCCCAGGCTCGGAGCTCGGCCTGTCGGAGCGCGAGATCGAGGTCCTCGCGCTCGTTGCGCTGGGCCGGACGAACCGTCAGATCGCGGAGGAGCTCTTCATCACCGAGAAGACGGCCGGTCACCACGTGTCCAACATCCTCTCGAAACTCGAGGTCACAAACCGGCTCGAAGCTGCGACGATCGCCCACCGGTCCGGAATGGTCCAGGCCGAACCCACGGACTAGAACCGCGTGAGCCCACAGGTGAAGACGGTCACGTGGCGGCGCGGCGGCGCTCCAGCTGATCCACGAAGTCCCCGATGACGGCGAAGTACCGGTCGGGCGCGTCCTTCCACGGGAAGTGGCCGGCTCCCTCGATGACCTCGAGTCGCCCGACGCCCGGCCGCAGCGCGTCCACGATCTCGCGTGAGGCTTCGACCGGGGTCACGGAGTCGAGCTCGCCGACGCAGACCAGCGTCGGGCAGTCGATGCTGGCCAGCTGGTCGACGGCGTCGAACCTCCGCATCAGCTCCAGCCCGTGGGCGCCGATGTCCGCGTTCCGGACCCGGCGAGCGAGTTGCTCCTGGTCCGGCACGTTCGGACCGAACGCGGCGAAGACCCGCGCCCACTCCTCGACCGTCACGTCGTCGCCGCCGTAGTCGCGCCGAGCCAGCTCCGCGACCTCGTCGCCGGCGACGCGGCGGAAGCCCTCGACCAGCCGCTCCAGGTCGAACCGCGCGTGTGTCGACTGCAGCACCAGACCCCCGGCGTGGCCGGGATGTCGCGCGCCGTAGAGCATCGCGACGAAGCCGCCCATCGAGTGGCCGTAGACGATGGGCCTCGCGATCCCGAGAGCGTCGCAGAACGCCCGCACGTCGTCGGCGCAGACCTCGAACGACCAGTCCGCGGGGTCCTGCCGCGCCGAGCGGCCGTGGTCCGCGCAGGTCCAGGTACACGACCTGCGCCGCGGCGGTCAGCGGCGCGAAGTCGGGCTTGAAGTAGGAGTGGTCGTAGCCGCCGGGGCCACCGTGGAGCAGCACGATCGTCGGCCGCTCGCGCATGGTCGCGCCATCGGGTATGAGGGAGGGACCGTCGACGTCGAACCACAACTTGGTCCCGTTGACGTCGATCTGCATGTTGGCTAGGGGACGGCCTCGAAGGTGACCTCAGCGTCGAACTTTGGTTCGCCGATCGGCTTGGGCTCCCCCTGCGGAAGCGCGAAGCCCAGGTCGAGAGCGTCGTACCACTCGACGCCTTTGCACGTCGCCGTGCCGCGAAGCGCTTTCGCGTCGGCTACCTCGACGTCCACGATGCAGCGGCTGCCGTCGTATTGCGACTGCCAGTGCTTGCCGTCGACGATCCGGTCGAACTGAAGGAAGGGCGGGCCCATGCCGAACTCCTTGTCGCCGCCCGCGCCGGTCAGCCGGAGATGCCAGCCGCTCGGCCCGCTCCACCGGATGTTGGAGCCAAACATCGAGTCGACCCCGGCGCCCGCCGCAACCTCGTCGAGCTTGATCGTCTCGCCGTCCTTGATGGCAATCGTCGCGGTCCCGGTCGAATACCTGGCGATCGGCGAGGACGAAGGGAAGTCTCCGTCGAATCCCGGCCCCAGGAACGTCTCGCAGCCGCCAAGCATGAGCGCCAGACCGGCGCCGAGAACCGCCGCGCGACCCAAACCCCGTCCCCACCCGGTCACGATCAGAGACCGCTGTAGGCGTGAAGGCCGCTGAACCAGAGCGACCCGGAGTACGTGACGAGGACCATCCCGAAGGCGACGACGAGCAGCAGCGCCGCCGGCCGGCCGGCCCACGAGCGCTGGTTGCGGGCGTGGAGGTAGATCGCGTAGATCAGCCACGTCACGAGGGCCGCCGTCTCTTTCGGGTCCCAGCCCCAGTAGCGGGACCAGGCGATCGAGGCCCACCACGATCCGAGGATGATCATCGTGGCGAAGATCGGGAAGCCGAAGATGACCGATCGATAGGCGACCTCGTCGAGGACCTTGTGCGACGGCAGCCAGCGGAACCGGTCCTCGCGGCCCTGGATGAGGTACGCGACGCCCGGCCCCGAAGCTCGTCGCGAACGTCCCGTAGCTGATGACCGCCATCCCGACGTGGATCGTCAGCAGCGGCGCGTTCTGGAGCGCCGGCACGAGCTCGTTGATCGTCGGAGCCGAGGCTCGACGCGTAGAGCAGGAGCGCGAGGGCGATGCCGACCGGGATGAAGCCGATCGAGCGGATCGGGTAGCGGCGCTGGAGCACGAGGTAGCCGCCGACGATCGAGGCCCCGAACGCGACCGTGAACTCGAACATGTTGCCCCACGGCCCGCGCCCGACGACGATGCCCCGCAGCAGCAGCGACGTGACCAGGATCGCCGAAGCCGATGGCGGTCAGCGCGACCGCGGCCCGACCGAGCGGCGTCGGGGAGGCGGCAAGGTCCGGGCCCGCCGCGACGGCCGACGTCGCGACCGGCCGCGAACGACCCGGTCACGACGCCGGCCCAGGCGGGCTGGCGGCTCGGGGCGAAGGAGAGCGACCGCCGGCCATTCGCGAGCATCACGGCGTGGCCGACGTGGGCGGCGAAGCCGAGGCGCGATCGCGATCGTCGCGATCGGGAAGAGGAGTTGCGAGATCTGGGCCATGCGTCATCCGGGCGCCACGCTCGTTTCGTTTGTCACGCTCGTCACGCGGCCGCCGCGCCGCCCGGCGGCGGGCCGTCGGTGGCGACGATGAGGGCGCGCGGCGCGATCTTCAGGACGAGGCCGCAGTTGCCGCAGGTATCGATGCTCGCCTCACGGACGAGCTCGCATTTCGGGCAGCGGACCGACAGGGGCGTCTTGTCGCGGTCGCAGCGCGTCGTCCCGAAGGGATAGATGAAGCCGTCGACCGGGCAGTAGGGCTCGCCGGCGGGAAAGATCGGCTCGCCGAGATAGTTCAGCGGCGCCGTCCGGACCCCTTCGACGTAGTTGACCTTCGTCCGGGGTTTGGTGACGCCGTAGCCGAGCCAGGCCAGCAGCATGATCGACAGGATCGGGCCGACGATGCCGATCAGGACGAACAGCGGCAGGAGCGCGATCAGGCCGGCCCAGTCGGGGATGATGATCGTCGTAAGAAAGCGCGAGGAAGTCGGTCCAGAACTTCTCGATCTGGTCGATGATCGTCACGGGCGCATTCTAGCGTCGAGCTAGCCTCGAGGCCGTGCGCTGCGCGGCTGGCGGCGGGGGTTGCCCCGCTTCGTCGTGGCGCCGCGGCCGGGGCTCCACCGCGCCTCGTTCATTTCCTCGGTTTCCTCGCCCGGCTGCGGCTGGGGGATCCGCGGCGGCGCCGGCGGGCGGGAGTTGCCGGCGCTCGGGCTCGCGAGCCTCGGTCGGTCGAGGCGGCCGATGAGCCAGGCCGAACCGGTCGTCCGGGCGCCGCGCTTGCGGAGGGCGAACTTGAGGTCCCGGTCGTCGGTAACGACGAGGATCGAGTCGGTCGCGTTCGACTCGCTCGACGCCATCGCGGCGTCCTCGACGAGGGTCACGAGGATCGTGTCGGCGGAATAGCGGCCGCCGTACTGGACGGTGAGGCCGCCGGCGATCCGCTCGCCGCGGATGCTCCGCTCCGGCGGGCCGTCGAACACGATCGTGATCCTCGTCTCCGGCGGGATGGCACCTCGTAGGCGGCCGATGAGCGCCGCCGGCGGCTGGCGATCCGGCCCGCGCGTCATCGCGTGGAGCAGATTCGTGCCGTCAACGAGGAGTTGGGTTACGCCCTCGAGGGGGTTGCGGCGGGAGACGGGTCGGGTCACCGGGTCATCGTACGCGCCACGACTCGACCGGAGGTCGAATGCTCCGTTGTTACGCGAGCCGTACCAACGGACGAACGAAGGCCTGCCGACGGTCACTTTGTTACGCCTCGCGTGCCACCTGGCGAAGGGAGGGCGCAAATCGCGACCATCGAGCGCATCCAACCGCTCGTTGGTACGCCTGGCGTAACAAGCGGCGACCGCGGGACGGGGCGGCGGCGACCCGACCGCGGGACTGGGGCGGCGACCCGGGACTGGCACTGGGGCGGCGACCGGAGGGCTAGGAACCGAGCGGTACGAACGTCGGCCGGTCCGATGGAAAGTCGTCGGGGAAGAACGGAACCTTGGTGCTTCCGTCGAGGATGTCGACGAGGAACCGCGTCAGCGGGCCCGGATGGCGGAACCAATCCGGACCTCGGTCGACGCTGACCGCGATCCCCCAGGCGTCGGGATCGGCTGGGGGATCCGTGATCCAGTAGCCCCAGTCGCCGTTGGCGGTGACGCCCCAGGGCAGAGAGGCCACCCGGCTCCGGATAGATCGGAAACGGGATCTCCACGATCCCCCCGGAGGCGAAGATCGCGGGTCACCGCGAGCATCGTCTCGCCATACTCGTCGAGCCGAAAGTGGGGAGTCGCGGAGTTGGCGTTGAGGACGGTCACGAACTCATCGATCGAGCCCGTCCCGTACGCCTCGATGAACTGCCTGTAGTCGGCGGGCAGGCGGGTAGTCTGCAGAGCCGCCTCGGCGGCCGCCCAGGAATCCGGCGTGCCGGACTCGATGGGAGACCGCGGCTGCGGCAGCAGCCGCTGGAGACGTTCAAGGCTCACGGACGGCTAAATTCCTCGTTTGGCAGAGGGATTGGCGGCACGACGACGACGCCAGCGTCCGTGATCGCGCTGATGGTCAGCGAGCCCACCGGCAGGCTCCCGCCGCCGTAGTTCGGGATCACCGAGTAGTTGACGACATTGCATGCCTCCACCGAAAGCCGGACGAGTCGCTCGAGCGGCGCCATGAGACTGCGGTTCATCGTCTGGTACAGGGTCACAATGTTCGCGGGATTCTTACCGTCACCACCGAGCTGCCTGCCAACGAGATGGCCACGGGCGTGAGGCGGGCTGGATTTGTAGCCGGGTGGTGGCGGGGCATGACGGTCGGTATCGGTCCCCATGTTGATCTGGGCAAGCGTCAGCCGTCCGAATCCGCCCGTCGCCTCGGCGCCTTGCATCGGCCCATACCAGATGCTTCCGATGCCTTGGTTCTTGCACCGATTCTTGTCCCGATCCGGATCCGGGTCCTGGTCGGGGTCCGTTTCGTCGCCGGGATCCGGATCGGTATCCGATCCTGGTGGCGTACCGGGTCCGGGCTGGCCGCCGGGGCCGGGCTCGCCACCTTGCTCGGGCGGCGCGTCAGGCGACCCGTCCGGACCGATCGCCGGGCACACCGCCATGCAGATGTACGGCGCGATGAGAACAAAGATCAAGGTCCCGACGATGAACTTCGTCAGGAGCGACACTCCGCCCGCTGCCTTGCCGCCCTCGATGACGGTCAGCGGCGGATAGTTCGTGCCGATGTATTCGGGCATCGCCTGGCGACCCGTCGGGTCCGTCAGGCTCGTCGGATTGTTGCCGACATAGCTGTACTGGTTGTAGCCGACGACTCCCGCGGCTCCCGGCCGCACCGGATCGGCTGAGGAAGACGCCCGTCGCCGGGTCGAGCGTGCGAGCGCGGAGGTAGATCCCGGCCGGGTCGCGCATCTCGCCGGCGAAGCCGAAGACGCTCGTTGCGCCGGTTCGCGCGGTCGTTCGCGCCGAACGCGTCGAATGCGGCCGTACCGCTCACGGCGCCGGTCGCGTCGCTGATCGCACGGACCGAGCCGAGGGCATCGGCGAGCGGGTAGGCAATCGATGCGGCGCTCTGCTCGGACAGCACGATTGCCGCTGGCGTGGAGGTAGCTTCGCGAGCCGTCGGAGACGAGCTCGTCATGCGGGCGGCCACATCCCACAGGTAAGGGCGTCGTCGTCCCGCCGGTCGTCGCCGAGACCCGCCGACCATCGCCATCGCTGGCGTAGGTCGTCGTCGAGCCCGCGGCCGTCGCGTTGGCCAGTCGGCCGAAGCTGTCGTACGTGTACGTGGAGCCACCGCCTGTCAGGCGGTTGCCCGAGGCGTCGTAGGTGTACGGCGAGCCGGCGACGGCCGTGAGCTGTGAGGCATCATTGTACGTGTACGAGGTCGTCGTGCCGCCGGCGGTCCGGTCAGCCGGTTGCCGGCCGCGTCGTACGTGTAATCGGTGCGTGCTGCCGCCTGGCAGGCTGACCCTGGTCAGCTGGTTGAGCTCGTTGATCGTGTACCTCTCGGTCCCGGCGCAACGTCACCGACGTCGGTTGCCGTTTGCGTCCAGGACGTATGCGAATGAGGCGAGCGTGGCAGCACCCTTCGTGTGGGTGATCGACGTCAGCCGCCCCGCCGCGTCATAGCCGTCACTCGTCGTGACGCCGTTCGGACGGGTCATCGTCTGCGGCCGGCCGTCGGCGAAGTACGTGAACCCGAACGAGCCGATCGTTGGCTCGCTCGACGGACGCGAGACGCCCGTCATCGAAGTACCCGTAGGACACGATGCCGGATGGCAGGGTCATCGTCTGAGCGGCGACCAGCATCGTCGTAGGAGTACGCAACGGTACCGGCAGGGCGCTGCAACTGAGTCAACCGGCTGGCACGCGTCATAGCTCCAGGTCGTGACGCCGACTGCCGCCGTCCATCGTCTTGCGGCGATTGAGGGCGTCGTACGTGTAGTCGATCTCGATGCGCGCCCGCCGTGGCCTGCTCGAGGTTGCCGGCATCGTCGTAGTCGTAGCCAGCTGACGATGCCTCGGGCGTCGGTCTTCTGCTCGAGCTGGCCAGCCTCGTTGTACTCGAGGACCGTTTCAGCGACTCAGTGGATCAGTCGTGGTCTTGATGCCGCCGAGCAGGTCGTACGTCGCTCGCCACGACTTGTTCCGGGCGTCGGTGATCGACGTCTCCTCGCCGGCGAGGTTATAGCCGAGCGTGACGACGGCGTTCTTCGGGTCCTTGATCGTCGTCAGACGGCCGACCGCATCGTAGCCGTACGTCGTCGTGAAGCCGCGCGGATCGCGCGCGGTTGCGAGCCGACCCGCGTCGTCGTAGGTGTACGTCGTGGTGTGGCCGAGCGCGTTGCTGGACGGTCGCGACCATGCCGCGGGGGTCGTAGGTGTAGGTCGTGGTGATGCCGGAAGCCGTCGTAACGGTCTGAGCCGGCCGGCCGGGTCGTACGTCCGGGTCTCGGTGTGGTCGAGCGGGTCGGTCGTAGTCAGGAGGCGGCCGGCATCGTCGTAGCCGTACGTTGTCTCGTTGCCGAGCCGTCCTTGAGCGATGCGAGGCGGCCGGCCGGGTCGTAGCCCCGACGTCGTCGTCTCGTGCTCGGGTTCGTGATCGTGACGACCCGTCCGAGCGCGGTCGTAGTCCCGACAGGCGTGACGCCGTCGGCCGCGTCGGTGACCTTGAAGAGCCGATCGGCCAGGTCGTAGTCGTAGCGGGTCAGGTGGTCCAGCGGGTCGAGTGACCGTCGCCAGGTTGCCATCGTCGTCGTAGGTCTGTCTCGGTCTCGTGGCCGAGCGGATCGCGGATCAGACCGCCGACGCCCGGCGTCGTCGTACTCGTACTCGGTGACGCCGCCGGCGGGGTTCTCGACCGAGGTCGAGCCGGCCGGCGAGGTCGTAGGCGTACGTCGTCACCCGGCCGACCGGGTCCGTCGATCGTCTCCAGCCGACCGGCCCCGTCGTAGGTGTACCCGGTGACGCCGCCGTCGGGAGCCGTCGTGGTCTCGAGCCGGCCGTTGTGTCGTAGGTGTAGAGCGTCTCCTTGTCAGAGCGGATCGATCACCTTTCGGAGCCGGCCGGCCGCGTCGTACTCCCAGCGGCGTGGTCTTGCCGGCCTCGTCGACCTTCGTCTCGAGGAGGCCGAGCACGTTGTACGTGTAGCTCGTGACGAGGCTGCCGGGCGCGGTCCGGGTCTTGAGGCTGCCGTCCGGCCAGTAGGTGTATGCCGTTGTCCGGCCCGTCGGCGTCGGTCTCGGTCAGGAGCCGGCCTGAGTCGTCGTACGTGTAACGTCGTCATGTGATGGAGCGGGTCCGTCGACGCTCTCGAGCTTGCCGTCCGGGTACCACTCGTAGGTCCAGGTGTGGCCCTCGCGGTCGGTCCGGGTCTCGCGCTTCCCGTCCTCGTACGTATAGGTCTCCGGGTTCTCGAGGGCGTCGACGATCCGCTCGAGGTTGCCGGCTGTCGTCCCAGTGGTACTCGGTCTCGCCGCCACGGGGCTGCTTCCAGGGATCGGGTAGCCGAATTCGTCATAGCGGATCTCGATCGTTCGTCTCGGTCGGGTCCGTGAAGAAGCGCAGGTCCGTGCTCGTCGTAGATCGCCCTCCCAGGTGTTGCCGTGCGGGTCCGTCCGGGTCTTGATATTGTCGAAGGTCGTCGTACGTGAAGGTCGTGATCGCGGTCTTGCCGTCGTAGAGCTCGCTTGCGCTCGCAGCGACGTTGCCGCGCGCATCGATTGTCGAGATCGTCGTCAGGCGGCCCTCGGCGTCGGTCACGGTCTCGGTCCGGGCATCGGGGTCGACGTCGACCGTGACCGTCGTTGCCGAGGGCGTCGGTCACGGCTGGCGAGCCGGCCGTCGACGTACGTCAGCGTCTGGAACGGGCGGTTGAGTGGGTCCTTCGTGAGCTTGAGGTTGTGGGCGCGCGTCGTACTCGTTCGTGACCACCCGACTGTTCGGGTCGGTGACCGTCTCGCAGGTCGCCGGCCGCGTCGTAGCCGTGTAGATCAGCGTCTCAGCCTCGGGCCCAGTGACCTTCTTGATCCGGCCGAGGCTGTCGCGCTCGAACGTGATCGACGGGCCGAGCGACGAGGTGATCCCGTTGGGCGTCACCGTCAGGGTGTTGCCGTTGCGGTCGGTGGCAGAGATGAGCCCGCCGGTGCGATCCAGCAGATAGGCGGTGCCATCCTTGGCCGTCAGGCGGAAGCGCTGCGGGTCGTAGATCCCGCCCGAGCCGAAGAAGCCTCCGAGCAGGTCGCCGTTCGAGTAGTAGAGCGAGGAATCGACCGCCTCAAGCGTGGAGGTCGATCGCGGCTTCGCGGTGAATTGCGCTGACGTCAGTCCGGACAGGAAGGTGGAGCCCTTTGCCGGCGTCAGGTCGAACATCTCGACTCGACCGTCCGGCCAGGTGACCGTGACATAGTGCGGCCGCGAACTTTCGAAGCAGAGCGGCACGAAGATCAGTCCCGGACCGCAGCCGAACATCCGCCAGCCGCCCTGGCCGAGCGGGCCGTTGGTCGTGACCCGGAAGTTCGCGAGCTCGAGCGTCCAGCCGACGCCGAAGTCGCCGACCGACTTGTCGAACGAGTCGTAGTTGCGGAGGACCTGCATCGGCAGGCCTCCAACGCCGACCGCCAGATCCTGGTACGTCGTGACGATAGCGACCGAGCTTCAGGGCGCCTTCGACGACGATGCTCGTCTCGGCGATCGAGACGCCGCCGGCCGAACCTTCGGCTCGGACGACGATGACGTAGGCGCCGTTCGGCAGGACGGTCGGGTCGATCGTCGCGGCGACGGTCGGGCCGGCTGCCGGCGGCGAGTTGCGTCAGGTTCGCTTCGCCCTCGAGCCGGTAGCTGACCGTCCATGCGGTTACGGTCTCGCCGGCGGGCGGCGTGAGCGTCGCGCCGATGTCGACCGGCTCCGTGATGATCGTGCCTTCGGCCGGGCTGACGGTGCCGATGGCCGGTCCCGGAACGCCGGGCACGCCGCCACCGCCACCGCCGCTTCCGGCACCGACCGTGATGACGGTCGCGTCACCGAGGGTGACCGTGTGCGGATCGTCGGTGAGAAGGTCGGCCAGCTCGTCGGAGGTGACAGTCCCCTGGGCCGTGACCGCGGTCAGGCCGGACGGGACCGGGTTGTTGATCTGCAGGTCGAACCGGATCGTGGCGGCTGCCAGGAACGCCAGGCTACCGACGGTGGCTGACGCGTTCGGTCCGCCGTTGACGGTTCCGACGCTCGTCGTCACGGAGCCCGGGACGAGCACAGTCCCGGTCGGGGTGGGCACAGTTACCCCGACCCCATTGACCGGTAGTGACCCGACGGACGCGACCACGACCTCGTAGCGGAGCGTGTCGCCGGCCGACGGGAAGCCGTTGCCATCGGGATCCAGGTAGAGCTGGCCCGACAGCGACGCGATGAGATTCGGCACCGGAACGATCACGGACGTTCGGGTCGGGATTGGCGAGTCCGAAGAGCGCCGGATCGTCGGTCGAGACGGGCTCGAACCCGTCGGCCGACACCTGGCCGGAGACCTCGAGGCGTGAAACGCCCGTCGGGAAGGGATCGTCGACGATGACGTCGAACGTGAACGAGACGCTGCTGTTAGCGGCGATGGAGGCGTATGTCACCTCGACCGCGGTGTCGCCGGCGCCGTTCCCCGACTGGACGGTCCCGCCCGGGGCGGCGACGGACCCGACGATGAGCGCGGAGTTGACGTCGGGTGTGATCGACGCGTTGACGCCCGTCAGCGGTTGCCCGCCGTGGTTCGAGATCGTGATCGTGTAGCGGACGGTGTCGCCGGGCGAGACCTGGCCGTCGCCACCCACATCGGTCTGGAGCGTGTCGACCAGGATGGCCGACAGCGTTGCCGCGGTCAGGATCTGGGTCTTGTCGGTCGAACTGACCGGCCCGTAGTCGTTGCCGGCGGCGTCAGACCAGACGACTTCACCCGCGACGGTCACGTCGGCCGGCGGGTTGTTGGTCGGAGCGGAGTATTGGGTCGTCGCCGTGGCGAGCTCGCCCGCCGCCAATGAGGCCGGTGCGCCGACGACGCTCAGCGGAGCGCCCGCCGCAGAGGCGGTCACGTCGACTTCGGGCGCCGGTGCCGAGCCCTGGTTGGCGAGGCCGAGGTCGAACTGGGCAGTCGTCCCCGCCGGCATGGAGTCGGGCCCCGTCGTCGCGATGGACACGACGGGCAGCTGCTCCGTGGTGCTCGCACTGACGAGCGGCGCCACCAGCCGACCAACCCCGCCCTGGGCGAGGGCGAACGACGAACCGATCAGCGCGGAGCCGTCGAGGACGAGCAGCCGCGCGATGTAGCCGGCATCGGTTTCCGAGGCGGAGCGCGGCGCGGGCACCGGAACGGTGAAGGACTCGCTCAGCGCGACGGTCTCACCCGGCGTGAGTGTCGCCAGCGCCGGATGCGTCGTCGCGTTCGCGACCACGAGGTCGCCCGCCGGCGGCAGGAACGTCACGGACGGGTCGGTGATGTTGCCCGACAGCGCCCGGATCGCGCCGACGAAATCGGTTCCGAACGTGAAGAGGCGCCGGACCTGGACGGTGCTCGGGGTGAGGGTGAAGTCGACCCGGTTGCGGAAGCCGCTGACCCGGGTCGGGTCGAGCAGGAGCTCCACCTGGGCGGGCGTCAGGTCGACCAGGGCCTGGTAGCCCCATGTCGCGAAGCCCCCGGCGCCGATGACCGTGCCGACGATCTGATCGGGTGCGGGATACGTCACCCCGGACGAAGGATTGGCGTGCGGTTCGAGCGTCACCTTGCCGTCGGCCAGCGAGGCGATCGGCACCCAGGCCCCAGTGGCGACAGAGAAGTACTCAAACGCGTACGTGATCCCGGTGACCGTGGCGGCCGCCGCATCGACGTTCTCAAGCCCGATGAGGCCGGGCACGATCAGCAGGGATCCGCTGTTCGAGACCTGCAGGTCGTAATCGATGTCACCGCCGGGCAGCGTCTCTTCCGGATCGGCCGCGAGCGACAGCTCCAGGCCCGGCACGAGCAGCGGGCCGGAGATCGTCGAATTCGGGACGCCCGCAGTTGGACCCGCGAACGGTCAGGTTCGAGCCCGACGCGCTGACGGTGTTTCCGTAGATCCCGCAGAAGAACTTGCTGTTGCTGCCGGACAGGCTGATCTCGCCGGCTCCGGCGAACAGGACGCCGAGGAACTTCGAGCTTGATGCCGAGACGTTGATGGCCTTGTTGCCGCTGGCGCCGGCGAGCAGGAGCAGCCCGTCGTGGAAGGGCTCGAAGGCTGGCCGCGAGCCGGACAGCTCGATCGAGCCCGTTCGCGGCGAGGGTGACTCGGCCGCCGATCGACGAGCCGTTGACCTTGATCGAGCACGGCGCGTAATGGACGCCGACGGGCAGGGTCTGGCTGCCGACGTCCCAGAGGCCTTTCACGCAGTTCGAGGTGTGGTTGAAGTACGCCGCCCCGACCTGGATGGCGACCTTGCCGCCCGGCGCGTAGTCGGCGAGGTTGTAGGTGACTGGATAGGGCTGGACCGTCGACTGGACCGGGGTCACCGTGTGAGGTCCACTGACCGTGATCGTGGTGACGTACTCGGTCGGTCCGATGATCGACTTGGGCAGCGTGCCCGCGATCTTGACCTCGCGGTTGGAGTGGACGCGCCCGGTGATCGATCCGCCGCCGCCCGTCCAGTCGAAGGTCTTCGCGGCGGTCTTGCTGTTCGCCCAGACGGCCACGGGCTCAGCCACGCTGACCTGGCCGAGATCCACGGCGGCACTGCCCCCGTCATCGTCGGTCAGGGTCACGGTCACGTGATAGCTGCCGGCGGACGCATAGACGTGCGAACCGAAGAAGGATCCCCAGCCGGTTCCCTGGGCGGTGACGGCCATCGGCTCGACGGCGGTCCCGTCGCCCCAGTTGAAGCTGGCGGAATGGACGTCCAGCCAGCCCGGGTCGGTGAACGAGGCGTTGACGAGGGTCACGCTGCGGGCGAAGGCGGAGCCTATCTCGGCCTCGACGGTCGGATCGAGGTTGGTGACGGCGACCGTCACCTCGTCGGTGTCGGACAGGCCGGCCGAATCGGTGACGGTCAGTTCGAACGTGTAGGACGCGTCGTCGGGCGCGACGAACGACGGAGTCGGCGATGTCGCCGACGAGAGGAAGACCGGCGGGCCGTCGATGTCGACGAGCCGCCACTGATAGGCGAGGGTGTTGGCGCGGTCGCCGACATGGGCGACGGTCAGATCGAACAGGACCGGCGACTCGCCGGCCGTGGACCGCGTGAAGCGCGCGGTGATTCGCAGGTACCGGCCGTCGGCGAGGCCGCTGATCTCCTCACCGGCGGTGACGGCCACCTCGGGTCCGAACGTCGTGCCGTTGGCCGACGAGGCGACGGTGACCGTGAACGAGGCGTCGCCCGGGAGCTGGGCGGCCCAGTCGAGGAACGCCCAGGGCGTCCCCGCGGTGCCGGAGTCGTAAACGGTCGACCACGTGCCGTCGTCCGGGGCCCCGGTCAGGGTCGATCCGGTCATGTCGGAGTAGTTGTAGGGACCTGCGCCCGCGCCCAGGCTCACGGTCAGGTCGACCGTGTTGGTCGCGGGGTTGATCCGGGACGCCGTGCTCGAACCGAGGTTCGACGCCCACACCTTGCCGGCGGCGTCGACGGCGATGCCTGTCGGCTCAACGCCGACCGGGATGATCGCGACGCGGGTGCCGTCGCTCCGAAGGCGGGACACCGAGGCGCTCCCCGAGTTGGCGATCCAGATGTCGCCGTCCTCGGTCGCGGCGACGCCGCGCGTGTTGAAACCGCCAGTCGGGTAGGTATTGAGGACCGCCCCCGCAGGACTGATCTTCTTGACCGTGTGGTAGACCCAGTTCGACTGCCACAGATTGCCGTCCGGGTCGATCCCGAGGCCGTACGAGGTGGCGCCAAGCGGGATGACCCGCATCAGGTCGGCGTGGCCATTCGGCTTGGAGGGGTCGATGCGGACGAGGTAGTTGTTGTTGTCCGCGGACGACCACAGGATGCCGTTGGGGTCGACGAGGCCGCCGTAGCAGCAGTTGACCACGCCCGGGCTCGCCCGTCTGCGCCGGCACGCGCATGTTGATCGAGCGGACGATCGCCCCGCTCGGATCGAGGCGATTGAAGAACATCGGTGAGCCGCCCAGCGCCGCGCCGCCGACCCAGACGTGGTTGTCGGCGTCGACGGAGACCTGGCGGATGGCGACGCCATTCGTGCGGACGTAGTTGATGATGCACTCGTCGGCCGCGGTCTCGACGCCGCCGTCGTTGTCGACTCGGCGCCGCGTTCGGCCAGGGCTTGATGTCGCTCGAGGCCGGTCGAGGTGTCGATGACGCCGTTGCCGTTGCGGTCGACGCATTGGCCGTTCTCGACCAGGCCGATCTGCGTGACGGAGCCCTTCGCCGACGCCGCCAACGCCGCTGGCCTCGGCGCGGTTGCCGACCCAGACGTTGCCGTTGTGGTCGACGGTGGTGCGCGACGGATCCGTCGCCACGGTTCTGCGGGAGCCGTCCGATACTCGCCGAGAACGACCCCGCTGGCCGTGTTGATCTTGACCACGGTGCCGCGGGCCGAGGCGGCGATCCAGATGAACTCGAACGCCTCGGTGGTGTCGTCGAGGCGGAGCTGATCGGGAGGGGTGTCGGTCAGGTTGATCGAGGTCCCCTCGGCGAAGTCGGCCGAGGTTGTGTAGGTGCGCGTGACCAGGTTGGAGCTCTTGGACCGGGTCGCATCCAGGGTGACGACGTTTCCTTCAGTCACCGACTGGTCGTCGCCGGCGTCGGCCGTAGGGGCGACGAAGACGGGCCCGAGAGCGTCCCGACCGCCGGCCCTGAAGGCCGGATCTCGGTCGGCGGGCGCGGACGTCGTGGCTCCGACCGGCATGGCACCGCCAAGGCCGCCGCTGAGGACCGTGATGACGCCGAGCGTCAGAGCAAGTGCACGACTCGTCAGCGACCGCCGTCGACCAGCGGACAGAATCCAGATGCCCGAGCCCATCTCGCGTCCCCTCTCCGAATATTCAGTTGTGCCCTCTCGACCGCCCGTTCAATGTCACGGGCAGCGCCGCAGAGTGGTCCTCGAGATGGGATCGTCCGGCACGCTCCCCCTCCACGGTGCGGGTCAAGGGCGAGCATACCGCAGGTCGCGTCCGATTCGACGGTCTATTTTCGCGCCGCCCGGGCCAGGCTCCTCCCGGCTACGATGCGGTCCCGATGGCAACCAAACCGACCGGCCTTCTCCTGCTCGTCGACCTCGACGGCGTCGTCTACCGCGGCGCGGATCCGGTGCCCGGAGTCGCCGCGGTGCTCGCGGCGCGGGCGGCGCTCGGCGACGACATCGTCTACGTCACGAACAACTCGATGTGGTATCGCGCCGAGTACGTCACGCGCCTCACCGACATGGGCTGCCCGGTCGACGCGGATCGGGTGGTCTCGTCACCTCGCGCGACGGCGCTCTATCTCGCCGACCACGAACCGGACGTCCATCGGGTCCTCGCGCTGGGCGCGGGCGGCCTCGAACGGGAGCTGCGCGACGCTGGCTTCGAGGTCACGACGGCCGCCCACGCGGCGACGCTCGTGAGCCGCGATGGGATCGATTCGTGGGCGGCGGCCGGAGCGCCGGACGCGGTCGTGGTCGGGCTCGATCCGCAGCTGACGTACATGCGCCTCGCCGTCGCGGCGGACTGCATCCGGGCGGGGGCGCGCTTCATCGCCACGAACCGCGACCCGATCTACCCGACCGAGCGCGGCCTCAGGCCTGGAGCCGGAAGCATCGTCGCCGCGGTCGAGGCGACGACCGGCGTGACGCCGGTCTCGATCGGCAAGCCCGAGCCGTATCTCCTCGAGGAGGCGGCGAGGGCCGTCGGGCGGGACGCGCGCGAGGCGGTGATGATCGGCGATGGGTTGGCCACGGACATCGCAGCAGCGCGGGCCGTCGGCGCGCGAAGCATCCTGATGATGACCGGCGTCTCGACGGCGGCGGACCTCGACGCGCTGTCCCCGGACCAGCGACCGACCGAGGTCGCGACGAACGCAGACGAGCTCGCCGCGGCGCTGGAGCGGCTGTCGCAGCAACCGGCGGGCTAGGCGCGCCTCGCGACGACGGAATACGAGAGCGGGATCCGGCCGCGCTCCTCTGGGCGGACGTCGTCGTGGCCGCCCCACCAGTCGGTCGGGTGTTCCGCGATTCGATCGAACCGCAGGCCCGCGCCCGCGAGCGCCGTCAGCACCTCGCCGAGCGTCCACGAGCGGGCGAACTTCCAAGCCTGCTCCGGTTCCGGGATCGACAGGTGGTCGATGTACTCGGGCGCCCAGCCCTTCGAGGCTTCGGGCCCGGCGAAGTAGTCGTAGTCGGTCGCGATCCAGTGGCCGTCCTCGTCGACGTCGAACAGCCACTCGATCGGGTGGCCCTCGAACAGGACGAGCCGCCCGGCCGGCGCGAGCAACCGATGCAGGACGGCCGCCCAGGCATCGAGATCCTGGAGCCAGACGAGTGACCCGCGACCGGTGTAGAGGAGGTCGGCGGTCCCATCGAGCTCGTGGGGCGTGTCGAGCACGTCGGCCCGGATCCAGCGCGCCGGCGCGCCGACCGCGGTCGATAGGCGCTCCGCGAGCTCGAGCATCCGCGGGCTGAAGTCGACCCCGACGACCTCGTCGGCCCCGAGATTCCACAGCGACAGCGTGTCCCGGCCGCCCGCGCACTGGAGATGGATCGCGCGCCGGCACTTGCCGTGGAGGTCGCCGATTGCCTCGAGTTCGGGCGGCAGGAGGTTGGTGCCGCCGCTCCGGATCAGCTCGATCGCCTCCGGCAGCCATCGTTCGTAGCGCTCCGCTGCCTGGTCCCACGCCGCCTGGTTCGAGGCGTGCATCGCGGCCACGTCGTTGCGCTCGGCGGGCGTCGCGGGCCGCACGAGAGGGTTATCGTCGGCGGGGTCCGGGTCCATGATCGGGAGTCTAGGCATCGACGAGATCGAGCGGGAATATCGCGCGTTCCTCGCTTCGGCGGCGGCCGATGAGAACGTGGTTGGGGTCGTGCTGTCGGGCTCGCGTGGTGCGGGGATGTTCGTCACCGACCGATCCGACTTCGATGTCTTCGTTGTCACCCGCGAGCCCGACGAACGGTGGCCGTTCGTCCACGGCGCGCCGATCGAGTCGGTGCCGCTCACGCTCGAGGAGTTCGAGACGTACGCGCTGCCCAGCTCCAACGCCGCCTGGAACCGGCCGGCGTTTCTCTACGCGAGGGTCGAGATCGACAAGCTCGACGGCGAGATCGAGCGGATGGTCGACCGCAAGCGGCGCCTCAGCCCTGATGAATCTCTTGCTCTCGCGCGCGACGCGCTCGACGACTACATCAACGCGCTCTACCGCTCGCTGAAGAACCTTGAGGGTGGCCGCGAGCTCGAAGGCCGGCTCGATGCGGCCGAGTCGATCTCGCCGCTGCTGACTGCGGCGTTCGCCCTGGATGGTCGAGTCCGGCCGTTCAACAAGTGGTTGGGTCACGAGCTCCGACGTCAGCCCTTGGCGATCGCGGGATTCCTGGAGCGCCTCGATCGAGTCCGCCGCGACGCGGATCCCGCCGAGCAGCGGGCATTGTTTCGCGACATCGAACGTCTCGCCCGCGCCGCCGGCCACGGCGCCGTGGTCGACAGCTGGGAACCGGACGTCGCCTGGCTACGCGGCGTTGCCAGCGACTAGCGCCCGGGAAGTCCTCCGATATCGCACGCCGCGCAAATTCACTCCCGTCCCATCCGATCCTCCGAATCCGGATTCCGAAGTCGGACGACCGGGCGCGACGGGAGTGAGTTGCGGCGACGTTCGATTTCGGACGATCAGCCGGCCGCGAGCTCCGGCACGCCGGCCGCCCAGGCGTCGAACTCTCGGCGGAGCGGCGCCAGCGCGGCCTCGTCGGCGAACGCGACGTCCAGGCCGCGCCGATCGATCGCCCACAGCTCCGGCAGCGTCAGCCCGATCCGCTCGACCGCGCGGATGTACTCGTCGGTCAGGGTGATGATCGGAGACGGTCGTGTCGTCGGTCGAGAGCGTGACCGGGACGCCGGCACGGTGCAGGCGGGCCAAGCGGATGGTCCTCGAGCGACGGCACGATGCCCGCCTGGACGTTCGAGGTCGGGCAGAGATCGAGCGCGATGTGCCGCGAGATCAGCTCCCGACACAGTTCCGGGTCATCCGCGGCACCCGGGCCGTGGGCAATCCGTTCCGGATCCAGCTCGATCGCCCGCCGGACCTGCGCGGCGCCGCCCCACTCCCCGGCATGGAGCGTGATCCTCAGCCCGCCGGCGCGGGCAGCCGCGAACGCGTCCGCATGGAGGAAGCGGATCGGGGAACGCCTCCTCCGGTCCGGCCAGGTCCCAGCCGGTCAGGCCCTCATCGCGGAAGCGCGCCGCGGTTTCGGCGAGCGTCACGTTGGCAGCCGGCTCGTGCGAGCGGATCGCCGTCGCGATGAGGCGGACCTCCGTGCCGGTCCGCGCACCCGCGCCCCGCGCGCCGCGACACACCGCCGCGATCCCGTCCGCGAGTGAGAGTCCGCGCGCGACGTGGAGGAGCGGCCCCCAGCGGATCTCGACGTAGCGCACGTTCTCCGCGGCCTTCGACTCGACGAGTTCCGCGGCGATCCGCTCGAGCGCCTCGGCGTCCTGCATGAGCGCGATCGGCAGGTCGAACGCCCGGAGCAGCTCCGCCTGGTCGCGGCACCGCTCCGGGGCCACGAGCGCGGCCCGCATCGCATCGAGCGTCGTCGGGGCGTCCACGCCGCGGGTCCGGGCGAGCTCGATGGCCGTCTCGATGCGCAGCGACCCATCGAGATGCAGATGGAGCTCCGTCTTCGGCATCTCCGCGATGAGGCGGCGCGCAGCTCCGGGGTCGGCCATGAGCCGATGCTACGATGCCGGGCGATGAAGGGGCAGGTCCGCCGCGTCGCCCTCGCCGCCGTCTGGGTCGCGATCGCTGTGCTGATCTCGCTCGGCGCCGCGGGCATCGTCGGCGCGATGGCGCACCTCCCCGGGACGCCCTCCCGAGCGGAGCTGACGTTCGTCGGCGACGAGGCGATCGAGCCCGGCCTCTCGGCCGCCGAGGCGAGCCTCGTTGAGCTGGCCGGCGACGTGCGACGACTGAGCGACATGGGCCGCGGCGCGCTCACGGCGCTCGTCAACCGCGACGTCGACACGCTCTCGACAACCGTCACGGACGGCGAGGACCTCGCCAGCGAGCATCCAGCAGCACGCCGACCAGCTGCGCGGCCAGCTCGAAGCGCTGCCGGGCGTCGGGCCCGGCGAGGAGCTGGTTCTGTCAGCGGACCGACGCGATCGCCATGCCCGCGCGCTGCAGGCTCTGTCGTCGACCGACGGGCTCGCGACCGCATGGTCACGATTGGCGGTCGGATCGGTTGCCGCGACGCGAATCACCGTTCTCCTGACCGAGCACGATCTGGTGACTGGCGACGCGGCCGCCCTCGGGCGGACGGGCAAGTACGCGGAGGCCCTCGAACGGCTCGCGGAGTCCGATCGGCTGATCTTCGACGCGCGCAACTTCCACGACAGCCTGGCCGAGACGGTCGACGTCACGACCCTCGACCGATGGCTCGACCTGAACGCCGACTACGACGCCGCCCTCCGGCACCTCTACCAGGCGATCCTCGATTCGGGCGGGGTGGTGACCCCCGACGTCAGGGCCGCGTACGACGCCGAGGCGGCCGCGCGTGAACGCCTCCCGGCCGACACGAAGGGCCTCGTCATCATCCTGAGCGAGATCGGGCGGGGCGGGCTCAACCAGGCCGTCATCGGTATCGAGCAGGCGCGCGCCGAGCTCGATGCGGCGCTCCTGCTCGGCGGCCTTCCCGGCGAGGCGCCCGCCGCCCCCTGACGGAAGTACACTCCCCGCAAATCCAGTGACGGCGCCCGGGCGGCGCCAACATGCCCTCGAGAGGATGTTGCCCGTGCAGCTGCGTGTCGTATCCGACCAGCCCTGGGACGTCAAGGCCGACGTCCTCGCCGTCCCGATCGTCGGGGAGCCCGCGTTCGAGGGCCCGTTGGACGAGCTCGATCGGCGAACCGGCGGCGAGCTGCGCGCCCTCGCGGCGTTCGGGGAGCTGCGGTCGAAGCGCTACACCTCGTCGATCGCGGCCTCGGGCGAGGTCGCGGCGGGTCGCGTGCTCACGCTGAGCGCCGGCGACGCCGACGGAGTCGATCGGGAGACGGTGCTCCACGTCGGCGCCGCGATCCATCATCGCCTCGGCGGCCGACAGGCGAAGACGCTCGCGGTCTGGCTGAGCCCGCTCGGTGATCTGCTCGAGGGTGGCCTCGATGCGGCGGCGGAGCTCGTCGCCCGCGGGGTCGTCGAGGGCGGGTTCGACCCCAAGTCCCTCTACCGCGACGACGTCGCGACCGCTCCGCCCGAACTCGATGAGCTGATCCTCATCGCCCCGGGCGGCGACACCGCGTCGGCGAAGCGAGCGGCGGAGCGCGGAATCATCATCGGCGAGGGCGCGAATCACGCCAAATCCCTGTCCAATCGGTCGGCCAACGACGTCAGCCCGGCGGTCCTCGCCGACGAGGCCCGGGCCGTCGCCGAGAAGCACGGCCTGTGGATCGACGTGATCGAGCCCGATCGCGCCCGGGAGCTCGGCATGGGGATGTTCCTCGCGGTCGGGCAGGGCAGCGACAATCCGCCGCGGATGATCGTGATGCGGTCCGGCGGGGAAGGGGAGAAGGACGCGCTCGGGCGGCACCTCGCGATCGTCGGCAAGGGCGTCTGCTTCGACTCCGGCGGCATCAGCATCAAGCCATCCGACCGGATGGAAGAGATGAAGATGGACAAGATCGGTGCGTGCACCGTGATCGCGGCCATCGGCACGGTCGCCCGCCTCGCGCCGGGGACACCGCTGCTCGCCGTCGCGGCGGCAGTCGAGAACATGCCCGGCAGTCACTCGACACGCCCCGGCGACGTGGTCAAGGCGCTCAACGGCAAGTGGGTCGACATCACGAACACAGATGCCGAGGGCCGGCTCATCCTCGGCGACGCGATGACGTACGCGGAGCAGCTCGGGGCCACCCACCTCGTGGACGTCGCGACGTTGACCGGCGCCGTGTCGAGGGCCTTCGGGCACCTCATCACGGGCGCCTTCGGAACGCCCCAGGATTGGTACGACCAGGTCACGGCGGCTGCCGGCAAGGCCGCCGAGCGGTACTGGCAGATCCCGCTCATCGACGACTACGTGCCGGACATGGAGAGCTGGTACGGCGATCTCCAGAACTCCGGTTCAGCCGAAGGCTCGCTCGTGAAGAGCGGCCTCTTCCTGCGCGAGTTCCGGACGGTGCCGTGGGCCCACCTCGACATCGGCGGCACGGGCTACTTCCGCAAGGCGCTGCCCTTCGCCGCGCGAGGCGCAACAGGCGTGACCCATGCCACGCTCGTCGAGCTTGCACTCGCCGGGGCACGCGAGGCGTAGGGACGTAGCCTGCCGGCGTGGCGGGCCGCCGATGACGCCACTTGCGATTGGATTCGCGGTCGTCGGCGCGGTCTTCGGGATCCTGGCCGACCGGCTCGCGACGCGCTGGCCGGAGCACGACGAGGAGGTGCCCGCGGGGCGGCCGATCGGGTGGCGGACGGCTGTCTGCGCGGCCTTCGGGGCGCTCGCCTTCGCGATCCTGCCGACGCGGTTCGCGGGCGATCCGCTCGCGCTCGCGCTGTTCGGGGCCTGGTTCGCGACGCTCGTCGTCGGAATGGCGACGGATCTCGACCAGCGGCTCCTGCCCGACGTCCTGACCCTGCCGGTCATCCCGATCGCGCTGGTCTACACGCTCAGCGGCCGGAATCCGCTGGTCGGGGAGTGATGTCCTGCCGGCGATCGCGATCGCGACGCTCGTTCCGCTCGTGCTGTACCTGCTGTCGATCCCGTTCGGGGCGGGTGCGTTCGGGATCGGCGACGTGAAGATGCTCGTCGGCGTCGGGTTGATGAGCGGCGCGATCCGGGCGTTCACCGGCCTCGTCTCGGGCCTTTTCGCGGCCGGCGTCGTGCTCGTGGTGCTCATCGTCGCCCGGCGGGTGACGATGAAGTCGTACGTCCCGTACGGACCGTTCCTCATCTTCGGAGCGGTCTGGGGGATCCTGGTCCGGGGCTGAACGGCCGGACATGGCCCCGCGCTGTGCCGCAGCCGGCCAGCGGCCCTCGTACCTGGCCAAATATTCACCCGGGGACTGTTAGGCGAGTTAGCTCGCCGATTCGGGCCGATCCAGGCCATCGTCGTGGCGGAATTAGCCGCTCACGGCGAATTCTGTCGCTGCTGGGGCCCAAAGGCAGCCGACACCGGGCCTAACATTCCTGGGGCGAATATTTGGGCCAAGTCGGCCCGGGGGCCGGGCGCGGGGGGCCCGGGGCCGGGCGCGGGGTGGTCGGCGGGACAGGTTCGGTGCGGTGGAGCCGGGGGTGCTGGTGGGACCATCGTACGGGTCCCCGATGTCATGTCGCTGACATAGGGTGGACACCCCAAGGTATGATCCCGATAAGCCGGCGTCGTCCTGAGGGGTGCCCATTTCGGGGCGGCGAAGCACCGGCGGGCTCAACCGCCAGCCGCGCCCATGAATGCGCGACAAAACGGAGTCTGCTCGCACGATGACGACGCCCACTTGATGCGCCGCTCCACGCCTCTCGATGGCTGGTCGCCTGCGCGCGTCCGTCCAAGCCGCAAGCGGTTCCGTCGGTTCTCCTTCCTTCTCCTGGTGCCGATGCTGTTCGGCGTGCTTGGCGCGCCGGCCACGAACCGCGTCGCCCCGGTCCAGGCGGACGAGCTCTCCGATGCCAAGGCGAAGCAGGCGGCGCTTGCAAAGCAGATCGCCGACCAGAAGGCCGCGGTCGCCCAGATCACCGCCATGCAGTCGGACATGAGCCGCCAGATCACCGAGACCAAGCAGGAGCTCTCGAAGATCAACGCGGACCTCAACGCGGTCCGCAACTCGATCAACGTGATGGTCGCCCAGATCGAGGTCGTCAAGAAGCAGTACTTCGCCCTCGTCGCCCGGCTCCAGCTCCTCGACAATCAGCTCGCCAATCTGGTCGAAGCAGGAGAGCCACAAGCGCTCCGAGCTCGGCACCCGCAAGGCCCTCCTCGCCGAGCGCATCCGGACTGCCTACGACACCGACCGGACCTCGATGCTCGAGACCTTCCTGTCGGGCGGTTCGTTCACCGACGTCATCGCCGAGGTCGGCTACATCAACGACTTCGCCGAGCAGGACAAGTCCCTCGCCGAGCAGATCGTCAAGGATCAGGAAGAGCTCGCCGCAATCCACTCCGACTGTGGAATCGACGCGGACCCAGACCGACGACCTCCGGATCGAGACAGCCAAGCAGAAGGCGGAGCTCGACAAGCAGCTCGTCGAGCTGCAGGCGGCGCAGGCCCGGCTCAAGGAGCTCGAGATCGCGACGGCCAAGGCGCTGGCGATCCAGAAGGCAGCCTACGCCCAGCTCGTCAAGAACAAGAAGGACCTCGCCCGAGCCATCAAGACAACGGCCGCCGCGCAGGCGCCCCTCTCGGCCCAGATCGCAAACCTCGTCAAGCAGCAGTACAAGCTCGGAAACATCCCGTCCGCCTACAACGGCACGTTGAAGTGGCCGATGGCCGGCAACGTGACGGGCGAGTTCGGCTGCAGCTCATACCCGGGCTACGGGCCGGGCAACGGCTGCGCCCACTTCCACAACGGCATCGACATCGTTGCCGGAGGCGGCTGCGGAGCACCGATCAAGGCAGCCGGCGACGGACGGATCGGCTATGTCGGCTGGAACTACGCGGACGGCGGCGATCCGGCCTGGATCGTCATCGTCGCCCACTCCCAGGACCTGCAGACCTGGTACGCCCACATGAAGCCGCTGGCCCCGAACGGGATCAGGGTCGGCGCCGCGGTCAAGGCCGGGCACGGTGATCGGCTACGAGGGCAACACCGGCAACTCGACGGGCTGCCACCTCCACTGGATGGTCGAATACAAGGGCTCGTTCAGGAACCCCCGCCTCTTCGTCTAACGAGTCAGACGGCGGCGTCCCGGAACCAATTGGAATAAGTTCCGTTGAACGGCCGTTGATCGAGTGCGTGCTAGCCTAGACGCATGAAACGGACGATGGCGGTGATCCTCGCCGGCGGTGAGGGTGAGCGCCTGTCGATCCTCTCGGGAGTGCGCGCCAAGCCGGCGGTCCCGTTCGGCGGCAAGTACCGGATCATCGACTTCACGCTGTCGAACTGCGTCAACTCCGACGTCGACAACGTCGTCGTCCTGACGCAGTACAACCCGCGCTCGCTGAACGATCACATCGGGCTCGGGCGGCCGTGGGACCTCGACCGCAACCGCGGCGGCGTCAAGATGCTCCAGCCGTACATCGCCCGCGGCCGCGTGGCGGAGTGGTACCGCGGGACGGCCGACGCGGTCCTCCAGAACTTCAACGTCATCGAGCACGACGTATCCGACACGATTCTCGTGCTCGCCGGCGATCACATCTACAAGATGGATTACCAGCCGTTCATCGCGGCTCACCGCCGCCACCGCGCCGACGTCACGATCGCTGTTCGCCACGTCCCCCTCGCCGATGCCACCCGGATGGGGGTCCTCGCGCTCGACGATGCCGACCGGGTCATCGAGTGGCAGGAGAAGCCGAAGCAGCCCAAGAGCGACCTCGCGTCGATGGGCGTCTACGTCTTCTCGAAGAAGGCCCTCCGGCGCTGGCTCGGCGAGGACCGGATCGACTTCGGCCGCCACGTCATCCCGGCGATGCTCGAGGCCGGCGCCCGGGTCTTCGGCTATCGGTTCGAGGGCTACTGGCAGGACGTCGGTACGATCCAGTCGTACTGGGAGGCGAACCTGGCCCTCCTCGACGATAACGCCGGCCTCGACCTCTACGAGAAGGACTGGGTCATCCACACCCGGTCCGAGGAGCGTGCGCCGGCCAAGGTCGGCCCGACGGCCCAGATCCACCGGAGCATGATCTCGCACGGCTGCATGATCAACGGCATGGTCGTCAATTCCGTGCTGTCGCCGGGCGTCCGGGTCGACGTCGGCGCCGTCGTTCGCGACTCGATCGTCATGTTCGACTGCGTCATCCGCTCGGGTGCCGTAATCGACCGGGCGATCCTCGACAAGGAGGTCGTCGTCGGCCAGGGGGCGATCATCGGCGAAGGGCCGGACCTCGACACGCCGAACCGCCAGGAGCCGGGCCGCCTGAACACGGGCATCACGGTCGTCGGCAAGCGGGCGATCATCCCGCGCGGCTCTCGGATCGGGCGCAACGTGAAGATCGCCGGCGGCGTCCGTACGAGCGATTTCAAGAGCCGCATCGTGAAGAGCGGAGCGTCGGTCGAGGCATCCGGCGAGCGGGCCACGCGCCCTGGCAAGAAGCACTCGCTCGTGCCGGTCGAGACGAACGGCCGGGAGAAGCCCGCCACCCGGCGCCACGAGTCCACGATCGTCGTCGGCGAGACGGTGGAGGCCTCCGGCCGAGCCTCCGGCCGGGCCTCGGCGAGCTCGCCCGCAGCCAAGGACTGACGCTCGCCGACGTCCAGGTGGCGCACGCCTGGTCGCTCGGCGCGGGCCTGACGTCCCGGCGGCCCGCATCGGCCGTCCCGGCTAGACTGCCCGGCATGCCATCCGCCGACCACGGCGCCCCGGTCCGGCCGGCCGACATCGAGCGCTGGCTCGCCGAGCTGGACCTGACGCCAGAGGCCCGATCGGATCGCGAGGGCGTCACCTCGTGGGACCTCCGGCTCGACGGCCGGCGGCGCTTCGACCTGCCTGTCACGCTCATCCTCGACCCCGAGCTCGCCCTCATCTGCTGGGTCCACTACGCGCCGCCGATCGGTGACGCGTTCCGCAAGTCGTACCGGCGGCTCCTCCGCTGGAACGACGAGTTTCCCTTCGCGAAGTTCTCGCTCGCCGAGGACGAGCGCCCGATCCTCGCCACCGAGTTGCCGATCCGGACGCTCGATCGGGACGAGCTTGGCCTCGCGCTGGCGCGGGCGCTGGCGATCAGCGACCAGCTCCTCGAGGAGTCGGCGGCGTGGATCTGGATCGGCGGCGCGATCCCGGATTCGTCCGGCCGGACGAGCCGTGGCGAGGCGCTCATCGCCAGGTATGCCGAGCGGATGCCGGAGCTGCTGGAGCCGGCAGAACGATGAGCCGGCTCGCGATCCTCCTGGCGCTCGTCGCGGCGCTCACGGCCTCGCTCGCTCCGGCCCTCGCCCCGGCCGCGCGCGCCGCGGCGCCGGACCTCACGCTGACGAGCGATACGCGCTACGACGTCGATCCCGAGAACCAGCAGATCCACGTTACGTCCGCGATCACCGCGGTCAACCACCTCAAGGACACGAAGACCCGCCTCTACTACTTCGACAGCGCATACCTGGCCGTCCAACCCGGCGCGACCAACTTCAAGATCGCGCGCCAGGAGCGGCAGCCCCAGGGTCAGCGTCGCCTCCGCCAAGGCCGATCGGACGCTCCTCCGGATCGACTTCGGCGGACGTCTTCCGGCGGGCTCGTCGCGGACGTTCACCCTCACCTTCGACATCCCGGACCCAGGCGGAGCGCCTGCCCGGGAGGTTCGCGTCGGCGCCAGCCTCGTGACGTTCGGGGCGTGGGCCTTTGCCAGCGACTCCACGCCGGGCGGCAGCGTGACCGTCGTCTTCCCGCCCGGCTACACGATCGAGGTCCAGACCGGCGACGTCGGTGAGCCGACGGCCGACGATGCCGGACGGACGATCTTCACGAGCGGCCGGCTCACCGAGCCGCTCAGCTTCTTCGCCTACTTCATCGCGGAGCGGCCAAACGACTACGCCGAGACGGCGCGCCTCATCAAACTCGATGGCCAGCCGCTCGCCGTCAGCATCCGAGCCTGGCCCGACGATCCGGCCTGGGGCGAGCGAGTCGGCGGCCTGCTCGAGCGCGGCCTCCCGGTCCTGTCGGAGCAGATCGGCCTGCCATGGGTCGCAAAGCGGCCGCTCGTCGTGGCCGAGGCGGTCAGCCGCTCGACCGCGGGCTACTCGGGGCGCTACGACCCGACGGCCGGCCGGATCGAGATCGCCTACTACGCCGATTCGTTCGTCGTCCTCCACGAGGCCGCCCACGCCTGGTTCGACGGCAGCCTCCTCGCCGATCGCTGGGCGAACGAGGGCTTCGCGTCGTGGTACGCGCTCCAGGCGGCGGCAGCGATCGACGAGCCCGTCACGGGCGAGCCGCTGACGCCCGAACTGGCGGCGGCGAAGATCCCGCTCAATGCCTGGGGAGCGGTCGGGACGAACGAGACCGCGGCCGAGGACTACGGCTATGCGGGCGCGGCGGAACTTGCCCGGCTCATCGCCGAGCGCGCCGGGCCCGGCAGCCTGGCCACCGTCTGGGACGCGGCCCAGCGCGGGGTTGGCGCCTACCAGCCGGATGCAGCCGACTCGACAGAGGCGACGCTGGAGCGGGCGAAGATCCCCGACGCCGACCTTCGCTCGACATCTGTGGCTGCCGAGCCAGGGTCCGGGCCGCCGGACTGGCGCGGGCTCCTCGACCTGCTCGAGGACCAGACCGGAAAGACGTACAACGATCTGTGGCGAACCTGGGTCGTCCGGCCCGGGGAAGCGAGCCTGCTCAGCGAACGTTCTGCCGCCCGCCTCCAGTACGACCAGGTCGTAAAGCGCGCGGGCGAGTGGCAGCTGCCGCCGATCGTGCGGCAGGCGATGCGCGCCTGGCAGTTCGAGCAGGCCAAGGAGCTCCTCGACGCGGCCGACGGAGCGCTCGACGATCGCGACGCCGTGACGAGTGCCGCGGCCGACGCCGGGCTCACCGCCCCGCGATCCATCGAGGCCGCGTTCGAGGGCGAGGCAGGGTTCGCGGCGGCGGCGGCCGAGGCCGACGCGGAGCTGATGACGATCGGGGCCTACGTCGAGGCGCGCGACTCGCGCCTGGCCGACCCCGGGCTCATCGAGCAGGTGGGGCTGTGGTGGGCCACCCCCGAGACCGATCTCGCCCGTGCCGCAGACCGAGTTCGCCGCGGGCGACCTCAGGGGCTCGGTCGAGGCCAGCGCGGCGGCCCGTTTCGCCTGGGAGGGCGCCGACGATCTCGGCCGCAGCCGGCTCACGACGATCCTCGCGGCGACGCTGGCCGCCCTCGTCTTCGTCGGCCTTCTCGCGAGCTGGATCCGCGGGCTCAAATCGCGGCGATCCTCGCGGCGCGCAGCAATGGCTCATCCGGCCGTTCGCGGCAAGCCGTGACCCGGTTCGGTTCGTCCGGGCGGCCGCTCTTGCGGGCGGCTGCCGTCGTTGCGCTCGTCGCGCTCGCCCTGCTCGGGCCGGGCGGCGTCTCACCCGTGCTCGCCGCGGACGACGAGCTCTCGCTCGCATCGACCTCGTCCTACGGGCTCGTCCCGGAGAAGGGCCTCGTCCACGTCACCGTCGACATTACGGCCACGAACAACAAGCCCAACCTGGTCCAGCAGACCCCGAGCGGCACGCTGACGACGCGCTACTTCTACGACGCGGCCGTGATCGCCGTCCACGCCGAGGCCACCGAAATCCGGGCTTCGGCGGGCAAGAGAACGCTGACGACCAAGGTCACCGCCGCGGACGGCTACACGGTCGTCCAGGTCAACTTCCGGGGCGACCTCCAGTACAAGCAATCGACCGGTTTCCGCGTCGACTACGACCTGCCCGGCGGTGCGCCGCGGTCCGCCAGCGACATCCGCGTCGGATCGGCCTTCGCGACGTTCTATGCGTGGGCCTTCGGCGACCGCGGCGACGTCAGCATCGTCATCCCGGCCGGATTCGAGGTCGAGACCAGCGGCTCGACCGTTGCCGAGACCGTCAAGGACGGCGTCACGACGCTGACCGCGACCGGCGATCGCGGACCCGAACGAGTGGTACGCCGTCATCGTCGCCGACCGCCGCGACTCCCTCACGAGGGACCGGCTCGACCTCGAGGGCGGCGAGCACGTCGTCGTCCGCGCGTGGCCGGAGGACGTCGAGTGGCGGACGCGTGTCCGCGACCTGCTCCGGCTCGGGCTGCCGGTCCTCGTCGACAAGATCGGACTCGACTGGCCGGTCGAGGGCGACCTCGAGGTCGCCGAGGTCCACACGCCGCTGCTCGAGGGCTATGCCGGCGTCTTCTACACGGGCGAGGACCGGATCGAGATCAGCGAGGATCTCGACGAGCTGACGATCGTCCACGAGGCGTCGCACGCCTGGTTCAACCCGAACCTCTGGGTCGGCCGCTGGATCAACGAGGGCTTCGCCGACGAGTACGCCGCGCGGGTCCTCGAGGAAGTTTCCGACGGTGGCCTCCGACCGGACACGGTCTCGCCAACATCCGACGGGGCCATCGATCTGAACCTCTGGTCGCATCCCGGCCGGATCGCCGACGACGAGACGGACCAGCGGGAGCACTTCGGCTACGAGGCGTCCTGGACGGTCGTCCGGGCGCTGCTGGACGAGATCGGCGAGGAGTCGATGCGGGCGGTTCTCGCCGCTGCGAACGCAAATCAGGCGGCGTACCGCGGCGCGGCCGAACCGGAGACGGTCACGATCAAGAACGACTGGCGCCGCTTCCTCGACCTCCTCGAGGAGGCGGGCGACTCCGACGGCGCCGAGGAGACGTTCCGGCGCTGGGTCATTTCGACGGAGCAGGAGGCGCTGCTCGACGCCCGAAGCGAGGCGCGCGCGGCCTATGCCTCGCTGCTGGACGCGGGCGACGGCTGGCTGCCCGGCTACGTCATCCGGGACCCGCTCGGCCGCTGGGAATTCGGCCGGGCGACGACCGGGATCGAGGAGGCGTCGGCGATCCTCGTCCTGCGCGACGACATCGCTGCCCGCGCCGCTGAGCTCGCCGTCGCGCCACCGACCTCGCTCCGCGCTGCGTACGAGGGAGCGACGGAAGATCTCAGGAGCGTCCGCGACCTGGCCACGGCCCAACTCGCGACGGCCACGGACCTCGTGGCGGCGGCCGATCTCGCGGCTGCCGAACGTGACTTCCTCACCTCGATCGGGCTGATCGGGGAGGATCCGGGAGCGGCCCTGTCCGCGGCGTCGGCGGCGTTCGCCGGCGGCGACACGGCAGGCGCCGACGCTGCCGCCGATTCCGTGACCGCGCTGATGACGGGCGCGCCCGATGCGGGCCGGACGAGGGCGCTCGTCGGCGGGCTCGCCGGTGTCGGCGTGCTCGCCCTCGGGGGTGGCGCTGTCGCGGCGGTCTACCGCCGGCGGCGGACACCCGTCGTCGAGCCCGTGCCGTTCGCCATCGTCGGGGAGCCGCCGCCTGCGACCGTTTCGCCGGACGAGCCGTCGAGCGCGGCCGATCCGTACGCTACACTCGGCGACCCACGGCCGCCGGAGCCGATCGGAGATCGACCGGTCGACCCGGGACACGCTGAAGGAGACGACAGGTGAGGCTCAACGCCTGATGGGTCTCGTCCGAACCCGACCGTCGCGCGAAATCCTGTCCGGCGATTCGGCCGACGTCTACTTCGCGCGGGCGGCGACGATCCTCGAGCAGGAGGGTCTCGACCCGATCGTCACGATGGAGCTGTTCGCCCGCCAGGACGCGATCCTGTGCGGGATCGACGAGGCGAAGAACCTTCTCGGCCACGTCCTCGCCGACGCCGACCTCGCCGAGACCCGGGTCGAATCGCTCGATGACGGCGACGCGATCGCGCCGAAGGAGGTCGTCCTCCGGATCCGCGCCCGCTACCGCGAGGTCGGCCTGTACGAGACCGCGATCCTCGGCATGCTCGCCCAGTCGACCGGCTGGGCGACCGCGGCCCGGGAGGTCGTCGAGGTCGCGAGCCCACTGCCGGTCATCTCGTTCGGTGCGCGGCACGTCCACCCCGACATCACCGACGTCCTCGACTACGCCTCGATCGTGGGCGGCTGCGTCGGGGCGTCGACGCCGGCGGGCGCCCGGCTGGCCGGCCTGTCGCCGACCGGCACGATGCCGCATTCGCTCGTCCTGATCTTCGGCGACACGGTCGAGGCCGCCGTCGCGTTCGATCGGCACATCGGGCCGGAGGTGCCACGGATCGTCCTCGTGGACACGTTCAAGGACGAGGCCGAGGAGGCGCTTCGGGTGGCCCACGCGCTGGGCGATCGGCTGTTCGGCATCCGGCTCGACACCCCGGCGGAGCGCGGCCGGGTCACGGCGGACCTCGTCCACGAGATCCGGGCGCGGCTCGACATGGAGGGCTTCGGCCACGTCAAGATCGTGGTCTCGGGCGGGCTCAACCCCGACCGGATCCGGTACTTCAAGGAGGCCGGCGCGCCGGTCGACTCGTACGCCGTCGGCTCGTACATCAGCGGCGCGACGCCGATCGACTTCACCGGCGACATCAAGGAGATCGATGGGCGCCCGATCGCGAAGCGCGGCCGCATCCCCGGTCTGAGCCCGTCACCGCGGCTGCGGCCGGTCGACCTGGCTCTCTGGCGGGACGGATCTGGCTGAGGCTCAGGCTCTCGCGGCCGCGCGGCCGTGTCGAACGCCCACACGCGAGCCATCTGACAGAATTCAGGCGTGGATGATCCGATTGCCGACCGCGAGTCGGCCTACGAGCTGCTGCAGCGCGGGCACGACCTGCTGAAGAGGCGCCATTACGCGGCCGCGGCGATCGTCCTCGAGCGGGCCGCACGCCAGGAGCCGGGCAAGGGCTCGATCCTGGAGGCGCTCGGGCGCGCGCTCTACAACTCCGGTCAGCACGAGGGATCGCGCGAAACGTTCGCCGCCCTCCTCGAGATCGACCCGTCCGCCCACTACGCCCATTACGCGCTCGGCCAGAGCCTCAAGCAGCTCGGCCGGACCAAGGAAGCCCGGACGCATCTCCGCCTGGCGGTCGCGCTCAGCCCCGACTCGAAGCTGTACAGCGGCGCCCTCGCGAGACTGGGGCCGCGCCCGAAAGGGCCTGAGGGCGCGCCCGCTGCGCGGGCGGCCGCGGCATCTGGTCCGGCTGGCGGACCAACGGGCGAACGAGGGCAGGAAACCGCCGAAATCGGGTCCGCCGATCGCCGTCTGGTCCGGCTGGCGGACCACCGAGCGAAGGAAGGCCAGAAATCCGGCCATATTGGGTCCGCCGATCGCTCCTTGGTCCGGCTGGCGGACCAGGTGCGGCCGCGGCGGTCAGGCGCCGGTCGGCGGTGCCGGCAGTCCCGTCGGCAGCGCGTAGTGGGGCCACTCGACCTCTGGCGTGAAGCCCGTTCGGCGATAGAGGCCCAGCGCCCGGTCGTTCGCCGCCTCGACGCTCAGCTCGATCGTCCCCGCGCCCGCGGCCCGGACGTACGCGATGCCCCATCGCAGGAGCTCCCGTCCGAGACCGCGCCCTCGCCACTCCGGCAGCACCCCGATGAACGGGATGTAGCCGCGGCGGACGCCGCCTTCGGTCAGCTCGTGCTCGGCCTTCGCCCAGGCGATCGGATGATCCGGCGCGTCACGCGGGCTGATGAAGAGGATGCCCTTCGGGTCGAACTCCGGCATCGCGTGGACGTGCGCGACCGCCTTTTCGGTGAAGTTCAGCGGCGTCGGATGGTCTCGGAACGACGCATTGGCGAGGTCAACGAACGTCGCCAAGTCTGATTTCGGGCCGAAACGTTCGAACGACGACGTCCTCCGGGAACGCCGGGGCCGGCACCTCGACCGACGGCGCGAGCTCGAACATCCACATGCTCGACTGGTACGTGAACCCGAGGGCCTCGATGAACCCGGCCGCCGGCTCCTTGTCCGCCGGTCCATAGAGGACCAGGTGCGACAGCCCGCGCGATCGCTCCAGGTCGAGCGCCGCCGCCACGAGACGCCGGCCGTGGCCTCGACGGCGATGGTCGGGATGGACGGTCAGGTCGTCGTGCCGCGGCGTGCAGTACCCAACGATGATGTCGTCCTCGACCGCGACGAGGGTGCCCTCAGGGTCGCCGGCGATGCGGTCGACGGCGTGGACCATGTCCTGCCGGGTCATGCCCGGCGGCCGGTCGATCGGAAGCGCCGCGTCGACGACCGCCAGGATCGCCGGCTCGTCGCCCGGCCGGAACGTCCGGATCACCCGCCGCCGTCGCCGCCGCGCCGCAGGCGGTCGAGCCAGAGCAGGGCGAGGATCGACTTCGCGTCGGCGATCTCACCTCGCTCAACGGCGTCGAGCGCCTCGCTCACCGGGACGCGCTCCAGCTCGAGCCGCTCATCCTCGTCGGGCCCGATCCGGTCGGCGTCGGCCGCGCGCAGGTCAGTCGCGAGGTACAGGTGCATGAGCTCGGTCGCGAATCCGGGCGCGGTCCAGAAGCTGGTCAGGAGTCGGAGCGATCCGGCCCGGTAGCCGGTCTCCTCCTCGAGCTCGCGGGGAGCGGCGACGTCCGGGTCCTCGATCGCCCCGCTGTCCGGGTCGATGTCGAGGGTCCCCGCCGGGATCTCGAGCAGGATCCGGCCGGCGGGGGCGCGGTACTGGCGGACCATGAGCACGCGCTCCTGGTCGTCGATCGCGAGGATCGCGACGGCGCCCGGGTGGCCGACGACCTCCCGCTCGGCGCGCGAGCCATCGGCCCGCTCGACGGTATCGATACGGAAGGTCAGGTAGCTGCCCTTGTAGATCGTCCTCGATCCGACGACCTGCTCGGTGAGGTCAGGCGGCTCCACCGGGCCCGCGTCGGCGGGCCCGGTGTCCTGGGTCATGCCGCTGGAAGACGCGCCGTCAGGCGACGGCTGCGGCGGCGCGGGCCGAAACGAGCGAAGCACCCGACTCGGCGTCGAACAGGTGGAGCTTCGAGAGCGGCAGATGGAGCTTCAGGTCGTCGCCCGGCTTGACGTGATGCGACGAATCGACGATCGCAACGATGTCCTGGCCGGCGGCCGTGACGTGGAGCAGCTCCTCGTTGCCGAGGTACTCGACGACGTCTGCCTTGCCCGGGAAGCTCGCCGTGTCGGAGCCACCCTCGCCGAGCTCGATGTGCTCGGGCCGGAAGCCCGCGATGATCTTGCGACCGGCGCCGGCTGCCACGGATTCCGCCAGGCGAGGCGGCAACGAGACGACGAAGTTGTTCGCGCCCGTGAGCTTCGCGTCGGAGCCGGTCCCGTCCAGGGTCACGTCCACGAAGTTCATCGACGGGCTGCCGATGAATCCGGCGACGAACCGGTTGGCGGGGTGGTCGTACAGCGTCTGGGGCGTGCCCACCTGCTGGAGCAGGCCCTCGCTCATCACCGCGATCCGGGTGCCCATCGTCATCGCTTCGATCTGGTCGTGGGTGACGTAGACCATCGTGGTCCCGAGGCGCTGGTGGATCCGGGCGATCTCGGCGCGGGTCTGGACGCGGAGCTTGGCGTCGAGGTTCGAGAGCGGCTCGTCCATGAGGAACACGGCCGGCTCCCGGACGATCGCCCGCCCGAGCGCGACGCGCTGGCGCTGGCCGCCGGACAGCTCCTTCGGCTTGCGGTCGAGATACCGGTCGAGGCTCAGGATGCCGGCCGCGTCGGCGACCCGCTTCTCGATCTGGGCCTTCGGGACCTTCCGCAGCTTCAGGCCGAACGCCATGTTGTCGCGGACGGTCATGTGCGGGTAGAGCGCGTAGCTCTGGAACACCATCGCGATGTCGCGGTCCTTCGGCGGGACGTCATTCACGACGCGATCGCCGATCCGGAGCGTGCCCTCGCTGATCTCCTCGAGCCCGGCGATCATCCGGAGATTGGTCGTCTTGCCGCAGCCCGACGGGCCGACAAGGACCATGAACTCGCCATCGGCGATCTCGAGGTTGAAGTCGTCGACCGCGGTGACATCACCATATTTCTTGGTGATGTGGTCGAACGTAACGGTCGCCATGAGCGAACCTCCACCCCACCGGGGCATCGCGGGTCCATGCATCCAGCCGCCGTGTGACGTCGTGGACGGACCCCGTACGAGGAGCCGGCTCGGGTCGAGGGGATGGTACCACCGCACGTTCACGCGGAGAACGGCGATCAGTTCGCGTTGACGTGGCGCACCGTGAGCTCGGTGAGGCTCATCGACGGCGACGATTCCCGAGCGTACGCTGCGTGAATGCGAGTCCGATCAGAGCGAGTTACGGGGTCACGGGGTTGGCGACCGGCCGCCGCCGTCGTCGCGCTGATCGTGGTCGCCGCGCTGGCTCTGCCCGTCCTCGCCGCGGACCCGAGCACGAGCCCTGGCGCGAGCAGGCAGCCGACGGTCGCCAGCTTCGCGCCCGCTGCCACGCCACTGGCGCCCGCATCGACCGCCTCTCCGAAGCCAGCCGAAGCCGAAGACGGCGGGAAGCCGGATAAGCCCGACAAGGCAAACAAGGGCAACAAGACACCGGAGGTCCCGATCACGCTGCGTGGCACGGTCGCCACGGCCACGGACGCCAAGGGTCGGCCGACCTTCTCGATGGTCTCCGGCGGGACAACGTACGAGCTCGGGGCCGGACCGCCGTGGTTCTGGGGCACGAACAACCCGCTCGCGAAGTTCGCCGGCAAGACCGTGACGATCACCGGCGAGACGCACGTCGGCGCGACCGACGTCGACGTCCTGACCGTCGACGGGACGGCGATCCGCGCACCGGGCAAGCCGCCCTGGGCGGGTGGCTGGAAGGTCGTCGGCGAGAAGCACCCCGGCTGGTCCCAGGCCAAGGCCGACAAGCACAAGGCGAAGTTCGGTGACTGCTGGCCGCCCGGCCACTGCAAGCGGGCCGCCGAGACAACCCCGAATACGGGTCCGCTGGGCGACTGACCGACCCCCGCTCGCGCGCTCCTACCTCGCGCGCTCCTACAATGCCATCGTCGAGGAGGAGGGCTGGAACGATGGCTGCCGGTTCGGCGATTCACATCTCGCGGGATCGATTTCATCTCGCCTGGGACCCGGCGATTCCGGCCATCGAGGTCGTCGGAAGTGGCACGGAGATCGATTTCGATCTCCTGGACGCCAGCGGCGGCCAGCTGACATCGACGTCCACGGTTGCCGACATCGCGACCCTCGACTTCGCCCGGGTCGACCAGGTCAACGGTCCGATCGCCGTCGAGGGCGCCGAGCCCGGCGACGTCCTCCAGGTCGACCTCCTCGAGTTCGAGCCCGCGGACTGGGGCTGGACGGCGTGCATTCCCGGCTTCGGCCTGCTCGCCGACGACTTCAGCGAGCCTGCCTATCGGGTCACCGCCGTGCCTGGCGCAGGCAAACGGGCGGAGTTCCTGCCGGGGATCCGGCTGCCGGTCGTCCCATTCTGCGGTGAGCTCGGAGTCGCACCCGAGACAGGCCCGCTCTCCACGATCCCGCCCGACCTCCACGGCGGCAACATGGACACCCGCCACCTGACGGCCGGAGCGACGCTATTCCTGCCGGTCTTCCACGCCGGTGCCCGCTTCTCGATCGGCGACGGCCACGCCGCCCAGGGCGACGGCGAGGTCTGCGGGACCGCGATCGAGACGCCGATGCGAGCGCTGGTCCGGCTGAGCGTGCGCAAGGACATGTCGATCCGCGCGCCCGAGTTCATCACCGCCGACGGCCCATCCGCCGAGGTGCCCGTCGGCCGCCGCTACGCGACCGACGGGATCGGCCCCGACCTGCTGACCGCGGCCCGCGATGCGGTCCGCCGGATGATCGACTGGCTGGGGCGCGAGCACGGGATCGCCCCGATCGACGCCTACATGCTCTGCAGCGTAGGCGTCGATCTGCGGATCAGCGAGATCGTCGACATGCCGAACTTCGTCGTCACGGCCCACTGCCCGCTGGCGATGTTCGACTAGGCGACGGTCAGCCTTCGGTCATTACGTCGCCGACGCGGTTAAGGGCCTCCGGCGACCGGCTCCGGAGCAAGACGTACGCGACGACGCCCAGGATCATCCAGATCAGCACGAGCAGCGGGACGATGTCAAAGGGCGTCTTGAGCGGATCCAGCGGGATGTCGAAGATCGGGATCGTGAGGCCGCCGAGGACGCCGAGGAACGCCGGGATCAGCAGGACGATCCCCGCAATCGGGATGATCAGGTGCTTGATCCACGAGAACTCGGAGCGTCGCTCGCGGTAATAGAAGCCGATGACCGCGAAGTTGACCGCGACGTACATCGCGGCGAACAGCAGCCCGAGCGCGTAGCCGATCCAGACATAGGTCGTCAGCGGCCCGCCCAGTTCCTGGCCCTGGCTCTGGAACAGGAGGCCGAGGCCCGACCGCGAGCCCGATCCCAAGAATTCCCTGGAAATGGACGGCGTTCATCGGCGTTCGGTAGGTCTCATGAATCGCGGCGAACCAGCGCGGCAGCAGGCTCACCCGGCCCAGGGCAAAGATCACACGCGTTGACGCGTTTGCGCCGGCGCTCGCGTTTGCCAGCGAACTGTTCAGGATCGCGAAGATCACGAGGATCCCGCCGATGCCCGGCAGGACATCGTTGGCCATCGCGCTCCACGGGTCGCCGTTGTTGAAGCCGTAGAACTCGGCGAGCATCTTTTCGGGGCCGAAGTACACGGTCGCGGCATACATGTTGAAGATGTAGAAGATGCCGATCAGGACCGCCGACAGCAGGACCGCCCGGCGAATTGTCCGTTTCGGATCTCGCGTCTCCTCGGCCAGCGGTGCCGCCGCTTCGAACCCCACGAACGCCAGCAGGCAGAACACCATCCCCTGCAGCGCAGGCTTGATGCCGTCCGCGCCCGGCGTGAACACCGAAAGGGTGTTCCGGGAGCCGGCGTTGGCGATCAGCAGCAGGGACACGAGGACGAAGATTCCGATCTCGATGAGCCCGAGGGCGACCCCCACCCGCGTCGAGATCGAGATGCCCCGATAGACGAGCCACCAGACGATGACCCCGCAGAGCACGGTAAGCGGCAGCCACAGGTAGTCGTTCGAGAAGCCGGTCACCAGCGTGATCAGCGATGCTCCGAACAGGCCGAAGGACGCGAACAGGGCGGCCGGGACGACCGGCTCGGCGAGCAGGAAGGCCCAGGCCATCAGCCATCCCGCGAACGAGCCGAGACCACGGGCCACGTACGTGTACATGCCACCGGCTGATGGCAGGTGTCGGGCGAGCTCGCCGATTGAGTACGCGGTGAACAGCACGGCGACCAGCGCCAACAAGACGCGCCAGCGGCGTGTTCCCTCCCGCGAACAGCGTCGCGCGCACCGAGCGAGAGCGCCGTGGCGACCGCCGGCGCCATGTGGGTGATGGATTGGAACAGGACCTCGGTGAGCCCGATTGCGTTCCGTTCGAGGCTCTGCGGGGACGCGGGTGTCGTCATACGAACCTCCCTCTCCACCCCCACCGCAGGGCTGCGGCGGATGCATCGTATGCATGCCCGTCAACAGGTGGAAAGGGGTTATGGCGCCGACCGCGTGGGCCCGGCCAAGGGACATCAGGGCGTCACGTAGTCCATGTGATGATCACCACGCGATGAGAGGCAACGAGGACGGCGCGGCCGAAACGATGCGTGCGGTCGCCGTCATCCCTGGAGAACCGAACTCCCTCCATCTTCGAGAAGTCCCGCGGCCTCGCGTGGGCGACATTCCGAACGGCAGAGGCGTGCTCGTCAAGGTCGTCCGTGTGGGCACCTGCGGGACCGACAGGGAGCTCGTCGAGGGGCAGTTCGGAACGGCCCCGGACGGTGACGAGTACCTGATCATCGGCCACGAGAACCTCGGTCGGGTCGTCGAGGTGGGCCGGAACGTCCCGAGCTCGCTGCGTTCGGGTGTCCTCGTCGTCGCGACGGTTCGGCGGCCCGGTAACTCGATCTACGACCAGATCGGGCTGCAGGACATGACGACGGACGACGCGCGCGACCGCGGCCTCAGCCTCATCCACGGCTTTCTCGCCGAGTATTACGTCGAGGACGCCGCCTACCTCGTCCCGCTGCCCGACGCGCTGGAGCCCGTCGGCGTGCTCCTCGAGCCGCTCAGCATCGCCGAGAAGGGAATTCGCCAGGCGTTCGAGATCCAGCGCCGGCTCGGGATCTGGCAGCCCGCTCGGGCCGCGGTCCTCGGGGCTGGGCCGATCGGGCTGCTGACTGCCCTCGCCCTGCGGCTGCGCGACCTCGAGGTCACGGTGTACTCGCGCCGGAAGCCTCCGTACCGCAGCAGCGAGCTGGTCGAGGCGATCGGGGCGCACTACGTCAGCTCCGCTGACACATCGCTCGCTCAGCTCGCGGAGTCGGCCGGCCCGTTCGACATCATGTTCGACGCCACCGGGTTCAGTCCGCTGGCCCTGGGTGCGGCCGAGATCCTCGGCAAGAACGGGGTCCTCATTCTGTCGAGCGTCACCGGCGGCGACGTCACGGCCGACCTGCCGACCGACCGCATCAACCAGGGCTTCGTGCTCGGCAACAAGGTGATGGTTGGGACCGTGAATGCCCACCGCGACGACTTCGTCGAGGGTGTCGAGGACCTCATGCGGTCAGAGGCGTTCCATCCGGGCTGGCTCGCGCAGCTGATCACGACGCGGGTCGAGGGGTTGGAACGCCACCAGGAGATGTTCGGCGATCTGGCCGACGACCCTGACGCAATCAAGGGCGTCGTCGAAGTGGCGAGTCCATGATGCGTGTCGTCTCGCGACGGATCGTCATCGCCTGTCGCGGTTCTCGCCGTTGCCGCCTGTTCCGCGCCGGGTGCCGGGAGTCCGTCCGGCGACCGCTGGGCCGTCCGCGACCGCGAGTCCAGACCCTCGCGTCGCCGTCGGCTACGGCGTCGGCGTCGCCGTCGGCCGCCCCGAGCCCGTCCACCTCGGAGGCGTGCTGACCTGGGCGCCGCTCGAACCCGCCGGGGCCGCGCCGGCCGCGCGCGAGGATCACACGTGGACGCTCGATCCGGCCGGCCGCGCCGGCTGGCTGTTCGGTGGGCGTGACGGCGGGACGGCTCCTTGACGACCTCTGGCGTTACGACCTCGCGTCGGACACGTGGGCCCGCCAGGAGCCGACGGGGCAGGGCCCGGCCGCTCGCTTCGGTCACACCGGGACCTGGGTCGACGGTGTCGGGCTCGTGATCTGGTCGGGCCAGGCGGGGAGCGACTTCTTCGACGACCTGTGGGCTTACGATCCAGCCTCGAACACGCTGGCGCGAGCTGCCCGCTGAGGGCGCCGTGCCGGCGGCGCGCTACGGGTCGTGTGCCGCACTCGGGCCGGACGGTCGGCTCTGGATCAGCCACGGGTTCACCGCTGACAGCGGCCGCTTCGCCGACACGCAGGCCTACGACTTCGCCGCCGGCCGATGGACCGACGAGACGCCCGACGGAACGATCGCCCCGATCCGCTGCCTCCACGATTGCCTCTGGACGCCCGATGGCCGGTTCGTGCTGTACGCGGGCCAGACGACCGGCACGCCGGCGATCGGCGACCTCTGGGCGCGGGGCGTCACCGAGGGCTGGACCTCCCTTGCCGACGGTCCGCCGCCGCGGCAGCTCTATGCCCTCGCCGCGATCGGCGGGACGGCCTACGTGTTCGGTGGCGGGGCAAAGGACGGCGGGACTCTCCGCGACCTGTGGCTGCTCGATCTCGCGACGCTCGACCTGGCAGCCGGCCGAGCCACTGGGCGATCGCCCGAGCGGCCGGTCAGGCGCGGCGTTCCTCGCCGACCCCGACGGGTCGCGCCTGCTCCTCTTCGGCGGCAAGCGCGAGGGTTCCGCGCTGGGCGATGTCTGGGAGCTCTCGATCGGCGAGTAGGCGCCGCGCTGGGGCCCAGCCCGGTCCATCCTCGGCCGTTGGTCCGCCTACCGGACCAACGGGCGCTCGGAACGCCCGCGCGTGCCCCGATTCTGGGCCTCGTTCGTCTGTTGGTCCGCGAGTCGGACCAAACGGCGAACGACGTGGCCAACAGGCGCCCATTTCGGTGCTTCTTCGCTCGTTGGTCCGCCAAGCGGACCAAGCCGCCCCGCGCGACGGCCGCTCAGCCCGGCAGGCTGAACCAGAAGCGGGTCATCCCGTCGCGCGACTCCGCGCCGACCGCGCCACCGGCCGCCTCGACGATCTGGCGGACGATCGCGAGCCCGATCCCGGCGCCGCCACTCGCCCGGTCGCGCGACTTGTCGACGCGATAGAACCGCTCGAAGACATGCGGCAGGTCGTCGGCGGGAATGCCGTCGCCGGAATTGGCGACCGAAACGAGGACGTCGGCCGGCCGCCGCTCAGCGCGGACTGAGACGCGGCCGCCGCTGAGGCGTATAGCGGATCGCGTTCTGCAGGAGGTTGCCGACGACCTGGGCCAACTGGTCGGGGTCGCCGCGGGCCGGCAGGCCGTCCGGCAACTCGACGCTCACCTCCAGCCCGGCCGCGAGGATTGCCGGGCCGGGCGAGATCGACGGCCGCCCGGATCGTCGTCGCCAGGTCGAGGTCGATGGGCGCCGCCGGTACGCCCGCGTCACCGGCCGCCAGCGTGTCGAGCGAGCGCGACAGCCGGACAAGCCGCTCGGCCTCATCCAGTAGCGACTCGAACGTCGCCCGATCCGGCGCGATGACCCCGTCACGCAGCGCCTCGAGGTAGCCCTGGAGGTTCGTCAGCGGGCGTTCGCAGCTCGTGGGCGGCGTTCGCGATGAACTCCCGGCGCATCCGCTCCTGCTCCTCGAGCGCGACGGCCATCTGGTTGAACGAGTCCGACAGGCTGACGATCTCCTCCGGCCCCTGGCGCGGAATCCGGGCCTCGTAGTCGCCCTCGGCGATGCGGCGTGCGGCGCCACCGATCTCGCGGAGCGGGCGAGCCAGCATGGCCCCCAGCACGCCCGCGACGACGACCGCGACGACGACCGCGAAGATCGACGTGGCGACGATCACCCAGCCGACGCTGTCCTGGAACATCGCCCGGCTGGATTCGGCGCTCTCGCCGTGGTCGGCCATGAGGTCGGCGAAGCTCTGGCCGCCGACGACCATGACCCCGATCGCGAGGATCGCGATCGCGAGGCCGGCGACGATGAGGGCGGCCAGCGCGATCCGGGCGGCGATGCCGCCGGGTCGAGGGGTCACCGGGACCCCTCGCCGCTCGGCGTCGACCGGGCGCCGCGCGGTACCCGACGCCGCGCACCGTCGCGACGTAGCGCGGCCGCTCCGCGTCGTCGCCGAGCTTGTCGCGCAGCCGGCCGATGTGGACGTCGACCGTCCGGTCGAGAACCTCGGCCTCGTCCTGGCCGTAGACCGCGTCGAGGAGCTGGTCGCGCGTCAGCACCCGACCGTCCTCGTCGAGGAGGGCGACGAGGAGCCGGAACTCGACCGACGTCAGCGGGACGAGGCGACCGGCGATCCGGACCTCGTGGCGCTCGCGATCGACGACGAGGTCGCCGTGACGGATCGGCTCGCGGCTGCGCTCGCTCGCGCCGCCGCCCCGCCCGGACGCGGTCCGCTCGAGGATGCGCTGGACGCGAAGCACGAGCTCGGCGGGGGAGAACGGCTTCGGGAGGTAGTCGTCGGCGCCGGCTCCGAGCCCCGTGATCCGGTCGTCCGTCAGGCCTCGCGCCGAGAGGATGATGACCGGCGTCTGGTCGGTCTTCCGAACGGCCCGCAGGACCGCGAGGCCGTCGATCTCGGGCAGCATGATGTCGAGGACGACGAGGGCCGGCGCCTCGGAGGCGATCGCCGACAGCGCGGTCCGCCCGTCGGTCGCCTCGATGACTCGATAGCCGGCCCGTTCGAGGTACATCCGAACGAGCCGGACGATCTTGACGTCGTCGTCGACGACGAGGATCGGTCGGTCGGTCGGCGGGCTCATCGTCTGCATCGTAGGCGTCCGATGGTCGACCATGTCGATGACCGACCGATGACGCCGAGGCAGCGGCCGAGACGACTTGGTCCGATATCGAACGTCGCACCAAACCACTTCCGTTCCAACCGATCCTCCGAAATCGGAATCCGAAGTCGGAGGACCTGTGGAACGGGAGCTCGAGCGGCGTTCGAGTCGCGGACCGGGCCGCGCGCGGTGTACGGTCGGGGGGTGAGCGGCCCCCCACCGAACGCGGCGAGTCTCGCCGACGTCTTCCGCGCTGCGCTCCGGCTCGGCCTGACGTCCTTCGGCGGCCCGATCGCCCACATCGGCTATTTCCGGCGGGAGTACGTCGAGCGGCGCCGCTGGCTCGACGACCGGGGGTTCGCCGACCTGCTGGCGCTCTGCCAGTCACTGCCGGGTCCGGCGAGCAGCCAGCTCGGCATCGCGATCGGGGCGCGACAGGCGGGGATGCTCGGCGGCATCGTCTCGTGGCTCGGGTTCACCTTGCCGTCGGCGATCGTCCTCGTGCTCTTCGCCCTGGTCAGCGGGTCGGCCGACCTCTCGACCGCCGGCTGGCTCCACGGCCTGAAGCTCGCGGCGGTCGCGGTCGTCGCCCAGGCCGTCTACCTCCTGGCCCGGTCGCTGACCCCGGACTGGCCCCGGCGGATGGTGGCCCTGGCCGGGATGGCCGTCGCGCTCCTCGTGACGACGCCCTTCTCGCAGCCCGCGATCATCGCCGGAGGGGCGCTCATCGGGTGGCTCGTACTCCGTGCGCCGCCGGTCGAAGCGACCGCGGACCCCGATGCCCCGGCCGCCAGCAGCCCGATCGGGCGGCGGGCCGGCGCTGTCGCCCTGGCCCTGTTCTTCACGCTTCTCCTCGGCCTGCCGCTGCTCCGGGCCGTGACCGGCTCGGAGGGCGTGGCGATGGTCGACACGTTCTACCGCACTGGCTCGCTCGTGTTCGGCGGCGGCCACGTCGTCCTGCCGTTGCTCGACGCGGGAGTCGTCGACCCGGGCTGGGTCAGCGAGGATGTGTTCCTCGCCGGATACGGCGCCGCGCAGGCCGTTCCCGGCCCGCTCTTCTCATTCGCTGCATATCTCGGGGCCGTCGCCGTGCCACCGCTCGGTGGCTGGAGCGGTGCGGCGGTCGCGCTCGTCGCGATCTACCTGCCGTCGTTCCTGCTGATCTTCGGCGTCCTGCCGTACTGGGATCGGCTGCGCCAGTCGGCGGCGTTCCGGCGGGCGCTGGTCGGGACGAACGCCGCGGTCGTCGGCCTGCTGGCGGCGGCGCTCTACCGGCCGATCTGGACGGGCGCGATCGAGTCGGGCGCCGACGTCGCCGTTGCCGTGGCCGGGCTCGGGCTGCTCGTCCTCGGTCGCGTTCCGCCAATCGGGTCGTCGCCCTGGCCGCCGTTGCGGGACAGCTCATCCGCGGCTGACGGCGCCGCAATCGGCCCGCACTTGGCCAAACTTGCGCCCACGGAACGTTAGCGGAGCTTGGTGCCCGTCCGGGGTCGACTGCGGCTCACCCGAGCGCCGGTGATGCGTAGATGCGCATCAAATCAGGACCGCGATGGCCGAACCCGGCCCGATACATCCGCTAGCGTTCCCACGGCGCAAATCTGGCTAGTTAGCCCGCGATCCGTCGCCCGGGCCGAAGGCGTCGGCGAGCTCGTTGAGTGTCGGCACGACGGCCGCCGCGCCCGCGCCCTCGAGCACGCCGGGCTCCACCGCGGAACCGGCATACACGCCGATCGCGATCATGCCCGCGGCGACGGCCGAGACCATGTCCCACGTCGAGTCGCCGACGTACCAGCAGCGCGCCGGCTCCACGTCGACCTCCTTCGCGGCGAGGAGCAGGAGATCGGGCTCCGGTTTGGCGTGCTTGACGTGGCTGGCGTCGACGATCGTCGGCTCGGATGGCAGCCCCAGCGCCTCGACAGAAGCGGCGACCTGCTCCTTGCGGCTCGACGTCGCGATCGCCCAGGCGATGTCGCTCGTCCTCGATCGCCTCGATGAGCCGTCGGACGCCCGGAAGTGCGCGCGGCGAGCTGTTGAGCCGCGCGTAGATCTCGCCGGAACGCCGGTCGATCTCCTCCGATCGGGCCTCGTCGATCGGCCGGCCCGCGAGGGCGGCGATCTCGCTGGCGAGGCGCTTTCCGTCCAGCCCGATGAGTGGCGCGAGCTGCTCCCGCGTGGTCGGAAATCCCGCCTCGTCGAGTGCCTCGATCCATGCCTCGATCCTGGTCGACACCGTGTCGACGAGCGTCCCATCGAGGTCGAAGAGGACGGCGTCGGGAACGGGCAGGTCGTCGATCGCGATGGTCATCGGTCCGCCCTTACGTCAGGCGGGCGCCCCGTCAATCTCAGGGCTGACCGGACGGCAGACATAGATCCGATTCTTCGCGAACCGCATCAGCCGGCGGGATCTCGACAGTCGTCGTTCGAGCGCCAGCAACAGTCGGCGCGGAAGGAGCAGGTGGCCGCGGAATGAGGGCACGGTGCCGAAGCCATACGCCTCGACGACGTCGAAGCCGTGGCGCCGGAGCATCGCCTCCACCTGCCCGTCCGTCAGGAGCTCATTCTCGAACCCGTCGGGACGGATCGTGTGGCCGATTCGGTAGGTCATGCCGCGGACACTGTGGGCATTCCGGTGGTTGTTCACGATGAGGATTCCGTCGTCCCGAATGACGCCCCGAAGCCAGTCGAGGACGTCGTCGCGGAGCGCACCTGCGCGGAGCAGAAAGCGGAACAGCGTGACCACGTCGAACGTGCCGACGTCGACCGGCTGGGTCAGGACGTCGGCCTCCACGATTTGCGCGCTAGGCGTCTTCGTTCGGGCGATGGTCGTCATGGCCTCCGACACGTCGATCCCGACGGCCTCATCGAAGTACGCTGCTCCGACGGCGAGAATCCGACCGGTGCCACATGCGAAGTCGAGGTAGCGGCCGCCGCCTCGTTCCTTCTGGGCGCGCGCGAATTGCGCCTCGATATAGGGCCGCTCGAAGTGATCGCAATAGAAGGCAAGAGCGCTTCCCGGCGCGTAGAGCGCGTCGTACCGGGACCCCTTGTCGGGGCTGACGTGGCTCTGCCTATAGTCGAACGGTAGCGAGCCCCCCTGACCCATGTTTCCCTCCCCGGCATGAGCCACGCTCGACGCGTTGGCGGAGATGCAGCATACGCGGTACTAGTCTCGTGTACTAGTACCCACGTTTGCCGTTTTCGGCGAGCGTCCGTCAGTCCATCGTCTCGACCCAGGCCGCGCGCCAATCCGGCGGCTCGAATGGTTCGGCAAAGTAGGCCGTTTCGCGGTAGATCTTGCCGTCCCGGAGTTCGACCATCGCGACGAAGTGCCAGATCGTGCCGTCCGGGTATTTCCCGATCCCGGAACCCCACCAGGCGTCGCCGTTGCCGACCACCCGCTGGACCGTGTAGGCCGGCGTCACGACCCAGCGATCCTCGGCGCCGACGATCCGATGGGTCGCGTCGAGATGGGGTTCGCCGCCGGGGTAGTTGTCCATGATCGAGCGGTCGTTCGCGTCACCGCGGACACGTTCCCGCGACTGCGGCCACTCCGCGAGCCAGTCCGGGTGCCGCAGTTCGCTCACCGTCTTGTGGTCGTGGGCCGCGTGCGCCCGCCAGTAGCGGCGGACGATCTTCCTCGTTCGAGCGTTCGGGCATCTGGTCCTCCCGCGCCTACCGATGTGCTCCGGCCACGGTACCGCGTCGGACGCGCGGCATCCACTCGCCTCCTTGGACCCCAGGCGCGATCGATCGTCGAACCGGGCGTGAACCGCCTCCGCGCAGGATGTAGGATTCTCGGCGTCATGGTTGCATGTGAGACGAAGAACGTGAGCCTCGGGCGCACGTCGCTGGTGGTGGCGGCCGGCGACGGCCCTGGCGGATGAGGCGGAACGGAACCCCACTCTTTCAGTTCATCGCGCGTGACCATACAGCGGACTTGACCTCGCGCCGACCGGCGTCCGCGGCGGGTTGACGTGGACGTCTTCCTCGCTGGCGGCATCTTCGTCATCGCCTACGGGCTGATTGCGTCCGAGCGCGTTGACCGGACGCTGATCGCGCTCCTCGGCGGCCTGTTGGTCGTGGTCCTCGGCATCGTCGATCAGGAAGAGGCCTTCGCGGCCATCGACTTCAACGTCATCTTCCTGCTGGCCGGGATGATGGTATTGGCGGGCGGGCTCAGCAAGACCGGGTTCTTCGAGTTCGTCGCCGGCTACGCCATCCATTTCTCGCGCGGCCAGCCGTTCCGGCTGCTGCTCATCCTGTCCATCCTGACCGCGCTCCTGGCGGCGGTCCTCGACAACGTGACCACGGTCGTCCTGCTCACGCCGGTCACCCTCTCGATCGCCCGGACCCTGAAGGTCAATCCGTTCCCGTACCTGATCAGCCAGATCTTCGCCTCGAACATCGGCGGTACGGCGACCCTCATCGGTGACCCGCCAAACATCCTCATCGGCTCCGCCGCCGGGCTCGATTTCGGCGCCTTCCTGGTCAAACCTCGCTCCGGTGGTCGTCGTGATCATGATTGTCTTCGTCGGGATCATGTGGCTGGCCTTTGGCCGGAACATGGAGGACGACGCCGACCGCCTCGACATCCTGGCGACCGTGGATCCCGCCGCGGCCATCAAGGACCGACCGTCTGATGATCCGGGCACTCGTCGTCCTGGGCCTGACGCTCGTCGGCTTCCTGTTCCACTCGGTCCTGGGGCTGGAGGCCGCCACCATCGCCCTGCTCGGCGCCACCGTCCTGATGCTCGTCGGCCCGCTCGACCCGCACGAGGCCCTGCGCGACATCGAGTGGAACACCTTGTTCTTCTTCGTCGGACTGTTCATGCTCATCGAGGCCGTGGTCCACGTCGGCATCGTCGGCGGCATCGCCGACGCTCTGGCCGAGGCGGCCGGCGGCGACCTGACGGTCGCGACGATGGGCATCCTGTGGTTCTCGGCCATCGCGTCGGCGATCGTCGACAACATCCCCTACACCGCGACCGCGATCCCGATCGTCCAGCAACTGGCCGACACCGGGCTCGAGGCCGCGCCGATGTGGTGGGCCTTGGCCCTTGGTGCCTGCCTCGGCGGCAACCTGACCATCGTCGGCGCCTCGGCCAACATCGTGGTCGCCAACCTCGCCGCCCGCGATGGCCACCCGATCACGTTCATGCAGTTCTTCCGCTATGGACTGGGTGTCGTCCTCGCCTCGCTGGTGATCTCGACCGCCTACCTCTGGATTCGATACCTTGGGTGATGGAGTTGTCTGAAGACGGCGAGCCGATCAGGGCCCACGCTACTGCGTGGGCAATCCTCAACTGATATGGCCGACTTGAAGGTCGAGCAGATCGTCGCGCTTGTCGCCCCGATCATCGTCATCCAGCTCGGACTCATGATTGCCGCGCTTTTCGACCTCGAGCGCGAGGAGCGACGGGTGCGTGGCGGCAGCAAACTGGTCTGGGTGCTCGTGATCGTCTTTGTCAATGTCGTCGGTCCGATCCTGTATTTCGTCGCTGGCCGCGAGGAAACGTGATCGCCTCCGCGTCAGGCTCCTGGACGACCTCGGCGCGCGAACCGGCGATCGAGGCCACGGGGATCACCAAGCAGTTCGGCGCGATCCTCGCCCTCGATCGGCTCGATCTCGTCGTGCCTCGCGGCTCGATCTTCGGCCTGCTCGGCCCGAACGGCGCGGGCAAGACGACGACGATCCGGATCTTGACCGGACTCGCCCGCCCGACTGCCGGCAGGGCGACCGTCGCCGGTGTGGCGGTCGGACTTGACCAGCCGGAACTCCGCCGGCGCATCGGCTACCTCGACCAGGACCCGCGATTCTACGGCTGGATGAAGGCACGCGAGCTGCTGGAACTCGTCGGGCGGCTCCATGGGCTCCGCGGCTCGGAGCTCCAATCCCGGGTCGGGGAGATGCTCGCACGGACGGGGCTTACCGCGGCGGCCGAGCGACGCATCGGTGGCTATTCGGGCGGAATGCGGCAACGGCTCGGCATTGCCCAGGCACTGATCAACCGACCACAGATCCTGATCCTCGACGAGCCGGTCAGCTCGCTCGATCCGGAAGGGCGGCGTGATCTCCTCGAGCTGATCGCGGGCCTGCGAGGCGAGGCGACCGTCGTGTTCTCTACCCACGTTCTAGCCGATGTCGAGCGGATCTGCGACCGGGTTGCGATTCTCGACCGCGGACGGCTGTTGACCGAAGGGCCGCTAGAGGATCTGCTCGCCGCAAACGCCCGCCCGATCTTCCGGCTCGTTCCGGCCCCGGATCAGGACGGACTGGTCGCCGCCCTTGTCGCTCGGCTGCGGGCCGCGCCTTGGACGATCGACGTCTCGGTCGACGCGCGGCTTCGTTCGGGTTTCGGTCTCGGATCCCGAGGCAGCGGCGATCGGAGTCCTCGCCGATCGTTGTCACCGAGGACGTGATGCTCGAATCTGTTCGAACGACTTCGCCCGACACTCGAGGATGTCTTCCTCGAGTTGGTAGGCCCAGCCTCGATGGACGACCTCGACGGCCGCGGATTCGTCCGGCCGCGAGAGGTCGCCGACCGATGACCGGACTTGCGGCGCTCTTGCGCAAGGAGCTTCTCGAGCAATGGCGGACGGCACGTCTACCGATCGTCGCGACGGTCTTCCTGCTCGTTGGCCTGTCGTCGCCGCTCCTCGCCCGCTTCACGCCGGAGATCATCAAGGCCGTCGGCGGTGACCAGTTCCAGATCGTCATGCCGACACCGACTGCCGCCGACGCATACGACCAGCTTACGAAGAACCTCGGCCAGTTCGGTGCACTAATCGCAATACTCCTGGCCATGGGCTCGGTCGCCACGGAGAAGGAGCGCGGGACCGCCGCGCTCATCCTCAGCAAGCCGGCGAGTCGTGCTGCCTTCCTGATCGCTAAGGTTTTCGCGATCGCAACGACCCTCGGCATCTCGACGGCGATTGCGGCTGCCGGGGCGTGGTTCTACACGTTTGTCCTATTCGAGGCATTGCCCGTCGGCGGGTTCCTGGCCGCGACGATCCTCCAGTGGCTGGCGCTCGTAGCCTATGCCGCGATCACCTTCCTCGGCAGCACGCTTACACGTCCGCGCTCGCGGCTGCCGGCCTCGGCGTCGGGGCGTTCATTCTCCTCGGGATCCTCGGCATCGTTCCAGCGATCGGACATTACCTGCCGATCGGCCTCGGCGTGCCGGCCCGTAGTCTCGCCCTCGGCCAAGGCGGCGTCGACGTCCTCGGCCCAGCGATTGCATCGGTCGGCCTCGTCGCCGGTCTCGTCGGCGCCGCTTGCCTCGCCTTCCGCCGCCAGGACTGTGAGCCCGCCGCGTCATCTGCCTCGCCGACAATGGCGGACAAATCGACTTGAATTGGGGTGGCCTATGGGTCTCGAACCCATAACCTTCGGATCCACATTCCGATGCTCTGCCTATTGAGCTAAGGCCACCGCGGGCGCCGATCCGCAGCTTCGCCGGCAGCCGAACTGCCATGGGACGCGATCGGGCCACGGCAGTCTACCCGATTCCTCCGACTGGTCGACCGATACGGGGTTGACCGACGGCACCGTTCGCCGTTACCGTTATCGGCAACTGAATAGCCTTATCAAGAGTGGCGGAGGGACCGGCCCTGTGAAGCCCGACAACCTACCGGCGGCGACGTCGGCAAGGTGCCAAATCCGGGCAGGTCCTCCTGCGAGATAAGGGATTGAAGACCCTTCCTCTCTCGGGAAGGGTCTCTTGGTTTTCATCGTCACTCTCATCCCACCCGGCAGGCGTCCTGTGAGGCGTCCCGGACGGAGACCGACCGATGACGATCGAGACCCCGACCAAGAATTCGACAGCCGCGACGCCGGGCGCCACCGCGACGGCGACCGCCTCGCCATCCCACATCCTTGGGCTGCGCTGTCGGGCCTGCGGCCGGCCCGAGGAGATCGGCCCGAACTACGTCTGCGCCGGCTGTTTCGGCCCCCTCGAGGTCGTCTACGACTTCGACGTCGCCCGCCAGACGCTGACTCACGACGCGATCGCTCGCGCGGCCGGCCGGCATCTGGCGCTATCTCGAGCTGCTGCCCGTCTCGGCCGCGCCGGCGCGCGGACTGGCGGTCGGCTCGACGGCCCTCGTTTCGGCCGATCGGCTGGCGAGCCAGATCGGCATCGATCGCCTCTGGCTCAAGGACGACACCCGCAACCCGACGCTGAGCTTCAAGGATCGAGTCGTCGCGGTCGCCGCGGCCCGGGCCGTCGAGTTCGGCTTCGACACGCTCGCCTGTGCCTCGACCGGCAACCTCGCCGGGGCGACCGCGGCCGCCGCGGCCGCGCTCGGGCTGCGGGCCTTCGTCTTCGTCCCGTCGGACCTCGAACCCGCGAAGGTCGACCACGCCCTGGGCTACGGCGCGACCGTCGTCCGGGTCGACGGCACGTACGACGACATCAACCGGCTCAGCCTCGAGATCGCCGACGAGGAGGGCTGGGCCTTCGTCAACGTCAACCTCCGGCCCGTTCTACTCCGAGGGGAGCAAGACGCTCGCCTTCGAGATCGCCGAGCAGCTCGGCTGGCGCCTGCCGGACGTGCTCGTCTCGCCGATCGCCTCGGGCTCGCTGTTCACGAAGGTCGCCAAGGGCTTCGGCGAGCTCATCGAAGTCGGTCTCGTCGAGCCGAAGGAGGTCCGGTTCGTCGGCGGCCAGCCGGAGGGCTGCGCGCCGGTCGCGACGGCCTTCGCCGCCGGCACGGACCGGATCGAACCCGTTCGCCGGCCCGACACGATCGTCCGCTCGCTCGCGATCGGCAGCCCGGCCGACGGGCCGTACGCCCTCGACCTGGTCCGACGGACGGGCGGGTCGATCGAGGCGATCCCGGACGCCGACACGGCCGCCGCGATCCGCCGGCTCGCCGCTGCGGAAGGGATCTTCGTGGAGACCGCCGGCGGCGTCACGGTCGCTGCGGTCGAGGCCGCCCGGCGTCGCGGCGTCATCCGCGACGGCGACGAGGTCGTGGCGCTCCTCACGGGCAACGGCGTGAAGACCCCCGACGCGCGCCGCTTCGGTGCCGACGAGGCGAGGATGTCGGCGCTCCGGCGCCGATCGCCGCGACGTACGAGGCTTTCGCCGCGCGTTACGCCGGCTGACTGGCCTGCCGGCTCGCGGGTCGGCGTGACCCGAAGGCGGCTCTCGACTCCGGCGGCGGCGAACGTGCCGGGCCCTGAGGGCGCGAGGGACCGCCACATGTCGAGCGCCCACTGCCAGTCGGCCGAGTCGTCGAAGACGATCCGGATCGCGGCGCCGCGCCCGCGCACTGCGGAGAAGCCCTCGAGCACGCCGACCTCGACACCGGAGCTCGCATCGGTCGAGATCCGCGCCCGCCCGACGACCTCGCCCGAACGATGGGACAACGCATCACGGCCCAGGTCCGGCGCCACCTGGAGCAGGAAGTCATCGGCGCTCATCGGCCCTGCGACCGTGCCCGTCTGGGTCGCGGCGAGCGTGATCGACCGGCCGGCCTCGGCGCCCCACCACTCGTCCTCGGTTCGCCGCTCCGAGAACCCGCCCGGGATCTCGAGCTCCCAGCCTTCATGGAGGATCCGGACCGGGTCGCGGCGGTAGCCGATCAGCGGTCCGTGTCCGGCCTTGGCCGCGCGCGTCTCGACCTGGCGGGTCATCGCGTCGGCGGTGCCGCGGAACCTCGTCAGCTCCTTCCACTCGCGCCACGGGTAGGGCAGCGACGGATCGAGGGGGAAGGCTCGGGACAGGAGGCGAATGACCTCCTCGTGGATCGCCTTCTCCTCGTCGTCGACCGGCTGGCGCCATCGGACGTCGGTCCACATCAGGCAGAGCGCGCGGTTGAGGAAGCATCGCGCGTCCGTCGCATCGGCCCACCACGGCGTGATGTCGAGGGCCAGGCGCGAATCGGCGAGCGCCGCCTCCAGCCAGGCGTCGTCGCGTGGCCCGAGGCTCGTGGCGATCGCTCCCTCGAACGTGAAGATGACGCCCGCCGGCGTCCCGAGGTGGATCTCGCCGAGCCCGCGCCGACGTGCATCGCGCGCCGCGATGAGGGCGCTCCCGAGCCAGGTGAGGTACGACTGCTCGACGCTCGTCCGATCGCCGGCAGCGGCGAGGTCCGGTTCGGCCGCATCCTCCTCGCCGCTCGACGATCCAGGTGATCTCGTGCTCGAGTCCGATCCGCTGGGCGAGCCGGGCGACGAACGTCTGGTAGCCGGGACCGACCGGAGCGAGCGGCGCCGAGATGGTGACGTCACCCTCGTCCGAGGCGGAGATCGCGAATTCTTCGCCGGCAGGATGAAGGCTGACGAGCAGCTCCCAGGCGCCCGTCGACGACGTTCTCGTCCGGGACGAGCGGACGAGGTCGGAGTACTCGAGGCGCAGCCACGTCTCGATACCGGCGATCAAACGGTCGGCCGGCGGCTGGCGGGGGATGAGGCCACGCTTCGATGCGCGGCCCGAGATGGTCAGGGTCAGCGGTGCCATGGGACCTCGTGGAGATCAGGTCTCTGACCATAGCCGCGCGGGAGCGTGCTGGGGATCAGCGATTGGTACCGGCGGCGGCTACCAACAGTCCAGTCGAAGCGCCGTTTCCGGGGCGCGCGAGCACCGATCTGGTGCATTTGGGTGAGCTGTGGTGCGGGGCGTGGTACCGCTGGACACGTCTTCCGGGACCATCGCGCCGCGGACTGCCAGCAAGCCACCACCTAGGGTCAGGACATCACCGGACCCCACTCCGGCCGTCACGAACGAGACCTATCTCCGCATGACCTTCGCTTCAATCGCCCTGCCGACCCGAGCCACGCCGCGCCGCTTCGCGCTGATCGTCGCCCTGGCGTTCGCGATCACGGCGATCGGCCTGCTCGTCGCGCCGGGCCCGACCGACGCCTGGAGCTCCGGCCAGTACAACTCGACGTCGGAGAAGCAGCTCGTCGCGCTGACGAACCAGTCACGCGCGGCGGCCGGCCTCAAATCGCTCAAGGTGGACTCGACCCTGACCTCGATCGCCCGCGGACGGAGCAAGGACATGATCGTCCGCGGCTACTTCAGCCACAGCATTCCGCCGTCCGGCAAGAACGTCTTCTCGATCCTCGACTCGAAGGGCTACTGCTACGCGATCGCCGGCGAGAACATCGGCTGGAACAACTACCCCGACAACACCGCAACCAAGACCGTCCACCGGATGTTCATGGAATCGCCGGGTCACCGCTCGAACGTCCTGGGCAAGCGCTGGGACGTCATCGGCATCGGCGCCTACAAGGGCCCGACCGGCAAGAAGATGTGGACCGTCCTCTTCGCCGACAAGTGCGGCGGATCGTCGGGCGGCGGCACGACGCACGAAGACGAGCTCGGGCACGACGAAGTCCGTCCCGAAGGCGACGCCCAAGCCGACCCCGAAGCCGACGCCCGTCCCGACGCCCGTTCGGACGATGCCGCCCGGAGCCGACCGATCCGGTCGAGCTGGGCTTCGGCCGCAGCGACCGAACCAATGAGAACGGTGCCGCCAGCACTGACGCCGAACCGCTCGCGGCCCGGACCGACACGGGTGATGCCCCTGGCTCGCTCCGCGTGCTCGATCCCTCGACGCCGCCCGGCCTCATCGACACGATCGTCGGCGACGTGACGGGGTTCTTCCTCGGCGGCTGACCCGCTCCGCCGTCGCGGACGGCTTCGCCGGCTCCACGCCGGGCTCTACACTGCCGGGGATGCCCCCGATCCTCGAGGCACGCAACCTCACGAAGCGCTACCGGCTCGGTGCGATGACCGTGGATGCGCTGCGGGGCGTGTCACTCTCGGTCGTCGCGGGCGAGTTCGTGGCCCTCATGGGTCCGTCCGGCTCCGGCAAGAGCACGCTCCTGCAGCTGCTCGGCGGGCTCGATCGGCCGACATCGGGCGAGGTCGAGCTCGAGGGCAAGTCGATCAGCCGGCTGTCCGATGACGAAGCCACCCGCCTCCGGCGCGACCGAACCGGCTTCGTCTTCCAGTCGTTCAACCTGATCCCGCTCCTCGACGTCCGCGAAAACGTCGCGCTGCCGTTCACGATCGCCGGCCACGACACGAAGGGCGGCGAGCTCGCGGAGCGGATCCGCGACGTCATCGCCCTGGTCGACCTCGCCGGCAAGGAGCACCACAAGCCGGACGAGCTGTCGGCCGGCGAGCAGCAGCGGGTGGCCGTCGCCCGAGCGCTCGTCACGCGGCCGGCCCTCCTCTTCGCCGACGAGCCGACCGGCAACCTCGACTACACGACCGGGCACGGAGATCCTCGCACGCGCTCTGGCGCTCGTGCGTCGAGCGGCACCAGACGGTCGTCCTCGTCACCCACGATTCGAAGGCCGCGGCCTATGCCGACCGGGTCCTCGTCATCTCCGACGGCAAGATCGCCGACGAGATCGACCTTGGACGGCGCGAGGTCCACGACGCGACGCCGCTCATCACGCGCCTCGCCGAACTGGGCCTGTAGCGCGTGGGCGGCCTGACGTCGCTCGCCTGGCGGAGCCTCGCCGCCCGCCGCGGCCGGACCGCTCTCTCGATCATCGGGATCGCCCTCGGCGTCGGCGTGCTGTTCGCCTCGCTCGCGACCGACGCCGGGATCGAGGCGTCGATCGACCGAACCGTCCGCGACCTCGTCGGCCGGGCCGACCTGCGGGTCGCGGCCTTCGGCGACCCCGGCCTCTCAGCGGAGAGCGTGGCGGCGATCGAGGAGGCGCCGGGGGTCGTGGTCGCGGCGCCGGTGCTCGAGCGCCGGACCTACCTCGAAACCGACCTCGACGATCCGAACGTCCTGCCGAAGCCGGTCACGATCCTGGGCGTCGATCCGACGCTCGAGGAGAAGGTTCGGCCGCTGCCGCTCGTCGCCGGCACGTCGCTCGCCGGACCGGAAGCGTTCACCGTCCTCGTGACCGAGCGGCTCGCCGCCGAGGACGCGCTCAGCGTGGGCTCCGACCTCACGTTCCAGACCGGCGCCGGCGGCCCGATCTCGCTCGAGGTCGTCGGGATCGTCGAGGGCGACGGGCCGTTTGTCGGTTCGAGCGGCCGGACGGTCGATCGTCCCGCTTCGGACGGCGCAGCGGCTGCTCGGCGAGGACGGCGTCAGCCGGGTCGACATCGTCGTGGGTGATGGCGCGACAGCCACGCGAGGTCTCGGATGCCCTTGAGGTCGCCCTGACCACCGAGCCGTACGTCCTCTCGTCCCCGGGCGACCTGGCCGCGTCGCTCCGCGTCTCGACGGCCGACTTCCGCTCGACGACGGCGCTGATCGCCGCGGTCGCCCTGTTCGTCGGGGCGTTCCTGATCTTCAACACGCTGTCGATGACCGTCACCGAGCGGGTCCGCGAGCTCGGCCTGCTCCGGGCAGCCGGGGCGACGCGCCGCCAGGTCGGCCGGTTCGTCATCGTCCAGGCCGCTGATCCTGGGGCTCGCTCGGATCGATCGTCGGCCTCGCCGTTGGCATTGCCCTCGCCGAGCTCATGGCCATCTACGTCCGATCGATCGCCTCGATTCCGTTCGAGCGCGTCGGGGTTGGCCGGCCGCGTCGGCGGTCATCGCCATCGTCATCGGGCTGTTCGTGACGCTGGCCGCGTCGCTCGAGCCTGCCCGCCGGGCCGGGGCGATCTCGCCGGTCGAGGCGCTCGAAGGCCCGGCTCGAGCCGGCGGCCGCCCAGCGCGCGAGGCTGCGCTGGCTCGTCGGCGTGTTCGTGGCGGTCGGCGTCGCCGGGCTGCTCGTCTGGCCTCGCGATGCGGGCCTGGCGGGCCTCGCCCGGGCCGGCGCCGTCTACACGTTGCTGCTCGTCGTCGTGCTCGCCTCGCCGGTGCTCCTCGGCTCACTCGCGCGAATTGCCGGCCTGCCGTTCGCCCCGATCCTCAAGCTCGAAGAGCGGCTGGCCCGGGCTGCGCTCGCCCGCGACCGCAGCCGAACGGCCCTCACGGTCGGGGCGCTGACCGCGGGCCTCGCGATGATCGTCGCGATCGGCGGCGTCGCGGGCCAGTCGCGCGTCCGCGGCGGCCGCCTGGCTGGCCGAGGTGATCCCGGGCGACGCGCTCGTCACCTCGATCCGGCCGGTCGACCTGGTCGAGGAGTCCGATACGGTCGACGAGCTCGCCGCGGTCGACGGCGTCGCCCGGGTCAGCCCGATCGCCACGTTCGAGGTGGCGTTCGAGGGCGTCCGGACGGACGCCGCGGCCGTCGTCGGAAAGGACCTCCTCGAGGACGGGCGGCTGCGGATCCTGGCCGGCGACCGCGAGGACGCCCTGGCTGCGCTCGACGAGGGAGGCTGCGACGATCCTGCCCGCGCGCGCTCGCCGAGCGCCTGAGCCTCGGGGTCGGCGAGCATCTTCTCGATCACGCTCGGCGAGCGGCAAGTCGCTCGACCTGCGGGTCGCCGCGATCGCCGAGCGGACGCTGCCGGGCCGGGCGGGCGAGGCGGCGCTCGTCGGCTGGAGCGACGCGACGAGCCTGCTCGGCGTCGCCGGCGCGGACGTCTTCGCGATCCGCTACGAGCCGGGCCGCGAGGCGGATGCCCGGCCGCGGCTCGAGGAGGCGGCCCGGCGCCTGGCCCTCGAACCGAATCCGCTCGATCGCGTCGCGGGCGCGGTCGACGCCGCGCTCGGGCGAGTCTTCGGGCTGTTCGACGCGCTGGCGATCGTGGCGGTCATCGTCGCCGCGCTGGGCATCGTCAACACGCTCACGATGAACGTCCTCGAGCGGGTCCGCGAGATCGGCGTGCTGCGGGCGGCCGGGATGACGATCAGCCAGGTGCGCCGGACCGTCGTCGTCGAGGCGGGCATCCTCGGCGTCGCCGGGTCGATCCTGGGGATCCTGACGGGCATCGTCGCGGGCGTCGTGATGGTCGCCCTCGCGGGCGGCGATGCCGCCCTCGGGTTCGGGCTGCCGTGGGGCTCGATCGGGCTCGCCGCCGGCCTCGGGATCGGCCTGTCGATGCTCGCCGCCTGGTACCCCGCCCGCCTCGCCAGCCGCCTCGCGATCGTGCGGGCAGTTCAGCACGAGTAGCGGAGTGTGTAGACTCGCGCCGTCGCGAGGGTCCCGTCGACCCGCGATCCTGGAGGAGCCCACAAATCGGATGACGATCGCCATCCCGCGGATGACCCGCCTACCCATCGACCAGCGCGGGATCACCCTGGCGGACTTCCTCGTCCCCATCCAGGTTGGCGAACGGCTCGGTGTCCGGGTCAGGAATATCGCCCTGATCGTTGCGGGCGCCCTGCTCATCTACCTGACCGCGAGGATCGTGTTCCCGGTCCCGGGCTCCCCGATTCCGGTCACCGGCCAGACATTCGGCGTGCTGCTCGCCGGCGGCGCCCTCGGCTTCCGCCGAGGCTTGTCGAGCGTGGTCCTCTACGTCCTCATCGGGCTGATCGGGCTGCCGTGGTTCGCCGAGGGCAAGGGCGGCGTGAACGTGCTCCTCGGCGCCTCCGGCGGCTACCTCGTGGGATTCATGATCGCGGGGGCCGTCGTCGGCCGCCTGGCAGAGCTTGGCTGGGATCGGCGGATCCACGGTGCGGTCGCCGCGATGCTGATCGGCAACGTGGCGATCTATCTCGTCGGCGTGCCCTGGCTCATGGCCGTCGCGCACCTCGACCTGCCGGCCGGGATCGCCCAGGGCGTGACGCCGTTCCTGATCGGTGACGCGATCAAGCTCGCTCTCGCGGGCGCGGCGTTTCCGGTTGCGTGGTGGATCGTCGGGCGGCGGCCGGGCGAGCGCTGACGACACCGCGGGAGATCGACGGACTCTACGGCCCCGACAGCGAGGCGTGGCGTCTCAACCGCGAGGCGATGCTTCTCCTCGGGGCCGGCCCGCGGGCGTTGCTCCTCCAGCTCGCCCACCCGTTGGTCGCGGCCGGGGTCGATGAGCACAGCGACTTCCGGGCCGACCCGTGGCGCCGCCTCCAGGGGACCCTTCGGAGCTACCTGACGATCGTCTACGGAACGGCGACGGCGGCACGGGCGGAGATCCGCCGCCTGAACGGGCTCCACCGATCGATCGCCGGCGCCGGCTACACCGCTCGCGATCCCGACCTTGCGCTGTGGGTCCACGCCACGCTCGTCGACACGACGATGGCCGCGTACGACGCCTGGCTCGAGCCGCTGTCGCGCGACCAGCGAGCGCGCTACTACGCGGAGACGCTGCCGATCGGCCGGGCGTTCGGCGTCCCGGCCGACCTGCTGCCGCCCGACCTCGACGCGTTCGAGGCTTACGTCGCGTCGATGCTGGGGCCCGACGGGCCCATCCGCGTTTCGCCCGTGGCCCGCGACCTGGCCGACGCAGTCCTCCATCCGCCGCTCGGGCCGGTCCTGCCAGCGCTGGCGGCGGTGCCCGCGCGGTTCTACGCGTGGACGCTCTGGCCGTCGATCGGCTTGTTGCCAGCCTCGGTCCGCGCCGACTACGGCTTCCGTTGGGGCCCCCTCGAGCGGACCGTGTCGGGCTGGCTCGTCGCCGGCTGGCGGGCATGGCGGCCGCTGCTGCCGGTTGCGTTCCGGCAGATGCCGCAGGCCCTCGCCGCCGACCGCCGAGTAGCGGGTGACGTTCCCCGCTAGATCCTCCGTCTGCCACGAGGCAGATTCGGGCCGATTCATCCGATTTGTCGCGGGCTGCGCAGTATCCGTTGTCTCAGCCCGATCGACCCGGATCGAAAGCGCGCAAGGGTCGGTAGGCGCCCTATCCATCGGAGGAATCTCGAATATGTTTCGCCATGCCCGGCGGCCGATTGCCGCAGCCGGTGCCCTGTTGATCCTCGCGTCATCGGTCGGCGGTGCTGCCGCCTCAAGCCACCGCGAGGCCCCCTTGATCTCGAAGGACGCGTTCGCCGACACGACCGACACCTACGCGTTCGTCTCGCCCTCGAACCCGAACAACATCGTGATCGCGGCGAGCTGGATTCCGTTCGAGGGCCCCGAAGGCGGCCCGAACTACTGGGAGTGGGATCCGACCGTCGACGTACTCGCTCAACGTCGACAACGACGGTGACGCGGTGGCCGACTTCACGTATTCGCTGACCGCCGAAACCTCGATCCCGAACGGCAACACGTTCCTCTACAACACCGGCCCGATCACGTCGCTGAGCGACGGCGATTGGAACATGAAGCAGAAGGTCACGATCAGCGAGAAGGTCGCCGGCGGGGCGACGACCGTCCTCGTCAACGACATGCTCACGACGCCGAGCAACATCGGCAAGAAGTCCACCCCGAACTACAGCGCCCTCGAGAGCGCGGCGATCCGGACGGTCGGCGCTGGCGCGAACCAGATGAAGATCTATGCCGGCCAGACCGACGACGCGTTCTGGGTCGACCTCCAGGTCTTCGATCTCCTGACCCTCCGCGGCCAGGATTCCCCGATCGGCTACACGGGCGGCGACAACCGGCCCCAGGACTCCGTGTCGGGCTTCAACGTCCATACCCTTGTCCTCGAGATCCCGATCTCGCGCCTCAAGCAGGTCAGCGAGCCCGTGCTGGGCGTGTGGGCTGCGTCGTCGCGCGGCGGCAGCCAGGTCTCCCGCCTCGGGATGCCGCTCGTCAACGAGGTCGTGATCCCGCTCGCGCTCAAGGACACGTTCAACACGCTGGCACCGAGCCAGGACCTCGGCGTCTACACGAGCGGTCCGGGCGCCGGACACCTGCTCCAGAAGAGCGTTGAGGATCCGGAGATCGGTCGGCTGCTGTGCAGCCTGTACGGCGTCCCGCTTCCGGCCGACGCCAACAACAACTGCTCGAGCGAAGTCACGCTCGGGACGCCGCGGTCCGGTCGCGGCGACATCTTCGACATCTTCCTGACCGGCATGGTCCTCGCCAAGCCGTTCACGATCACGACGAAGAACGGGCCCGTGACGCTGCCTGCCGGGTTCAACGTCAACCGTCCGGCGGGCGCCGTGCCAGCCGAGATGATCCGGATCAACACGAACATCAAGGGCGACCTCTGCTCACCGACGCCGAGCCGGCTCGGAGTCCTGGGTGGCGACGCCTGCGGCTTCCCGAACGGCCGACGCTTGACTGACGACGTCGTCGAGATCGAGCTCCTGGCTGTCGCCGGTGCCGCGTACCAGGCCCTCGATGGCCGCGAGGCCTCGTTCAGCTTCAATCCGGCCCTGATCGGCGTCCTCACCGACGGCGTCGACCGCAACGACCGACTGTTCCGGGGCACGTTCCCGTACTTCGCCCAGGCGCAGTCCGGCCAGTCCCACTTCCACCAGAACCAGAAGGGTCCCCGACCCGCTGCGTATTGACCACTCCTGGGGTTGTTCGAAGGGTCGGCGGCGACGCCGGCCCTTCGGCGTGTTCCGGTTCTGCGGCCCGGTGGCCCCCAACTTTTGGCAAATGCACGCCCAGCGGGCGTTCGACACGAAATCCGTGTCAGATGGCTCGCCTGAAGAGCATTTGCCAGGAATCAGCACGAGTCTTCTGCGTGCGTGTGCGTTGAAAATGCGTCGGTACAGACTCACGGGCTGACGAACGCTCGTGGGGCGTTCATATGACGAAAAACGAGGCCGGCGGGGCACGGCACGGGGCCCGCGGCCGGCCAGCTGGGGTAGCAGTCGTAGACTGCCCGCGTGAAGGACATGGGCTATCTGTCAGGGTTCGTCCAGGGCCTCGTTGGCGGAGTCGTCACCCTCGTCGGCTTGGCGATCCGCGCGGCGACCGAAGGCCAGTCTGGCGTGACGTTCGCTGACTTGTGGACGGCGCTGGCAGTTGGCATTGCCGTAGGGATGGTCTCGCTCGTCCTGGCGAGACTCATCGCGTGGCGGATGCGGGGTGCTCACGGCCTGAGCGACGCGGAGGGGTCGGGGACTTGGCGGGCGTCCACGAATCGATCTCGCGACGACCGGTCGGGCGGGCGCGTTGCACCCAGCACGGGCGGAATGGATCGCTTCGGCAAGTTCACGGATCGCGCCCGGAAGGTTCTGACATACGCCCAGGAAGAGTCCCAGCGGTTCAACCACAACTACATCGGCACCGAGCATTTGCTGCTTGGCCTGATCCGGGAAGGAGAAGGTGTCGCGGCGGTTGCCCTCCGAAACATGGACGTCGAGCTGTCAAAGGTTCGAACAGCGGTCGAGTTCATCATCGGCCACGGCGATGCGCCGGTCAGCGGCGAGGTCGGTCTGACTCCGCGTGGGAAGCGGACGATCGAGCTGGCGATCGAGGAATCTCGCAATCTCGACCACAACTACATCGGTACCGAGCATCTCTTGCTCGGCCTCGTCCGCGTTGGCGACGGTATCGCCGCCGGAGTCCTCGAATCGCTCGGAGTGAGTCTCGACCGCACGCGGGCCGAGGTCATCCGCGTGATTGCGAACGGTGATCATTTGGGCTGACCCGGTGCCGCCCAGGCCGTCAGTACAGCCGCGGGAAGCGCGGCTCGAAACGGGGCACGAGGTTGAGGGTCGTGTGGTCGTCGAGCGTGTCGAGCAGGGTCTTTGTCGGGGCCAGCTTGAAGCGGTTCTCGGCGAGGTAGTCACGGATGCCCGACCAGAACGCGGTGTTGCCCATGCTCTTGCGCAGGTCGTCGAGGAAGTTGCCGCCCTGGATGTAGACGATCTCGTAGTAGCACGCCGACGAGTACTTGTAGATCGACAGATCGAGCCGGGCGGTCGAGCAGCGCGAGTTCGCGGCGCTGGCCGAGGACGTGTCGGGCCAGGAAGTCGGTGACGGCCTCGTCGGTGAACGGCTCGTTCGCCTGGTCGTTGCCGACGATCCCGTAGAACCACTGATGGCCCGTCTCGTGGTGGACGAGGTAGGACAGGTTCGCCGTGCCGACGCCCGTCGGGATCCAGGTGAGGCCCGGCGCCTCCATGCCGTAGCCGCCCGCCGTCTGGGCGATGTCGTAGGTCTCGTACGGATACGGCCCGACGAGCGCCTCCATCTTCGTGATCGCGTTCTTGGCCGCCGACAGGATCGCCGAAGCGGGCGCCCCGGACCGGTAGTAGACGCGGATCACGGTGTCGCCGACGGTCGCCGAGATCGTCTTGTAGTCGGGCGCGGCCGCGAACACGAAGTCGCGGACGTTGCGGGCCTCGAAGGTCTGCCGAAGGCCGCTCGCCGAGACGCGCTCGCCGGTCGTGGCGAAGGTGAGGGCGCGGTCGCTCGTGATCGCGACTCGGACGCGAGGCGTCACCGGGGTCACGAACGGATCGCCGTGGTTCGGGCGGTCGAAGGCGACCTTTCGGCTGACCCACGGGATCCAGCGATGAGCGTCGACGATCCCGTTCGCCCGGGTGAACAGCCAGTTCGAGCCGCTGAGCGAGCTGCGGAGCGTCGCGGAGTAGCGGACCCTGACCTGGACCGACTGGCCGGCGCCGAGGATCCCGCCGAGCGGGACCACGATCGTCTGGTCGCTGACGGTCGCCGCTGACGGCCTTGCCGGCGACGGTGACGGCACCGAGCTTCATGCCGCCGAGCCGGGCGGCGATCGTGTTGAGTTCGACGCGGTCGATCGGTTCGCCCGAGTCGTTCCGAACGCCCATCGTCGAGTCGACGTTGAACGCCCGGGTCCCGAAATTCAGCGCCAGCGTGACGTCGTATTCGGCGGTCAGGTCGATGCTCGTCCGGTCGACCGAACCTGGAACGAGGCCCGGGAACGCCTGGACGATCGGCTCGCGGTCCGCGGTCGCCCGGCGCCCGTCCCGGCGGTGCTCGTCGGTTGCGCCGCGGCGGCGCCTCGTGGCGGCTGGACTCGGTGGGGCGGGGGTCACCGTCGGAGCAGCGGCTGCCGGCGAGTGCGCCGACTGGGCGAGCGCGCCCAAGTCCCGATCGGATGGGGGATTGGTGGCAAGAACCGGGACCACGACCAGGGCAATCAGCGCGGCGGCGGCCACGACGTCGGCGAACCGGCGGGCGCGAGGCATCGGACGATGCTACGGCGGTTGGGCCGAACCGTCGACCGCCCGATCGTCGCGGCGACGCGCGGGACCATGCTGCGGACCGATGCGTAGACTGCTCCCATGACCGCACCGTCGATCCAGCCCGCAAGCTCGGAGGCGGACCGCAGCCGGTTCCTCGCCGCCGTCCGATCGGCCCTGCCCGAGCTCAGGCTCCTCGAGGACGAGTCGGACCGGGAGAGCTACCGGAACGACGAGACGGCCTACCTCAAGGCCGGGCTGCCGCTCGCGGTCGCCCTGCCAACCGTCGACCGCCGAGGTCGCCGCGCTCGTGCGCCTCGCCGCCGAGCACCGCATGCCGATCGTGCCGCGCGGAGCGGGGAGCGGCCTCTCCGGCGGCGCGGCCGGGATCGAGGGCGGCCTGACGATCTCGATGATGAAGATGAACGCGGTCCTCGAGATCGATCGGGAGAATCTCGTCGTCGTCACCCAGCCCGGCATCCTCAACGCGGAGCTCAAGAAGCGCGTCGCCGCGGAGGGCCTGTTCTACGCCCCGGATCCCGCGAGCTACGAGATCTGCTCGATCGGCGGCAACCTCGGGACGAACGCCGGCGGCCTGTGCTGCGTGAAGTACGGCCAGACGCGCGATTCGGTGCTCGGGCTGGAGGTCGTCCTGGCCGATGGGCGGGTCATCAGGACGGGCGGCCGGTACATCAAGAACGTCGCGGGCTACGCCCTGACTCACCTCTTCGTCGGGTCGCAGGGCACGCTCGGGATCATCACCGAGGCGACGCTGCGCCTCCGGGTCGCGCCGCCGCCTCGGACGACGATGCTCGCGTTCTTCCCGACGCTCGACGGCGCCGGCGATGCGGTTGCGCGCATCGTCGCCGCCGGCATCGACCCGGTGACCCTCGAGCTGCTCGATCGGGCGTCGATCGCGGCGGTCGACGATGCGTTCAACCTCGGGCTGGACCGCGAGGCGGAGGCGATGCTCCTCGTCGAGTCCGACCGGCCGGAGCCTGCCGCGTTCGCCGAGCTGGACGCCGCGGTCGCTGGCCTGCGAGGCGGCCGGATCGACGACGACGATGCGGGCCGCCGATGCCACGGAGGCCGACTGGCTGCGCCAGGCCCGTCGGCTGGCGCTGCGTGCGCTCGAGCGGCAGGGGATCGTCCGGATGGAGGACGTCGGCGTCCCACGCAGTCGCGTGCCCGACCTGCTCCGGGAGATCGACGCGATCGGCAAGAAGCACGGCATCAAGGTCGCGACGTTCGGCCACGCCGGCGACGGCAACCTCCACCCGAACTTCATCTTCGACCACGGCGATCCCCGCGCCGAGGAGCTGACGGACCTGGCCCGGGCCGACCTCTATCGGGCGGCGATCGCGCTCGGCGGCACGGTCACGGCCGAGCACGGCATCGGCCTGGCGCGGCGGGACGTCCTCGTCGAGCAGGTCGGCCAGGACGTGATCGACGTGATGCGATCGATCAAGGACGCCCTCGACCCGCTGGGAATCCTGAATCCTGGCCGCGTGATCTGAGGGTTCTGCGTCCGCATTGATCCGGCCGGGCGGCGCGACCGAATCAACGGCGATGAACCGACCTTGGGGCGCGATCGGCGCCCTCCTGTGTGCCTGCTCGCTCGTCGCGTGCGGCCGTGGGGAGCGGACCCGCGTGCCGCCCTGCCGCCGACGCCGACGCCGACGCTGACGCCGACGCTGACGCCGACGCCGACGCCTGCGCCGACCGCGGCCACCGACCAAACGCTCGCCGAGATCGCGACCCTTCGCGCCCGCGTCGCCGCGAGCCCCGACGACCCGATCGCCCTCCGCGACCTGGGATTCGGGCTGCTCCAGCGCGTCCGGGAGACGGCCGATCCGTCGCTCTACGGCCAGGCGGAGGAAGCCCTGACGCGGGCCGGCGAGCTCGCGCCGGACGACCCGCTGGTCCTGGTCGGACTCGGCGGTCTTCAGCTTGGCCGGCACCAGTTCGTCGCCGCGCTCGAGACGGCCGGCCGGGCGCTCGATCTCGCGCCGTCGCTGGTGGCCGCCAAGGCGGTCGAGGTCGACGCCCTCGTCGAGCTCGGGCGATATGACGAAGCGGTCGTGGCGGCCCAGGAGCTCATCGGCCTGCGCGTCGACATCACCTCGCTCGCGCGGCTGTCCTACCTCCGCGAGCTACACGGCAACCTCGACGGCGCGGTCGCGGCGATGCGACAGGCAAGCGAGGCGTCGGCGCTCGCGCCCGAGAACAGCGCCTACGTGACGACGCTCCTCGGCAATCTCCTGGTTCATGCGGGCAAACCCGATGAGGCGAGCGACGCCTACGAATCCGCTCTCGCGATCGTGCCCGACCACGCGGCCGCGATTGCCGGTCTGGGGCGCCTTGCCGTCGGACGGGGCGACCTGCCCGAGGCGATCCGGCTCTTCGAGCGGGCGTCCGCGATCCTGCCGCTGCCCGAATACGTGATCGCCCTCGGCGAAACCCACGAGGCGGCCGGTAGTCCGCAGGCAGCTGAGCGGAGCTATGACCTCGCCCGGGCCGAGACGGCGTTGTTCGAGGCGGCCGGCGTTGACGTCGACCTGGAGCTGGCTCTCTTCGAGGCCGATCATGGCGACCCGACGACCGCGCTTCGGCTCGCGGAGATGTCCTACGCCACCCGCCAGACGGTGCGGACGGCCGACGCCCTTGCCTGGGCCAAGCATCGCGCCGGCCGCGACGCCGAAGCGGCGCGGCTGTCAGAGCAGGCTCTTCGGCTCGGCGGCCGGGATCCGCTGTTCCTGTATCACGCCGGGATGATCGCGCTGGCACTCGGCGACGAGGCGACCGCGCGACGGCAGCTCACCGACGCGCTCGCGATCGACCCGGGGTTCTCGCCGACCGGCGCCGTGGAGGCACGGGCGGCCCTCGCCGCGCTCGGCTCGTCGGACTAGGGGAGCAGCGCGAGGAGCGCGGCGGCCCTCTCCGGCGTTCTGGCCTGGACCCCGAACAGTGTGTCGCCGACACCGTAGAACCAGACGTCGCCGATCGGGTTACCGGGCGCCGTGACGTGGGTCACCTGCTTGCCGGCCACCGGCACCTGCTCCGACTCGGCGCCCCGTGTGTCCGCGACGGTCAGCGCCGCGTACCTCTCGACGAGTTGCGCAGTTGGGGCGCCCGGGATCCGGAGGGCGAAGTAGTTGAACGGATCGGCGGTGGCGGTTGGATCGTTGGCGAACGCGAGGCCGAAGTTGCCGGTCCCGTCGCCGATCTCGCTCACGAGCTTCTTGACTGGCTCCGCACCCTCGTTCCCGACCGACGACACGGGGCCGACGCTGAGCTTGAAGAGCGTCTTGCCGTCGAAGCTGTCGGGCAGGCGGGCCTCGAGAGCGGGGTCCTCGTGGGGGAGGACGAGGTTCGAGCTTGGCGATGGTGCCAGCGACGAGCCGGGGGGCGCGCTTGCGGGCTCACCGCTCCGTCCGCCTTCGGTGCCTACCGGCGCAGCCGACCCCGAGCCGGTCCCGCAGGCGGCGATCGCGAGTGCGGCGAGGAGGGCGAGCACCGGCAGGGATCTGATTCTCATCGGCCCATCATGCCAGCCGGTTCCACGCAGTGCGCCTGATTCTGGGTTGCCACTCCCGCTGCACATCTGTATCGTGCAAGTGTGCCGACGACCGACATCGACCAGCTCATCGAGGCGAGCCGGCTCTACTACGAGCTCGGCGAGACGCAGTCGCGCGTCGCGGAGCTGCTCGGCGTAACGCGGCCGCAGGTCTCGCGGATCCTGAAACGCGCCCGGGCCGAAGGGATCGTCGAGATCCGGATCGTCGACCGGACATCTGAATCGTCGCGGGCCGCCGACGAGCTCCGCGACCGCTTTCGGCCTCCACGCCGTCCACGTCGCGCCGAGTCTCCGCGGGCCGGAGGACGTCGGCCGGCGGATGATCGGCCGCCTCGGGGCCGAGGTCCTGCGCGCGTCGATCCGGGATGGCGCGGTCGTCGGGATCGGCGACGGCGCCTCGATCTCCGCCCTCGCCGACGCGCTCGACGAGCCGCTCCACGCGACCGGGGCGACGGTCGTCCCGCTCTGCGGCGGCTACTGGTTCACCGGGCCTGCCCGCGAGCCATTCCGGCGGGTCGCGGACGGCATCGGTGGGATCCCCCAGGGCCTCCTCGCGCCGGGCCTCGTCGACGACCCGGCGACCAAGCAGTTCGCTCTACGCCCACGACGGCGTCCGTCGGATCCTCGATCTCTGGGAGCGTCTCGACGTCGCGGCGTTCGGCATCGGTGGGCCGGCCTGGGGTGAGGCCGCGTTCGGTCCGGCGGCCTGTCGCCAGCTCGACGACGCCAGGGCGGTCGGCGAGATCCTCATCGCGCCGTTCGACATCGAGGGCACGTTCGTCGACAGCGACCTGCGGGAGCGGACGATCGCATTCGACGCCCGCCGGCTGGAGCGGTTGCCGGTCCGGATCGGTGTCGCCGGCGGCTCGGCCAAGGTCCGGCCGATCCTGGGGGCGCTTCGTTCGGGCGCCTTGACGACGCTCGTCTCCGACGTTCGGACCGTGGAAGCCGTCCTCGAGCTCGATCGGGCACGGGGCGCCGGCATGAGCGAGACCGCGATCCTCGGGATCGATCTCGGGACGACCGAAGTCAAGGTCGGCCTCGTCACGCTCGACGGCCGGCTCCTCGGGCTGGCGCGGGCCGGCTACCGGACCGAGACCGACACGGCGAACGGGCGGGCCGAACAGGATCCGGAAGCCTGGTGGGGTGCCCTGACGACCGCCGTTCGCCACCTCGCCGCCTCGGGCCGAGCGGACATCGTCGCGGTCGCGCTCGACGGCCACGGCCCGACGCTCGTCGCCGTCGACGAGCGCGGACGTCCGACTCGGCCGGCGATCATCTGGCAGGACACGCGAGCCACGGCCGAACAGGCCGAGCTCGCCCAGGCGACCGGGCTCGAGGGCTGGTCGCTGGCCGGGCTCCCGGCCGCGCTCTGGGTCGAGCGTCACGAGCCCGAGGTTGCAGCGGCGACGTGCTGGTACCTCGCGACATGGGACTTCATCGCCCATCGGATGACGGGCCGTGCGGCTACGAGCCTCGTCGAGGGCCAGCCGTTTCCGTCGCCGTCAGTCCTCGCGGCGGTTGGGATTCCCGCCGGACGCATCCCGGAGCCGGTAAGCGCCGGCGACGTCGTCGGGGGGCTGACCGCGGAGGCGGCGGAGCAACTCGGGATCGAACCCTCGATCCCGGTCGTCGCCGGGACCGTCGATGCCTGGGCGAGCTTCCACGGCGCCGGCATGACCGCCAAGGGCGACGCGATCGATGTCGGCGGGGCCGCGGGCGGCTTCGGCGTCTACTGGGATCAGCCGGTGCGCGTGCCCGGCTCGTTCGTGACGATTGCGCCGCTTCCCGGGTTGTTCAGCGTCGGCGGGGCGATGGCCGCGACCGGCCGCGCGATCGACTGGTTCCGGACGGAGGTCGTGCGCGCCGAGGATTCGACGGAGGCGCTCATCGAGGAAGCGGCGGCCACCCCGCCCGGCGCCGACGGCGCCCTGTTCCTGCCGTACCTCGCCGGCGAGCGGTCGCCGATCTGGGACCCGACGGCCCGCGGCGCGTTCGTCGGGCTGACCCTCGATCACGGCCGCGGTCATCTCGCGCGGGCGATCCTCGAGGCGTCCGCCCTCGCCATCCGCCATGTCGCGGAGCCGATCGTCGCGGCCGGGATCCGGGTCGGCGAGATGCGGGTCTGCGGGGGTCCGGCACGGAGCGAGACCTGGAACCAGATCAAGGCCGACGTCACCGGTTTCTCCGTCGCCGTGCCGGCGGTGCTCGAGACGGCGGTTGTTGGTGCGGCGATTCTCGGGGCGACGGGGATCGGGGCCTATCCCGACGCGCCGGCGGCGATCCGCGGCATGACCCGGGTCGCCCACCGCCTCACGCCCAACCCCGACAACCGCGCGCTCTACGACGCGGCGTTCGATGCCTACGTTCGGCTCCATCCCGCGATCTCGCCGATCGTCGCCGGCCTGGCGCGAGCGACCCGATGACGACCGCCGGCCGGCTCATCGCAACCGACGTCAGCGTCGCGTTCCAGGTCCCTCGTGCGGCGCCCGTCCAGGCGCTCGACGGCTTCAGCCTCGCGGTCGAGCGTGGCGAGGTCGTCGCCATCATCGGCCCGAACGGCTGCGGCAAGAGCACGTTCCTCCGGGTCGCCGCCGGCCTGCTCGCGCCGCAGCGAGGCTCCGTGACGCTCGACGACCGGCCGATCGTCGGACCGGACCCGCGGGTCGGGCTCGTGTTCCAGGAGCCGCGGCTGCTCCCGTGGCGGTCGGTCGCCGACAACGTCACGTACCCGCTGGAGCTCGCCGGCTGGCCGCGCGAGCGGCGTGACGAGCGGCTCGCGGCGCTGCTGGACCTCGTCGGGCTCAGTGAATCCGCGCGAGCCCGGCCGAGCCAGCTGTCGGGCGGGATGCGCCAGCGGGCGGCGATCGCCCGGGCCCTTGCCCTCGAGCCGGAGGTGCTGCTCCTCGACGAGCCGTTCAGCGCGCTCGATGCGCTGACGCGCGAGCGGTTCAACCTCGAGCTGCTCGAGCTGTGGGAGCGGACCGGGACGACGATCGTCATCGTCACCCACAGCATCCCGGAGGCGATTCTCCTCGCCGATCGGGTCGTCGTGATGACGCCACGACCGGGCCGCGTCGCCGCGATCGTCCCGATCCACGCCCCGCGGCCGCGCTCGCTCGAGCTCCTCGACGGCGCGATCGTGTCGCGCGCCGCGGCCGAGATCCGGGCGCACCTCGAACCGGCGGGGGAGGCGGCATGAGCCGGAGCGCGGTGGCCTCGGTCGTGATCTCGTTCGCGGTCTTCGTCGCGGTCTGGAAGCTCGTCGTCGTCGTCGGTGGCTATCCGCTGTTCATCCTGCCGCCGCCCGAAGTCGTCGCGGAGCGCTTCGTCCGGGCGTGGGCCGACGGGCTCATGACACCGCACGCGCTGACGACGCTCCAGGAGATCGCTCTCGGGTTTGCCGTCGGCGCCGGTGCGGGTCTCGTCATCGGCTACGGCCTTGCCCGATCGGCCCTCGTCGAACGCCTCGTCTCGCCGTACATCGTCGCCGCCCAGGCGACGCCGATCCTCGCCCTCGCCCCGCTGCTCGCCCTGTGGTTCGGGCCGGGGCTGGCGAGCAAGGTCGTGATCTGCGCCCTGATCGTGTTCTTCCCGATCGCGGTCTCGACGATGGTCGGGATCCGATCGGTCGATGCCGGCCTCCTCGAGATGGCCCGCTCGTTCCGGGCGACGCGCCGCCAGGTCCTGCTGACCCTCGAGATCCCGGCCGCGCTGCCGTCGATCCTCGGCGGGATGCGGGTCGGGGTGACGCTCGCGGTCGTCGGCGCGATCGTCGGGGAGTGGGCCGGCGCCAGGGAGGGGCTCGGGCTCCTCGTCAATCTTGCCCGCGGCAGCCTGTTCGACATCCCGCTGATGTTCGCGACGCTCGTCACGATCGCGCTCCTCGGGATCGCCCTTTATCTCGTCGTCGTCGTCCTCGAACGCCGCCTCGTCGGCGTCCGCTAGCCCTTCGGAGGTCCCATGCACCCGCGCCGTATCGGTATCGTCGCCTCGTTCCTTGCCATCGTCATCGTCGCCGGCTGCGCGCCCGGCGCCTCGCCGTCGGCCGGCACGCCGCTGACGGTCGGGCTCGGCTACATCCCGAGCGTCCAGTTCGCCCAGTTCTACCTCGCCGACCAGGCCGGCTACTACGCCGCCGAGGGTCTCGACGTGACGTTCCAGAACGAGATCGACGCCGAACCTCGTCCCGAAAGTCGGCCAGGGCGACCTCGATCTCGGGATGTCGGATGGGACGAGCGTCATCCCGGCCGTGAGCCAGGGGATCCCGATCCGCTACCTCGCCACCGTCTACGGCCAGTTCCCCTCGATCGTGTTCGGCAAGGCTTCGTCCGGCATCAAGACGGCCGCCGACCTCAAGGGCAAGAAGATCGGCATTCCCGGCCGCTACGGCTCCTCGTGGATCATGCTCCAGGCCCTGCTCGGGTCGGCCGGCCTGACGCCGGCGGACGTCGAGATCGTCGAATACCCGGACTTCGGCCAGGGCGCCGCGGTCGCCCAGGGCGCCGTCGACGCGGCCACGGGATTCGCGAACAACGAGCCGGTCGTCCTCGAGCGGAGCGGGACCGAGGTGTTCGTCCTCCACGTCGACGACGTCACCGCGCTCCCTGGCCCCGGGCTGATCGCCTCGACGGCGACGATCGAAGCGAAGCGCGACGCGGTGGCCGGGTTCGTCCGGGCGACGTTACGGGCGATGAAGGACATCGTCGAAGAGCCGGCGAAGGGGCTCGACGCCACGATCCACGCGGTGCCGGAACTGGGCCAGGACCGGGAGCTGCAGGCCGCCATCCTTGCCGCGACGATCGACGTCTGGGGACGCGCGGGCGCGACCCCCGGCGAGGAGAGCCTCGGGGCGATCGACCGCGCGGGGTGGGAGGCGTCGGTCGCGTTCATGACCAAGCTCAACATGGTGCCGAAGCCGGTCACGGTCGACGGTCTCGTCCTCGAGGACTTCCTCACGACGCCCTGAGGCTCGGTCTGGCGGGTAGGCCCCTCGCCGCGCCCATCGCCGACGTTCGCCGCCCCTATCATCGGGCCATGCCCGCCGTCCCGCTCCCGGATCGGCCGCCATTCGCGATCCGCGCCCGGATCGTGTCGCCCCTGGCGTCGGGCGGGACGCTCCACGAGGCCGATGGGGTCGTCGCGGTCGACGCGGCCGGGTCGCTCTCGTTCGTGGGCGCGGCGAGCGCCGCCCCGCCGGACCTGCTGGCCGGGGCCGTCGACGTTCGGCCGTGGGTGGTCCTGCCCGGGCTCGTCGACACGCACGCCCACCTGCCGCAGCTCCCGAACGCGGGCCTCGGGTTCGCGCTGGACCTGCTGACCTGGCTCGATCGGCTGACGTTTCCGACCGAGCGTTCGTGGGCCGATCCCGCGGTCGCCGCCCGGCTCGCCCCGGCGATCTTCCGGGCGTTCGCGGCGGCCGGAACGACGACGGTGCTCGCATACGGCGTCGTCTACGAGGCGGCGATGGAGGCCGCGTTCCGGGCTGCCGAGGCCCACGGGATCAGGGCGATCCTTGGCAAGGTCATGATGGATCGGGTCACCTACGACCCGACGATCGAGCCCGGGACCATCCTCGATCGGAGCCTGCGCGAGGCGGCCGACCTCATCGGTCGCTGGCACGGCGCGGCCGACGGGCGGCTGGGCTACGCGGTGACGCCGCGGTTCGCGGTCTCGTGCACGGCCGAGATGCTGCGCGAGTCCGCGTCGCTGGCGCGCTCGACCGGGAGCTGGTGGCAGACGCACGTGTCGGAGGACCCGGGCGAGATCGCCGAGGTCGCCCGCCTCTTTCCGGAGGCCCTCGACTACGTCGATGTCTACGACCGCGCCGGTGGGCTCGGCGAGCGTTCGGTCCTCGCGCACGCGATCCACCTGTCGGATCGGGAGCTTGCCCGGCTCGTCGAGACGCGGACACGGGTCTCGCATTGCCCGGCGTCGAATCTGTTCATCGGCGCGGGGGTGATGCCGCTGGCGCGGTGGCTCGAGGCGGGCGTCGTCGTTGGGCTGGGATCGGACGTGTCGGGCGGGCCGGATCCGTCGCTGTTCTCGGTGATGCGCGTGGGCGCATACGCTCAGATGGCCCGGCGTTCGCTCGCCGGCGAGGAGCAGCCGCCGCTCGATCCGCTCGCGTGGCTCCGGCTCGGGACCCTCGACGGGGCGCGGGTGCTGGGGCTGGAGGACCGGATCGGTTCGCTGGAGGTGGGTAAGGAGGCCGATGTGATCGTCGTGGATCCTGCGATGACAGCGCCGTTGTCGGGGCCGCGCGCTTCGGCCGACCTGGACCCCGGGCTCCTCGATGACCCCGGCGACCTCGTCAGCCGGCTGATCTTCCGGGCCCACCCCGACATGGTCCGAGGCGCCTGGGTCCGCGGCCAACGATTGGAGGGAACAGCGTGATCGACGCACGGTTCGGCCACGTCAACGTCATCGCCCGCGACTGGCGGCGGCTGGCCGACTTCTACAAGCGAGTCTTCGGCATGGAGGTCGTGCCGCCGCTCCGGGACTATCGCGGACCGGATCTGGAGGCCGGCACGGGGGTCCCCGGCGCCGCGCTTCGGGGAGCGCATGTGCGCCTGCCGGGGCTCGGCGCGGACGGGCCGACCCTCGAGATCTACCAGTACGAGTCCGGGCCCGAGGGGATCACGCCCGGCGGTGAACCGGCCCGGCTTCCAGCACATCGCCTTCGTCGTGCCGGACGTCCCGGCGGCCCGCGAGGCCATCTTCGCCGCGGGCGGCGGCGAGGTCGGTGAGGTCGTCACGCTCACCACCGCCGACGGCCGACGCGTGACCTGGACCTACGTCACGCGACCCGGAGGCGAACATCCTCGAGCTCCAGTCCTGGTCGGCGCCGGTCACAGGATGACGATGCCGCTCCCGCCGGGGTCCCGCCCTGCGTCCAGTGCGCTGAGGATCGCGCGCGTCTCGAGCGGCAGGAGCTCGCGAAGGCCGACGCCAATCGACCGAAGCGCCGCCCGGTTCGCGCGTGTGTCTGAAACGAGGAGGATGAGGTGACCGCCGGGATCGTCACGGAGTTTCAGGGAGAGGCGCCGCTCGAGGGCCTGGCCGTCGGAGAGGTTCGTCTCGGCCTCGATCCGGGCCCGCCACGGCGCCGGCTGGCGTCCGCGGATCTCGGCATCCCAAGCTCGCAGGTCTCCGGGTATCGGCAGCGGCACCTCTGTCCGCCAGCGCAGCGATGGGTCGAGGCGCCCGCGAAGCCGCTCCAGAAGCGTGAGCTGCGCGCGATCCCGGATCGGATCCCCAGCCGGAAACGTCCGGATCGCGAGATCGAGCCCGACCACCGCACACAGGGACGCCACGAACTCCACCGAGACCGGGGCCGCCGATCGCTCAAACCGGCCGACCTTGGAGTGCGACACGCCGATTGCCTGCGCAACTTCGCGCTGACTGAGCCCAGCACCAATTCGAGCGTGGCGTGCGTCCAGGGCAACGCGGTGGATCGACTCGCGGCAGCGCCGCCGCCCTCGATCCGCCGGCCGTTCTCGCGTAGCCATGGCCAGCGATCGTCGCACTGTCCTCTGCACTGTGGCTTCACCCGGTGGTTGGACCATCCCATGTTCCAACGGGCGAACGAGGGGGCTCGGACCAGCCCCTCGAGCCCGCCCAACCGCCGTATGGATCACCCGCCGTTCCAACCGACGGAGGAAGGCCCTCAAACGGCCCATCCGTGCCCGTCCGATCGCCCCTTGGAACACGCGGTGTTCCAAGGGAGGGCGGAACGGCGATGAGCACGGCCGACATCCTCATCACCGGCGGTACCGTCGTCGACGGGACCGGGGCTCCGGGGCGCGCGGGCACGGTCGTGGTCGAGGGCGATCGCATCAGGCTCGTGGGGGATGGGGACCAAGCCCCGGACGACGCCGCGCGGACCATCGACGCCACCGGGAAGGTCGTGGCGCCCGGGTTCATCGATCTCCACTCCCACTCGGGGCTGATGATCCTCGCCGAGCCGACCCACGACCCGAAGGTCCGCCAGGGCATCACGACCGAGGTCATCGGCGTCGACGGCAACAGCTACGCGCCGTTCGCGAGCCGCGACGACCTCAACGCCTTCGTCCACCTGAACTCCGGCCTCGACGGCAAGCCCGACATCGCCTACGACTGGGACACGGTCGCCAGCTATCTCCAGCGGTTTGACAACAAGGTCAGCGTCAACATCGCATACCTCATCGGCAACTCGGCGCTGCGGATCGGCGCGATCGGCTGGGACGACGAGCCCGCCACGGCCGCGACGACGCAGCGGATGCAGGGGATGCTCCGCGAGGGCATGGAGGAAGGCGCCTTCGGGATCAGCTCGGGCCTCGACTACCCGCCCGGCAGCTACGCCACGACCGACGAGCTGGCGGCCCTCAGCCGCGAGGCCGCGAGGAGCGGCGGCTTCTATCACACCCACGTCCGGTACGCGCTCGGTGACCGCTTCCTCGACCCGTTCCGCGAGGCGATCGAGATCGGGCGGCGCGGCGAGGCGCCGGCCCACATCACCCACTTCTATCACCGCAAGACGTTCCCCGGCACGCCCGACCAGATGCTCGACCTCATCGACGACGCGCGCGCCACGGGCCAGGACGTCACCTTCGACGCCTATCCGGCCGAATGGGCGAGCACGCGCCTCCTGATCCTCATCCCGACCTGGGTCCAGGCCGGCGGCCCGATCAAGACCAAGGAGCGCCTCGCCGACCGCGGGACCCGGGACCGGATCCGCCGCGATCTCCAGGAACGGGGCGTCCTCTTCGCCGGCGCCGGCGGCCTGCGGGACATCCGGATCGGCTACCTCCACCGGCCGGAGAACCTCCAGTGGGAGGGCCGGACGCTCGGCGAGCTGATCGACGCCACCGGCAAGGACCCCGTCGACGCCCTGTGCGACCTGCTGCTCGACGAGGACCTGAGCCCGAACGAGGTCACGACGGGCCCCCACATCGACGGCATCCGCCGCTTCCTGCGCCATTCGATCGGGATGGTCGGCACGGACTCGACGTTCGTCGGCGCGAAGCCGAGCCCGCGGACGTACGGGAGCTTCCCCCGAATCCTCGGCCAGTTCGTCCGCGACGAGGCGCTCCTCGAGCCTGGAGGAGGCGATCCGGCGGATGACGTCGGCGCCGGCCGCGCGCCTGGGCCTCACGACCCGCGGCACGCTACGCGACGGCGCGGCAGCGGACCTCGTGGTCTTCGATCCGGCGACCGTTCGCAGCAACGCGACCTACGACGAGCCGAGGCGCTTCCCCGACGGGATCGAGACGGTGATCGTCAACGGCGAGCTCGTCGTCGATGGCGGGGCCCACACGGGGCGGACGCCGGGCCGGGCGCTCCACCGCGCCCGCGACTGAGCGACGACGGCGGCGAGGAACTACGCGCGCGCCGCCTGCATCGAGCTCGCCTCGACGTCGGGCCCCTTCTCGGCTCCGGGTTCGGGCGACGCCGCCCCGTCCCCGTCGGCCTCGTCATCCGCCCGCGTCCGAAGGCGCTGACGTTCCTCGTTCAGCCTGGCCTCAGCGGCCTGGATCGCAACGTCGACCGGCTGCTTGGGCCCGACCTGGGCCCAGCCGATCGACAGCCGGAGCGCGACCGCGCCCGACTGGAGCCAGACGTCGCATGCCGATCGGACCCGCTCGACGTAATTGATCGCCAGGATCTCGTCGGTTTCGGTCAGCAGCACCCCGAATCTGAGCCCGCCCGAGGCGGGCCAGGTTGTCCGAGGCACGAGCGTGACGGCGCATGGTCGTCGTGATCGGCGGGATCAACCGATCCGCGGCCTCCTGGCCAAGCTTCTCGGCGAGGCGGTCGATGCCCGCGAGTTCGACGAGGACGATCGTGGCGGGGTGACCGTAGCGATCGACCCGGGCGCCTTCCTCCTCTAGCCAATTCGCCCAGGCCCCGGCGAGCGCGAAACCCGTTTCAGGATCGGTGGCGGACGCCTCGACTGCGGCCGCTTTGGGCGATCCCGCGGTGCGGGCCTCCGCCGCCGGCCCGAACGGGGACCCGACGGGCTGCGGCCGGCCACCCCCGAGCGTCCGGGGAATTCCGTTTGTCGGCAGCCCGGGGCCAACGCCCGCGGCCTCGCGGACGCCGTGGCGGTGGGTCGCCTCGCGCCGAGCTCGAACCCGAGGCCCGACGATCAGCCCAACAGCCAGAACGACGTTCATGAAGATCGCCGCGACAAGGACCGCGACGACCGCTTCCTCTGTGGACATGATCATTGCTCCGAGAACGCGAGGTCAGATGATCCTTCGACGATAGATGGCGGCCGCGTCCGTGACGATGGTCCCCGGCGGGCCGGGACCAGTTCTTGGTGCGGGCCGACAACGACATCACCGAGAGAGGAGCGGAAACGGGGGGATCGGACGCGGTGACGAGGCGGTACAGGGCACTCGAGGGCGGTCGCCGAAGGTGCAGGCCGGTCCGGGTCGGTGGCGACGGGGAGCTCCTGTGCGACGATCCGCGGATGACCGACGACCGGCGAAGCCACTCCCGACGACCGCGCTGGGCGCGCGCGAAGGCGATGGCCCTGGCCGGGCTGTTGGCGACGACGGCAATCGCCTGCAGCGGGTCGCTGGGTACCCAGGACAACGCGCCGGATCCGAACGTGCGCGGCACGTTCAGCGGCTACTTCGTCTGGGCCAAGGCGGAGCCCGCGATCGCCCTGCGGCCCGTCGAGCCGGCCGTCGCCGAGGAGCTCGTCGGGCGGGCCGCCGACTCGATCGAGCCTGACCGAGACGCCCGCTTCGGGATCTCGATCGTCGCGACCTTCGAGACCGACGATGCGGCCGATGAGCAGGTGGCCGCCGTCCGGAAGATCCTGGCGGAGAGCGCGCGGCTGGTACCTCGACCCGGCCAATGCCTCGGCCCTCGCCCAGCTCGAGGACGATGAACGTCCCGCGCCCATCACGCCGCCGGAGATCGCCGCGCTCAAGGACGGGCTGCTCGCGCCCGGCACACGCGGCGTCGGCTGGGGCGGCGGGGCCGATCGGGTCGACGATGCCGTCTATGCGATCGGACCCGTTCTCGTCGTGACTGGCCTGAAGTCCGAGACCCCGGCCGAATCGCAGGATGATGCCGCGACCGGCGCGAAGCTCCCGATCCATCCGCTCGCCCACCTGCTCGCCGCTGCCGGTGGAGCCGTGCTCCTCGAGGGCGACCGATCCGGCGAGGGCTCGATCGTCGCGGACGTCTCGTGCCGGCCCGCGGATTCGGCCTCCGGGTCGGCGCTGCTCGACGAACTCGGCGACGCGATCATCACCGCCGGTCAGTTCTCGACTCGTCCGCCCTGGATCGGTCCGCCGCCGACGGCGCGCGAAGCCCTCGCCCGGGCGACGATGCGCCGATACCAACAGGGAGCGGCTGCCGCGGCATTGGGCGACCGACGGCTCCAGGAGCTTGCCCAGCGCCTCGCCGGAGCAACGCCGGAGGAGTACGCCGCGGCCCTCGAGGAGTTCAGCGCCTACGTGCGTGAGCGCGGCCTGGAGCTGATGGACGGCGAGGTCGATCCCGAGGTCCTGGCACTCCTCCTCGACACGAACGCGCTGAGCGACCCGGCCGCCCGGTTGGCGTGGGCCCGCGACGTCGGCGAGCGGATGGGCCGGCTCCCAGTTGAGTCCAGCCAGTACGGCGAACAGCCCGCCGCCGACGACAACGCGACGCTCGCGACCTCAGGCACCGTGCGCCTCCACGAGGGGCGGCTCGAGATCGGCTGGCTGAGCTTCGGGCGAATGGCCGCCGGCCTGCCGTCTCTTGCCGGATACCTGACGGCCAGGGGCTGCGGAGACATCCGCATCGGCCTCGTCGACTTCGACGAGGTTCGCGCGAACTAAGCGGGGACCAAACGGGGCTAACCCGCGTCCGCGAGCTCCGCCAGCTCGGCGGCGAGCCGCTCGGCTGCCAGCCCCACCGCATCGGACAGGTCGCCGCCCTTTGGCGGACTGGCCCAGCCGAACGCGACGTTGACCGCCTCGGTGGCGACCTGCAGTTCGCGCTCGCAGGCTGCCCTCGCCCGCTCGACGAAGTTGATCGCCGCGATCTCGGTCGTTTCGGTCAGCAGGAGGCCGAACCGGAGGCGTTCCACCCGGGCGATGTGGTCGCTCGTCCGGATCTCCCTTGCGAGAATCCGGGCCGCGGCGGCGAGCGCATGCTCCGCGACCCGCGGGCCCCAGAGTCGGGCGAGACCCTCAACGCCGACGACCTCGACGAGGACCACGGTGGCGGGCCGCTTGTAGCGTCGGACCCGAGCCGATTCGCTGATGATCAGGCGATCCCACAGGCGCGGTCCGTCGGTGCCCGTCGCCGGGTCGCTCCAGCCGGACGGCGCCGGGACGGACGGACTGTCAATCGAGATGGCGTCATCCCGAGCGGGCGGCATCGGGACGGGCGCGAGCACTTCCGCGTCGGCCGCGGGCACGGCAGCGTCGGCCGCGGCGGTTGCCTGGTCCTGGTAGGTATCCATCGGTCGAAACAGCCCCTCGTCCAGCGGGCGGTGCGCCCCGGTCGCACGCCGGATATCGACGCCAATTCCCGGTCAAGAGACAGGTCGGCGTGTGAAGTCCAATGTTCGTCGCGGCGGACTCATCGGGCTGTCCTACATCTGTACCAGACCGCCGCGGCAGAGGTCCCGTGCGCCGGCCCCGGCGGTCCGATCGGTCGCGGTGATATCGTCAGCGACCGAGGAGGGTCGACCCGAGCCGCATGACGATCCGGACACCGCCCAGCCGGACCACCACCCCTGTCGCGCCCCGCCGGAGCGCCCCGGACGCCCTCGTCGTCCGCCGCGGCGAGATCGCGCCCGGGCCGTGCCCGCGGCGCTGCCCCGCTCCGCCGCGAGGGCCCGTCGAAGCTCACGGGCGAAGCGAAGTACGCCGACGACCTCGTCTTCCCCGGCGCCTGGTTCGGCGCGACGATCCGCTCGACCGACGCCCACGCCCGCTTCGTCGCCATCGACCTCGACCCCGCGTTCGACTGGTCGAAGGTCGCCGTCGTCACCGCGGCCGACATCCCCGGCGACAACATCGTCAGCCTCATCAGCGACGACCAGCCGGTCCTCGTCCCGGTCGGTGGCGAGATCCAGCACCACGCCGAGCCGCTCGCCCTCCTCGCCGCCGCGGATCGCGAGACGCTGCGCGCCGCCCGCCGCCGCGGTCACCGTCCGCACGGAGAAGCTCGCCGCCGGTCTTCGACCCGCTCGCCAGCGACCACGTCTTCGCCCACTACGAGATCGCCGCCGGCGACCTCGACGCGGGCTTCGCCGAGGCGGACCTCGTCCTCGAGGGCACGTATCGGGTCGGCCACCAGGAGCAGCTCTACATCGAGAACAACGCGATGATCGCGGTGCCGCGCGAGGACGGCGGCGTCGCGGTCCACGGCTCGCTCCAGTGCCCGTACTACATCCACAAGGCGCTGAAGCGGTCGCTCCGACTCAACGACAGCCAGGCCCAGGTCGTCCAGGCGGAGACCGGCGGCGGGTTCGGGGGCAAGGAGGAGTACCCCTCGATCATCGCCATCCACGCGGCGCTGCTCGCCCGCAAGACCGGCAAGCCGGTCCGGATGATCTACGACCGACACGAGGACCTCGTCGGCGACGACGAAGCGCCACCCGGCGATCGTCACCCACCGGACCGGGCGTCAAGCTCGACGGGACGCTCGTCGCCCAGGACATCGAGGTCGTGATGGACGGCGGCGCCTACTGCACGCTGACGCCCGGTCGTCCTGAGCCGCGGCGCGATCCACGCCGGCGGCCCGTACCGCTGCCCGAACGTCCGGATCCGCGCCCGGGCGACCCGGACGAACACGCCGCCCAACGGCGCGTTCCGCGGGTTCGGCGCGCCGCAGACCGAGTTCGCGGCGGAGATCCAGATCGACCGGCTCGCCGAGGACCTCGGCGTCAGCCCGCTCGAGATCCGGCGGCGGAACCTCTACCAGGTCGGCGACACGACGCCGACCGGCCAGGTCCTCCGCGACAGCGTCGCGGCCTAGGAGGTCCTCGAGCGCGCCGCCGAGGCGGCCGAATTCGAGGGCGTCCGGGCGCGGACGACCGCCGCCCGGGCGCGACGCGGCGGCTCCGGGGTCCTGGTGCCCACGTCGCTCGCACACGGACCGGCCAGGACCGAACCGCGTCCGGCATCGGGATCGCCCTCGCCTGGCACGGCGCCGGGTTCACCGGCTCGGGCGAGGTCAAGCTGGCGTCGGTCGCCTCGGTCGAGCTCAGCGCCGACGGCCGGATCCGGATCCTCACCGGCTCGACCGAGATGGGGCAGGGGACGAAGACGATCTTCCCGCAGCTCGTCGCGGCGGAGCTCGGCGTCGCCGTACGACGACGTCGAGATCGCGCCGCAGGACACGGCGATCGTGCCCGACTCGGGGCCGACGGTCGCCAGCCGGACGGCGATGGTCGTCGGCGGGCTGCTGATCAAGGCCGCGCGAGCGGCTCCGGGCGCAGGTCGAGGAGCGCAACAACGGGCGCGACGTTCGCGGCCGTCTATCGCGACGACGCCGCGACCCACGGCCCGACCCGGATCGACCAGCAGTTCGAGCCCTACCCGGGCGTCCACTTCGACGACGCGACGTACCACGGCGACGCCTACCCGGCGTTCGGCTGGGCGGCCTGCGTCGCGTCGGTCGACGTCGATCTCGACAGCGGCGAGGTCACCGTCCGCGACGTCGTCGCGGCCGACGACATCGGCAAGGTCATCCACCCGATCCTCGCCGAGGGCCAGGTCGAGGGCGGCACGCTCCAGGCGATCGGCTACGCGACGATCGAGGAGATCAAGCTGCGCGACGGCCGCTACCTCAACGACCGGCTCGCGACGTACATCATCCCGACCTCGCTCGACGCGCCGCGGATCACCTCGATCCTCGTCGAGGCGCCGTTCGCGCTCGGCGCCGCACGGCGCGAAGGGCGTCGGCGAGCTGCCGATGGACGTCGGGGCGCCGGCGGTCGTCGCCGCGATCCACGACGCGACCGGCGCCTGGGTCCACGACCTGCCGGCGACGCCGGAGCGGATCCTCGCGGCGATGGGCGCGACGCCGCCGACCGAGGCGCCGGCCGGCCTGCCCGCGGCCGCGTGGACGTCGAGGCGCGCCATCGAGGCGCCGATCGACGAGGGAACGGACCCGCGCCCGGACGCCCGAACGGACCCGCAGCCGCTCCGCGGACCCCAGCCGGATGGCGCGAGACGGCGCATTGACCGCCTACGCAGTTCATCGTCAACGGCGATCCGGTCGAGGTCGATGCGCCCGGGCATGCGGCGGCTGCTCGACGTCCTGCGCGAGGATCTCGGGCTGACCGGCACGAAGGAGGGCTGCGGGGAAGGGGAGTGCGGCGCGTGCACGGTGCTCCTCGACGGCGCGGTCGTCGACTCCTGCCTCGTGCCGGTCTGCCAGGTCGACGGGTCGGAGGTTCGGACGGTCGAGGGGCTGGCACCGCGCCGGGCGGCGCGGCCCTCGGCCCGCTCCAGCAGGCGTTCCTCGAGGCGGGCGGCGCCCAGTGCGGCATCTGCACGCCCGGGCATGCTGATGGCCGCGCGGGCCTACCTCGACGACGGCGGCGGCACCGGACGAGGACGCGATCCGCGAGGCGATCGCCGGCAACCTCTGCCGCTGCACGGGCTACACGAAGATCATCGAGGCGATCGCGATCGCAGCCGGAGGCGACCGATGACGAACGGACGAACGCCACGGAGTCGACCGAACGACTGCGGCCGATGCCGAAGTCGATGCGTCGAGCCGCCCGCGACAACGCCGAGGACCCCGAGGAGGACGGCCGCCGACCGACGCCGACTACGGCGTCGCCTTCAGCCCGCGCCAGGTCGCCGGCGGGTTCGCGATCATCGCCGCGCTCCTCGTCGCTCGCTCGTTCGCCGTCCGCCGCGGCCGCAAGGAAGAGCTGACCGATGCCCGTCGAGCCGCCGATCGAGACCCCGCGGTCCCTCGCCGAGGCCTACGCCGCGCTGGCGGGCTCGTCGGCCGACGACCCGCTCACGCCGATCGCCGGCGGCACCGACGTCATGGTCCGGATCACCGGCGAGATCGGCGAGCCGCCGGCCCGGATGATCGACCTGTGGCGGCTCGACGAGCTGCGCGGGATCTCGTCGGATGGCGGCGCGATCAGCATCGGCGCGCTGACGACGTACACGGAGATCCGCCGCTCCGCGCCGTGCCGCGAGCACCTCCCGGCGCTGGTCGAGGCCGCGGCGACGATCGGGGCGGCCCAGATCCAGAACCGCGGCACGCTCGGCGGCAACATCGCCAACGCGTCGCCGGCCGGCGACACGCTGCCGGTCCTGCTCGCCCTCGACGCGGAGATTCGTCGTCGGCGGGGCGCGCGGCGAGCGGACGATCCCCGCCTCGGAGTTCTGGGTCGCCTACCGCCGGACGGCGCTCGCGCCCGACGAGCTGATCCTGCGCATCCGTCATCCCGGTCGCGGGCGGCCGCGAGGCGCGCTTCCGGAAGGTCGGGACGCGACGCGCCCAGGCGATCAGCAAGGTCGTCCTGGCCCTCGCCTGGCGCGACGGCGGCGGTTCGAGCGGCTGGAGCGACGTCCGTGTCGCGCTCGGCTCCGTCGCCGACCGGCCGATCCGGGCGCGGGCCGCGGAGGCTGCCCTCGAGGGCCGGGCGCCCACCCCCGAAGCCGCCGACGCCGCCGCCGAAGCCCTCGCCGGCGAGATCACCCCGATCGACGACGTCCGCTCGACCGCCGACTACCGCCGGACCGTCGCCGCCCGGGTCCTCCATCGGCTCGTCCGCGACGCCGGCGGCTGGTGACGCGACCCGATCCGTCGGACCCGCTCGACGGCGTCCGCCCGGGCGCCCGCCGCTCGTATTGGCTCCGCCAAGCCCTCGAGGCCGAACCACCGGAACTCTCCGCCGACGTCGTCGCGCCGCCGCTCTTCGCCAACGCCACGGCCGACTTCGCGATCCTCGGCGGCGGCTACACCGGGCTGTGGACCGCGATCCGCCTCACGGAGCTCGCGCCGGGCGCGCGGATCGTCGTCGTCGAGCAGGACATCTGCGGCGGCGGCCCGTCCGGTCGGAATGGCGGCTTCGTCACCGGCTGGTGGGACGAGCTGCCGGCGCTCATCAAGCGCTTCGGCGACGAGGAGGCGGTCCGGACGGCGCGCGCGGTCGACGCGGCGGTCGACGAGATCGGGACGTGGACGGCGGCGAACGGCGTGGACGCCTGGTGGACGCCGGCCGGGTTCGTGTCGGTCAGCGCGGCGCCGACCCAGGACGGCACGTGGAGCGAGGCGGTCGAGGCCTGCGCGCGGCTCGGGTTCGGCGAGCGCTGGCGGGCGATCTACCCGCGAGGAGGTCGCCGCCCGGGTCCGCTCGCCCGTGTTCCGCGACGGCGCGTTCATGCCCGGCGCCGCCACCGTCCAGCCGGCCGCCCTCGCCCGAGGCCTTCGGCGCGTCGCCCTGGAGCGCGGCGTCGTCATCCACGAGCGGACGCGGGTCGTGAGCCTCGAGGGCGGCGGCCGGGAATCGGCCGTCGTCGCGACCTCGTCGGCGGAAGGTCCCGGCCTGATCGTCGCCGGCCAGGTCGTCGTCGCCCTCAACGCCTGGGCCGCCGCGTGGCCCAAGTTCGGCCGCCGGCTCGTCACCTGGTCGAGCTACATGGTCCTGACCGAACCGATCCCGGATCGCCTCGCCGAGATCGGCTGGACCGGCGGCGAGGGCGTCGCCGATTCGCGCGTTCACGCTCCATTACGCCCGGACGACGCCCGACGGCCGGATCGCGCTCGGCGGCGGGGGAGGGAAGGCCGGCTACGGCGGTCGGATCGGGCGGGCGTTCACCCATGACGCGGGCTCCGCGCGCCGCGCCGCGGAGGGTCTGCGCCGCTGGTTCCCGTCCCTCGCCGACGTCCGGATCGACGATGCCTGGGGCGGTCCGATCGACATCACCGACGACCACCGACCGTGGTTCGGCACGCTGCCCGGCGGGCGGGTCCATTACGGGCTCGGCTACTCGGGCAACGGTGTGGCGCCGTCGGTGCTGGGTGGCCGGATCCTCGCGGCGTTGGCCGCCGGCAAGCGCGACGACGAGTCAGCCTCGCTGCCGATCGTCGGCGCAACGCCGCGGGCATTCCCCCCGGAACCGTTCCGCTACCTGGGCGCCCGAGCGATCCGCGAAGCCATCGTCCGCCGCGAACAAGCCGAGGAATCAGGCCGCCGCCCGAACCGCCTCGCCCTCGAGATCAGCCGCCTTCCGCACCGCCTCGGCTACCATCTCGGGCCCAAGTGAGATAACGCCGGCCGAGTACACGGTCGGTGACGGCGTCCCCGTGTTCGGGATGGTGCGGCCGCCGCCGGCCCGAGGCAGCTAGCTCGCTGGGCGCTCGCGACGAATGATGTCGCTGGTAGATCAGTGCGCCCAGGACCACGACGGCGAGGCCCACGAGCGCGCTTCCCCAACGTCGCTCCGCCGAACAATGAGAGAACCAGCCACGCGGCCACGATCGAACCGAACGCAATCCCCATGCGGCGGAGAACTCGAAGCATGACCCACCCTCTCGAACCCGATTGGCTGACGATCCTGCGCGGGCCAGACGCTCCGGTCAAGGCCCGAGACTACGATGAGCCCTGTGCCCGGGCCGGTCGGCCCGAAGGGACAAAGGGAGAGGAGGCCCCGACGTGCGCTTCATCCAGGAAACTGGGTTCACGATCGAGGTGGGCAAGGAAGAGGCTCACCAGAATTGGCTGATGGAGAACGAGGAGCGGCTCGCCAGGGTCCACCCGGAAGGCAGTCGCTACATCGGCACGTTCGCAGTGGTATTCACGACCGACAAGCAGGCCGGCGGGTATCGGTCGTTGGTCGAGTACGACAGTTATGGCGCGATCGATCGGATCGCCGCCGCGGCGAAGGATTCCTCGAGCGAATTCGGCAAGCTGATGCGCGAGTGGACGTCGTTCGGCGATTGGGACCCGAACGCGCCATGGAGCAACAACCTCTACAAGGCGGTCGTGGACGCCACGATCTGGGACCCGCCCGCCGAGTAGCATTCGTCCGTGACCGAACCGTCGATCGAGATCACGCGCCGGGTCGAGGGCGCCGACGAGATCCTGACCCCCGACGCCCTCGCCTTCGTCGCCGACCTGCAGCGGCGGTTCGGGCGCGAGCGGGTCTCGCTTCTCGAGGCTCGCCGAGAGCGGCAGAAGGAGCTCGACGCCGGCGTCCTGCCGGACTTCCCGGTCGCGACAGCCGATGTCCGCGCGGCCGACTGGACCGTCGCCCCGGCGCCGGCCGACCTCGACGATCGGCGGGTCGAGATCACCGGGCCGGCCGAGCCGAAGATGATGATCAACGCCCTCAATTCGGGCGCCCGCGTCTTCATGGCCGACCTCGAGGACTCGCTCTCGCCGACGTGGGAGAACGTCGTCGGCGGCCAGGCGGCGCTCAGGGCCGCCGTTCGGCGCGAGCTCACCTTCGATTCGCCCGAAGGCAAGGCCTACCGCCTCAACGAGAAGCTGGCGACCCTGGTCGTTCGGCCGCGCGGCTGGCATCTCGTCGAGCGCCATGTCCTGGTCGATACCGTCCCGATCTCCGCCAGCCTGTTCGATTTCGGGCTGTATTTCTTCCACAACGCCGCGGAGCTGCTCGCGACGCGGATCGGGGCCGTACTTCTACCTGCCGAAGCTCGAAAGCCGCGCCGAAGCCCGGCTCTGGAACGACGTGTTCCTCCACGCCCAGGAGTCGCTCGGTGTCCCGCGCGGATCAATCCGGGCGACGGTCCTCATCGAGACGATCCTCGCCGCCTTCGAGATGGACGAGATCCTCCACGAGCTGCGCGAGCACGCCGCCGGCCTGAACGCCGGCCGCTGGGACTACCTCTTCAGCGCGATCAAGAAGTTCCGCGTCTCCGGCGGCCCGGTCCTCCCGGAGCGCGGCCAGCTGACGATGACCCAGCCGTTCATGCGCGCCTACACGGAGCTGCTCGTCCGGACGTGCCACCGCCGCGGCGCCCACGCGATCGGCGGCATGGCGGCCTTCATCCCGTCGCGCCGCGACCCGGAGGTGAACGCGACGGCGATGGCGCGGGTCCGCGACGACAAGGAGCGCGAGTCGGGCGACGGGTTCGACGGGACGTGGGTCGCCCATCCGGATCTCGTCCCGCTCGCGACCGAGATCTTCGACGAGCGTGCTGGGCGACCGAGCCCAACCAGAAGGACCGCCTGCGCGAGGAGGTCAGCGGCAACGGCCGATCAGCTTCGCGACCTGAACGTCGCCGGCGGGACCGTCACCGAGGCGGGCTACCGGCTGAACGTCAGCGTCGCCATCCAGTACCTCGCGGCCTGGCTCGACGGCAACGGCGCGGCGGCGATCAACAACCTGATGGAGGACGCGGCGACCGCCGAGATCTGCCGATCGCAGCTCTGGCAGTGGCGCACGACGGGGACGAAGCTCGACGACGGGCGGGAGGCGTCGGCCGAGCTGTACGCGGCCATTCGCGACGAGGAGCTTGCTCGCCTGGGCGGGGCCGCCGGCTCGACCGATAGCCACCTCGCCGACGCCGCCGGCCTCCTCGATCGGCTCGTCCTCGACGACGACTTCGCCGAGTTCCTGACGCGCCGCGCCTACTCGCTGCTCGACTGAAGGTGTCAGCCGGCCGCACGTCCCTCATCGCCCGGGCGGCCAGCTGGTATCGGGCGGTGGTGGCGAGCCGTCGCGCGGCGGTCGTCGCCCTCCTCGCCGCCAACGCGATCCCGATCATCGGCGTGCTGTTCTTCGGCTGGAGCCTCATGACGATCCTCGTCCTGTACTGGCTCGAGAACGGGATCGTCGGGCTCTGGAACATCCCCCGAATGCTGCTAGCTCGCGGTCCGGAGACGGTCGCGCCGGGCGCCTCGTCGGCCGTTCTCAGTACCGGATGTCAGCGCCTGCTGCTGATCCCGTTCTTCGCCATCCATTACGGCATCTTCTGGCTGGGCCACGGCTTCTTCCTGATGCTGCTGCCGGGGTTCGCAATGTTCGGCGGCGCCTTCGACCAGAGCACAGTCCCCGTTCCGCCGCTCCCGGATGGGTTTCCCCTGGTTCTCGTCGAGGGCCCGACTCAGGTTGGAGGCTTCGGGACGGTCGATCCGCGGGCCCTCGTGTTCGGCGGACTGGCGATGTTCATCAGCCACGGCGTGTCGTTCTTCCAGAACTATCTCGGGCGCGGCGAGTACCTGCGGACGACCCCAACCAGGCAGATGGGCGCGGTCTACGGGCGCGTGATGGTCCTTCATGCCACGATCCTGCTCGGCGGGTTCGCGATCGCGGCCCTCGGCGCGCCGATCTGGGTCCTCGTGATCCTCGTGATCGGCAAGACGCTGCTCGACCTCGGGTTCCACGCGCGGGCGCACAGCTCGGCTCCGGGCACAACCTGAGGACAGTTGGTCCGCCAGCCGGACCAACGGGCGAACGAAGACCCAATTCGACCCTCGATGATGCCCGCCAGCCGCCCGATGGTCCGCCAGCCGGACCAATGGGCGAACGAAGGCCCAATTCAGGACTCGCCGCGCCTCGTCATCCGCCCGTTGGTCCGCTAGCCGGACCAAGCCGCTAACGCCGCAGAGACGCTCAGGCCGGCTCGCCGATCACGTTCTCGAAGGTCTCGATGACGTAGTTCACCGCGTCGTCGAGGGACATCGCCCGGCCGCGCCGAACGGCGGCGGCGGACTGCTCCGAGGTGAGCGCCGCAACGGCTCGTTCGACGACCCGGCTCTCGAAGATCAGGGCACCCATCCCTGCCGGCGGTTGCACGCCATGCAGCTCGCACAGGCTGTCGAACGCGCCCATCAGCGTCGCCGCCTCTTCGTTCCGATCGAACTCGAGCAGCATCATGGCCGCCGCGGCGAGGGTGATCGTCGTCGTGGCGACATCGCGAATCGCGTGGCCGATCGCCAGGGACTCCAGGCCGAATCGAAGCGCCTCGACCCGATTGCCGAGCGTGAGATGGGCAATCGCCAGGCTGCCAGCGGCAAGCGCTTCGTACGTCGCATCGCCGGACGCGGCGTACCCGCGCTTCGCCACCTCGAGTAGCTGGACTGCAGCAGCGGGATCGTCGCGCAGCTGCATGATGTTTCCGCGTGCCCACTCGGTCCGAGCGAAGCCCTTGTCGTCGCCGAGCTTTCGGTACAGCTCGCGGGCGCGTTCCAGGTGCGCCCCGCCTTCCTCCGCCCGCCCCTCGATGAACCTGATCGACGCGAGGTTGAACGACGCGTCGGCTATCCCTACCTCATGCCCGATCTGGCGCGCCGTCTCCAATTGCGCCTCGTACAGCACGCCGGATCGGACCGCGTCCGCCTGCCAGTAAGCCAGGCCGCCGGCGGCCGCGAACGACCACATCCGACCGGGGCTCGGCTCGTCCGCGCCGGGCATGTCGATGACCGCGTCGGCGAGCACCCGACCCTCCCGGAGGTGTCCGCCGATCTGCCAGTACCGCCATGTTGCGTAGGAGAGCCGCTGGGCGGTGTCGATGTCGCCGGCATCGATCGCCCAGCGCAGCGCGGAAGCCAGGTTGGCGTGGTCCTGGGCCAGGCGATCCAGCCAGCGCGCCTGGTCGGCTCCCGGAAGGTGCCGTGCGGCTTCCTCGGCGAGCGCGAGTATCGCCAACGCATGGCGCCGTCGAACCGCAGCCTCCGAGCCGTCGTCAGCCAGCTGCCGAAGCGCGAACGTCCGGATCGTCTCGAGCATCCGGAACCGAATGCCGCCGAGGCCGGACTCGTGGCCCGTGACGGCGCTCCGGGCGATCAGGCTCTGATCGGCCAGCTCTAGGAGGGCATCCAGCAGGTCGTCCCCGGGATCCATCGTCGCCACGAGGCCGACCTGATCGAGATCGAAGCCGCCGTCGAACACGGCGAGCTCGCGCACGAGGCGCCGGCGATCGGGACTGAGCAGCTCGTAGCTCCAGGCGATCGTCCCGTCGAGCGTCCGCTGCCGCGCCGGCACGTCACGCGGACCGGCTCCGGGCAGCGGCAACCGGGCGGCGAGGCGGTCGCGGATCGTAGCCGGCGACAACATCGCGACGCGCGCCGCGGCAAGCTCGATCCCGAGAGGCAGGCAATCGACGAACCGGCAGATGTCATCGACGGTGGAGGCGGCGTCGCCAGGCTCCCAGCCCGGCCGGACCGCTCCGGCTCGCTCGATGAACAGGCGGGCAGCCGCGGCGGTATCGGCTCCTCCGTTCGCGGCCCCGGTCGCCCCACAGCACCCCGAGCGGGTACTCCTGCTCGCCGGCGATGCGGAGCGCCGCCCGACTCGTCACGACGACGCGCAGCTCCGGTGCTCCGCGAAGGAGCGTCGCCACGTCGCCGGCTGCCTCGAGCACGTGCTCGAAGTTGTCGAGGATCAGTAGCGTCCGACGTTCGGCGAGGAAGTGGATCAAGCCGTCGATGACCGGGCGGCCGGGGCCGTCGTAGATCGCCAGCGTCCGCGCGATCGCGGCGGTGACGCCCGCGGGCTCCGCGACCGTGTCGAGTGGCACGGTCCAGGCACCGTCCGGAAACGCATCCGCCTGGCCTCTCGCCAATTCGATCGCGAGACTGGTCTTGCCGATCCCGCCGGGGCCGGTGATCGTCACGAGGCGCGTCCCTGCCAGCAGGGCGGCCAGAGCCTGGAGCTCCGGCTCACGGGCGATGAAGCTTGTCAGGCGTGGCGGCAGGTTGCCGGCCGAGGTCGAGCCGGTCCGGATCGGTGGGAAGTCGGTCGCCAGGCCCGGCGCGTCGAGCTGGAACAGTCGCTCCGGCTGGGGGACGTCCTTGAGCGCGTGCCGCCCGAGGTCGCGGACGGTCGCGCCCGCCGGCAGCTCAGCCTCGACGAGGGCCCGGGTCGGGTCCGACAGGACGATCTGACCGCCGTGGCCGACGGCCGCGATCCGGGCCGCGCGGTTCACGTCGAATCCGCCGTAGTCGTCGCCGGCGTGGTGCGCCTCGCCCGTGTGGACGCCGACCCGAACCCGCACTGGCGCGCCCTCCGGCCAAGCGTGATCCGTCAGTGACCGCTGGAGCTGGACGGCGGCGAGGATCGCCGGAACGGCTTCGCGGAAGACCGCGAACACCGCGTCGCCCTCGGTCCTGACCGCGAGGCCACCATGGGCTTCGACCGCGTCACGAACCATCGTCTGTTGCCGTGCGTTCAGGTCGTCCCACCTGTTCCCGAGGGCGCGCGCCAGCCGCATCGATCCTTCGACGTCCGTGCGAAGGAACGTGACGGTGCCGGTAGGCAGGTCCGGTCGGGCGGCACTCACGCGGCACTCACGCGGATCGCCCGATCAATGCTGGCTGAGGCGGGTGGCGAGAGTCGCCAGCATCGCCATCGCGGCCTCAGGGCGCTCGCGGAGGATCGCGGTCAACCCCGCGCCGCCGATCGTCAGGCCCCGGACGCCCGGCGGCTGGGCGATGACGGTCGCCGCCCGCGGCCCTTCGCGGAGCACCGCCAGCTCCCCGAAATGCTCGCCGGCCGCGTATTCCCTGATGAGCTGCTCGCTGCCGTCGTCCGCGACGTGCACGACCCGGACCGCACCCTCGACGATCACGATGAGCTCGTCCCCGAGCTCGCCCTCCCGGACCACGACCTCGTTCGGTCCGTAGAGCAACTCGACGGCGGTCATGGCGATCCGCTGGAGGTCCTCCGGGGCGAGCTCCGCGAACAGCGGAACGCGCCGCAGGAACAGCATTCGGTCGATCTCGCCGAGTGTCCTGGCCGCATCCGGCATCCGCAGTGCTCCTCCGTCGACTAGGCCTTCGAGCGCCGCCCGTACGACCGCGTCGGGGTCGTTCTGTGCGCGCACTTGGATCGTGAACCAGTCGGCGACCGCGCGCTCACCGCGCGCGCGGACGGCCAGCGCCCGGATCCATCGATCGGGATCGGACTCGAGATCCCGCAGCACCGAGTCGCCCGTCGCCCCGGCCTCCTTGCCGGACGCCTCGAGCAGTCCCACGATCGCCCGACGCAGCTCCGGATCGCCGACCGAGTCGACGGCCTCGATTGCCTGGGCCCGGATATCCGGGTCGTCAGACCCGAGGCAGCGCCGCAGGAGCCCGCCGGCATCCGGCGCGCCGAGGACCGCCAGGCCCGTCAGCAACCGACCGAGGATCTCGCTCTGCCGCCGCGCGAGGAGGAACGTGAGAAACCCGTGCGCCCCGTCGGGCGGGCCATCGTCGAGCGCCTGAAGGCGCTGGCGTAGCTCGGTCGCCCGGGCGGCCTGCGCGCGGGCCCAGCGGAGGATCTCGGCGCGGGACTCCTCGCCGTGGCCGTCGAGCGCCCACAGGACCGCTTGCTGAGCGTCGGCAGAGCCGTTGGCCAGGAGCCGGAACAACGGCTCGGGAGAGGCTCGCCTCGCGCGCAGGACATCCGCGGCGGCGCGACGGACCGACGTTGCGTCGTCGTCGAGGGCGGCAAGGACGCGGTCACCATCGCCTTCGGCGGCGGCGGCCCGCGCGGACCCCGCCCGCTCGATCCGGCCAAGGGCTCGGAGGCCCGCGACCCGATCGCCGGGGGCATCGGCCGAAAGGAGCGCCCCGGACAGCTCCTCGGAGCGTTCCGTGTCACCTGCCGCCGCGAGCGCCGCGGCGAGCGCGCCGCGGACGCCGGGATCGGGATCGGCCGCCAGGAGCTCCGCCATGCGCGCGATGGCGTCGGGCTCGACCCGCGCCGCCGCGTCGATCGCAGCGGCACGCACCGCGGGAGCAGGATCGACCAGGGCGCGGTCGATCACGGCCGCCGCGGCCGAGGCGTCGATCGCGGCGATCGCGGCGACGGCGGCGGCCCGGACGGCCGGATCGGCATCGTCGACCCTGGCGGCGATCGCGCCCGCCGCATCGACAACGCGGAGTCGCCCGAGCAGCTCGGCTGCCATCGCCCGGACCGCCGGGGTTGGATCGTCCAACCCGCGGCGGAGAGCGGCAGTCGCCTGCGCGTCCGCCTCGAGGGCGGCGAGCCCCGGCCCGCCCTCGAGCACCTGCTCCGCGAGGCCCGCACGAAGTGCGCGGACGAGCGCGTCGGCGTACCGCCGCCGGATCGCGACAACGACCCCCGTACAGATCAACGCCGCGACGATCCCGAGCCACGGGATCTGGCCCGGCGAAAGGAACGTATCGACCGTGAGCAGGAGCAGCCCCGACAGGACGATGCCGAGCTGCCCGGGGACGCCATCGTTGAACGCGAGGACCTGTGGCCGCTGCGCGGCCGGCACGACGCTGTAGAACGCGCTCCACGCCGAGTTGGACAGGCCGCGCTGGGTAACCTGCTGGACGTAGCGGACGAGCACCGCGGTCACCGGCGAGAACGCGACGATCCACAGCCCGAAACCCGCCACGTACACGATCGGCAGGACGAGGGCGGCCGTCGCCACCCCGAATCGGCTGTAGATCCGCGGCGCGATCACGAGCGACACGACGAGCGAGGTCAGCGAGACGGCGGCCGACAGTAGCCCGAGCGCCGTCGTCCGCTCCGCCGACGCTCCTTCCGGGAACGCTTCCGACATCGCCTGGAAGAACGGCGACGTCACGGAGAACATCAACACGGCGAAGAGGACGTAGGCGACCGCGACGAGCCGCATCAGCGGCGACCGGAGGACGAAGTCGAAGCCGGCGCGGACCTCCGCGATGACCGGCCGACGGGGCGGCGTGGCCCGGAGTCGCCGGCCGTCGGGCCGAGCGGCGAGGCGGGCGACGAGCACCGCTGCGGCCGCCAGGCCGATGGCCTCCAGCCCGACGACCCACTCCGTCCCGACGAGGCGCGCCGCGGGACCGGCCCCTAACGTGCCGGCGAAGCTGCCGAGGATCGCGGCACTCGTGCAGACCGGGAAGAGGCGCTTCGCCTGGCGCGCATCGAGGACGCTCGCCGCCAGCGTCCAAACGAGGGTCACGGCCACGCCGCCGGCGGCGTAGACCGTCAACCAGATCAGCGGGACGATTGGAACCCCGGCAACGAGGACGAGCTGCTCGGCGGCGATGACCGCCGCGAGGGCAAGGAGGATGGCGACGAAGAGCCGGCCGCTGCGCAGGCGTCCGAGCGCGGCTCCGTAGGCCAACGACGCGACGAGGCTGGCAAGGCCGAGCCCGATGAACAGCCACGGCAGCGATCCGGACCCGAACCCGCCGATGACGAGCGAGTCTGCCGCGATCTCGCCGAATCCCCTGGCGATCTCGATCGTCGCGAAGATCCCGGCAACGAGGGCGACGAGCCGGCCCTCGCCGGGTCGGACGCCGATCGAGCCGGCGAGGCGGTTCATCGGCGGATCATAGAGAGCCGTAGCTGCCGAAGTCCGCCGCGCGCGACGCGCCCGAGCTAACCGCCGGCGGCGCCTCGCTCGACGAATCGACCGAACCCGCGCTCGCCGACGAAGACGCCGTCCTTGATGACGGCCCGGCCGCGGACGAAGACCGAGCGGACGGCGCCCGAGACCGTCGAGGCCCTCGTACGGCGTGTAGTCGCTCGTGTGGTGGAGGTCCTCGGCCCGGATCGTCCGCCGCGCCGCCGGGTCGAACAAGACGATGTCGGCGTCGCGGCCGTTCTCGATCGCGCCCTTGCGCTCGAACCCGAACAGTCGCGCCGGCGTCGTCGCCAGCAGGTCGACCATCCGCTCGATCGTCAGCCGGCCCTTCGCCACGCCGCCGTCGAAGACCGTCGCGAGGAGGGTCTCGATCCCGGGAGCCCCGTTCGAGATCCGGTCGAACGGGACGCCGGTCGCGGCGTCGCCCTTCTCGACCGCGAGCCGGTCGGGGACGTGGTCGGTCGCGACGAGATCGAGCCGGCCGTCGGCCAGGCCGGCCCAGAGCGCGTCGCTGGTCGGCGCTCGGCCGGAGCGGCGGCGAGATGAGGCAGCGGGCGCAGGTCAGGGCATCGGGCTCGTCGTAGCGCTCATCGGTCAGCGTCAGGTAGTGCGGGCAGGTCTCGGCGTAGGCGCGGACGCCGGAGGCCTTCGCATCGGCGACGTGCTGCATCGCCGCCGCGCACGACAGGTGGACGACGTAGACGGGCGCGTCGGCGGCGCGGGCGAAGGCCATCGCCCGGTGGGTCGCGACCGCCTCCGCCTCCGGTCGATCGCGTCGTAGCGTGGTAGCGCGGTGACACGTCACCACGCTGAAGCGCGTCGGCGACGGCGGCATCGATCAGGACCGGGTCCTCGCAATGGACCTCGAGCATCCCGCCGCGCTCGCCGAGCGTCCGCATCGCCTCGAAGATCGCCGCGTCGCCGAGCCGGAAGTCGAAGACCATGAACGCCTTCGCGGTCGGCACGCCGGCGTCGACCATCGCCGGCAGCTCCGCGATCGGGTCGTCCATCCCGCCGAGGATCGCCGGGCTCAGCGCGAAGTCGACCGCGGCGTCGTCCGTCGTCGACCCGCCGGAACTCGTCGATGCCGGCCAGGATCGAGCGATGGGCCGCGGGCGACGAGCCCGTGCCCGGGTTGTTGAACGCGAGGAACGTCGTCGTCCCGCCGAACGCCGCGGCCACGGAGTCCTGGAAGAACCGGTCCGGCTCCTCGATCGCTCGCGACCCGGGTATGCGTGTGGACGTCGATGCAGCCCGGGAGGACGAGCAGCCCGTCGGCGCGGACGACCTCGCGCGGCGCCGGCAACCAGCCCCGACAGGTCCGCCTCGACCGCCTCGATCGACCCCGCGCGAACCGCGACGTCGGCCCGGCGCGAGCCGGTCGCGGTCACGACCGTCCCACCCAGGATCAGCAGATCGGGTCCGGAGCCCTCGATCGGAGGCACAGCCGAAGAGTACGGCGTCAGGGCCCGACGGCGGCCCTCAGCGCCATGTCGAGCGTCGGGTCGCGGTCACTGAAGTAGTCGTCGGACGAGTAGGGGACCGCGATGTCCGGCTCGATCGTGATCCGCGGGTCGTCGGCGGTGCTCTTCTGGTGGTAGCTCGACGCGATGTAGACGTCCAGCCCGATCGTCCGCATCCGCGACTTGCGAACGTCGCCGTACAGGTTCGGGCTGCTGCCCATGTCCTCGCCGACGAAGACCGCACCCGTCTTCGCCTCGACCTCGGTCGCGAAGTTGCCCGCCGCGGAGAACGTCAGCCGACCGATCAGGACGACTAGCCGACCCGGGCCGATCGATCGACGGGTCCTGGAGCGCCGCGAGGAGCGGGCCATACCGGTGGTTGTCGCCGCCGCCGTTGTTGCGCAGGTCGACGACGACGCGCTCGACCCCGCCCTGCGCGACCCGGGCGAGGAGCTCGTCGGGGACCGACCCCGTCGACATGACCTCGTTGTACTGGACGTAGAGCGTCTTCGAGTCCTCGAGGAATCGCCACCAGATCCGTTCAGCCCGGTCGCGGAGCCACATGGCGTCGCGCGTCGGCAGGATGAGCGGAAGGGCATCGGTCCAGACGACGTCATCCGCCGCCGGGATCGGCTCGACGGTCACGTCGCGCGCCGTCCCGTCACGGTCGACGACCGAGAAAACGGCCGGCCCAACCTGGTCGATGACGCCGACGCCGGCCAGGAGCTCGCTCTGGCGCATGTAGAGCGGGCCGTACGCGAGCAGATTCGATGGGTTGTCGCGCGGAGCCATCGGCTCGGCCAGCGCCATCACCTCATCGATCGGCCTGCCGGCGACGGCCGTGACCCGTGACCCGATGAGGTCCTCGTACGGCGCGCGCGCCGTCGTGATCACGAGCCCGTCGCTGAACCGCCAGAAACGAAGGGGGTAGGCGTGGGTCCCATCCTCCGGGAGGAACGGGAAGATTCCCGAGTGGCCGTCGCGCCCCTTCCAGCCGGGCATCGCCGCGAGGCGCGTGATCCCCGCAAGCGCCTGGTCATCGGTCAGCGTGGGGATCTGCGCGGCGAGGTCGTCGGCGGCGGCGCGGTACGTCGCCTTGTCGATGCCGTGGTACGGGTTCGGGTGGATCCGCTCGCGTTCCGAGATGAGCGTGTCGATCGCGATCGCCCAGGCCTCATCACGTGTCGGCGACGCCGACGGCGCAACGGTCGGAGCGGGTAGGGAACTGGACGCCGAGGCGGTGGGCGAGGGAGCGGATGTCGGACTGGCAACCGATCCGCCACAGGCGGTGACGACGAGCGCGATGGCCACCACCAACGCGGTTGTCGACCTTCGGAGCGGGGTCGTCATGCCGTCGCCTCGACGCTGTCCGCAGCAAGGCTGGCCACGGCGTGATCTGCCGCCCGGCCGATCGCGGCCAGGGCATTGGTTGCCACCGCCTCGTCGATTTCGAGCGCGGCCATGAACCGCCGATCGGCCTGGGCGAAGGCGCGGCTCGCATTCGCGTGTGCCGCCAGGCCCGAGCGCGTCAGTCGCAGGCGGTACGAGCGACGATCCGACGCGACGATCTCGCGCTCGACGTGGCCGCGTTCGAGCATCGCCCGGACGTAGTGCGACATCGTGGTCGGGGGCATCCCGACACGCCGGGCGAGGTCGGTCGGGGCGTGCGGGCCTTCGTCGAACAGGACGCTGTAGACGGCGTACTCGTCGGGCCGCAGGCCGCAGTCGGCCATCGCGCTTGTCACGAGGGTCCGGACGCGCTGCTCCGCCGCGAAGAGATGGAAGAGAAGCGAGAGGTGCGAGTCAGGCTGGCGTTCCACGGGGAGATACTACCACTTGGTAGTATCTTTGTCGAACGCGGTTCAGCTCCCGCCGTCGCCGCCTCCGCCTCCGCCCCCGCCGCCGTCGCCTCCACCGTGGCCTCCGCCGTCATGCCCGTGGCCACCCGAATCGCCGTGGCCATGGTCGTGCCCCGATCCGGGCCCGTGGTCGTGCCCGGGAGCGTGCGGATGGTCGTCAGCGCCAGTTGCACCCGCGGCGCCGGCCACGCCCGCGCCACCGATCCAGGCCGCGTCGGATCCCGAGCCACCCCTCGACCGACCGCGGCCGGCCCGGCCGGCGCTCACCAAGGCGAGAGCGATCACGACAAAGATGGCGATGAGCGCCACGAACACGGCAAACCCGAATTCCATCACTCACCCTCCCGTATCGAGATGTCCTGGGCGCCTTCCCAGAGGCAGCGCCGGCCCATCTCCCGCAGGCGATCGGCCCAGCCCTCGTCCGGTTCGACGCTGGCGAAGTGGTTGGCGGCGAGCTGACCGACCTTCGACGCGGTCGTGCAGCCGCCGTACGGGAAGAAGATCTCGCACTCGCTGATGCCACCGGGATAGATCGCGAGCTGGCCCGGGGCCGGATGCGAGGTGTGGTTCTCGTAGTCGAGGCCGGGCCGGAAGTCGCCGAACGGGATCCACGTCGACTCGCCGGTCCAGCGGCAGTGGATGAGCTTCGCGTCGAGCGGCAGAAGCCGCCGGATCGCCGCGATCGTTTGCGGGGCCGCCGGCTCCCACCGGGCGGTAAAGTTGAGGTCGCCGACACGGATCTGCAGATCAGCCATGAATCGGAGGATAGCGTTGGCCGAAGTCCCCGGACAGCCCCAACTGGCGTCCGTCCCATCGGCGCGTCCGACGATCTCGACCCACGTCCTCGACACCGAACGCGGCATGCCGGCCGAGGGCGTGCGCGTCACGCTCTACCGGCTGGACGTCGGCGCCGCGCCGATCCGGATGACCCAGGCCCTGACCGATGCCGACGGGCGCGTTCGTGACCTCCTCGATCGACCGCTGACGGCGGGGGAGTATCGGCTGGAGTTCGACCTCGTCGGCGGTGAGGAGGATGAGGCCCCGTTCTTCACGCGGCTGGCCGTCGACCTGTCGATCACGGACACCGGGCGGAGCTATCACGTGCCGCTGCTCCTCGCGCCGTATCTCGATGACGACGTACCGCGGCAGCTGATGGAGATCGCGGCCTTGGACGCCATGCCGAAGGCGGAGTTCGTCGCCGCGGTGGCGCCGCTGTTCGAAGGCGCACCTCACTTCCTGGACCGGCTCGCCGGCGCGCGGCCGTTCGGCAGCCGCCGAGGAAATGTTCCGCCGGGCGCGAGCCATCGCCTTGTCGATGCCCGAGAGCGAGCAGATCGAGCTGATCGACGCGCATCCGCGCCTCGGGGCGCCGCCGGCTTCGGTGTCGACCATGTCGTACAGCGAGCAGGGCTACGACCGCGAGACGACCGAGGCCATGGCGGACCTCGAGCGGTTGAACCGCGAATACGAGGCCCGGTTCGGCTTCCGGTTCTGCGTCTTTGTCGACGGCCGGTCGCGGGCGGAGCTCGTGCCCGTGCTCGAGGCGGCCCTCAGCGCGGAACGGAGCGCCGAGATTCAACGCGCGCTCGGCGACGTGGTCGCGATCGCCGCGCGACCGGTTTCGGCGCGGCGGGAGACGGTCGCATGAGCGACGCAACGATCGGCCCGAATCGATACGGCAAGTCGGCGATCCGCCTCGTCAAGATCGTCCGCGGCGCGGACGGCCACGCGGTCCGCGACCTGACCGTCGCGATCTCGCTCGAGGGCGACTTCGCGAGCTCGTACGTCGACGGCGACAACTCGCTCGTCGTCGCGACCGACACGATGAAGAACACGGTCTACGCGTTCGCCCGGGAGCACCTGACCGGGGCGGTCGAGGCGTTCGGCTCAGTGCTGGCTCGCCACTTTCTCGCCGTACCGCAGGTCGAGCAGGCGACGGTCTCGATCGAGGAGCACGCCTGGCGGCCGATCGGCGACGCGCCCGACGCCTTTTCGCGGGATCGATCGTCGACGCGGACGGCGGTCGTGACCGCCACGCCGTGACGAGATCACCGTGGACGCCGGGATCGCCGACCTGACGCTGATGAAGACCGCCAAGTCGGCGTTCGCGGGGTTCCCGCGCGACGAGTACACGACGCTGCCCGACACCGACGACCGGATCATGGCGACGAAGCTCACGGCCACCTGGCGGTACGTCGACGAGACGGAATTCGACGCGTCGTTCGAGGCGATCGTGCGGACGCTGCTCGACGAGTTCGCCGCGCACGAGAGCGCGTCGGTCCAGCACTCGATCTGGATCATCGGCCGGGCGATCGTCGATCGCCACCCGGAGGTCGCCGAGATCACGATGACGCTGCCGAACCTCCACCACTGGCTCGCCGACCTCTCGCCGTTCGGCCAGCCGAACGACCGCGAGATCTTCATCGCCACGACCGAACCGCACGGGCTCATCCAGGCCACGGTGCGAAGGGGAACCTGATACGAGCGCCGACGACCACCCGTTCGTCTCCGGATGAACCAACCATGGAAGATCACGGCCGGCGGCCAGATCGTGCTCGTCAAGCCAGACGTGTGGCTCTTCCCGGCGGGTGCCTGGAACGATGTAGAAGAAGCCCTGGGAACCAATCTTCCGGCCGACTACAAGGATCTGATCGGGGACGGGTTCGCGTGCATCTTCGACGAGGAGCTGTTCATCAGCAGCCCGTTCGACCCGGACCCGGGTCTCAACCTGCTGCTGACCGCGGCGGCGACAGCCTTCTCGCTCGCGTACGTTCGGGCCGATTATCCCGAGGCGTACCCGTACCCGATCTATCCGGAGCCGGGCGGTCTGCTCGGTTGGGGGATGGATGGCGGAGGCGGCCAGTACCACTGGGCCACCGCCCCGCCGGATCCCGATACCTGGACCGTTGTGGTGAGCGGCCGGCCGGTCTCCGATCCCTACGTCCAGGATCAGGGCGTCGGTCTGACGTCGTTCCTGTCCGCGCTTGCCAGCGGCGAGATCCGCGCGGCCGCTCTTGGCGACTGGCCATCGCCCAACGCCGCGACCAAGCGTCGGGAATCGTCGTGACACGCTAGCTGTCACAGGCAGCCCTGACGATCCCGGTCATGGAAGCCCGAATCGTCCAGCTCCCGACCAACGAGGTCCGCGTCGACGCGGACCGGATCGTGATCGAGCGTCTCGTCGTTCGCGACAGCGTACTGGCGGCCCTCCTGGCGGAACGAGCCGCCGATGAGCGGCCGGCGTTCGTCGAGCGGGCGCTGAAGATCGGCCTCCTCGCGCTCCAGGATGCCGGCGTCACGGTCAACGTCGACGTCGTCCGGACGGAGTTCGAGAAGCTCATCCGCCAGTCGGAGCAGGTCAACGTGCGGGCCGCGGAGGCGCTCGACCAGACGCTCCGCTCCAACTTCGCCGATGGCGACGGGCGCCTGCCGCGGACGCTGGAGCGGTTCCTCGGCGACAAGGGCGCCCTTCGCGCCTACGTCGGCGAGCTGTTCGACGAGACGAAGCGCGACAGCGCGATCGGGCGGATGCGGACGCTGCTCGGGACGTACTTCGACGGCGACGCGTCGAAGCTCGCGGTCCTCCTCGATCCGACGCGCCAGAACTCGCCCGATGCACCAGTTCCGGGTCGAAATCACGCGCGAGTTCGACCGATTGAACGAGCGGCTGACGGCAATCGAGGCCGCGGCAGCCGCCCGAGGGGCCGAACGGGCCAGGTCGTCGGCCAAGGGGGCCGACTTCGAGGATCTCCTCGAGGCGATGCTTGCCGACCTGGCCCGCGGCTCCGGCGATCTGCTCGACCGCACCGGCGCCGAGGCCGGCGGGGTCATGCGCTCGAAGAAGGGCGATTTCGTCGTCACCGTCAATCCTGCCCAGACCGGGGGCGCGGAGGTGCGGATCGTCATCGAGGCGAAGGACCGGCCGATGTCGGGTCGGGCGATGCGGGACGAGCTCCGCGAGGCGAAGGAGAACCGGTCGGCCGCGGTCGGACTCGTCGTCTTCAGCCCGGCTCATGCGCCGTCGGGGATTGCCCCGTTCGACGTCCGTGCCGGCGACGTCTACTGCGTCGTCGATCCGGCGGCCCCGGACCAGGCGAACGCTCGAGGCCGCGGTCCGGCTGGCGCGGCTGATGGCCGTCGCGAGCCTCCGCGACCAGGCGACGGAGATCGACGGCGAGGCCATCCGGGCCGCGCTCGCGGCGGTCCGCGCGGAGCTCGACGCGATCAAGGGGATCAAGTCGACCCTCACGTCGATCGCGACGAGCACGGCGAGCGTCCAGGCCTGCCTGGACCGGCTCCGCGAGGCGATCCTCGCGAGGATCGGCGAGGCAGAGGCGGAGATCAAGGCGGCCGCCGCGCCCTGATCGTCGCGCTGGTTCGGTCGTAGTCGGTCCGGTGGGGTCGGGACTGGTGAGCCATGGCCGACCGGGACCACCGGGTCCTAGGTCGGGGCAGGACTTGCCATGAGGCTTACGGTAGAGCGGAAGGTACCCGTCACCTGGTGCGTCCCGCGCGCCTCCGTCAAAGCCCCATCGAGCCGGAGTCCGCCCATGCGCCGCCACGTTGCCACGTTCGTGGCCGCCGCCCTGCTCCTCTCCCTCGCCGGCCCTGCCTTCGCGGGTGTTCCCGCGCCGGGGCGAGAGAATGCGGCGCCGCGGCCGGCAGCGCCGTCCGCCGCACGGGGCACCACTGCAGCCGATCCGACCGGTCGCTGGATCGTCGTCTACAAGAACGGCACGAACGTCAAGAGGACCAGCACCCGTCTGGCAAAGGCCGGCGGCTTCACCGCTGACCGCACGTTCACGAGCGCGTTCCGCGGCCTGACGGCCAGGTTGAACCCGCGCCAGGTGACGACGCCTCCGCCTGGATCCTGCGGTCCTCGCAGTCGTCCCGGACGAGAAGATCGAGCTCGCAGCCATCACCCAGCTCATCCCCACCGGGATCGATCGGATCTACGGTCGATCGTCCGGGGCCGCGAAGATCGACGGGGTCGATCAGCGCGTCGACGGTGACGTGGCGATCGTCGACACGGGGATCGCCAGCGTGGCCGATCTCAACGTCGCCGGCGGCTACAACTGTTCCACCACGAACCGCTCGCTCTGGCGGGACGTCCATGGCCACGGAACCCACGTCGCCGGGACCGTCGGTGCCATCGACAACGGCAGCGGCGTTGTCGGCGTCGCTCCGGGCGTCCGGCTGTGGGCCGTCAAGATCCTCGATGACAGCGGTTCCGGGCTCCTGTCGTGGTACGTCTGTGGCCTCGACTGGATCGCGGCTCAGCGCGACCCGGGAGATCCCACCAAGCCCCTGTTCGAGTCGGTCAACATGAGCGTCACCAAGTGGGGCCAGGACGACCAGGACTGCGGGGCGACGAACGACGACGTCCTTCACATGGCCATCTGCCGCGTCGTGTCGAGCGGTGTCACGGTCGTCGCCGCGGCGGCGAACGACCACGGCAGCGCTGCGGCCCGCGTGCCGGCCGCCTACAACGAGGTGATCACGGTCTCGGCACTGGCCGACACGGACGGCAAGCCGGGCGCCCTCGGCGGCCCCTTGTGTCTCTCGTGGGGCTCGTACGACGACGACGACTCGTTCGCGAACTTCAGCAACTACGGCTCGGACGTCGACATCATCGCTCCCGGCAAATGCATCTGGTCGACGCTCCCGGGCGGCCACTTTGATTACATGTCGGGCACGTCGATGGCGGCGCCGCACGTCGCGGGCGCCGTGGCGCTGCTCAAGAAGATGCGCCCCAACCTGTCGCCCGCCGAGGTGAAGAAGGGACTCCAGGACCTCGGCAACCTGAACTGGAAGATCACGAGCGACCCCGACGCGTTCCACGAGAAGCTGCTGGACGTCTCGCGCATCGCGCCGCGAGGCGTATCGGTCATCGGCGGCGCGGACGGAGGCACGATCGTCGGCAGGTAGCCGTTAACAGAGTCAGTTGCCCTTCCACGCTATAGTCACGTCCGGCCGGTCGCACGAGAGGAGACACCGTGGCGCGAGCGATGTGGAAGGGAGCGATCCAGTTCGGGCTGGTGACGATCCCCGTCAAGCTCTACCTGGCGACGGAGTCCAGCTACCAGGTCCGCTTCAACATGCTCCACGAGAAGGACCTCTCGCGGATCCAGATGAAGACGTACTGCCCCGTTGACGACGACGTCATCTCGCGCTCCGACACGGTGAAGGGCTACGAATACGCGCCCGACAAGTACGTCGTGATCACCGACGAGGACCTGGAGAAGGTCCCGCTCAAGACCGTCCGCACGATCGAGATCGAGCAGTTCACCAAGGCCGAACGCGACGACACCAACACCAAGTTCGTGAAGCAGGCCTACTACATCGAGCCCGACAAGATCGGCCGGAAGGCCTTCTACCTGCTCAAGTCGGTCCTCGCCGAAGAGGGCCTCACCGCCATCTGCAAGGTCGTGATCAAGGATCGCGAGGCGCTCGCCTCGCTCGATCCGTTCGCCGACACGATGCTCCTCACGACCCTCCACTGGCCCGACGAGATCCGCTCGACGAAGGACCTCGACCTGCCCGAGGAAGAGCCCGACTTCAAGCCGGCCGAGCTGGCGATGGCCAAGCAGCTCGTCTCGGCCATGACCGGCGAGTTCGAGCCCGAGAAGTATCACGATGAGTACCGCGAGGCGCTCATGAAGGTGATCGAGGCCAAGATGGAGGGCCACGAGGCGGTAGTCGCGGAGCCCGTCGAAGAGACCGGCAACCTGATCGACCTCATGGCCGCCCTCGAGGCTTCCGTCAAGGCGACCAAGGCCGCCCGCGACGACACGCCGGTGTCGGTCGCCGATGCGAAGAAGGCCCGAGCCAGCCGATCCGCCGAGGCCGACGAAAAGCCGGCAGCGAAGAAGACCGCCGCCCGCCGATCGGCCAAGGCGGCCGACGCGGACGAAGCCGAGGAACCGGCCGCCGCCGCAGGTGGGCGAAGCCGCCGTCGCAAGAGCGCCTAGGCGCAGCCGAGTGATCGTCGCTCGCGCCTCCCGGGCATGAGCCCGACGAAGCGTCGGGCTGCCGCGCCGAAGACCGCCGCGGCTGAGCGGTCGGCGCCGCTCGAGCGGTACTGGAAGAAGCGCGACTTCGCGAAGACCCCGGAGCCGGCCGGAGAGCCGGGCAAGCCGGCGTTCGGTGGGTCCAAGGGCGGCCGCTTCGTCGTCCAGCGTCACCGCGCCACGCGCCTCCACTACGACTTCCGCCTGGAGATCGATGGCGTCCTCGCCAGCTGGGCGGTCCCCAAGGGCCCGACCCTCGACCACAAGATCCGCCGGATGGCGGTCCACGTCGAGGACCACCCGCTCGAGTACTTCGACTTCGAGGGCGTCATCCCGAAGGCCCAGTACGGCGCGGGCGACGTCATCGTCTGGGACTGGGGCACGTTCGAACCGGAGGCGGAGACGCCCGACCCGAACCAGGCGATCGAGGACGGCGAGCTGAAGTTCGAGCTCCACGGCCAGAAGCTCAACGGCCGGTTCACGCTGGTGCGAACGAGCCGACGGCCGGGCTCGGCGCCGACGACGGCCTTCGAGGACGACTCGGAGCAGTGGCTGCTCATCAAGAAGCGCGATGCGTCCGCGGCTGACGGCTGGGACCCGGAGGAGCACCCGCAGTCGGTCAAGACCGGGCGGACGAACGACGAGGTCAAGGAGAAGCGCGAGGCGATCTGGGTGAGCGACCGGCCCGCGGCGACCGCCGAGATCGACCTCGCGGGGGCCGTCGAAGCGCCGTTTCCGGGCTTCATTTCGCCGATGCTCGCCACCCTCGCCTCGGGGCCGTTCAGCGACCCCGACTGGCTCTTCGAGGTGAAGTGGGACGGCTACCGACTCCAGGCGACGATCAACAACGGCGTCGTCAAGACGTACACGCGCCGGGGCCTCGACGGGGCGACGTACTTCCCCGGACTGCTTGCGCCGGCGAGCTGGATCGCGGCGGAGCAGGCGATCGTCGATGGCGAGGTCGTCGCGCTCGACGAGAACGGCGCGCCCGACTTCGGCCTGCTGCAGGAGGCGATCAGCGGCCTTCGTTCCGGTGGCCGGGCGGCAGCACCTGGCGGTTCGCGCCTCCGCTACCAGGCGTTCGACCTCCTCTACCTCGACGGCCGCTCGCTCCTGCGTGTACCCCTCGAGGATCGGAAGAGGCTGCTCCGGAGCGTGCTCCGCGAGACGCCGCGAGTGCGCTTCGCGTCGCACGTCGAGGCCGACGGCGTGGCGTTCCACAAGGCCGCCGGCGAGCTCGGCCTCGAGGGGATCGTGGCCAAGCTGCGACGCTCCGCGTATGAATCCGGGAGGCGGTCGCCGGCCTGGCTGAAGATCAAGATCCGGCCCGAGCAGGAGCTCGTCGTCGGCGGCTACACGCTCGGCGAGGGCAATGCCAAGGACCTCGGGGCCGTCGCCGTCGGGGTGTACGAGGACGGCCGGCTGAAGTTCGCCGGCAAGGTCGGGTCCGGGTTCAACGCCCGGGTCCGCAAGGAGCTCCGCGGCCGGTTGCAGGCGCTCGAGACGGATCGACCGGCGTTCGACCCGGCGCCGGAGCGGAAGGGCGAGCTCCGGAATCTCGTGTGGGTCAAGCCGGAGCTCGTCATCCGCGCTGAGCTGGGCGGCTGGACCCGGGAGGGCTACGTCCGCCAGACCTCATTCAAGGGCATCGACGAGGGTCACGACCCGCGCGCGGTCGCCCGCGAGAATGCCGTCCCGGCCAAGGAGGCCGCGGCCAAGGCAGAGGCGATGGCGGCATCGGCCGACAAGAAGGTGGCCGCCAAGTCGGCGGCGGCCGCCAAGTCGAAGTCGGTGGCGACAGCCAAGCCCGCCGCGAAGGCCAAGTCGCCCGCCAAGGCCGGGCCCGCGAACCCTGCGTTCAAGGGCGCGACACCCAAGGAGCTCGAGGACGCTAGCGAGCATTCCGAAAGAAGGGCTCTGGTCGGTCGGTGGGCGCGAGCTCAAGCTCACGAACCTCGACAAGGTGCTCTTTCCGCCGATCGACGGCTCCGGCGAGTCGCCGATCACGAAGCGCGAGCTCATCACCTATTTCGGCCGGATCGCGCCCGCGATGCTGCCGCATCTTGCGGAGCGGCCGCTCAACCTCAATCGGTTTCCCAACGGCGTCGGCGGCCCGAGCTTCTGGCAAAAGGACATCCCCTCGACCGCGCCCGACTTCCTGCGGCGCTGGGAGGAGACCGGCGTCGACGCCCGCAAGGCGAACACCCACCTCGTCGCCGAGGAAGTCGCCGCTCTGTGCTGGCTCGGTAACCAGGCGGCGTTCGAGGTCCACGCCTGGACCGGGCGGCTGCCCGACGTCGAGCGGCCGACCTTCGCCCTCGTCGACATCGATCCCGGCGAGAAGACGACCTGGGACGAGACGCTCCAGCTGGCGCGGCTCTATCGGGCGGCGTTCGAGCACCTCGGGGTCCGCGCCTACCCCAAGCTGACCGGCAAGCGCGGCATCCAGGCGTGGCTGCCGATCGTTCCGAAGTACAGCTTCCACGACACGAGCGACTGGGTCGAGCGGCTGTCGCGGGCGATCGGGGCGATGGTGCCCGACATCGTGTCGTGGGAGTGGAGTGTTTCCCAGCGGAAGGGCAAGGCGCGGCTCGACTACACCCAGAACACGTTCATCAAGACCCTCGTCGCGCCGTATGCCGTTCGGCCCGTGCCGGGGGCGGCGGTCTCGGCGCCGATCGCCTGGTCAGAGCTCGACGACCCGTCGCTCCGCCCGAACTCGTTCACGATCCGCAACGTCGTCGAGCGCGTGGCGAAGCTCGGCGACCTGTTTGCCGGAGCCCAGACCGATGCCCAGGAGCTGCCGAAGCTCTAGGTTGACGCCGGCTCAGCGCGGGCTCAGCGCCAGGCGCGGGCGTCGCCGGGCCTGAACGGCGCCAGGAAGTAGCCGAGGAGCGGCTCGCCGGTCGACGACGCGAGGCTGATCGGCCGGAGCGCCTCGTCGAGGCGGAGAACGGCCGTGACGTTGTCGTTGTCGGGCCAGTTCGGGTCGTAGATGCGGAGGGTCACCCCCCGCCCGTCTTCAGCGTAGCCGTAGGCGATCACCTGGTGATTACCGGTCAGCCCGAACGGGTTCTTGCCGGCCACGCGGATCAGTCCGAGCATCGCCAGGCGTCCCTCGTCGATCTCGCGCCGGATCTTCGGCCACTCGCGCTCGAACGTCTGCTTGATCCTGTCCCGGCCCAGCGACGACCCGAACGCCGACCGCCGGTAGAAGCGCACCGGCAGCCGGAAGAAGTCGAGCGACTGGACCTGGCGCCGGACGATCGACTTGAACCGCGCCGAGCCGTTGGCGGGCGGCTCGCGGTCGGGCGGCACGGTGGCGCCGGCCTCGAACAGGTCGCGGACCGTGAAGCACATCCCGCCGCACAGCCCCGCCGACGCATCGCCGATGCCGATCCAGCGCGGGTCGATCGGACCGAGGCGAACCGTCGGTCCCGGTGGATAGCGATTGGCGAAATGGAGGCCGTTGCGGCTGGGCAGGAAGCCCGGCACGACGTTCTCGCTCATGGCCACAAGAGTAAAGCACCGCCGTAGCGGCGCCGTCAGGCTTCGGACTCGAGCCACTCCTTGACGGCGGCGGCAGCGGCAGGGGCCTCGGCCTCGATCCTCGACCGGGCCATCCCCTCGACGAACCGGAGCATCCCGCCGAGCTTGATCGTCGTCGCGAAGCCGACGCGGCAGGAGGTATCGGTGAGCGGCGTGATCGACGACGCTGGCGGTGATGTCGGCCGGTCCCGCCTTGGCCGTGAGGCCGATCCGCTCGGGACGGACGAACTCGGTGAACGTGCCGTCCGCCTCGGTTCGCTGGCCGGCGGCCTCGGCCACGATCCGGGCCGTGCTGCCGCCCCCGATCGGACCCGGCGACGTGAGCCTGGCCTCGACGATCGCCGGCTGCCAGCGCGGCAAGTCTTCGATCCGAGTCAGCCGCTCGAAGACCTCGGCGGCCGGACGGTCGACGTCGATCTCGCGTTCGACGCGGATCACGGAGCCGGGGCGCCGGCCGCTGCGCTGACGGTGACGCGGACGATCCCGGGCGGCACGCCGGCGCCGGCGAGCGACCCTCCCTGCGCGGTGACGACGTCGAGGAGCAGGAGGTAGTCGCCGGGCACGGTCGGGGCGGTCAGGACGAAGTCGACCGACGCCGACGCTCCGGGCGCGAGGCCCGGCGGCAGCACGGCGCTGCGTTCCTTGGCCGGCGACGCGCCGGTCGCGCCCGACAGGCTTGACCCATCGCGCGACGAGCGTCGCCCGGCGGGCGGGGTCTTCTCCGCGCCGCCGACGGGTTTGACGGCCCGCGAGCCCCACGAGGCGGCCCCGAGATTGGTGATCCCGACGTGGAGCTTGAACGTTCCGCCGGCCGATGCGTACGCGGCGGCGGGAGCCTCGTACCGGGCGCTGAGCTTGCCGGTCACGCGGACGATGAGGGCCGGCATCAATGCCTGGGTCGCGGCGTCGTATGCGACCCCGTCGGTGCCGTGGATCGTCCCGACCAGCCGGTACAGCCCTGGCTTCGTCGGCACGGTGACCGGGACCGAGATGCCGGCCTCGGTCCGGGTCGCGGCGACGGGCGCGACCACCTGGCCGATGACCTCGGGTGTGACCAGGTCGACCGGCGCGGGCGTGGGCGCTGGGGCCGGCGACGCGGGAGGACTCGCGGCTGGCGCCGGGGTCGCTGGAGCGGGAGCGGCCGGAACGGTTGCCGCAGGATCGGTCAACGAGTCCCAGCGGACCGCGACCATGATCCCGGCGGGGAGAACGGACGGGTCGCTCGCCCCGACCTTGAACGTGAAGTTCGTCGTCGCACCGGCGTTCGGCGGCGACGCGAGGTCGGGCGCGTCGAACTCCATCCCGAGGCCGGCGAGGGTCGGCTCGAGCGGCGGAAGCTCTCGCCCGATCGTGCTGCGCGTCGCCCCGGCGAGGGTATTGGCCGCCGCCAGGCCGTCCCGCAAGACGATCGATCGGTAAAAGCCCGAGCTCGGCCGAGTCGGGTCCATCTGGGCGGTGTAGCCCGGGCTGCGGAGGCTGTCGAACCGGAGCAGGTGGCCGTGGTAGGTGGGCGAGTCCCGCCAGATCCGGTCGATCGTGCTCTTGCCGGCCAGGATCGAGCGAACGTAGTAGGCGGGCCCCATGTGGCCCTCGGCGATGACCGCCGCCGCACCGGCCTTGATGAAGCCGGCGGCGTAGTTATCGACCCGCTGCTGGCCCATCTCGAGCGTCCCCTCGGGCAGCCCTGGCTCGGAGTTGCCGCTCGCGTAGCAGAGGTGGCTCAGGACGACGACGGCATCTTTGGCGAGCTTGATCTCGTTGCCAATCCGACCCTCGCCGAAGTATTGGTGGGTGTCGCCGGCGCCGGCGTGGGGATTCAGCCCGAAGCCGTTCTGGGTCGCCGGCGTGAGCTCATTGCGGTACCTGCTTGGCCAGCCGTTGCCGTGTCCGAGGTAGACGACGATCGACGCCCCGTTGAGCGCCTTCTTGACTGCAGGCCAGGTCGCATCGGGCGAGTAAATGCGGACGACGTTCGGGGTGAACTTGAGGGCAGCGGCCGCGGCCTCGTTGCCGAGTTTCCGGTAGTTGTCCGTCGCCGAGCCCGTCGGGCCGACCACGATCACGACCTTCGGGGCAACGCGCTGCGGGCCGGCCGCAGACGCCGGACCGATCGGTCCGATGGCCATCAACGCCAGCAGCGCGACGAGAACGATGACCGAGGCGCGTTTCATCTACCGGAGACTCCCCCTCAGTCGGCAGAAGGTATCGCTTTCGATAGGCGAAGACCATACCTCTGGCACGTTATGTTTCCGTTATCCGGCTCTTGTCTGGCCCTTCACGAAAGTCACCGGTGCGTCCTGTCGACGGTCGTGCCTCTCGCACGCGCCCGGGCGTATCGTTGACGGTGTCATGAGCGACCAACCCCATCGATACGCGGCCCTCGGGACCGAGCCTGTCAGGACGATCGGTCGGGACGAGCTGAAGGCGAAACTCGACGCCGGCGATCCGTTCAAGCTGGTCATGGCTCTGAACCGATGGGCCTATGACGCGAAGCGGATCCCAGGGTCTCTTCACTTCGATACGCCCGAAGCGCTGTACGCGGCCCTCAAGTCCGACGACGAGATCGTCGTCTACTGCTCGCAGGTCAACTGCTTGTCGAGCGTCGCGATGTACCGCGATCTCGTTCGTCGCGGATACCGGAACGTCCGTCGCTACGCGGGCGGCTTGCTGGATTGGGAGGATGCGGGCCTGCCGCTCGAAGGATCGTTCGTGGAGGAGAGGGCATGACGGCCGGCGGCAGCCCGCGGGGCATCGCGGACGTCGATGCGATCGAGTCGGAACGGACACGCTGGTACGAGTTGATCGGGCTGGTTCGGGCCCTGAGTCCCGCGGAGTGCCTCGAACCCGGCTACTACCGCGACCCTTCGTGGTCCGTTCGCGACCTCCTCGGCCACCTCGGGACGTGGCTCGCCGAAGCCGAGATCCAGCTCCAGCAGATCAACGCCGGCACCTACGAGGGTCACGAGCTCGATATCGATGCGCTGAACGCCGAGTTCCTCGAGGCGATGCAGGACCAGCCGTGGGACGTCGCCTCGGTCCAGGCCCATGCCGGCCGGACGCGGATGCTCCAGGAGTGGCACGGCCTCGCGGCGCCGAACGACGAGGCGACGTGGTGGATCCGCAAGTCAGGCGCCGATCACTACGAAGAGCATCTGGATCGGCTGCGCGACTGGGTCGAGGAGCTCATCGCGCGGCGCTGACCGCGCGTCAAGGCTAACCTTAACGTTAACGGCAAGGATGTGGTAGCATCGGGGGGTGAGCCACCTAGACGCGCCGACCGAGACGGTCGCGCCCCTCCTCCGAATCCAGGAAGTCGCCGCCGACGTCGGGCTGACGGCGCGGACGATCCGCTATTACGAAGAGCTCGGCCTCCTCAATCCGGCCGCCCGCTCGGAGGGGTCGTATCGGCTCTACGATCCGGACGATCTCGAGCGGCTGCGCTTCATCAAGGGCCTCCGCGACGACGCCGGGTTCAGCCTGACCGAGATCGGCCAGCTCCTCGAGGACGAGGTCGCCCGAGCCCGGAACCGTGAGCGGTTCCGCTCGACGACGGACCCGGTCGAGCGACGGGCCCTCATCGAGGACGCGCTGACGCGGGTCGATCGCCAGGTGGCGAGCCTGCGCCAGAAGATCGGACGACTCGAGGAGATGGTGAGCGAGGCCGAGGGTCGGCGTGCCCACCTCGAGACGCATCGCGCCGAGATCGACGCGGGCGTCGAGCCCGCGCCGCACACCCACGAACCTCGGCGATGACCATTCGGTTCCACGGCGTCCGCGCCTTCCGCCACCGCAACTACCGGCTGTTCTTCGCCGGCCAGCTGATCTCGCTGATCGGGACGTGGATGCAGCAGGTCGCCCAGGCCTGGCTCGTCCTCCAGCTGACCCACGATCCGCTCTGGCTCGGACTCGTCGCGGTGGCCCAGTTCGCGCCCGGTCATCGTCTTCGGCCTGTTCGGCGGCGTCATCGCCGATCACCTGCCGAAGCGCAAGACGCTGCTCGTGACCCAGTTCGTCGCGATGATCCTCGCGTTCATCCTGTTCGGGCTGACCGCGACCGGCGTCGTCGAGGTCTGGCACGTCATGGTCCTGGCGGTCCTGCTCGGGACCAACAACGCGGTCGACATGCCGACCCGCCAGGCGTTCGCGGTCGAGATGGTCGGCCGCGAGGACATGACGAACGCCGTCGGGCTGAACGCGGCCCTGTTCAATGCGTCGCGGATCCTCGGCCCGGCTGTCGCCGGGCTGCTGATCGGCGCGTTCGACATCTCGATCGCCTTCCTCATCAACGCCGTCAGCTACCTCGCCGTCATCGCTGCGTACCTGGCGATGCGCGAGAGCGAGCTCCGATCGGTGGAGCCGATGGATCGCCCGACCTCCGTCCGGGCTGTGTTCGAGAACCTCGCCGAAGGCGCTCGCTACGTCCGCAACACGCCGCTCGTGCTGCTCGGCGGTCGTGGTCGTGGGGCTGGCGGCGACGTTCGGGATGAACTTCCAGGTGCTCGTCCCGCCATTGGCCGACAACGTCCTGCATGTGGGCGCGTCCGGCTTCGGCTTCCTGATGGCGGCGTCGGGCGTCGGTTCGACGATCGCGGCGCTCAGCGTCGCGTTCAAGCGGAAGGTCGGCCCGGGGCCGATCGTTTGGGGCGCGACTGCGCTCGGGCTGGGCTCGATCGTGCTCGCCCTGTCGACGTCATACGCCCTATCGCTGCTCGCGATGTTCGTCTCGGGTGCCGGGGCGATCGCGATGGCCGTTACCGCGAACACGACGATCCAGATGGCGGTCCCGGACCAGCTCCGCGGTCGGGTGATGAGCGTCTACACGACCGTCTTCGCGGGATCCGTGCCGGCCGGCGGGTTGCTGATGGGCTTCATCGCGTCCACGTGGAGCGTGCCGGCGGCGCTGATGGTCGGCGCGCTGGTCACGCTCGCGATCGGCATCGCATCGACGTTCTGGCTCCGCCGGATCCGCCGCGCGCAACTCGCTGCCCGGTCCGTCCCGGTCGCGGACCGCGTCGCCGCGGGCGCCGTCCGGCGAGACGCCGCTCACCGTCGCGCGGCGCCGGTAGGCGTCAGCGCACCCCGACCTCAGTCGACCAGGAGCGCGGCTTCCTCGGCGAACCGTTCCGCGGCGAGGACCATCGCGTCGACCGTGGGCGCGGGGAAGCCCAGCGCGAGGTGCTCGACGCCGAGCTTCTCGAAGGCGCGGATCTCCGCGGCGATTTCCTCGGGCGAACCGCGGAGCGGGAAGGAACGATCATTCGTTGCCCCGTTGTGGACCCGGACTCGCGCCGACAGCGTCGGCATCGGCCGCCCGGCGGCTTCGGCGGCGGCCCGGATCACCGGAACGAACGTTGCGTATTTCTCCGCGCCGATCGCCGACGAGTGGTAGCCGTCGCCCAGCCGTCCGGCGCGTTGGAGCGCGGCCTCGGCTCGGCCGCCGACCAGGATCGGGAGCTTGGCGCCCTGGGCCGGCAGGGGATTGAACACGAAATCCTCGAGTTCGTGGAACCGACGGACGAACGGTTCGGTCGACCCCGACCACAGGTGTCGCCAGAGCTCGATCGTCTCGTTCAGATACGCCCCACGCTCGTGAAATCGGTCGGCGGCACCCAGGTTCGCGAACTCCGTCTGGTTCCAGCCGACGCCGACGCCGGCCAGGACCCGGCCGCCGCTCAGTGAATCGAGCGTCGCGAGCTCCTTGGCAAGGATCACCGCACTCCGCTGCGGGACGACGATGACGCTCGTTCCCAGCCGCAGCCTCGGATACCGAGCGCCGACCCAGGTGAGGGTCTGGATGGCGTCGTAGTTGATCCGATACTCGGCCGACCGCTCGCTGCGATCGACAAGAACGTGATCGGTCGTCCAGACGGCTTCCCAGCCGAGTCGGTCGGCGACGTCGGCGGCAGCCTCGATTGCCTCGCGGCTGGCAAGGTCGGTGAAGTTCGGCAGGCAGATTCCGTATCTCATCGGCTGATCGTAGCGGCGTTCGCCGGACTGATCGGCTCGATTAACTGATCGCTCAACTTGGCCATTTAGCCACTCGGGGACTACTAGGCCAGATGAAAGACCAGTCTGGGCGCTTTGGCCGTTCTTGCGGGTTCATGCCACGCACGACTTTCTCGCTGGAGCGCCGAACCTCCGCTTCTCCAACCGCTTGGATCCGGCCTAACAGTCCCCGGATGGATATCTGGCCAAACTTGCGCGGCCAGAATGTTAGCGGCGGTCGGAGGGGCGATTCATCGGGTCAGGGTCGGTCGCGGCCGGTCGGCTGAGCGTGGATCCGGCCTCGATCGGCCAGGAAGCCGGGCGCGGGAGGGCTCGGATCTCGGCCAACGTTCTCCGGGCGCAAGTTTGGCCAAGTTGGGGAGCGAACGGCGGGGGCGAAGGGCGGGGAGCCGCGGGCGAGAGCCGGAAGCGGTGACCGGCCGATACCATCTCGGGCATGGCCAATCGCCTCGCCGACGAGACCAGCCCCTACCTGCTCCAGCACGCACACAACCCCGTCGACTGGTATCCGTGGGGTCCGGAGGCGCTCGACCGGGCCCGCGAGAGAACAAGCCGATCTTCCTGAGCATCGGCTACGCGGCCTGCCACTGGTGCCACGTCATGGAGCGCGAGAGCTTCGAGGACGCGGCCACGGCCGAGGACCTGAACCGGGACTTCGTCGCGGTGAAGGTCGACCGCGAGGAGCGACCGGACCTGGACCAGGTCTACATGGCCGCGGTCCAGGCGATGACCGGCCAGGGCGGCTGGCCGATGAGCCTCTTCCTCACGCCCGACGGCAAGCCGTTCTACGGCGGGACCTACTTCCCGCCGCAGCCGGCCCACGGGATGCCGGCGTTCCGCCAGGTTCTCGCCGGGGTCGCCCGAGCCTGGCGCGACGAGCCACTCGAGGTCCTCGCGGCCGGCACGCGGCTCGTCGACGCGCTCGTCCAGCAGCAGGCCGGCCCGGCGACCGGCGACGCGCCGACGCGGGCACTCCTCGACACGGCGACGGCCGCGATCGAGGCGAGCTTCGATGCCACGAACGGCGGGTGGGGAGGCGCTCCCAAGTTCCCCCAGCCGATGACGATCGAGTACCTCCTCCGGCGCGCGGCCACGACCGGGGACCCGCGTCCGCTCGCCGTCGCGCGGCGCAGTCTCGATGCGATGGCCGACGGCGGGATCCACGACCAGCTCGGCGGCGGCTTCCACCGCTACGCGACCGACGCGATCTGGCTCGTCCCGCACTTCGAGCAGATGCTCTACGACAACGCCCAGCTCGCCCGCGTCTACACGCACGCCTTCGCCGCGACCGGCGACCCGCGCTACGCGGAGGTCGCCACGGGCACGCTCGACTACATGGCGCGCGAATTGACGACGGCCGATGGCGCCTTTGCGGCCAGCCAGGACGCCGACACCGAGGGCGTCGAGGGCAAGACCTTCACCTGGACCGCCGACGAGATCCGAGACGTGCTCGGCGAGGACGCGGCCGCCTTCATCGGAGGCCTACGGCGTCACCGATCGACGGGAATTGGGAACACACGAACATCCTCTCGCGGGTCGTCCCGCCGACAGGCGATCCGGCCGCCGAGGATTCCCTCGCGGCCTCCCGCGCGAAGCTGCTGGAGCATCGGTCGACGCGGGCCCAACCGGCTCGCGACGACAAGGCGCTGGCGGCTTGGAACGGGCTTGCGATCGGGGCATTCGCCGATGCGTCGCGCTGGCTCCCGGACGGCGAGCCGCTACGCTCGCGATTGCGATCGCAGGCCGCGGACGCGATCGTCGCCGGCCTCCTCCGGCCGGACGGCCGGCTCGGTCGGTCGTGGAAGGACGGCCGATCGACCGGCGAGGGTGTCCTCGAGGACTACGCCCATCTGGCGGACGGCCTCATCGCGCTCTACGAGGCATCGTCTGACGAACGCTGGTTCACGATCGCCCGATCGCTCGCCGACACGATCCTCGAACGGTTCGCCGACCCGAGCGGTGGGTTCTTCGACACGGCCGACGACCACGAGGCGCTCGTCACCCGGCCGAAGGATGTCCAGGACAACGCCGTTCCGGCGGGCAGCTCGATGGCTGCGTCGGTGCTGCTTCGACTCGCGGCGCTGACCGGTGAGGCGCGGTATCGGGAGGCCGCCGAGCGTGCGCTCGCGACGGTGACCTCGTACCTCGCGCGCTATCCGACCGGGTTCGCCAACTGGCTTTCGGCGGCTCACCTCGCGGTCGAGGGCATTGACGAACTGGCGATCGTCGGCGACCCGGGCGATCCGGCGACGCAGGCGCTAGCAGCCGTGGCCTCGCGACGGGTTCCGCCCGAACCTCGTCCTGGCCGTCGCCGCCGATTCCGCCGCTTCGGTGGTCCCGCTTCTCGCCGGGCGCGAGATGATCGACGGCCGGCCGACCGCCTACCTCTGCCGCGACTTCGCCTGTCGCCTGCCGGTCACCGACCCCGCCGCCCTTCGGGAGCAATTGAGCGCCGCCGCCGCGTCACCGCGGTGACGGGCGTCTCGATCCGCCTGCTCGCGCCCGATGACGACGCGGCGGCGATCGGCGAGATGACGGTCGCCGCCTACCTCACCAACGAGGGCGAGACCGATACGGGCTACCACGCCGAGCTCCGAGACGTTGCCCGCCGGGCGAGGCACTGCCCGGTCCTCGTCGCGGTTGACGACGCCACGGGCGCGATCGTCGGGACCGTGACCTACATTCCGGGACCCGACAACCCGTTCGCCGAGCTCGAGCGCGGCGACGAGGCGGGCTTCCGGATGCTTGCCGTCGCCCCGGCCGCCCACGGTCGCGGGATCGGTCGTGCACTCGCGAATGCATGCGCCGAACGTGCCAAGGCGGAGGGCCGCGGTGGGTTGGCGATCTTCACCCGCCCGATCGCCCGGCAGGCCCAGGCGCTTTACGACTCGATGGGCTTCGTCCGCGACCCCGATCGCGACTGGGAGTTCGAACCCGGCGAATGGCTGTGGGCCTTCGTGCTGCGCTTCTAGCGAGCCGCTTTGAAGGCTAGGGTCCGAAGACGACGATGACGGTGCCCGTGCTGTCGACTTCGGGATCGTGGTTGGCGGCCGGGTTGTAGACACCGGTCGGGGCGAACGTCAGGCCGGTCACGGTGAACGTCACGTTCTTCGTCGTCTTCGGGATGCTCTGCTTCTGGAGCGTACAGAGGCCCGTTGAAACGGTCTTGCAGGTGCCGGTGCCAGTGGCCCCGTTGCTCCAGACGCCCGTAACCGTGACCCCGCTGATCGACGCCTCCGCGGCGTCGTGGACGCGGATCGTCACCTTCGCCGTCCACGTCGTCGTCTGGACGGTCTTCGTCCCGTCGAGATCACCGACGTGGAGCTGGACAGCGGGTGTCGTCGTGATCGTCACGGTCGCCGGTGCGCTCCAGAGCACGCCGTCCTTGGTTCGGTAGGTGAACTGGTCCGTGCCAGACCAGCCGGCGGCCGGGGTGTACTTGACATTGGAGCCGTCCGAGTAAGGCGGCAGCAGCGTGACGCACAGCTTGCTCGAGAGGCTGCCAAGCGTTCCGTGGGCGGGCGGGGTGACTATCGAGAATTGAAGGTCGCAGGTCTCAACGTCTGAGCCGGTCAAACCGACAGTCACGGCCGTCTGGTATTTCGTCGTGGCGGTCTTGGGCGCCGCGGTCGGCGCATCGTTGACCGACGTGATGGAGATCGAGACTGCGGCGCTCGCCGTCCCGCCATGGCCGTCCGAGACCGTGTAGGTGAACGAATCCGCGCCGAAGTAGTTCGGCGGGGGCGTGTAGACGACCTTGCCGTCGGGGGCGATCGCGACGGAGCCGAGGTCCGGCGCCGAGACGGTGCTCGGGCGTGAGCGTGTCGCCGTCGATGTCGCTGTCGTTCGCGACGACGTTGATCGCGACGGGCGCGTCCTCGTTCGTCGTGGCCGCGTCGGGCGCGGCCGTCGGGGCATCGTTCGCCGCCGTGACGGTCACGTTGACCGTCGCGGAATCGATGAATCCGATGCTGTCGGTGATCGTGTAGTCGAAGGCATCGGGCCCGTTGTAGTTCGCCGCGGGCACGTAACTCACGGTGCCGTCGCCGGCGAGCGACGTCGCCCCGTGTGAAGGCTGGCCGACCGCGGTGACGCTCAGGGCGCCGCCGTCCGGATCGACGTCGTTGGCCAGGACGTCGATCGACGCGCTGCCGTCTTCGGCGACGGACGCAGTGTCATCGACCGCGACTGGCGGAGTGTTGACCGCGACGACCGTCACCGAGACGTGGCCGCTCGCCGTTCCACCGGCGCCGTCGCCAATCGTGTAGTCGAACCCGTCGGCGCCGACGTACCCGGGCGCGGGCTGGTAGGTGATCGTGCCGTCGGCCTCAAGCGTGGCGCTGCCGTGCGCCGGCGTGGACACGCTGCCCACCGCGAGCGTGTCGCCATCGATGTCGGTGTCGTTCTCGAGGACGGCGACGGATCCGGCGGTGTCGCGGAGCGTGGCGAGGACGTCGTCGACGGCGATCGGCGAGTCGTTCAGCGGCGTCACCGTGACGGCCACGGATCCTGTGTCGGAGTTGCCCGTCCCGTCGTCGACGGTGTAGTCGAACGTATCGGCGCCGGAGAAGTCCGGATCGGGCGTGTAGCGGACGGTGCCGTCGGGCTGGATCGCGGTCGTGCCGTTGGCGGGATCCGTTGCCGCGGTCACGGCCAGCGTGTCGCCGTTCGGGTCGGTGTCATTGGCGAGGACCGCGACGTCGGTCGGTGAGTCCTCGGCGGTCGTGGCCGCGTCGTCCACGGCGACCGGGGCCCCGGAATCCGTCGGCGGCGGTGGCGGCGTCTCGATGAGCGCCTTTCGAGCGTTGACGATTCCGCAGCCGTAGTACTTGGGATATTTCGGGTCGGTGAGCGCCATCCCGGCCTGGGTCGTGGTCGCGCAGAGATGGGCCTTGACGTCGTCGGCAAGCGTGGCCGGGTCGCCGGCGTTTGCGATCCCCGCCGAGAGGATCAGGGCCGCGACCCCGGCGACGTGCGGCGACGCCATCGACGTCCCGCTGTTCGCCCCGTAGCCCTGCGGCTTGCAGAACATGCACGACCCGACGGGGACCGTCGAGATGATCGCGTCGCCCGGGGCGGCGATGTCGACCTGCGTGCCCGGTGCACGAGTAGCCCGTCAGCTTGTCGGCCGTGTTCGTGAACGACGTGGCGATGACCTGGTCGTAGGCCGCCGGGTAGGCGACCGGCGCAGCCGTACAGCAACTCCTGGAAGTTGTTCGGGTTGACGTTGCCGCTGGCCGCGACGATCGTCAGGCCCGCCGCCGCAGCGTTCGCGACCGCCGTCTGGAGGGCGGCCGACACATCGTGGCCGCCGAGGCTGATGTTGACGACGTCCATGTCGTGGTCGACCGCCCAGCCGAGGGCCGCGATGAGACCGGAGTAGTCGCCCGAGCCGGTGGCCCCGAGGACCTTGAGCGCGTACAGGTCGACGCTCGGCGCGACGCCGACGACGAGGTAGCCGTTCTTCTCGGCGGCGATCGTGCCCGCGACATGGGTGCCGTGGCCGTTGTCGTCCATCGGGTCGCTGTCGTTGTTGACGAAGTCGTAGCCGCCCGAGTAGTTCGAGAGGAACTCGGGGTCGACGACGTACGGCACGTTGTCGGGGTCGTCGTGGATGTAGTCGAGCCCCGTGTCGATCACCGCGAGCTTGATCCCCTGGCCCGTGTTGCCGGCGAGGTGGACCGGACGGGTCCCGATGTGCTCGACGCCCCAGGCGTTCTCGTACTCGAGGTCGCCGGTGCTGGCCGCGTGGTCGAAGGCCGTGATCTTGTGGTCGAGCTCGACGTGCTTGACGCCGCCGGCCTTCTCGAGCTGCTTCAGCTGCCCCCGCGGCAGGTCGATGCTCAGGCCGTTGATCAGGTCGAGGTGGCGGCCGACCTTGCCCTCGAGGCGTTCGACGGCGCGCTCGGACGCGCGATCTGGACGATGGTCGAAGGTGACGATCGCGCGGACCCGCTCCTTGTCGGACGCCCCGTCCGGGGGCCGGGCTGCGGTCGCCGCCGGGGCGACCAGTGCGAACACGAGGCTGAGCGTGAGCCCGAAGGCCTGCCGACGACGGATGCGGTCCATGTTCCCCTCTGACCGGCGCGCGCAAGATCGTGACGGTAACGCTCCCTGCGACCCGGTACAAGGGGGCAATAGGCGTATTGGCACCAGTCTGTGAATCCGGTCGCGCGGCCGGGACCGTAGCATGCGCGAGATGCGTTTCGGACCGTTGATCGTCGCGGCGTTTTCGTTTGCCGTTTACCTCCGCACCCTCATGCCGGGAATTGCCTTCGGCGACTGGGGCGAGATGCAGACGGTCCCGCACGTCCTGGGCGTCGCCCACCCGACCGGCTACCCGACGTACATCCTCCTCGCCTGGGTCGCCGAGCTCATCCCGATCGGCAGCGTCGCGTTCCGGGCGAACCTGTTGTCGGCGGCGCTCGTCGCCGCGGCGCTGGCGACCGTCGCCGTCATCGCTGAGCGGCTCGGGGCGCGGCAGGCAATCGCGGTCGCGGCCGCGCTTTCGCTGGGTGCCATCGGGACGGTCTGGGCCGCGGCCACGGTCAGCGAGGTCAACCCGCTCCACTTCCTCCTCGTCGCGCTGATCCTCCACCGGGCGCTGGTCTGGGAGGCGCGCCGGCGACCCGTGGATCTCGTGCTCGGCGGGCTGCTCGTCGGACTCGCCTTCGGCAACCACCTGCTCATGCTGTTCGTCGCGCCCTTCGTCGTCGTGTTCGTGCTCTGGGTCGGTCGACGGGAGCTCCGCGAGCGGCCGTGGCTCGTCCTCGCCGCGGCCGGGGCGGCGCTCCTCGGGCTCTCGGTCTACCTCTACATCCCGATCGCGGCCAGCCTCAACCCGCCGCTCCCGTACAACCACCCGACGACGCTCGAGGGCGTCTGGTGGCTCGTCAGCGGAACGCAGTTCCGAGGCCAGTTCGACTTCTTCAGCGCGAAGGGTCCCGGGGAGTTCATCGGTTCGCTGCCGGCCCTCTGGGCGCTCGTCACCGAGCGTGCGACGCCCGTCGTTCCGGTCCTCGGCGTCGTCGGGCTTGCGCTCCTCATCCGACGGCGACCGGCGTTCGGCCTCACGGTGGTGACGATCCTCTTCTTCGCGGTCTACATCTGGGCGAACTACCTGCACCTCGAGCACTACCTGCTCGTGCCGTGGCTGATCCTCGCGCTGGGCGTCGCGGTCGCCGTCAACGGCCTCGCCGAGCTGGCACGGCGCGTGGCCGAGTGGCGCCGTCCATTCCCGGGCGTGATGCCCGACATGGGCGTCGTCGTCGGCGCGCTGGCGATCGTCGGCGCGGTCGGGCTCGTGTCATCGACCTGGGCCAGCGCCGATCGGAGCGCGGACCGATCCGGCGAGGAGTACGTCGCCGCGATGTTCGCGGCGCTTCCGCCCGACGCGGTGATCCTCACCGAGTGGGACGAGTCGACGCCGCTGTGGCACGGCCAGCACGTCCGCGGCGAGCGGCCCGACGTCCTGATCGTCGACGACACGAACATCGTGTACGAGGGCTGGGTGACCCGCGAGGCGCGGATCGCGTCGGTGATCTGCGAGCGGCCCGTCTTCATCCTCCGGCTGCTCGAGAGCGACTTGCTGCCGACGAGGCTGGAATATTCGTTGACGCCGTTCCTCCCCGTGCGCATCGCCGTGGGTGCGCCGTCGGCGTCGTTCGACGGCCAGGTCTACCGGGTCGAGGCGCGGCCCGGGACGTGCAGCACGTGACGGAGCCCGAAGCTACTCCCCGGCCGGCCGCGACGGTCGTCCTGCTCCGGCCCGGCCCCGGCGGTCCCGAAGTCCTCCTGACCCGTCGGCCGTCGACGATGGCGTTCGCCGCCGACATGCACGTCTTCCCTGGGGGCGCCGTCGACCCCGCGGACCTGGATCCGCGGCTGGCGGCCCGATCCGTCGTCAGCCCTGCCGACGCCCGGGCCGCACTCGGCGGCGACCTCCCGGCGGGCGACGCACTGGCCCGCTACTTCGCCGCGCTGCGGGAGCTGTTCGAGGAGGCTGGCGTGCTCCTGGCCGAGCCGGCTCTCGACCCCGCTGCGGCAAGGTCCGCGCGCGAGGACCTGCTGGGTGGCCGCTCGACGCTCCACGACCTGGCCGATGCGCTTGATCTCCGGTTGCGTACGGATCTCCTCGCCCCGATCGGCCACTGGACGACGCCGCCGATCATGGCCCGCCGGTTCGACACGCGGTTCTTCGCGGCCGAGTTGCCGGACGGTGCCGAGGCGACGTTCGAGACGGACGAGATCGTCGACCATCGCTGGGAGACGCCGCGTGCCGCGCTCGAGGCGATGGCCGCGGGCGACGTCGCGATGTGGGTCCCGACGAGCGCGACGCTCCAGCAACTCGAGCACGTGTCGGGGCTCGCGGAAATCCGGCAGCGGATCGTGCCGGGCACCGTGGCCGCGCCCCGCGTCATCGCTGAGCGGCCGGGAATCACCCGTGTCGTGGTCTCGGGCGCGGGCGCCGTGCCCGGCCAGACTGTGAACACGTATCTGGTCGGACGGCGACGGCTCGTGCTGGTCGACCCCGGCGACCCGTCGGACGAGGCGGCGACGGCCGTCCTCGGCGCGGCGGCTGCGTCGGGCGGCCAGATCGTCGCGATCGCGCTGACCCACGTCGATCCGGATCACGCGGGCGGCGCCGAGGGCCTCGCCCTGCGGCTGAAGCTGCCGATCTACGCCGGTCCCGGTGGCGGGCGGCCACTCCCATACGACGTCCGCGAGCTGGCCGATGGCGAGCGCATCACCGACGGCGACGTCGGGCTCGAGGTGATCGCGACCCCGGGCGTGCGACCCGACCACGTGGCCTACGCCGTCGCCGCTGACGACGGCGCCGGCTCGCGCAGCGTCCTGATCGGTGATCTGATCGGCCCGCAGGCAGATCGGTCCGTCCTCGGCCCCGTCGACGAGGCCACGCGGGCCGCGTCGGTCGATCGGCTCGCGGCGCTGCGGCCCGACCGGGTCTTCGGGGGCCATGGGGAGCCATTCAGTCTGTACGCGTTCGGGGTCAGCGGGGAAGCGACGCCGCCAGGTTCCGGAGGAAGTTGAGGCCCTCGTCGACCTCGCCGCGCGGCGCGTACGGCCCGGGCATCAGGAAGCACGGCCGGCCGGCGAGCGCGACGCCGTGCAGCTGGCCCCACGTCTCCTCGAGTCGGCGACCCGCGGCGATCTCGGCGGCCCGCTTGTAGACGAAGACGACCGCCGCCGGACGCCAGATCGCGATCTTCTGCCAGAGCGGCCCGACGCCGGCGTCAGCGTCGCGTCCGTCGCATCGTCGCGCGCCGTGGGCAGCTTGAGCAGGTCGGTGATGCCGTGGCCAGCCGCGACGAGGGCATCGTCGGCCGCGTCGATCGGCGTGTCGGACGGGAGGATCGTCGCCTTGACGAGGCGCTGCCAGAACGTCCGGCCGAGCCTGCCCTGGTGGTAGTGCCCGGCGGTGACGCTGACCGGCGACGGGTTGAGGCCGACGAAGAGGAGCCGATCGCGAAGCGGCGGCAGGTCGGCCAGCGTCTCGACCGGCCCGACCGTCGACTTCGATCGTCGCCCGGTGCGGGCCCGGCCGCCGGGCCGCTCGATCTCGATCTCGGTGCCCACGGGCGGGTGTCCGTTCATCCAGACTAGGGTAGGGCAGGGCGGGCCGGCTACGCCGCGCGGCCTAGCGTGCGCCCGTGAGCCGGTAGCCGAGCCCGTATTCGGTCGCGATATACGACTCGCCCGGCGCGACGGCGTCGAGCTTCATCCGGAGGTTGCGGATCGTCATCCGGAGGAGGTGGACGTCGGCGTCGTAGCCCGCGCCCCAGACCGCGGCCAGCACCTGGCGATGGGCGACGAGCTGTCCGGCATGCTCGACGAGATACGCGAGCAGGCGGAATTCCGTCGGCGTGAGGCGGACGTCGTCGCCGCGCAGGCGGGCCCGGTGGTCGTCGAGGTCGACGACCAGGTCGCGGTGTTGGAGACGGCGGGGCCGTTCCGGCGTCGGCGTCGATGCACGACGCAGCGCCGCCTCGACCCGGGCGAGGAGCTCGGGGAAGCTCAGCGGTTTCGTGATGTAGTCGTCGGCGCCGAGCTTGAGCCCGCGAACCTTGTCGGCCTCGGAGCTCCGGGCGGTGACCATGAGGATCGGCACGCGGCTGAACTCACGGATGCGCTCGATGACCTGCCAGCCGTCGAGCCCGGGCAGCGCCACGTCGAGGATCACGAGGTCAGGGTGGTCGTCGTAGAAGCGACGCAGCGCGTCGTTCCCGGTCGAGGCGACGACCGGCCGGTAGCCCGCCTTCTCCATCCAGAGCTCGAGGAGCCCTGCGAACTCCGGCTCGTCCTCGACGATGAGGATCCGCTCAGCCATGGCCGCCGCCCGGCGCGGCAGCGTCGGCCGTTCGTGCGTCACGTCGCGCGAGACGTCGCCGATCCTCGAGGATCGGCAGGCTGAAGCTGACGCGCGTGCCGGGCCGACCGTCGGGTCGATCGCCGAGCCAGAGTCGGCCGCCGTGCGCCTCGACGAGGCGGCGGCAGATGTAGAGCCCGAGGCCGGTCCCCGGAATGCGCGACTCGCGCACGTTCCAGGCGCGATGGAACGGCTCCAGGACAAGTGTCCGCTCCGCTTCAGGGACGCCGACGCCCTCGTCGTCGACGGTTGCGACGAGCCACTCGCCCTCGACCGATGCCCGGAGGACGACCGGCGACCCATCGGGAGCGTACTTGAGGGCATTGCCGACGAGGTTCTCGAGAACGCGACCGATTCGGCCCGCATCGACGTCGACGGGCGGCAGGTCCGCCGGCATGTCGACGATGAGGCGCGCGTCGTCGCCAGACAGCGCCAGATCGCCATTGAGCCGCGCCACGAGCGCGGCGAACGCGACCGGCGCTCGCTCGAGGATCAGCGGGTCGGCGTCGAGGTGAGTCACGTCGAGGATCTGGTCGACGAGCGATCCGAGCCGCGTCGTGACCTGGTGGATCCGATCGACGTAGTCCCGCTGCTGGTCCGCGTCGAGGTCGAAATGCAGGACCGTCTCCGCGTAGCCGCGGACGAGGGCGAGGGGCGTCCGCAGCTCGTGGCTGACCGTTGCCACGAAACCCTCACGCAGCTGCTCGAGCGCTCGGACAGCGGTGATGTCGCGCAGGATCGCGGTCGCGCGGATGGGTCCGCCGGGCTCCGCCGGGGCGCGCGAGTAGCCGCCGGCGACGCGAATCGGGCCGCCGAGTCGGCGACAGGATCGCGGTTTCGCGGTAGCCGATCGGCTCGCCCGAGGCGATCACCTCGGCGAGTGGACAGTGCTCCTCGCCGTGGCCGCCGGCCGCGGCGCAGCCGAGTACCTCGCCGCACGTCCGACCGATCGCCGTCGCCGGCCTCGACCGCGAGAGTTCGCTCGCCGGCCGGGTTCAGGCGGACGACGCGGCGCGTCTCGTCGACCTGGACGATGACGTCGGTCGCGCCGTCGACGACGGCGCCGAGCTCGTGCCGCTCGCGCTCGAGGGCCTCCCGCAGCCGCGCTCCGCCGAACGCGACGGCGAGCTCGTGGCGCGCGAGCTGGGCGACCCGCAGGCCGTCGGCGTCGAGGGCGCCGGCGGCCGGTAGGCGGAGGGCGACCAGCGTCGCCGGCGGCTCCTCGCCCAGGATCACGACCTGGAGGTCCGGGCGCGACTCGGCCATCCGGCGGCCATCGACTACGTCTGCGAGTCGTTCCGGCACGGGGTCCTCGAACCACCCTGTCGACCGCGAGCAATCCGAGCTCCGGCCGCCCGGTCTCGCCAAGCCAGATCGCCCCGGCGTCGGCACCGGACAGGCGGACGAGCTCGACGATGACCGCGCGTCCGAGCTCCGCCGGCGACCCGCCCGACGCGATGAGCTGGCTGAGCTGGTACTGGGCGAACAGGGCGTCCGCCTCGCGCTGGGCCTGGTCGAACGCGCGGCGGTGGTCGCCCTCGAGCGCCGCGATCCGTGGCTCGGAGGCGCTCGACCTCCGCGGCCCCGGCTCGCTCCCGGCCCGACGTCGGATCCGTCATCGCTCCGCCATCGCGAGGAGGAGGACGAAGCACGAAACGGCTCCCGGATCGAGATGGCCCATCGACCGCTCGCCGAGCCGAAGCGCGAGGCCGCGTCGGGCGATGAGCGGTCGCGTCGAGCGCATCCCCGCGCGTCCCGCGCGCAAGGGCCGCTCGCTGGGCCATCGCCCCGGAGCCCCCGCCGGCGACCGTCGCAGCGAACGCTTCGGCCGCCGGGCCGAGCGTGTCGAGGATCGTCTTGTCGCCGACGGCGCAGCGCCCTCGCCGGGCAAGTCCCGCGGCCGCGACAACGAGCATCTCTCGCGACCAGCGGTGGCTCGAGCAACTCCGCGTCGCCGGCTCGGAATCCGGCCTCGATGAACGCGGTCCCGAGCAGCGGCCCGGATGCCCCGCCGACGGTCGCCACGAGCCGATGTCCGACCGCGCGGAGTAGGTCGCCGGGCAGGGTCTCGGCCGGAAGCTCAGCCAGGAGCTCCTCGACGGCCCGGAAGCCGGTCGAGAGATTGTCGCCGTGGTCGCCGTCGCCGAGGACGGCGTCGAGACGGGTCAGCGCGGCCGCGTGGCGATCGACCGCTCGTCGGGCGCGGTGAAGCGCGGCGCGAACGTCCGCGGCGTTGATCCCTTCGACCGCTCCCACCGGCGTCGAGGGCGATCTGGAAGGCGAAGGTGACGGAACGGACACGCGGCGCCCCCTGCGGATTCCGATCGGTCGAGTGTAGACAGCGGGTGACGCACAGGACAATCGATGGACCGGCCCCAAATGGCATCCTCATCGGATCCAACGTGTATCCAGATGCTTCCTTGCTTTCTTCTTGACAGGTTGCCGTCGAGCATCGGTGACCTCACCCGAAGAAGGCGAAAGGAGGGACGATTGGTCGGTCTCGTACTCATCTCCCACAGCTCGTCGATTGTCGACGGGCTCCGGGACATGGTCGCCCAGGTAGCCGGTGCCGAGGTCCTCGTGGCCACGGCCGGCGGGACGGACGACGGCCGGCTCGGGACGAGCGCGCCGCGCATCGAGGCGGCGATCCGCTCGGCTATCGAGGGCGGCGCGAACGGGATCTTGATCCTGCTCGATCTGGGGAGCGCCGCTCTCAGCCTCGAGCTGGCTCTCGAGGAATTCGATGACGACGAACGGGCAAGGCTCCGGGTGAGCGAGGCCCCGCTCGTCGAGGGCGCGGTCCTGGCCGCCGTCCAGGCGAGCGTCGGCGCGTCGCTCGACGAGGTCGCCGAGGCGGCCATGGGCGCAGCCTCCATGCAGAAGATGCCGACGGGACTGACGATGGCCGAGCTTCACCTGACCGTCCTCGATCCCGCCGGACTCCACGCCCGCCCGGCCGCCCAGGTCGTCCGGACCGCCGGCCGATTCCAGAGTCGAATCACGATCAACGTCGGCGACCGCACGGCCGACGTGAAGAGCCTCATAGCCGTCCTCGGACTGACGATCCGTCCGGGGGCCCAGATCACCCTGGCCGCCGATGGCCCCGACGACGCCGCCGCCCTGGCGGCCCTGCTCGAGGAGCTCGGCGCAGCCGTCCAGCCGTCGCAGAGCGACGCCCAACTGACCTGAAGGAGGAACAGATCTCGTGTCGACGTCACCCACGTTGTCCCAGAAGCTGACCGCAGAGGCGATCGGAACCGCCATTCTCGTGTTCATCGGCGCGGGGTCCGTGCCGCTGACGCTCCTGTTGACCGGCGATAACCCGTTCGGCAGCGCCGAGCTCTCGACGATCTCGTTCGCGTTCGCGTTCGCGATCTTCGCCGCCGTCTACTCGGTCGGTCACATCAGCGGGTGCCACATCAACCCGGCCGTCACGATCGCGTTGTTCGCCACCCGCAAGATCGACGCCTCGACCGCGGGGAGCTACATCGTGGCTCAGCTCGTCGGCGCGTTCATCGGCGCCGGACTGACCCTCGTGGTCCTCAGCGGGAACAATCCGGCCGCGCTCGGCCTCGGGGCCGTCTCGGTCAACGCGAGCGCCGGCAATCTCGTCGGCCTCGCCGCCGAGATCATCGGCACCGCGATCCTCGTCTTCACGGTATTCGGCGCCGCCGTCGACGGTCGAGCCCCCGCGGGCTTCGCCGGGATCGTCATCGGCTTCATCGTCTACGGGATCATCATCCTCGTCGGCCCGATCACCGGCGCCGCCCTGAACCCGGCCCGCCAGATCGGCCCGGAGCTCCTCGGCGGCGTCATCGGCGCGAAGACGAACTTCGACCAGCTGTGGGTTTACATCGCCGGCCCCATCGCGGGCGGCCTGTCGGCGCCTTCCTCTACGAATTCATCGGCCACACCCGGACCGCGACCGTCCCCGGCGCCGCGGTCGCAGAGGTTGCCCACGCCGACGCCTGAGAGGACAATTCACCAGCCAGTCACCGAAGGGAGGCCAGCATGGCCACGAACGCACCGACCAAGATGAAGAAGCTCGTCAACAAGGTGGAGGACCTCGTCCCCGAGAGCCTGGCCGGCCTCGAGGCCGCCCATCCGGACCTCGTCAAGGTCGACTCCAAGAACAACGTCGTGCTTCGCGCCGGCGGCCCGAAGAAGGGCAAGGTCGGCCTGATCTCCGGCGGCGGCTCCGGGCACGAGCCGCTCCACGGCGGGTTCGTCGGGCTCGGCATGCTCGACGCGGCGGCCGCGGGCAACATCTTCACGTCCCCAGTGCCCGATCAGATGGAGGCCGCGACCCGGGCCGTCGACGGCGGCGCCGGCGTCCTCCACATCGTCAAGAACTACACCGGCGACGTCCTGAACTTCCAGATGGCGGCGGAGCTCGTCGCCGGCGAGATCGAGGTCAGCTCGGTCGTCACGAATGACGACGTGGCCGTCCAGGATTCGCTCTACACGGCCGGTCGCCGCGGTGTCGGCGTCACGGTCCTCGTCGAGAAGATCGCGGGCGCCCACGCCGAGGCGGGCGGTTCGCTCGCCGACGTCACCGCAACGGCGGTCAAGGTCAACGGCCAGGGCCGCTCGATGGGCCTCGCCCTGACCAGCTGCATCGTGCCGGCGGCCGGGCACCCCGACGTTCGAGCTCGGCGATGACGAGGTCGAGGTCGGGATCGGGATCCATGGGGAGCCCGGGCCGCCGCCGCGAGAAGCTCGCCTCGATCGACGAGATGGCCGAGTGGCTGGTCTCGCCGATCGTGTCGGACCTCGGGCTCGGCAAGGGCGACTCCGTCCTCGCGTTCGTCAACGGGATGGGCGGCACGCCGCTCATCGAGCTCTACGGCGCGTTCAACAGCGTCAACAAGATCCTCGGCGGCCAGGGAATCTCGATCGGGCGAAGCCTCGTCGGCGACTACATCACGAGCCTCGAGATGGCCGGCTTCTCGGTCACGCTGCTCAAGCTCGACGACGACCTCGTCCGGCTGTGGGACGCCCCGGTCCACACGCCGGCCCTGCGCTGGCGCGTCTGAGCCCGCGCCCAGATGAGCGCGGGGCTCGCGGCGCCCGCCGCGAACGGCGACTGCCGGGTGAGCATCCCCTCACCCGGCAGGTCGCGTCAAGGAAACCCGGAGCGAGGAGCTCTCTCGATGCATGACGGGCTTGCTGCCTGGTTGCGCGCGTCGGCAGCCAGGATCCACGAGGAGGCGGCCGCGCTCACCGTGCTCGATCAGAAGATCGGCGACGGCGATCACGGAATCAACATGGACCGGGGATTCGCCGCGATCGTCACGATGCTCGACGGACGGGAGGCCCCGGCCGATGACGCGACCGACGCTGCCGCGACCGCGGATCTCCTCCGCCAGGCCGGAAAGACGCTGATCAGCACGGTCGGCGGTGCCTCCGGGCCGCTGTACGGCACGGCGTTCCTGCGCGGTGCCGGCGGCGCTCGCGGGCGAGCATCCCTCGACCGCGGCCGCGTTCGTCGCGGCGCTCGAGGCCGCGACGGGCGGGATCGCCGCCCTCGGCAAGGCCGCGGAGGGCGAGAAGACGATGCTCGATGCGCTGTTCCCGGCGACGCGTGCCGCGCGCGAGGCGCTCGACGGCGGTGGCGACCTGGCCGCGGTCGTATCGGCGGCACGATGACGCCGCGGACACGGGCGCCGCGGCCACGATCCCGATGCTCGCGACGAAGGGCCGGGCGTCCTATCTCGGCGAGCGGAGCGTCGGGCACCAGGATCCAGGCGCAACGTCGTCGGCGCTGCTGCTCGGCGTCCTCGCCGCGACCGTTACCTCCGGCTGAGCCATGGCGACCATGGCGCGAGCAACGCTCGCCGGTCGGCCGGGATCGCCGGGCGTCGCGGTCGGGCGGTTGCTCTGGCTGCCGCCGTCTCATCCGGGCCCGAACGCTGGGGCCCTTAACCCCTCGACTGGCGCCCCGCGCGATCCCATCGTCGAGAAGGCCCGGCTCCGGGCGGCCCTGGACGCCGCCAGCGAGGAGTTGTCAACTCTTGCCCGCGACACGGCGCGCCGCGCCGGCGACGAGATCGGGGCGATCTTCGAGGCGCAGGCCCTCTTTGCGACCGATCCAGGAATCGTCGAGCCCGCGCTAGCCGCGATCGACGCCGGCGCCGATGCGGCGGAGGCCATCGACCGCGTGACCGCGGAGCAGGCCGACAAGCTCGCCGGCGTCGACGACGAGTACTTTCGCGAGCGGGCGGCCGATCTGCGGGACGTCGGGCGGCGCGTCGTCGACCAGCTCCTCGGGCGCACCCGGCCGGCCCTCCACCACCGCGACGGCTCGCCGGCCATCCTCGCCTCGGACGATCTCGATCCGTCTGTCGTCGCCGTCATCCGGCCGGAGCTCGTCGCCGGGCTCGCCCTCGCCGGCGGGGCTCCGAACGGCCACGCCGCGATCGTCGCGCGGGCGCTCGGTATTCCTCTTGTCCTGGGCCTGGGGCCGGCTCTCGATGCAGGCCTCGACGGAATCCACGTGGCGGTTGACGGCACGGGCGGCCGGCTGCTCATCGAACCGACCGATGTCGAGGTCCGCGCCCTGGCCGCCCGCCTCGCCGGCGGCGAGTCTGGACGGATTGCCCGGCGCCTGTCGAGCTGCCCGTCACGCTTGAGGCAAACGTAGGTTCCGTTCGGGAAGCGGAGGCAGCGGCCGCCGCGGGTGCGATGGGGATCGGGCTCGTCCGGACGGAGCTCCTGTTCCTGGGCCGCTCGGCTGCGCCGGGCCTCGACGAGCAGCGGGCGGTCTACCGCCGGATCGCAGCGAGCCTGCCCGGCCGGCCGGTCGTGTTCAGGACGCTCGACATCGGCGGCGACAAGCCGGCCCCGTACCTGCCGGCCGAAGCCGAGATGAACCCGGCCCTCGGCGTGCGCGGGCTCCGGCTCGGGCTCAGCAGGCCGGACTTGTTCGAAACGCAGCTCCGCGCGCTCCTCGAGGCAGACCCCGCCTTGCCGCTCCGGCTCCTGTTGCCGATGGTCGCGACCGTCGAGGAGGTAGCCGCGGCCCGCGAGGCGATCGACGTAGCCGCGGCGGCCTCGCGCCGCGCCGGCGCCGAGGTCGCGGCGGACGTGCGGCTCGGCATCATGGTCGAAATCCCGTCGGTCGCGATCCTGGCCGACGCGTTCGCCCCGATCGTCGACTTCTTCAGCATCGGCACGAACGATCTCGTCCAGTACACGCTCGCGGCCGATCGAACCAACCCCGCGCTCGCCGAGCTCGCGACGCCGCTCCAGCCCGCAGTGCTTCGTCTCATCCGCCTCGTGACCGACGCCGCGCTGCCCTACGGTCGCCCGGTCGCCGTCTGCGGTGAAGCGGCGGCGGATCCCCTGGCCGCGGCGCTCTTCGTCGGGCTCGGGGTCGACGAGCTGAGCGTTGCGCCGGGTTCGCTCGCAGGACTTCGCGCGACGCTCGCGCGCCTCGACGTGGATGCGTGTCGCGAGGCAGCAGTTCGGGCGCTCGCGGCCACGAATGTCGCCGACGTCCGAGCGATCGCGGCCGGTCTCGTCGAGCGGTCGGTCGCCTCAGCGGGGCCTTCGGCCGCCTAGGTTCCGGGCGTCTCGGGCTTGTCGGGATCCGCCGACTCGACCTCGCGGCGCGCCTCCCGGACCCCGCGGCCCAGCGCCTGGCCGAGCTTCGGCAGCGTCTTCGGTCCCCGCCAGACGAGGACCACGGCGAGGATCACGAGCAGGACCAGCAGTGCGTCGCCCATGCGCGGATGGTACTCGCTCTCAGGGCCGCGGCCGAAGCGCCACCGGAATCACGAACCGCAGCGCCGTGTGCGTGGCGGAGAACGAGGCAACCTTGTTGTCGACGAGGCCACACGCCTGCGCCGCCGCGAGCAGTTCGGCGTAGCGGAGCGTCGCCGCGCGTCCCTTCTTCGAGACCACCCAGATCGCACCGTTCGGGCGAATGCGGCTGCGCAGTCCAGGCAGAGGCAAGAGCTCGGGGACGCTGTCGGCCGCCAGGAAGACGAGGTCGGTATCGGGCAGCGGCTCGCCGTCCGTCACATCGTCCGTCCGCTCTTCGAGGAGCTCGTGGAACGAGCCGTCGGGATCGACCGGACCGACGATCGCGACTCGACCGCCGGGCCGCACACCGAGCTTGTCGATGAGTGGCGTCGAGTAGGTCCTCTCCACGGCACCTATCGTGCCACGGGAGGCGGTATGGTCCGGACATGGCCCCGCCACCCCTGCTCGTCTTCGGCCCGCGGTCGCTGACCTACGATTTCGGGCCGAGACACCCGCTGACGCCGCGCCGCTTCGGGCCCAGCCTCGACCTGCTGCGGCAACTGGGCGCCGAGCCCGGCCTGGCACCGGAGCCGGCCTCGGACGAGGACCTGCTTCTCTGCCACACGAGCCGCTACATCGAGACCGTCAAACGGATGTCAGAGCTCGACAACGACCCGTGGGGCGCGCCCGAGGCGGGGATCGGACCGGGTGACGACCCGCCGTTTCCGGGCATGCACGACGCGGGGGCCGCGGTCGCCGGTGGTTCGATCCGGGCCATGGAGGCGATTCTCAGCGGCGCCGCGCTCCACGCCTTCCACCCGGGCGGCGGCCTTCATCACGCGATGCCGTCGCGGGCTTCGGGATTTTGCATCTACGACGATCCGGCCCTCGCGATTGCGAAAGCGAGGCTGGCCGGCCTGCGCGTGCTGTATATCGATCTCGACGTCCATCACGGCGACGGCGTCCAGGCGATCCATTGGGACGATCCGGGCGTCCTCACGGTCTCGTTCCACGAGAGCGGCCGATACCTGTTTCCGGGCACCGGATCCGTGGCGGAGGTCGGCGAGGGTCCGGCGGCGGGGTCAGCGGTCAACGTGCCGTTCGAGCCTGGCACCGGCGAGGGGGCCTGGCTGACCGCGGTCGAGACACTCCTCCCGGAACTCGCCGCCGCGTTCGGGCCGGACATCGTCGTGAGCCAGCACGGCTGCGACACCCATGCCTCGGACCCGCTCGCCCACCTCAACGTCACGACGACGGCGATGGGCGCGGCGGCGCGGCTCGTCGACGCCATCGCTCATCGCTGGACCGGCGGCCGCTGGCTGGCGACCGGTGGCGGCGGCTACGGCGTCTACCGGGTCGTGCCGCGGGCCTGGGCGCATGTCTGGCTCGCGGGCGCCCACCGCGAGGCTCCGGATCGGCTGCCCGCGGAGTGGCGCGCCCGCTGGGCCGACGAAGCCGCCCGCTATCGGCGACTCATCCCTACCCGAGACGCTCGACGACCCGCCGAACGCCGGCCTCCCGTTCGACGCCGAGCAGCGCGAGGCCGAGGCCGGGTCGCTCGCGATTGCCGAGCTGGCGCGCATCGTCAGCGTCCCGCGGCTCATCCGGGAGGCGGTTGGGCGCGGCTGGTGGTCGCCGATCGGGCCGCCGCTGGCCGCTCGACGCGGGCCGCGTCCGGCGGCTCGGCCGCCGGCCGGCCGGAGATCCTCGCCATCGTCGATCGAGAGACCCTCGATCGGCTCACGCTCGCGCCGCGGCTCGTGGCGAACCTCGATCCCGAGTTGCTCCGCGACGTTCTCACGTCGCCGGCCCTCAGCCTCACGATGGCGGTCGACGGAGCGACTGCCGTCGGCCTGGTCGCCTCGGCCCTCGACGATCCGGGCGCGCCGGCGGCCCCGCGCTCCGTCCTCGCGATCGGGGTCGCACCTGCGTGGCGGCGACAGGGCCTGGCGACGCGGCTGCTCGCGGCCCACGTCGATGCGTTCGGCCAAGCCGGGACGCCGTGGGCGGCGACGGTCACCTTCGCCGAGCGCGATCCGGTCGAGCCGCTGGACCGCTCCCTGCGCAGCGCCATCGCGGCCCGGATCTACGAGCGCGCCGGCTTCAGTCAGGAGGCCCCGGATCGCTCATTGCAGGCCGTGGATCCCGGCGCGCTCCGGTTGGTCAGAGGCTGAACCGTCGCGTCAGCGGAAATAGCCGGCCAGGTCGACGATGAAGTGGGTTCGCGCGCCGGACGGCGCCTTGAAGATGCCCCAGAGTCGCCCGGCCCCGTCGACGGCGTTGACCGTGTTGTTGGCCCGAGTGTCGCCGAGCGGGAAGTTGATCGTCGACGTCGTCGGGGTCGTCGTCGACAGCGTCGTGACCGAGAGGTAGCCGCCTTGGGTCTGGCCGACGACGGTCACGTTGCTCGCGACCGCATCGACGTCGCTCGGGATCGTCGCCGCAGTCGACCACGCCGATCGCCCGCGGCACACCGGCCTGGAGCGACGGTGGATCGCCCACCCGCGTGTCGAAGATCCGTCGCGGATCGAGCGGATAGAAGCGCAGCCCGCCGGTCCCGGCCGGTAGTAGCCGGTGACGTCGAAGATGAGGTCCGCGGTCGCGACGCCGGCCGCCCCGCCGATGTAGACGAGATACGCCCTGCCGGCGGACGAGAGCTTGATCGTCAACCCGTTCGCCCGGGTATCGCCGCGCGGCACGTTGATCGTGGAGACGGCCGGCGTCGCGGTCGATGACGTCGTCATCGAGACGTAGCCGCTGGCGGTCTGGCCGGTCACCGTCAGGTTCCCGGTGACGGCCACGGCATCGAGGGGGATGCCGGCGACGCCGGTGAGCTGGATTCGCCGCGGCGTGCCCGAAACGAATGGGCTCGAGTAGCCGCCCTGCCCGGTCCGGGAATCGAGGACACGGCTGGGACCGAGCGGCGTGAACGTCGCGCCGGCGTTGGTTCCCAGGAAGTAGCCAGTGACGTCAAGGATCAGATGCGTCGTTCCAGACCCGCCTTTGAAGACCGCGGACAACCTGCCCGTCGTCGCCGAGCAGCATCGTCACGCCGTTCGCGCGCGTGTCGCCGGCCGGGAAGTTCAAGGCTGAGGTCGTCGCGGCGACCGACGAACTCGACGACAAGCTGATCCAGCCGGCCACCGTTGGGCCGACCGCGGTCAGGTTGCCGGTGATCGCGACCGCGTTGCCGGGAATGCCCGCGGTCCCTGCGACGGCGAACGTCCGCGTCACCCCGGCCGTGAGCGGCCCGGTGGGACTGGTCCTCGTGTCGACGACCCGGACTGGGACGATCGGGACATAGGTCGTGCCGGGCGCATAGGTCGCGACGAGCGGCGGGGTCGTCGATCGGGCGATCAGCGAGTGGGAGGCCGCCAGCCCGTCCGACCACCCGGCGAACCCGTATGGCCGCCCGCCGATCGTCGCGGTCGCCGGCGCCGACACCTGGACGACCGACTTGTTGATGAAGGTCGCGGTGAACGGCGCCGCGCCGGTCGTCTCGCCGGCGGTCAGCTGCACGCCCGGCGGATCGGAGCGGATCGACAGGTCGACGGTCTTTGGCTGGAGCGTCACGCTGACCGGCGCCGACGGCAGCGCCATGGGCATCCGTCGCGACGAGGCGGATCTCCAGGCTCGATGGATAGCCGTGGTCCGGGGCGGGGAACGAGCCGCTCGTCCCGGTGCTCGTCTGGAGCGTGTGTGGGTGGCATGCGTCCGGGCAGTGATTGATGATCACCGACCACGCCAGCCGGCTACCCGGCTCCGTGCCGTCCTCGGCGTCCGTCGCGCTGCCGCTGAAGGTGATCGGATCGCCGACGGACCAGGTGAGGCTCGACGACGGTGTCGCGATCGAGGCGACCGGCGGCGTGTTGCCGACGCTGATCGAAACGGTCGCGATGTCGGACGCCCCGAGTGCGTCGGTCACCCGGAGACGGGCGTCAACGACCCCGTTGTCGGTGTATGTGTGGGTCGGCGCGACCAGCGGTCGAGTCGTCGAACTGACCGTCGCCGTCGAGGTCCCAGGCGTACGCCGAGCGAGCCGCCCTTCGGATCGGTCGATGCCGAACCGTCGAAGTCGACCGTGAGAGGGGCCGGGCCCGACGTCGGATCGGCCGTCGCGACGGCGCGCGGGCCAACGGTGATTCGATGGATCTTGCCGTCATCGAAGCCGGCGTAGTAGAGCCCGCCGTCCGGCCCGATCTTGAGGTCGACGGGGCCGGCCAGGCCCGACGCGAACGTCTCGATCTGGGTCGCGTCGGGCAGGCCGTCTGCGCCGGCGCGCATCGCCCAGATGCACTTTCGGCCGTAGTCGCTGAAGAACAACGCACGACGGTACGCGGCCGGGAACGGCCCACCGGTCGTCGGGTAGAACGCCGCTCCCGAGATCACCGCGCCGGGGATCGGCCCGTCCGGGCATGGATCGCCAGGCACGACGCGGCTGCCGCGGGGGTACGCGTAATACGGCCCGTGCGCGGTCCCGTCCGCGTACAAGTTCTCGCAGAGCGTCAGGTCCAGCGAGTCGAACTGGACGTTCTTGTTCGGGCCCTCGTAGCACGGCCAGCCGAAGTTCCTGGGCGCTCCTTTGGGGTTGACGACCCGGTTGAACTCCTCCCAGCTCAACGCTCCGACATCGCCGATCCAGAGCTCACTCGTGCCCGGCCGGAACGTGAACCGGAACGGGTTCCGCAGGCCGTAGGCGATGACTCGTCGTCTTGTTGAGATCGGGGCTGGCCCCAAACCAGTTGTCGGGCATGCCGGCGCCGGTCGACGGATCGACGCGGATGATCGTCCCGGACAATCCGACGGGGTCACCGTTCGTTCGCATGTCCTGCGAGCGAAGTGCGCCGCCCTCCGCCGACGGCGGGCTGAGAGCAGTCCCGACGGGCGACGGGGGATCGCCGCACGGGTTGTCGGGCGTCGTGTCGTCGCCGGGGCCGAAGTCCTGGCCGAAGTCGTTGTTGACGAAGCTGGCGCTTTCCCCGCCGCCCGCGTAGAGGGCGCCGTCCGGGCCGAACGCGACGGTGCCGATCGAATGGCTCGGGTGAACCTGGCACCAGCCCTCGACGAGGACGTGCTCGTTCAGGTCCCAGATGCCGCTCGCGTTCTCCTCCAGCCGCGACAGGCGAGCGCTCGCCACGCAGCCGTCGGTGGTCGAGCCGGGCGGGTTCGGACAGATGTCCTGGCCGGCTGGTTGACCCACTTCGGGGCCGGGTCCGGGTCCCCGAGGATGTGGTTGTACGTGTAGAGCACGTACAGGCGTCCATTGGTCGTGAAGTTCGGGTCGAGGGCAAGACCGAGCAGCCCGCGATCCCAGTAGTCGTGGACGTTCTTCTGAAGGTCCGCGTAGACCGTGGGGCTGGGGTCCGAAAGCGAGTCGAAGAACTTGATCACTCCGCGCTTCTCGGCGACGAACACCCTGCCGTCCGCCGCGAACGCCATCGCCGTCGGGCTAAACAGGCCCGAGAAGACCACCGATGTCGTGGAACCCGGCCGGGCCGACAGCGGCCACCTCGGCGGGCGCTCGGGGCGGCGTGCCCGGATCGTCAGGCAGGCGGAACATCTCCGGCCCGTCGGGCGGAGCCGGCGTCGGATCGACTGCGCTGAGTGGCCCGGGCGCCACGAGCATCGACCCCAGAACGATCGACGCAGAAAATCGCGGACCGGCGGAGGCGAGGTCGATGGACGGCGGAGCGTGCGACGTGCCCTGTCACATCGCCAAGTGTTCCACGGACGGCGTTACAAGTACCAGCGAATCAGTCGTTGCCGCCATAAGTCCCGATGCGACGACGCACCGGCCGCTAAACCGAACATGTGGTCGAAATGCGGTGTCGCGCCTATACTCCTTCGCCCGTGGTTATTGCGACGCCTGCAGCCGATCCGCTCGCTCCGTTCAGCCCCGCCGTTCGGGCCTGGTTCGAGGCGACATTCGAGGCGCCGACGCAGGCCCAGGCGGAGGGCTGGGCGGCGATCTCGGCCGGGCATCACACGTTGATCCACGCCCCGACCGGCAGCGGCAAGACCCTCGCCGCGTTCCTCTGGACCCTCGACCGCCTCGCCGCCACGCCGCGCTCGCCGCGGACCAGGGAGCAGCCCGGCACGCGTCCGGGTCCTCTACATCTCGCCGCTCAAGGCCCTGACCTACGACGTCGAGCGGAACCTCCGGGCGCCGCTGGCCGGCATCGGCCTGGCCGCCGCCCGACTCGGCGAACCGGCGCCGGACATCACCGTCGCCAGCCGGACCGGCGACACGCCCGCGGAGGACCGCCGGAACCTCGCCCGCCGCCCGCCGGACATCCTCATCACGACGCCCGAGTCGCTCTATCTCATGCTCACCAGCCAGGCCCGCGACATCCTCCGCGGCGTCGAGCACGTCATCGTCGACGAGGTCCACGCGATCGCCGGCTCGAAACGCGGCGCGCACCTTGCGCTGAGCCTGGAGCGCCTCGAGCGGCTCATCGCATCGGGCGAGGGCGAGGGCGGCGGCCGCCGTCCGCCGCAGCGGATCGGGCTCAGCGCCACCCAGCGGCCGCTCGAGACGATCGCCCGGTTCCTCGGCGGCGTCGGGCCGGGTCGCGAGGTGACGGTCGTCGATGCCGGCACCCGCAAGCCGCTCGAGCTCCAGGTCGTCGTCCCGATCGAGGACATGACCGCGCCCGGCGAGGTCCTGCCCCTGGACCAGCAGCCCGGCGGCCCGGCCACGAACCCCGAGGCGAGGGCCAGCATCTGGCCGGCGATCCACCCCGCCATCCTCGAGCTGATCAAGGCCCATCGCAGCACGATCGTCTTCACCAATAGCCGTCGCCTCGCCGAGCGGCTCGCCCAGCGCCTCAACGACCTCGCCGGCGAGGAGCTCGTCCGAGCCCACCACGGATCGATCGCCCGCGAGCAGCGGGTCGCGATCGAGGAGGAGCTCAAGGCCGGCCGCCTGCCGGCCCTCGTCGCGACCAGCAGCCTCGAGCTGGGCATCGACATGGGCGCGGTCGACCTCGTCATCCAGGTCGAGATCGCCGACGAGCGTCGCCCGCGGCCTGCAGCGGGTCGGGCGGGCGGGCCACCAGGTCGGCGCGCCGTCGAAGGGCGTGATCTTCCCGAAGTACCGAGGCGACCTGCTCGAGGCGGCGGTCGTCGCCAAGGGCATGCACGACGGGCTCGATCGAGGCGACCGATGCTGCCGCGCAACCCGCTCGACGTCCTCGCCCAGCAGCTCGTCGCGATGACGGTCATGGACCGCTGGACGGTCGACGATCTGCTCGCCACGGCAACCCGCGCCACGCCGTACGAGACGCTCAGCCGCGAGGTCCTCGAGGGCGTGCTCGGGATGCTCGCCGGCGCCTACCCGAGCGACGAGTTCGCGGAGCTCAAGCCGCGAGTCACGTGGGACCGCGTCACCGACGTCATCGAGGGGCGGCGCGACGCCCGCGTCGTCGCAGTCACGAGCGGCGGCACGATCCCGGACCGCGGGCTCTACGGCGTGTTCATGGTCGGCGAGGCGGGGACGCCCGGCCGGCGGGTCGGCGAGCTCGACGAGGAGTATGGTCTACGAGAGCCGGGTCGGCGAGGTGATCACGCTCGGGGCCAGCAGCTGGCGGATCGAGGAGATCGGCCACGACCGGGTCACGGTCTCGCCGGCGCCGGGGGTGCCGGGCAAGCTGCCGTTCTGGCACGGCGACGCCGTCGGGCGGCCGATCGAGCTTGGCCGGGCGCTCGGGGCATTCGTCCGCGAGGCCGAGGCCGACCTGGGCCGGGGACCGCAGGGCCGGCGGGCGGCCCTCGACCGGCTCAAGGCCGACCACGACCTCGACGAGCTCGCCGCCGAGAACCTCATCGCCTACCTCGAGGACGAGCGCGAGGTCGTCGGCGCCCTGCCGACCGACCGGCGGATCGTCGTCGAGCGCTTCCGCGACGAGCTCGGCGACTGGCGGCTCGTCCTGCTGACGCCGTTCGGTGGCCGCGTCCACGCCCCGTGGTCGCTCGCGCTCGAGGCGCGGATCGGCGAGAAGCTCGGGACCGAGGTCCAGACGATCTGGTCCGACGACGGGATCGCGATCCGGTTGCCCGACATCGAGATGCCGTTCGAGGCGATCGAGCCGCTGCTGTTCCCGGAGCCCGACGAGCTCGAGGAGCTCGTCGTCGGCCAGGTCGCGAGCAGCGCGCTGTTCGCGTCGCGCTTCCGCGAGAACGCCGCCCGCGCGCTGCTCCTGCCGCGGCGCCGCCCGGGAACGCGGACGCCGCTCTGGCAGCAGCGCCAGCGGGCCGCGGATCTGCTCGCCGTCGCCTCCCGCTACGGGAGCTTCCCGATCCTCGTCGAGACGTACCGCGAGGTCCTCTCGGACGTCTTCGACCTGCCGGCGCTGCGGGAGGTGCTCGGCGGCGTGGCCAGTCGAGAGATCGCCGTCCACCGGGTGGAGACGCTGCGGGCCAGCCCGTTCGCGAGCTCGCTCCTCTTCGACTACGTCGCCGCCTACATGTACGACGGCGACGCGCCGCTGGCGGAGCGTCGGGCGGGGGCGCTCACGCTCGACCGCGACCTGCTCCGCGAGTTGCTCGGCCAGGAGGAGCTGCGCGAGCTGCTCGATCCGGAGGCGCTCGCGGACCTCGAGCTGAGCCTCCAGGCCCTGACCGACGACCGGCGGGCCACGACCGCCGACCAGCTCCACGACCTGCTGCGACGGCTCGGCGACCTGTCGGCGGACGAGATCGCCGCCCGGACCGAGGGCGGAGCAACTGCCGGCGACGCCTGGCTGACGGAGCTCGTCGCCTCACGCCGGGCGGTGCCGGCCCGCGTCGCCGGGGACGAACGCTGGATCGCGATCGAGGATGTCGCGCGGTACCGCGACGGAGTCGGGGTCTCGCCGCCGACCGGCGTGCCCGACGCGTTCCTCGCTGCCCGCAACGGCTGCCCTCGACGGCCTGCTCGCGCGGTTCGCCCGAACGCACGGCCCGTTCCTCACGCCCGATCCGGCGCGCCGCTGGGGGCTGCCGGTCGGCGTCGTCGAAGGAGCGCTCGAGCGGCTCCTCGAGGCCGGAACGATCCTGCGCGGCGAGTTCCGGCCGGGCGGCGCCGAGCGCGAGTGGATCGATCCGGACGTCCTGCGCATCCTCCGTCGACGGTCGCTCGCCCGGCTGCGCCGCGAGGTCGAACCGGTCGATCCGGCGGTGCTCGGTCGGTTCCTGCCGGCCTGGCACGGGGTCGCCGCCGCCGGAGACGCGGCACCGGCGCTTCGGCCCGTCGCCGCGCTGGAGCGCCTCGCCGAGGTCGTCGACCAGCTCGCCGGCCTCGCGATCCCGGCCTCGGTCCTTGAGCGCGACGTCCTGCCCGCCCGGATCCCCGGCTACCAGCCGCGCCTGCTCGACGAGCTCGGGGCGATGGGCGAGGTCGCTTGGGTCGGGCGGGGGAGTCTCGGCCGCGACGATGGGCGGATCGCGCTTTACCGGCCCGGTCGCGAGGTCCTCCGCCCCACCGGCCGCGCCGGACGGCGTCGACCGCCCCGCCGATCCCCGCCACGAGGCGATCCGCGCGCACCTCCGCCGGCGGGGCGCCTCGTTCTATCGGGAGCTGTTCGCCGCCGCCGGCGGCGGCACCGACCGCGACGTCCTCGACGCGCTGTGGGACCTCGTCTGGGCCGGCGAGGTCACGAACGACACGTTCGCCCCGCTCCGGGCGCTGCGCTGGAAGCGCCCCGCCCGCGACGCGCGACGCCGGCCGGGTCGGCTGACCTCGCTCGGCCCGCCGGAGGCCGCCGGCCGCTGGTCGCTGGTCGATGACGACGAGGCGGCCGAGGAGGGAACTGCCGCACCCCGCCCAACGCCGACGGAGCGCCTCCACGCGCTGAGCCTCGCCCTGCTCGATCGGCACGGTGTCGTGACCCGCGAGGCGGTCGCCGCCGAGGGCGTCGAGGGCGGCTTCTCGGCTGTCTACGCCGGTCCTGCGCGCGCTCGAGGAGGCCGGCCGGATCCGGCGCGGCTACTTCGTCGACGGGCTCGGGGCCGCCCAGTTTGCCCAGCCGGGCGCTCTCGAGCGCCTCCGCGGCCCTCCGCGAGCCGGCCCGCTCGCCCCAGGAGCGCGCCATTCATCTCCTCGCCGCCGCGGATCCCGCCAATCCGTATGGCGCGGCGATCCCGTGGCCTCGCCGCGGCGAAGAGGATCGGCGGCCCCTGCAGCGGGCGGCCGGCGCCTACGTGGTCGCTCGTCGACGGCGTGGCCGCGCTCTACCTGGAGCGCGGCGGCGGGACCCTTCAGACGCTGCCCGCGGCGGACGACTCCGGAGGTCGCGGAGGCGGCGCTGCGGGCTCTCAAAGGTCTGCTCGAGGACCGCCGGGTTCGCGAGCTGGTCATCACGAAGGTCGACGGGCTCCCGGTCGGCGAGTCGCCGTTCCGCGAGCGGTTGATCGCGGCGGGCTTCAGCCCCGCCTACCGCGGGCTCACGCTGCGCGGCCCGCGCTGAGCCGCGAGCCGCATCCGTGCCCGAGGGCGACACGCTCTTCCGGACCGCGGCGGGGCTGCGGCCGCATCTCGTCGGGCGGACGGTGACGGCGCGCCCGGGCGCGACGGCCGGGCCCTCAGATTGAGCGAGTCGTCGGGACGACGATCGAGGCGGTCGAGTCGCACGGCAAGAACCTGCTGATCCGGTTCGACAACGGCCTCGAGCTGCGGACGCACCTCCGGATGAACGGCTCGTGGCATCGCTACCGGCCGGGCGAGCGCGTGGCGCCGGCCCGAAGCGCGAGCCCGCCTCGTCATCGAGGTGCCCGGCGCCGTCGCCGTCTGCTTCGACGCGCCGGTCGTCGAGCTGTTCGAGCAGCGAGCCGAGGCGCTGCACCCGGCGATCTCGGCGCTCGGGCCGGACCTCCTGGATCCGGCCTTCGACGACGAGGCCGCCGACGAGGCGCTCCGCCGCCTCCGCGATCCCGCCCGGGCCGCGATGACGATCTCCGAGGCCCTCCTCGACCAGCGAGCGCTCGCCGGGATCGGCAACATCTGGCGGAACGAGACGCTGTTCGTCGAACGGACGGATCCGTTCGCGCGCGTCGGCACGCCTCGACGACGACCACCTCGCGTCGGCTCGTCGCGACCGCCCGGCGCCTCCTCGTCGGAGAGCGCCTCGCGCGGCTCCGGGCCGCCAGCGGATGCAGCGTCTATCGGCGGGCCGGCCGGCCGTGCCCGCGGTGCGGGACGCTGATCCAGTCGCGGCCGCTCGCGACCGAGATGCCCCGGACGACCTACTGGTGCCCGCGCTGCCAGGCGGAGGCTCGGCATGACCGCGATCGAGGTCGACTGCCGACCGTCGACCGACGGCTGGACCTGCGACGTCGGCGTCGCAGACGACCGAAGCCGAAGCCGGCACACGCGTCGGCGTCACGGCCGCCGATCTGGCGCGGCTCGACCCGGCCGCGACCGAGCCAACCGACCTCGTCCGCCGATCGTTCGACTTCCTGTTGCGCCGCGAGTCCAAGGAATCGATCCTGGGTCGTTCGATCTGCCGGTGATCGCGCGCTACTTCCCGGAGTACGAGATCGCGCGAGATCGGCCGCCGCGTATGATCGCTCGCGATGTGCGAGCACTACGTCGCCCGGGCCGACGAGCCGTTCCGGCTCGACGAGCTGTGGCCGTTCACGGAGCGGCTCGAGCGGTACGGGATCGCCGGCTTCGGCTGGGGCGCCGCGTGGCTCTCGCCGGACGGCCGGATCGAGTCGCACCGCGACACGTCGCGCGTTCCGTGACGACCCGGAGCGCGGAGCGGATCGGGGCGGTCGAGACGACCGCGGCGCTCGTCCACCTCCGGCGGCCCTCGAAGCTCTCCACGCTCGGGCTCGCCGACACCCAGCCGTTCGACGACCCGGCCGGCCGGTTCTCGTTCAGCCACAACGGCGACTTCCGCGGCGTTCGGACGTGGCGGGCCCGCTACCGATGCTGCCGGCAGGATCCACGGCCGGGCCGACACCGAAGTCGGGGCGCGCTGGCTCGAGGACGCATGGGACGGCCGAACGGCACCGTTCCGACCTGCTGGCGAGGCTCCACGAGACGTTCCGCGGCCAGGCGAACCTGGCGCGTCATCACGGCCGACGGCACGCTGAGCGCCTACGCCGGCAACACCGAGAACCCCGTCTTCACGTTCCGCCTCGGGCGGATCGGTCTCGCCTGCACCGGGATCTACTCGCTCGATCGCAGCCTCTTCCGGTTTGTCGCGACCGGGGCGACGGACCGGCGCCTGATCCGCATCGGCGGCACGGTCACGCTGAATCGTCACGGTATCGCCGTTGGCGCGTCGTAGGATGCGTTAGGAGGGGGATCGAGGGACGGAGGGATCCATGACCACGTCACCGCACGGCCGTTGAAGCCGACTCTGGAAGGCCGACGGTAGCCCTGCCGATCGGCCACCTCATCCGGATCTCGCTCTACTGGCTCGGACTGACCGCGATCGACGGGGCGGTCGGCCTCTTCATCCAGAACCGCCTGAACTTCGGCGACATGGCCGTCCCGGAGCTCGAGGTCGGCCGAATCCTCTTCCTGCTCTCGATCCCGATGGCGATCGTCGTCGATCCTCATCCAGCCCACGGTCGGATCGATCAGCGACTACACGATCAGCCGCTGGGGCCGGCGCAAGCCGTACATCGTCATCGGCTCGCTGCTCGACCTCGTGTTCCTGTTCGGGATCGCGACGTCGAACTCCGTCCTCGATGCTCGGCGTGTTCGTCGCGCTCCTGGCCTTCAGCACGAACATCGCCCGCGGCCCGTTCCAGGGGTACGTGCCGGATCTCGTCCACCGACGCGGCAGGTCGGGCATGGCCAGCGCGATGGTCGGCCTGATGCAGATCCTCGGCAACGTCACAGGGTTCCTCGCCGTCACGCTCGCCGTAGCTGCTGGCGACGAATCGAGCTGGCGATCGCCGCGGTCGCGATCGTCGAGCTGGTCACGATGGCAGCCGTCGTGCTGCGGGTCAGCCCAGGGATGCCGCCGAAGGAACGCGGCGGTCGCTCGTGGCGCTCGATCGTCGGCGAGACCTGGGGCACGGACATCCTCAAGGAGCGGTCCTACGTCTGGCTGCTGACGTCGCGCCTCTTCTTCCTGATGGCCGGCGCGATGCTCGTCAACCTCCGTCCTCATCTACCTCAAGCAGTCGCATGGCCTCGACCAGGACGCGGCGAACACGGTGAACGTCATCCTCCTCGTGGTGATCGTCGTCGGCAACCTGGTCGCCATCATTCCGAGCTCGCGCCTCTCGGATCGGATCGGCCGGAAGCCGGTCATCTACGCGAGCTGCGTGATCGGCTTGGCGGGCATCGTCCTTGCGGCGGCTGCGCCGATGCGTGCCGGTTGCGCGTCGTCGGCGCGGCGCTCTTCGGCGCCTCGGCTGGGACGTTCCTGGCGGTCGACTGGGCGCTGATGACCGACATCATCCCGCGCGCCTCGTCTGGCCGGTACATGGGCCTCTCGAACGTCGCGACGACGGCCTCGACGGTGTTCGCCGTCGCGACCGGCGGGCTCGTCCTCGACTCCGTCAACGGCCGCGTCGGGATCGGGAGCGGGCCGCGCGCGGCCTACCTGCTCGGGGCCGTCTACTACGTCATCGCGGCGCTGACGCTTCGGCCGGTGGTCGAACCGGATCGCCGGAATCGGAGCGCGACACCGGTCGCCGACGCCGCCGCTAGCCTCGGGCCTAGCCTCGGCGCCGAGGCCGAGGTACTCCCGCATGCGGCGGCCGAGCCCGACGCTGCGGTCCGTGCCGGAGCCTGGCGAGCGCGCGCTTCCACCACGAGAGGCGGAGCCACTCGAACGGATCGGCCCGCCGCCAGAGCACGGGCACGACCGCCCAGAGGAAGACGAGGTAGTCGAGCCGGAGCGGCCGCGCCCCGAACCCGAACAACGCCTGGAGCTGGAGGATCGTCAGCGGCAGCGTCGCCAGGCTGAGGAGCGCCGACGCGGCGAGGAAGACGAGGCCCCACAGCCGGGCGCGCGGGGCGAGAATCGGCAGCAGGACGAGCGGCGCCCACTTCATCCAGGTGGCGATCGACCAGAGCAGACCCGGCCATCGACCGGGCCCGTGAACTGGGCGCCCCACAGCAGGAGCGTCAGCAGCAGGTTGATGTTGCCGGTGTCGAGGTTCGCCCCGAACGGGAAGCCGAGCAGCGCGACGACGATCGCGGTCTCGAGCGGCCGCTGGCGGTACGCCCAGTGGATCGTCCAGAGCAGGAGCGAGGATCGTCCCGCCGCGCCAGACGAACCAGGCGACGTCCCACGGCAGCAGCGCCCACGGCGCGAACAGCGGCAGCATCCACGGGGCGTAGACGTAGGGCAGGAACGGCCCCGTGGGGTGGTACGGGTCGCCGCCGTTGAGCCAGATCCGAACGCCGGCCCAGTAGGCCCGGGCGTCGGCGCCGGCCGGCTCGCCCCGCCCGACGATGCCCGGCGGCGAGGAATCCGAACGTCAGGATGAGCAGGCCCATCGCGAGGAGCCGGCGCCGGTCGCGAAGCCGCGACAGCTCGCGGCGGAGCTCGCGGCGATGGATGTCCAGCCGGCGGCGCGTCGGCTCGTCCAGCCGGCGCTCGAGCCGACCGAAGAGGCCGGCCGTCGCCGGCCCGATTCGGGAGAACCCTCTCGCGTCATCGCCCGGGCATTCTCCCACGCGACTTTCGTTCGGCCGTCCGGTGCCGTCCGATGCCGTCGCTCGGGCGCATCGTCGGCTATCCTCCCGCGAACGAGCGGAATGGGAGACGATCGACGCAGTGAGCGACGGGACCGTCATCATCATCGGCGGGGCGGAGGACAAGGTCCGCGACCGCGTGATCCTCAACCGCTTCGTCACGCTCGCGGGCGGCCGGGACGCGACGATCGCGGTCGTTTCGACGGCCAGCAGTCTCGGCGCCGAGGCCGGCAGGCGCTACAGCCAGGTCTTCACTGAGCTCGGTGTCGCGCACGTTCGGCCGCTCCACGCGGTGACCCGGCCACAGGCGAACGACGAGACGGCCGCCCTCACGGTCCGCGACGCGACGGGCATCTTCCTGACCGGCGGCAACCAGCTCCGGCTGGCCTCGACGATCGGCGGGACCCGGCTCGCGGATGCGATCCTCGAGCGGTTCCGGGGCGGCGCGGTCGTCGCGGGGACGTCGGCCGGGGCGTCGGCGATGTCGTCGCACATGATCGCGTTCGGGGCGTCCGGGGCGACGCCGAAGCACCGGATGGCCCAGATCGCGGCGGGTCTCGGGATGCTGCCCGGCGTCATCGTCGACCAGCACTTCCAGCAGCGGAACCGCCTCGGGCGGCTGCTGTCGCTGATCGCCCAGAACCCGTCGCTGCTCGGCCTCGGCGTCGACGAGGACACGGCCGGCGTCGTCGGCCCCGATCACATCATGGAGGTCATCGGCCGCGGGTCGATCACCGTCGTCGACGGCTCCGCCTCCGAGACCGACGCCTGGGAGGTCCACGGCCACAAGCCGCTGATGATCAGCGGCGTCGTGCTGCACTCGCTGCCCGCCGGCTACCGGTTCGACCTGCGCCGCCGCCTGCGACTCGCCACGCCGAACCTCCACGCGATCCAGGGCGGCGGCGAGGCCGCGTCCACGTAAGCGCCCGGCGCGCGGCGCCGAAAATCATCGCCATCTCCTGAGCGATGCCGTTGGTTGCATCGGGACCACTCTCGACTCCTCCGACCACCGAGCCGGCCTGCGAGCCATCGCGGCTCGACCGACTGACCCATGCGACCACCGCCCGCTCGACCACCGCTGATGCAACCAACGGCATCGCGCGGAGACCGCGGAGTGATTTCGGCGGGCAGCTGGACGCCGAGCTGTGCAGACCACGGCATGGCGGGGCGCGGACGACCGACGGGTACACTCGGGACCGCGAACGGCCGTTACACTCGGGGCTCACGAGCGGGTGAGCACGCGGCAGGAGGGCGCTGTGGCGCAGGCGGCACCGAAACCTCGGGCCGGGAAGGCGAAGACCACCGCGACCGCGACGGACGCGGCGACGGGCGCCGGCACCGCCCCGAAGCGCCGCGCCTCGGACCGGACCGGCGGCTCGCGCCCCGAGCCCACCCTCCAGATCATCGAGACCCGCATCCTCCGCGGCCCGAACTACTGGGCCCGCGAGCCGGTCATCCGGATGGTCGTCGACCTCGGCGTCCTCGAGGACTTCCCGTCGGACAAGATCCCGGGCTTCACCGACGCGCTCGTCGGCCTGCTGCCGAGCCTCGAGGACCACGCCTGCAGCCTCGGCCGCCGCGGCGGCTTCATCACGCGGCTCCGCGACGGCACGTGGATGGGCCACATCTCGGAGCACATCGCCCTCGAGCTCCAGAACCTCGCCGGCACCGACGTCCGCCACGGCAAGACCCGGAGCACCGGCGAGCACGGCCGCTACAACGTGATCTACGAGTACCGCGAGGAGAACGTCGGGATCGAGGCCGGCAAGATCGCCGTCGCCCTCGTCAACCACCTCGTCGCCCCGAACGACCCGTCGGTCGCGATCGACTTCATGGCCCAGCTCGAGCGCCTCATCCTGCTCGCCGAGCGGCAGGCCTTCGGGCCGTCGACGCAGGCGATCCTCGACGAGGCCGCGAGCCGCGACATCCCCTACATCCGGCTCGACCGCCACTCGCTCGTCCAGCTCGGCCAGGGCGTCCACCAGCAGCGGATCCGGGCGACGATGACCTCGCGGACATCCGGGATCGCGGTCGACATCGCGTCGGACAAGAGCCTGACCAACCGGCTGCTCGATTCGGCCGGCCTGCCCGTGCCCCGCAGCGCGCTCATCCGGACCGAGGACGAGGCGGCCGCGGCAGCGACGCGCCTGGGCTACCCGTGCGTCGTCAAGCCCCTCGACGGCAACCACGGCCGCGGCGTCAACCTCGATCTGCGATCGGACGACGCCGTCCGCAAGGCGTTCCACGCGGCCCTCGCCGAGAGCCGCTCCGGCGACCTCGTCGTCGAGAGCTACGTCGCCGGCAACGACTATCGCTGCCTCGTCATCGGCGGCAAGGTCGCGGCGATCGCAGAGCGCGTCCCGGCGAGCGTCGTCGCCGACGGGGAGCACACGGTCCGCGAGCTCGTCGACATTGCCAACCAGGATCCGCGCCGCGGCATCGGCCACGAGAAGGTCCTGACCCGGATCAAGCTCGACGAGGCCGCCGAGGAGCTCGTCCGCGCCCAGGGCTTCGGGCTCGACGATCGACCGCCCGAGGGGACGCGGGTCAAGCTCGCCCTGACCGGCAACATGTCGACCGGCGGAACGTCGATCGATCGGACGTTCGAGGCCCACCCCGACAACGTCGAGATCGCCGAGACCGCGGCCCAGATCGTCGGCCTCGACGTCGCCGGAATCGACTTCATCTGCCCCGACATCGCCACGCCGGTCCGCGAGACAGGCGGCGCGATCGTCGAGGTCAACGCCGCACCGGGCTTCCGGATGCACACCCACCCGACCGAGGGCGAGCCGCAGTACGTCGCCCGGCCGGTCATCGACGGCCTCTTCCCGCCGGGCAGCCCCTCGCGCATCCCGATCATCGCCGTGACCGGCACGAACGGCAAGACGACGACCGTCCGGATGATCGCCCACATCATGAAGCTGATGGGCCGGCGGGTCGGGATGACCTCGACCGACGGCATCGTCGTCGACGGCCGGCTGACGAAGAAGGGCGACATGTCGGGCCCGAAGTCGGCCCAGATGGTCCTCCAGAACCCGAAGGTCGACACGGCGGTCTTCGAGGTCGCCCGCGGCGGCATCCTGCGCGAGGGCCTCGGCTACGACCGGAACGACGTCGCCGTCGTGACGAACGTCACCGGCGATCACCTCGGGATCGGCGGGATCGATTCGGTGGGGCAGCTGGCGAACGTCAAGGCGGTCGTCGTGGAGTCCGTGCCCCGTTCCGGGACGGCGGTGCTCAACGCCGACGATTCGCACGTGTACCGGATGGGCCGCCACTGCGCCGGCCGGGTCGTCCTCTTCAGCATGTCGACCGAGAAGGGCGAGGACGGCTACGACCGCGTCGACGGCCACACGTCGCGCGGCAACGCCGCCTTCTGCCTCGAGCGGACGCCGGAAGGCGAGCTCATCGTCCTCAAGCACGGCCCGCGGAAGATGCCGGTGCTCTACACCCACCTCGTCCCGGCGACGTTCGGCGGCAAGGCCCGGATGAACGTTGCGAATGCCCTGGCGGCGGCCGCCGCGGCGTGGGCGGCCGGGGCGCACCTCCACGACATCCGGCAGGGGCTGCGGACGTTCTCGACGTCGTTCTTCCAGTCGCCGGGCCGGCTCAATCTCCTCGACGTCGGCGGGATCAGGGTCGTGATCGACTACTGCCACAACGTCGACGGGATGCGCCAGCTGGCCGACTTCGTCGAGCGGATGATGGCCGAGCCGGTCTCGAAGGCCGGCCGGGTGGCCGCCGTGCCCTCCGGCGACGGGCGCAACGGCGGGACCGGACCGCGACGCGGGCGGGCGATCGGTGTCATCGGTATCCCGGGCGATCGGCGGGACGACGATCAGCGGGAGTACGGCGCGATCGCCGCGTCGGCGTTCGACGACATCATCGTCCGCGAGGACAAGAATCTCCGCGGCCGGCCGGCCGGTCAGGCGGCGAGCAACGTCATCGAGGGAATCCGCGACGCTCGCAGCCGTGGCGCGGCGCGCGCGGCCAAGGCCGAAAAGATCCTCGAGGAAAACGCCGCCGTCCGAACGGCCCTGCGGCGAGCGGCACCGGGCGATCTCGTGGTCTGCTGCGTCGACGACGCGATCGGGGTCTACCGGGCGGCGATGGCGGCCGCCGCCGGCTCGGCGCGCGGGGCCACTGCCTTCGCCGATCCCGGGCGAGCTCGAGGCGCCGGAGGGATGAGCCGGTCCGGGGCGCCGCGTTACGTTCCTGAAGACTCCCTGCAGTCGCCCCGGTTCACGGGCCCGTCGACGTTTGCCCGACTGCCCTTTGTCCGCACGCTGGAGGACGTCGACCTGGTGATCGTCGGCGTGCCGTTCGACACCGGTGTCACGTATCGGGCCGGCGGGCGCTTCGGGCCGAACGCCGTCCGGGCCGCGAGCGTCATGCTCCGGCCCGTACAACGCCAATCTCGACGTGAAGCCGTTCGACATCCTGTCGTGCGTCGACTACGGCGACGTCTCGATCGTGCCGGGCTACATCGAGCGAAGCTACGACGCGATCGAGCAGACGGTCGCCCCGATCGTCGAGGCGGGCGTCGTTCCGCTCCTGATCGGTGGCGACCACGCCTGCACGCTGCCGCACCTTCGGGCGACTCGTTCTCGCGGGCCCAGTCGCGGTCATCGATTTCGATTCGCACACCGACGCCTGGGATAGCTACTTCGGCGAGAAGTACAACCACGGGACGTGGATGAGGCGGGCGATCGAGGAGGGCCTCGTCGACGTCGCCCACTCGATCGAGGTCGGGCTGCGGGGTTCCATCTACGAGTCGAACGACTGGACGGGGCTCCGCGACGAGCTCGGGCTCGAGTACCTGACGACCGAGGAGGTCCTCGCGATCGGGCCGGAGGAGACGGCCGCCCGGATTCGCGACCGCGTCGGCGACGCGACGGCGTTCATCAGTTTCGACATCGACGTCGTCGATCCGGCCTTCGCGCCCGGCACCGGGACGCCCGGAGCCCGGTGGGCCATCGGCGCACGACGCGCTCGCGATCGTCCGCCTATTGACCGGGATCGACTTCGTCGGGTTCGACGTGGTCGAGGTCATTCCCGCCTACGACCCCGCGGGCCAGACCGCCTTCCTCGCGGCCAACCTCGCCTACGAGATGCTGTCGCTCGTCGCCCTGCGCCGCTCGTAACGGCCGTTGCTCCGGCTTGCGCGGCAGGCATACGATGCAGCGGTCCCGGTGGAGGAGCTGTGGACATGGGCCGCGCCGCGGTCTGAGAGGAGGTTCGAGCATGCGTCGCTGGACAGCGCTTCCCGCGTTCGTCGTGGTCATTGCCATCGCCGCCGGCTGCACCGGGGGAGGCGCGGCCACGGGATCCGCGTCGGCGCCGTCGGCCGTGACCCCACCGTCCGGGGCCTCCGCGAGCGCCCCGGCTGGCAGCGCCACGACGTCGGAGGCATGCAATCCGCCGCGCCAGGAGGGCGTGACGCTGACGTACGTGTCGTTCGGTGGGGCGTACCAGGAAGCGCAGCGCAAGGCCTGGCTCACTCCGTACACCGAGTTGACCGGCGTCCAGTTCACAGAGGACGAGAACTCCTCGAACGCCACGATCAAGGCACAGGTCGAGGCCGGCCAGGTGACGTGGGATGTCGTCGACGTCGGCAACGATTTCGGGCTCGACGCCCACAAGGACCTGCTCGAGCCGCTCGACTACACACTGATCCCGCGCGACGAGGTCCTCGACGGTTTCGCCGGCGACTACCGCGTTGCGGACATGACGTACGGCGTGGTCCTCGCCTACAACACCGAGAAGACCGCCGGCCAGGTCCCCGCCGGCTGGGCGGACTACTTCGACACGACGAAGTTCCCCGGCAAACGCGGCATGTGGGACTACTCGGAGGGCGGCATCTTCGAGGTCGCCCTGATGGCCGACGGCGTTGCGCCTGCGGACCTGTACCCGCTCGACCTGGAGCGCGCGACGAAGAAGCTCGACACGATCAAGGACGACTTCGTGTTCTGGGCGTCCGGTGCCGAGTCGCAGGAGCTGATCGGATCCGGCGAAGTCGCGATGACGCTCATCTGGAACGGTCGAGGCTGGAGCGCCAAGCACACCGATAACAAGCCGGTCGAGATGCAGTGGAATCAGCAGATCGTGACGGCCGACTACCTCGTCGTGCCGAAGGGCACGCCGAACAAGGACGCGGCGATGAAGTTCATCGCCTACGCGATCTGCGCGGAGAACAACGCCAAGCCTTCGGAGTTCATCCCGTACGGACCGATCAACAAGAACTCGAAGGCGGCCCCCGCCAACGAGCCCGATCTTGCGGTCTCGAACGCCGATGAGAACTCGGCCTACTTCGACGACGAATATCTGATCGAGAACTACGACGAGATCAACTCGGCGTACACGGCCTGGAAGGCGCAATAGCTCGGTAATCCGGGCACGCTGAGCCATGTCGACCGGCGTCGGGGCCGGCAGCCGCCGGCCCCGACTGCGCCGTGGCGGCCTGGCGGCCAATCGCTGGTCGCTGCTGGTCCTGCCGGCGGTGGTCTTCCTCGTTGTGTTCTTCCTCGCCCCGCTCGTGGCGATGAGCCTGCGGAGCGTGACCGATCCGCCTGGTGCCGGCCTCGCGAATTACGAGAAGTTCTTCGCGCAGGAGGCGTACCTGCGCGTCCTCACCAACACGTTCTGGATCGCCGCCCTCTCGACGGTCGCCTGCCTCGTCGTCGGGTACCCGTTCGCCTATCTCATGACGATCGTTCCGGGTCGGCTGGCAGGCCTCCTCCTCATCGCCGTTTTGCTGCCCTTCTGGTCGAGCCTCCTCGTTCGGACGTTCGCCTGGCAGGTGATCCTGCGTGATACCGGGATCATCAACCGGTTCCTGATCGACCTGGGGCTCATCTCCGAGCCGCTGACCCTGATCCGTACGACGGCCGGCGTGATCCTCGGGATGTCGCACATCCTGCTGCCGTTCATGGTCCTGCCGATCTACGCCGTCATGCGCCGGATCGACCCGGAGTTCGGACGAGCGGCCGCGAACCTTGGCGCGACTCCGGCGCGGGCGTTTCTCCGCGTCTTCGTTCCGCTCAGCCTGCCGGGCGTCGTCGCCGGCTGCCTTCTCGTGTTCGTGCTCGCCCTCGGCTTCTACATCACGCCGGCCCTGCTCGGAGGCCTCCGCGACCAGATGATCAGCCAGCTCATCGTCCAGGAGATCCAGCAGGCGCTCAACTGGGGGTTCGGGACGGCGATGAGCGTCCTCCTCATGGCGATCACGCTCGTCATCCTGTTCATCGCCTCGCGCGCGGTCCGCCTCCGGGATGTCTTCGGTAGCGCGGTGGAGGAGTAGCCGGTGACCGAGTCGTGGCGCCAGCCGCGCCGCCTGCTGATGGCAGCTCTCGGGGCGTCTGACGGTCTTCTACCTGCTCGCACCGACGCTGGTCATCGTCCCGATGAGCTTCACCGAGGCGCGGATTCTCAGCTTCCCGCCGGAAGGCTTCTCGCTCCAGTGGTACGAGCGGATGTTCACCGATCGGCAGTGGTCGTCGGGGATGGTGAACAGCGCCCAGGTGGCCGTGTTCACCGCGATCCTCGCCACGGTCCTTGGGACGCTCGCCGCGCTCGGCCTGACCCGCGGGCGGTTTCCCGGCCGGAGCCTCGTGAACGCCGTCGCGCTGACGCCGCTGATCGTCCCGGTCGTGATCATCGCGATCGGGATGTTCTCGCTGTTCGTCCAGTGGCGGATCAGTGGCTCGCTGCTCGGGTTGGTGCTGGCCCATACGGCCCTGGCGCTGCCGTTCGTGATCGTGAACGTGGGAACGAGCCTGCGGACGATGGACCGAAACCTCGAGCTGGCCGCCGCGAACCTCGGCGCGAATCCGCGCCGGAGCTTCATGCGAATCACCCTGCCGATCATCCTGCCCGGCGTTCTCGCCGGCGCGATCTTCTCGTTCATCACCTCGTGGGACGAGGTCGTGGTCGCGATCTTCCTGACATCGGCCCGGTTCCGGACGCTGCCGGTTGAGATGTGGGAGCAGGTCCGCCAGGTCGTCGACCCGACCGTCGCCGCCGTCTCGACCACGCTCCTCGTCGTGACCACCGTGCTGCTGCTGCTGCTGCTCGTCGTCCGCCGCCAGGCCCCGCTTCGATGACCGCCCCGAGCCCCGCGCCGGCGGCGCCTCGCCCGGCTGGCGAGCATCCCGCGCTCGTCCTGCGCGGCCTCCGGAAGTCGTTCGGCGACGCGATGGCGGTCGACGGCGTCGACCTCGAGGTCCGCCGCGGGGAGTTCGTCACGCTCCTCGGCCCATCGGGCTCGGGCAAGACCACGACCCTCCGGATGGTGGCGGGCTTCATGGCACCGAGCGGCGGCTCGATCGAGATCGACGGCAGCGACATGACCCGCGTCCCGCCGTATCGTCGCGACGTCGGCATGGTGTTCCAGAACTACGCGCTGTTCCCGCACATGACGGCCGCCCAGAACATCGCCTTCCCGCTCCAGATGCGACGGACGGCGCGGCCCGAGATCACGCGCCGCGTCGCCGACGCGCTGGCTCTCGTCAAGCTCGAGAAATTCGGCGATCGCTATCCGCGGCAGCTGTCGGGCGGCCAGCAGCAGCGCATCGCGCTCGCCCGGGCCGTCGTCTTCGAGCCGCAGCTGCTCCTCATGGACGAGCCACTCGGCGCGCTCGATCGGAAGCTCCGGGAGGCGCTCCAGCTGGAGATCCTGCACGTCAGCCGGCAGCTCGGGGCGACGGTGCTCTACGTCACCCACGACCAGGAAGAGGCGCTCGTGATGAGCGACCGGATCGCGATCTTCAGCGCCGGCCGGATCGAGCAGCTCGGCAGCGGCGAGGACCTCTACGACCGGCCGGCGTCGCTGTTCGTCGCGGACTTCATCGGCGAGTCGAACATCCTGCGCGGCCGCTATGAGCGCGACGGTTCGGCCGGCGCGTGGCTGGTCCGGGGCGCGTGGCGCTGGGGCGTCGGGAAGGCCGCGGCGGAGCGGGCGGGGCTCGAAAACGGCGCGCCGGCTGCGCTGGTCGTCCGGCCGGAACGAATCCGGATCGTCGGCGCCGCCGAGGAGGTCCCGGCCGGGGCGAACGCCGTCGAGGCGACCGTCGTCGACGCGCTCTACCTGGGTTCGGACCGAAAGTACGGACTCACCTTGCCCGACGGCCAGCGCGCCGCGGTCCGCGAGCAGCGCGACGAAGAAGAGCGCCAGTGGCAGAGCGGCGACGCCGTTCGCTTGACCTGGTCAGTCGACGACGGCGTCCTCGTGGCCGACCCGGCGAGCTGAGCCGACTTCGAGTGGTAGGTCAGCGCACGTACGGGGTGTTCGCGCTCACGGTGCGGATGATCCAGACGATCTCGAGGGCCGCGATGACGATGAGGGCGATGCCGACCGCCGTCTCCATGGGAGCTCCTCCTCCATCCCAGATCCCGATCGGTGGCCCGACCGCCCATCGATCATGGGGCGAGGCGACCCGGAAATCAATGCTTGCGCGGGCGCTCCTGGAGCCGGGGCACGAGCGAGGTCAGCTCCGTGGCGACGTCGATCGGCCGCGCGCCGAGCGACTCGAGCAACCCGAATACCTCCTCGCGTTCCTCGTGGCAGAGGAGGACGACGACCCGCGGTCGGGCGCCCGAGTCGGCCAGCTCCGCCTTGAGCGCCGCGGTCTCCGATTCGTAGATCGGGACCTCGGTTGTCGCCATGCCGGCTTCCTTCACGCCCGCCAGCAGCTCGCCGACGATCGACTCGCGCGATCGGCCGCGAAGGTACTTCAGCGTCTCCTTGATCGCGACTCGCTGGGCCCGTTTCGCGGCGATCCGGGCGATCCCGCGCAGCGTGTCGTCGGGCCGGTCGCCGGCCGTGCCGATGATCGCCGTGATCGGCGCCGCCCGACCGGCCGCGCCGCCGGCGATCCCCTCGGCGACGTCGAGGACCGCGGACACCCCGGCCTCGTTGTGGGCGAAGTCGACGATGACGATCCGCGCCCCGAGTCGGAAGAGGTTCAGCCGACCCGGCGACCGATCAGACGTCGGGCGGAACGCGACGAGGCCGTCGGCGACCTCGGCGATCGAGGCCCCGAGCCCGCGCGCAGCCCCGGCCGCGGCGAGTGCGTTGGCGACGTTGTGCCGGGCGATCCCGCCGATCGTGATCGGGATCCGGGCGAGCTCGACGATTTGTGAGTCGCCCTTCGGCGTGAGCTCCACCACCCAGCCGTCGCGGACGACGTAGCCGCGTCCGCCCGCCGCCACGTTCCGCCGAACCGCGGCGGAGCCACCGGCCACGAGCGAGAACAGCGCGACATGGCTCCGGACCCGGCGGGCGGTCGCCGCCACGTACGGGTCGTCGGCGTTGAGGACCGACCAGCCGTCCGGTTTCGTGACCCGGGCGACCGTCGCCTTGACCTCGGCGAGCTCCGGCAGCGTATGGATCCCCTGGAGATCGAGATGGTCCGAGGTCACGTTCGTCACGACGCTGACCTCGTTCGACTCGTAGCCCATCCCCTTGAGCACGAGGCCGCCGCGGGCCGTTTCGAGGATCGCAACGTCGAGATCGGAGCGGCCGAGGATCTGGAGGGCGCCGCCGGGCCCCGTCCAGTCGCCCGGATCGATGAGGCGCTCGTTGACGAGGACGCCGTCCGAGGTCGTGGTGCCGACCCGCCGGCCGGCCTTGACGAGGATGTGGGTGATGAGCCGGGTGACCGTGCTCTTGCCGTTCGTCCCGGTGATCGAGACGACGGGGATCCGACGGTCCGCGTCGCGAATCCACGTCGGCGGCGTCGCCCGAGCCTCCGCGATCCGGGCCTGCCAGCGGGCGAGGATCCGCTCCTGCGCCCCCGTCAGCCGCGCCCGCCGAGCGGGCGAGACGTCGCGCTCCGCGAGGGCGAGCGCCGCCTCGGCAATCGTGTGAGCGCGTTCCGCGCCGGTCCACGGGAACGTGACGATCCAGTGCCCCGGATCCGACGAGCGATGGACGACGACCCCGCCGCGGCCCTCGCCGTGCTCGACGCGGAGGCGCCGCGTCCAGTCGACGATGCCCTCGATCTGCCCGGGCCAGCCGCGGCGGGGAACCACGGCGGCGAGCCGGACGAGGGCGTGGCGACCCGGGGCCCGGTTGCCGTACCAGGTCCGCCGCCGGCCGATCGCGACCTCGACCTTGACCACCGGCTCGAGCCGGTAGACGTTCGGGCCCTCGAGGAGTCGGATCTCGACCTGGCGCACGATCCGGCGAGGATAGCAAGCGGCAGGCCTCGTAGACTGGCCGAATGGAGACGATCGCCGAGCCCGGCGCCGGCGTCACGGCCGACGAGCTGACGGCCATCGAGGACGCAATCCGCGCTGCCGAGCCGGCCTACCTGGCCGATCTCGAACGCCTCGTGAACATCGATTGCGGCAGCTACACCCCGGCCGGGGTCGAGGAGGTGGCGACATTCGTGGCCGGGTTCCTCGCCGGTTTGGGCGCGGAGGTCGTGACCCACCCCGATCCGGACGGGCGCCTCGGGCCGACGATCGTCGGGACTGTGAGCGGGTCGCCCGGAGCCGGTCCGAGCGTCCTCCTGATCGGTCACATGGACACCGTCTTCGATCCCGGGACCGCCGCCGAGCGGCCGTTCCGGATCGCGAGCGGCCAGGCCTTCGGGCCCGGCGTCACCGACATGAAGTCGGGCCTGCTGACCGGGCTCTATGGCCTCAGGGCGCTCATCGAACTGACGCGGAGCGGCGGGCTGCCGTTCGAACGGATCGTCTTCGTCGCCAACCCCGACGAGGAGATCGGCTCGCCGTCGTCGTCGCCGCACATCCGGGCGCTGGCACCGGACGCGGATGCCTGTTTCGTCCTCGAATGCGCCCGCGCGAACGGCGACATCGTGTCGTCGCGAAAGGGGACGCTCGACCTCGTTGTCACGGTCCACGGCCGGGCGGCTCACGCTGGTGTCGAGCCGGAGAAGGGCCGAAGCGCGATCCTCGAGGCCGCCCGAATTGTCCGCGACCTGCACGCGCTGAACGGCCGCTGGCCGGGCGTCACCGTCAATGCCGGCGTCATCAGCGGCGGGACGCGGCCGAATGTCGTCGCCGAGCGGTGCGTCCTCGAGGTCGATGTCCGGGCGACCGATGCCGCCAGCCAGGACGAGGCAGAGGCGGCTATCCGCGCCGTCGCCGCGGCGACGGAAGTGCCCGACACGACCGTCGATGTCGATCGCCGCGCCCGTCATCGGCCGATGGAGAAGCTCGAGCGCTGCGGGGCGGCTCGTCGACCACGCCGTGGCGATCGCCGGGCGGCTCGGCTTCGAGGTCAAGGACACCGCGACCGGCGGCGCGTCGGATGCCAACACGACCTCGGGCCTGGGCGTTCCGACCCTCGACGGCCTCGGGCCGATCGGCGGCAACGACCATTCGCCCGCTGAGTACCTCGACCTCGGTTCGGTGGTGCCGCGGACCGCGCTCTTCGCCGGGCTGCTGCTCGCCGTGGCCCGCGACCCGGCGTTCCGGGAGCGGCGTGGCTGAGCGTCGACGGATCTCGTCGGGCGGCCCGTGGGAGGCGTCGGCCGGCTACAGCCGGGCGATCGTCATCGGCGATTCCTGCCACGTCTCGGGCACGACCGATGCCGGACCGGCCGGCCGATCGCTTCACCCGGGAGATGCCGCCGGCCAGGCCCGCGCCGCCGTGGGCGATCGTCGAAGCGGGCGCTGACCGAAGCGGGCTTTTCGCTCGGCGACGTCGTCCGGACGAGGATGTACGTCGTCTCGATCGACGACGCACCGGCCGTTGCGGCCGTCCACGGCGAGCTGTTCGGCGAGATCCGGCCCGCCTCGACGCTCGTCCAGGTCGCCGGCCTGATGGAGCCATCGCTCCTCGTCGAGGTCGAGGCCGACGCCCGCCGCGGCTAGCTCGCGACCGTCGCGGGCTCAGCCCAGGCCGGCGAGCCGGCCGACGATGGCGATCGCGACCGCGGTCACGAGGCCGAGGAAGAGGTTTCGGCGCCAGGCGACGACGGCCAGGCAGGCGCCCACCGCGAGCCACTCGAGTCCGACATGGAAGGTCGGCCCGCTATCGGTCGTCACGACCATGACGGCGACGGCGGCGAGGGCCGCGAGGATGGCCGGCCCGACGAGCTGGAGGTAATCGAATGCCCGCCTGCGGCAGGCGGTCGATGCCCGGAGCGAGGAGGCCGAGCGCCCGCGACGGGTACGTCACCACGAGCATGAGAACGGCCAGGAGGACGAGTTCGGTCTTCATCGGCCCGCATCCGGCGGCTCGTCATCGTGGACGTGCGTGCCCGGCATCGAGTAGCGCACCGCTGACGCCTGACTCCCGAGCGGCGCTGTCTCGCGGGCGGCGGCCGCGGGCACGAGCAAGCCGATCGCCGGGCCGATGAGCCCGCCGGCGATGATCCCGATCGGCGCGCCCACGACGAGCGCGACGACGACGCCGATCACGGCCCCGCTGATCGCCGCGACGATCTCGCGCCGGCCGCTGATCAGGCCCACGGCCAGCCCGATCATCGCTGCCGGGAAGATGACGTCGATCCCGAACTGTTCCGGCTCGGGGATCGACCCGCCGACCATCACCCCCGCCAGGGTCGCGAGGTTCCACGGGATGAACGTCGCACCGATGCCGGCGACCCAGTAGCCCCACATGTCGGCCCGGCCGAGGCGCCGGAAATGGGCCATCGAGAGCGCGAATGATTCATCCGTGAGCAGGTGAGCGGCGACCGCCCGCTCGACGACCGGTCGATCCTTGAGCCACGGCGCCATCGCCGCCGAGTAGAGGAGGTGGCGAGCGTTGAGGAGGGCGGTGAGGAGCACCACGCCCGGCCAGGCGAGGCCGCCCGCGACGTAACCGACGGCCGCGAACTGGGCCGCCCCGCCGAACGCAAGCGTGCTCATGGCGAGGGCCTCGACGGGCGAGAAGCCCGCATCACGGGCCGCGAGGCCGTAGACGAACCCGAATCCGACGGCACTCACGACGATGCCCGCGGCCTCGGTGACGAGTCGCCGTCGCGAGGCTTCGACCTCTGGCGGTGCGGCGGCGCCCGGGTCAGCCACGGACCACTGGGTAGGTATCGACGACGTCGTGGCGGACGGTCAGCTCGCGATCGATGAGGTAGCGGTCATCCTCCGGAAAGAACCGCGCAACCGAGATGTCGTCGCCGGCGAATGCCCGGATGGCGTCGAGGTCGGGCCAGTAGGAGACGACCTCGAATTCGGCGCTGGCGGTCGCTTCGTCGAGGTGGCGGAATACCGTGACACCCTCGTTGCCGGGTGTAGCCGTGAGCGCGGCGATACCGCTCTCCTCGAGGTAGACGAGGTAGGCGTCAAAGTCGGCGGCGCGGACCCGGCCGCGCCAGCGGCGAGCGATCATGAAGCTCCCTCCTCGACGACATGATCGGGCACGCCGCGCATCCGCGGAAGGGCCGACTCAGCGCAGGAACGTCTTGCCGCAGGTTCCGTCGCAGACGACGTACAGGGCGTGCAGGTCGCGGGCGTAGCCGGCGACGTGGAGGAGGCCCGGGCAGCCCTTCGTCGGGCACTTCCAGACCCACCACTTGTCGTTCTCGTCGGGTGGCGTCGTCTCCGCAGCGACCTTGTCGGCGAGGCCCTCGCGCTCCGCGACGAGCTTGGCGATCACGGCGGCGCGGTCCGCCTCGGACTCGCTCGTGTACGGGTAGTTCTGGCCGACGTTCGAGGTCACAAGGCGCTCCCGCGGCTGGCGAAGGGGGAGCCGGTGGCGGCGTCGTGTGAGCGCGTCCCGCCACCGGTGACTGGGAGTATAACTCGAAAGCTGTCGCGGTGGAACGACCATGGCGTGCGTTGGCCGCCTGCGCTCCTCGCTCACGGACCTTGAAGCCCGCTCGCTCCGGTGCTCGGACGCCCGCCTTGCCCTGGGCCGCCCCTCCGCGACGATCGCAGACTCGGTGCCTCTCTCCACACCCGCAGCCCCGGGGTTTCCGAGTTGGCCAAATATGCGCCCAGAGACTATTAGCGCAGTTGTGAGGCGCTCAGTGGGCCGATGCGGGCCGGAATTCGTCTCTGGCGGCTAACGGAATGCCGTCCTGGTGCCGAATCGCGGCGGCTTCCTCGCCTAACAGTCCGCCGCACGAATATTTGGCCAGTTAGGGGGCGCGAACGCGTCGCGCGGCCGGCGATCAGCCGGGGAGCGGACCTACCAGACCGCGGGTTGCCCCGCGCTCCTGGGATCCGTGGCGGCGGCGAGGGAGCCGCCTTCGGCCGGGCCGTCCTCGACCAGCTCGATCGCGTGCGCGTGACCCAGTCCGGAGTCGAACGGCTCCGTCCGCGTCACCGGGTGGCCGAGCTCCTGGAGCGCCTCCAGGACGCCGTCCGCGAAGCGCGGCTCGGCGCGGACCTCGACCGGCGGCGCGAAGTGCTCGTCGGGCTCGACGAACCAGCGCGGGGCCGCGACCGCGGTCGCGATGTCCACCCCGCCGTCGACTAGGGCCGACACGACCTGGGCGTGGATCTGGGGCTGGGCGTCGCCGCCCATCGCGCCGGTCACGACCCAAGGCCCGCCCTCGCCCTTGAACAGCATCCCCGGCAGCAGCGTGTGGAGCGTCCGCTTGCCTGGTGCGAGCACGTTTGGATGCGCCGGGTCGAGACTGAAATATGAACCGCGGTTCTGGTAGTGGATCCCCGTGTCGGGGTCGACGACACCGGACCCGAAGCCCATGTAGTTCGACTCGATCAGGCTGACCGCGTTGCCATCGCTGTCGACTGCCGCGAGGTAGGCCGTGCCGCCGCCACGTGGCGCCGACGACGCGACCGGCGACGAGGCGCGGCCGGCATCGATCCGGGTGGCGAGCTCCGCGGCGTAGTCCTTCGAGATGAGCCGGTCGAGGGGGATCTCGCGGAAGTCGGGATCGGTCAGCTCGGCGTCGCGGTCGGCCATCGCCAGCTTCGACGCCTCGATGCCGAGATGGATCCAGCGCGCATCGGCGACCCCGGCCGGACCGAACGCGGCGGCCGGCGGCGGCTCGAACCGCTCGAGGATGTTGATGATCTCGAGCGCGACCGGCCCAGACGAATTCGGCGGATGGCTGGTGACTCGGACGCCCCGATACTCGGTGGCGATCGGGTCGCCCCACGTCGACGTGTGCCCGGCGAGATCGGCGGCGGCCAACGGCGACCCGGCGGCCGCGAGGCCGCGCGCCTGCCGCGCGGCGATGTCGCCGGCGTAGAAGTCCTCGAATCCTGCATCGGCCAGCCGTTCGAGCGTCTTCGCAAGGGCGGGCAGCTGAACCATCTCGCCCGGCCGCCACGGCCGGCCATGCGGCCGGAAGACCTGGGCGAAGCCGGAACCCGACCCCATCGCCGCCTCGACCCGGGCCGTCGTGACCTCGACGCCCCGTATGAATCCGTCCCATGCCGGGAAGCCGCGCCCGGCCAGGTCGATGGCCGGTGCGAGGATCTCCGCGCGCGTGAGCCGCCCGAACCGGGCGTGGGCGTCGGACCACGAGCGGACCGCGCCCGGGACGGTGATCGTCAACGGCCCATGGAGCGGGAGACGTTCGAGCCCGCCAGATCGGAGCGCGGCCGCGTCTGCGGCAGCGGCCGCTCGTCCCGAGCCGTTGAGCGCGTGCTGGCGGCCTTCGGCCGCGTCCCAGATCAGCCAGAACGCATCGCCGCCGATGCCGCACAGCAGCGGCGCGACGACGGCCAGCGCGGCGTTCGCGGCGATGGCCGCATCGACCGCGGACCCGCCCGCCCGCAGGATCCCGAGACCGGCCTCCGTCGCGAGGTGGTGCGGCGCGACGACGGCCCCGCGCGCTCCCCGAGCGGCCCGCGCAGGGACAAGGACCGGACCAGTCACGGCGTAGCCTCCACATCGTCGAACGAGGCGGGCTCCGACGGCCCGCCGACGTAGTGCTCCTGCCGACGCAGCTGGGCGAGCGGCACGATCGCGATCAGGAGCAGTCCGAACGTCGCGAGTAGCAGGCCGTCGAACCCGCGCCACTTCGCGGCTTCCCCGCCGATCAGGCTGCCGACGATCTGGCCGACGGCCAGGAACACGCTGTAGAGGCCCATGATCGCGCCGCGGTCGGTCGGGAATCGTTCGGAGATGTCGGCGAGAAGACCGAGGGCTGCGGGCGTCGCGCCGGCCAGGACGAATAGCCCGAACGCGACGCCTCCGATCCCCGCCACCGACACGACCATGGGCAGGACGTCGCCGTGGTTGACCGCCATGCCGCCGGCGACGGTGAGTCCTGCCGCCGAAGATCCCGTACAGGATGATCGTGGTCCGCCGCATGTTCTTGAATCGGTTGCCCCAGTAGAGCAGCCCGACGCCGAAGAGGATCCCGACGACGACCGCCGCCAGCGAGATCTGGACCGGCGCTGAAGCCCTGGTGCAGGACCTGGTCGGGGAACTGCGGATTGGCTTGTGAGAACTGGAAGATCGACTGGCTGAACCAGACGCCGATCGAAGCATTGACGGCGATCCAGGTCGGGGCGAGGAGCCAGACGTGGGACGTTCGAAGGAGGGCGCCGTAGCGGCTCAGATCCATGCGCGACCCACGCGCCGTCGCCGCCGCGGCCCGCTCCTCGCGATCGCGATCCTCGACGCCGTAGCGATAGATCAGGAACGAGACGCCGTAGACGAGCGCGTTCAGGAAGAAGGCGACCGGACCGAAGGCCGCGAACAGGAGCGGCGCGAGTCGCGAAGCCGACACCGAACCCGGCAAGCGTCGCGCCCTCGAATCGGGCCGCCGCCTTGCCCCGGAGCACCTCGCTCGTTGCGGTGGCGAGGGCGATGTAGCCGAGGATGGACGGGACGCTCGCGGCGGTCGACGCGCCCTCGAGCAGTCGGGTCCCACCCAGGATCGGACATGTTCGTCGTCAGACCCGGTGAGGACCACGGCGATCGCGCCGAAGACCGGGCCGAACAGCATCACCCGGTGGTGGCCGAGCCTGTCCGACAGCACGCCGAAGAACGGCGACAGGACGAGCTCCGAGAGATAGAACGCGTCGAGTGGAGCAGGGCCAGCGTCGTCGGGTGCGACCACCGGACCGCCGTGCTCGGGCAGCTTTGCCAGGTAGACGCCGAGCATCGCCCCCGTGAGGCCGGTCGAGAAACGGAGGGTGAAGGTGCCGGCCATCACGGCCCACATCGATCGGTCCATCACGGAAAGCGTAGCGGCTTCCTTCGTGCGCAAGGCGCCCGTCCCGTCAGTGGTCGCGGAGCGGCCGTATCATCGGTCGAACACAGGGGGCTGAGGAGGAAGCAGTGGCCAACGTCGCCTTCGTGACCGATTCGGCGTCGGATCTCGATCCCGCCGTCGCCAAGGCCGCCGGCATCCGGATCGTCCCGCTGTCGGTCACCTTCGGCAGCGAGTCGTTCCGGGCCGGCGTCGACCTCTCGACCGAGGAATTCTGGACGCGGATGACGGCACCGAACGCGCCGTTCCCCAAGACCGCCGCGTCGGGCCCGGGCGACTTCAAGGCGGTCTACGACGAGGCCTTCGCGGACGGCGCCGACGCGATCGTCGCGATCCACGTCTCGCACAAGCTCTCAGGCGCGATGAAGAGCGCCGAGCTCGCGGCGGGCATGCTGCCCGATCGCGAGATCCATATCGTCGACTCGCAGGGCGCGTCGATGGCCGAGGGCATCCTCGCGTTCATGGGCCTCGAGATGGCGAAGCTCGGGGTCTCGGCCGAGGAGATCGCGCGCGTCCTGAACGACCGCGCCTCGGACCTGCGGATGTACGTCTCGCTCGAGACGCTCGAGTACCTGAAGAAGGGCGGGCGGATCAGCGGCGCCCAGGCGACGATCGGCACGCTGCTGTCGGTCCGGCCGATCATCGCGGTCGAGGACGGCGTCGTCGAAACGGCCGACAAGCCGCGGACGCGGGCGAAGTCGCGGGAGCGCTGCATCGAGCTGATCTGCGCCCGCCCGATCGAACGCCTCGCGATCCTCCACACGATGGCGCCCGACATCGCCGAGTTCAGCGACGAGGTCATCAAGCGGTCCGGGCGTCGACCCGTCGACGGTGATCGTCTCGATCGTCGGCGCGTCGGTCGGGCCACACCTCGGCCCGGGCTGCGTCGGCGCGGCGGTGCTCTACAAGCGGTAGAGGGCCTGAAGCCGCCTGCCACGCAATGCCGTAACGGTCCTGCCATGTCCGGGACCAACGGTTGCGGGACGGTTGCGACGACGTTGCGATACGGTGGAGGCACGAGGACCCGAGCGGGCCTCCCCGGGCTATACTCGTCGCTAAATTCGATCCCGCGCGACGCGTCAGCTCGACGCCTCTCGCGCCCCGTGGGGCCGTCCGGGAGACGACCCGCAACACGCGAGCCGGTCCCGCCTGCGGACCGGAATCTCGGACGGAGGATCACCTCGAATCATGACCACCGAGCAGGTCGCCGCGTCGATCAACCCCTGGCAGGTCGCCCAGCAGCAGTTCGACCTCGCCGCCGAGCGCCTGAACCTCGACCCCGGCCTCCGCCGCGTCCTTCGCGAGCCGCGCCGCGAGCTGACCGTCCACTTCCCGGTGAAGATGGACGACGGCTCGGTCCAGGTCTTCACGGGCTACCGCGTCCAGCACAACCTCGGTCGCGGACCGGCCAAGGGCGGCATCCGCTACCACCAGGACGTCAGCCTCGACGAGGTCAAGGCGCTGGCGATGTGGATGACCTGGAAGTGCGCGGTCGTCGGCATCCCGTACGGCGGCGGCAAGGGCGGCGTCATCGTCGACCCCAAGAAGCTCAGCCAGAAGGAGCTCGAGGCGCTGACCCGTCGGTTCTTCACCGAGATCGAGGTCCTCATCGGCCCCGAGAAGGACATCCCGGCCCCGGACGTCAACACGAACGCCCAGATCATGGCCTGGATGATGGACACCTACTCGATGCACGTGGGCTACACGGTGCCGGGTGTCGTGACCGGCAAGCCGATCAGCCTCGGCGGGTCGGAGGGCCGCAACGAGGCCACGGCGCGCGGCACGGTCTACTGCATCCTGGAGGCCGTTCGCGAGATCGGCATGGACATCACCCGCGCCAAGGTCTCGATCCAGGGCTTCGGCAATGCCGGCTCGATCGCCGCGCGGCTGATCACCGACGAGGGCGCCACGGTCGTCGCGGTCTCCGACTCGACGGGCGGCATCTACAACCCCGACGGCCTCGACATCGGCCGCGTCAACGGCTGGAAGAAGGAGCACGGGACCGTCCAGGGCATGCCCGGCGCGCAGGACATCAGCAACGCCGCCGTCCTCGAGGTCGACTGCGACATCCTGATCCCGGCCGCCCTCGAGAACCAGATCACCGCCCGGAATGCCGGGAACATCAAGGCCCGCATCGTCGCCGAGGCGGCCAACGGCCCGACGACCCCCGAGGCGGACCAGCAGATGTTCCAGCGCGGCGTCTTCATGATCCCCGACATCCTGTGCAACGCCGGCGGCGTGACGGTCAGCTACTTCGAGTGGGTCCAGGACCTCAACCGCGACCACTGGAGCGAGAGCGTGGTCAACTCGAAGCTCAAGGAGATCATGGTCAAGGCGTTCCAGGAAACGCTCGCGATCGCCAAGCGCGACGAGATCGACATGCGCACAGCCGCCTACCTGCTCGCCGTCCAGCGCGTCGCCGACGCGACCTCGATGCGCGGCCTCTACCCGTAGGCCTCGCGCCGACGGCCGCGGTCCCGGCCCTCGCCGCGCCGCGCCGCGCCGCGCCGCGGCCCGCGCCGGAAATCTCTCGCCTGTCCAGGTGATGCCGTCGGTCGCATCAATCCGGGATCGGACCAACACCGCGGCGACGTAGCTCGCGGCGCCACCACCCGTGTGATGCAACCAACGGCATCGCATGGGGACAGTGGTGATTTCACGGCGCGGCGGCGACCCCCGGGCCTCCCCGGTTCGGCCCGAACCGGGTGCTACCATCCGCCGCATGCTCGATCACGAAGAGAAGTTCCTGTTCAAGGAGGAGATCCTCCACCTCGCGAACGCGGTGGCGGAGCCCGGGATCCTCGACAACGTCGAGGACCTCCTGACCGACGTCATCACCAGCCCGCGCTTCGACTCCGAGGTCTTCACCCTCGAGCGGAGCCTCCAGGTGATGCTCGGGCCGCGGGCGGGAACGACGCTGGTCGGGCTGCTGACCGTCGCCCCGGAGGTCTTCGACGAGGTCGCGGAGGTCCGCATCCCGTCCGAGGTCCACGAGCGCCTCGTCGCGTGGCGCGCCCGCTTCGGCCTGGCGATCGACAACGCCCTGAACTTCCTCAACAACCCCGACGGGATCCAGGGCCACAACTTCGCGACCCAGGTCGCCCACGTCGAGGAGCGCCGCGTCCTCCAGGGCCGCCTGACGCTCGTCCGCTACAACAACGAGCCCCAGTTCTTCGTCGCCGACGCGAGCGTCTTCCTCGGCCTCGTCTCCGACATCATGGAGCGGCTCGGCCCGTACCTCGAGCCCGACGCGATCGACGCCGAGACGGTCGGGCGCCTGAAGGACGCGATCGCGCTGATCGAGCGCAAGACGACCGCTCGCGGCTAGTCGGCGCGGCGACGCACACCGCGCGATGAGACAGCTCTACCTCGCCGCCACCGGCCAGAACCGCGGCAAGACCACGGCGGCGCTCGGGCTGCTCGACGGGTTCGTCCGATCGGGCCTGCACACCGGGTTCATGAAGCCGGTCGGGCAGCGGACGGTCATCGAGGACGGCGAGCCGGCCGACGAGGACGCGGTCCTGATGAAGACCGTCTTCGGCCTGCCCGAGCCGTACTCGGTGATGAGCCCGGTCCACATCCCGCGCGGCTTCACGAAGGCGTACATCGCGGGGCGAGGTCGTCGAGGACCTCGGGGCCAAGTCCGGGCGGCGCACGCGACATTCGCGCGATCACGACATGCTGCTCATCGAGGGGACCGGGCCACGCCGGCGTCGGGGCGGTCATCGGGCTGTCGAACGCGGTCGTCGCGTCGCTGCTCGGCACGCCGGCGGTCATCGTCAGCGAGGGCGGCGTCGGCCGCCCGATCGACGAGATCGTGCTCAACGCCTCGCTCTTCGCGGCTCACGGCGTGGAGGTCGCGGGCGCGATCGTCAACAAGGTCGACCTCGACGCCCAGCCGGGCATCGCCAAGGTCCTCGAGCGCGGCCTCGGCCGCCACGACATCCCGCTCCTCGGGCGTCCTCCCGGTCCGGCCGATCCTGTCGAACCCGACGCTCGCGATGATCCTCGAGGGCGTCCACGGCGAGACGATCCACCCGGGGCCCGATCTCGACCGGGTGATCGACGGCGTCGCGATCGGGGCGATGGAGGCCGGCCACATGCTCGAGCGGGTCGGGCCGGGGACGCTGGTCATCGTGCCCGGCGATCGCGAGGACGTGATCCTCACGCTGACGACCGCCCACTTCGCGGAGCGGCTCCGGACCGCGAATTCGGCCGTGGCCGCCCGGATTGCGGCGATCGCCGCCGCGGCGACGAACGAGGGAGCCGCGTCGGTCGCCGGCCACGAGGGCGCCGCGATCGGGCTCGTCCTGACCGGCGGCTACCGGCCGCGCCAGTCGGTTCTCGATGCCATCCGCGAGGCCGACCTCTTCGCGACGCTCGTGCCTGAGGACACGTACGTCGTCGCGTCGGAGGTCCACGACCTGCTCGTCAAGACGCATGCCGCGGACCGCGAGAAGATCGCCCTGATCAAGGACCTCGTCGCCGACCACCTCGACATCGACCGGATCCTCGCCGTCGCCCGAGAGCCGACCGCCGCGTAACGATCGCCCGATGCGCGCGTCATTGGGTCATATCTCGCATCTGTGGAGTCCTGATGAACCGTCAGCGGTTCGAGATCCTGGCCGTCGTTCTGGCGGCGGGCGGTGCGGCGTTCGCACTGCAGCAAGCCACGAGCGTGCCCGGAACCTGGCTGATGATGGGTGTCTATGTCGCGATCGCGGGGTTGCTCGTCCTCGTGATCGGAGCGCGGCGAGGCGATCGCACCCCGATCACGCTGCCGGCACGCGTCGTCGTCGGGGCAAGCATCGTCGTCGCCCTCGGCTTGGCGGCCCTGGGGATTGTCCTCTGCGGCGCCACGCTGCTTATCAACGACTGTCGGGCATAGGTCAGGTCGGGCCCGTCTCGGCGGCTGCTCGCCGGCTGACCAGTCGCCCGATCCGCCAGGCGAGGAACACGAGGATCGTCCCCACGATCGCGAGCGGCAACCCGACGATCCCGAGCCAGATGGCGCCCGATGCGGCTGCCTGGCCGAGGCTGATGAGGGTGCCCGTCGCCCGGTCGGCGTCGGTCGCCGGATCCCAGCCACGCCGAACCTCCTCGGTCGCCGGCGTCGCCGGCAGGCTGAAGACGACGGTCAGCGTCCCGTACGCGGCGCGCTCCTCGAGCAGCGTCTTCTCGGCAACGAGCCGCTCGATCTCGCCGCGGACCGTCGTCAGCTCGGTCTGGACGGCGAGGACGTCGGAGATCTTCGTCGCCTGACCCATGATTCCCTGGAGGGCCGCCTCGCTGGCGCGGAGGTTCGTGATCCGGGCTCCGAGGTCGACTACCTGAGCCGTGACCGCCTCGGTCTCGACCTGCTGGGCGCGAACCTGCGATGCGAGGCCGCGGATCCCATCGAGCGCCTCGTCCCAGCGGTCGGCCGGGACCCGATAGACCGCCGATGCGTTTGCCTGCCCAGCAGTCGCCGTCTCGTCCGAGGCGCTGACGTAGCCGCCGACGGCGAGCACCCGGGTCCGGGCCGTGGCGACGGCGGCCGCCAGGTCCGCCACCTCGATCTCGAGCTGGCCCGTCCGAATGATCAGCAACTCCGGCGGCGCCGCTGCGCCGGCGGCATCGGCGATCTGTTTCCCTTCGTCGACGGAGCGTCGACCGCCGTGCCGACATCCTGTTGCCCGCTTGCCGGGTCGCCGCCCTCGATCCCGGTGCCGACCGCGTTGCCGACGTTCGACAGGATCGTCGACGTCTGCCCGCCCATGAAGACCAGGGCGCCAACGAGCACCACAACGACGACAACCAATACGGCCGCAGGGCCACGCCAGCCAAGATCTTCGGTATCCATGCCGCGACCGTACGGTCCCGTTTGGGCGAGGACCAGCGATGATTCCCCTGAATCCTTGCCGCCGGCGGTGAGCTACGCGCCCCCGAGCACCTCGTTGTCGATGAGGCGCGTGTCGCCGAACCGGACGGCGAGCGACATGAGCGCCGGTCCGTCCACCCGGTCAAGCTCCGCAAGGGTCATACCGTCGGCGACCGAGACGTAATCGGGCCTGGCAAGCGGCTCTTCGGCGAGCACCTCGCGCATCGCCTCTCGCAGCCGGTCGCCGGATCGTTCGCCCCCATCCCAGCGTCGTCCGCGCCGCAAGCAGCGCCCGCCGGAGAACCGGGGCCGCGGCGCGCTCGTCGGGCGAGAGATGGACGTTCCGCGACGAGAGGGCGAGGCCATCCGGCTCGCGGACCGTCGGGCAGGCAATGACCTCGGTCGGGATCGCGAGGTCGCGAGCCATCTGGCGAATCACCATCACCTGCTGGGCATCCTTCTGGCCGAAATAGGCCCGCTCGGCACCGACGAGGTCGAACAGGATCGCGACCACGGTGGCGACGCCGTCGAAATGGCCCGGACGAGCGGCTCCCTCCAGCGGGCGAGCGACTGCGCCGACGGAGACGGTCGTGTCGAATCCCGGCAGGTAGATCTCCTCGACCGGCGGGGCGAAGACGAGGTCGAGACCCTCCTCCTCGACGATGGCCAGATCGCGGGCCTCGTTGCGTGGGTAGCGCTGATAGTCGGCCGCCTCGTTGAACTGGCGCGGGTTGACGAAGATCGTCGCGATCGTCGAGGCGTTTTCGGCTCGCGCCCGCTGCATGAGCGAGCGGTGGCCGTCGTGGAGCCAGCCCATCGTCGGGACCAGGCCGAGAGGCCGCGGTACCTCCGACAGTGCGTCGCGCAGCGCCGCGCGGGTGCGAAGGACCTTCAATCTGTGCGTCGAACCCTAGAGGTCGCGGTCGAGCGGGATCCCGCCGGCGGGGATGTCGGCGTCTTGAGCGCTCGCCGACGCATCGAGCGTCGATCGGCCGAGGACCTCGTCGAGGACCGTGTCGTCCATCCGGACCGTCTGCTCCGGCCCCGGGAACGAGCCTGCCGCGACATCCGCGGCGTACGCCCGGGCGGCCCCGAGGATCGCCTCGCGCAGGTTGACGTACGGCTTGGAGTGCTTCGGATGCCACGTCTCGACGCCGAGCACGTCGGTGATGACCTGGACCTGGCCGCTGCACCCGGGCCCCGCCCCGATCCCGATCGTCGGGATGCGGAGGCGCTCGGTGATCGCGGCCGCGAGCTGCTCCGGGACGAGCTCGAGGACGATCGAGAAGGCACCGGCCTCCTGGACAGCGAGGGCGTCGTGGAGCACGGCCCGGGCCTGCTCGCGGCTCTTGCCCTGGACCCGGACCTTGCCGATCGTGTTCGCCGACTGCGGCGTGAGCCCGATATGGCCCATGACCGGGATCCCGGCCCTGACGAGCGTCTCGATCACACGGGCGCTTCGGACCCCACCTTCGACCTTGACTGCCTGGACGCCGGCATCGTGGACGAACCGACCGGCGTTTCGGAGGGCATCTTCCGGGGTCGCGTACGACAGGAACGGCATGTCACCGACGACGAGGGCGTGGCGGGCCCCGCGAGTGACGGCCGCGGAGTGATGGAGCATGTCCTCCATCGTCACGCTCAGCTCGTTCTCATAGCCGAGCATCGCCCGGCCGAGCGAGTCGCCGACGAGCAGGAACGGGATCCCCGCCTCGTCGAGGAGCTTCGCCGTCGGGTAGTCGTAGGCGGTCAGCATCGCGATCCGCTCACCGTCGGCGTACATCTTGGCGATGTCGGTGACGTTCAGGCGGCGGACGGCGTCGGGGGTGGGGGAGGGGGTGGCGCTCATCGGCCGATCTCCTGTCGCATCGGTTCAGTCTGCGCGGCGGCGTCACGCTCGTCCAGCGCCCGCGCGACGCGATCGAGGAGGATGTCCGCGACCGCCCGCTTGGCGAGGAGCGGGAGGGCCTGCTCGCCGCCGTCGGCGTCGAGGATCGTGACCTGGTTCGTGTCGGTCCCGAAGCCCGAACCGGCCGCCGAGACATCGTTGGCGACGAGGAGATCGACGCCCTTGCGGCGGAGCTTGTCGGCGGCCCGCTCGAGGGAGCCCGTCTCGGCCGCGAAACCGACGAGGATCGGCCGCGGGGTTCGAGAACCGGGAGCCCGGGCGGTCGCGGCCGCGCCGGCGAGGATGTCCTCGGTCGGCTCGAGGTCGATCGTCAGGCCTTCACCCCTGGTCAGCTTCGTCGCGGCGGTCCGCTTCGGGCGGAAGTCGGCTACGGCGGCGGCCATCACCAGGACATCTGATGCGTCGAGGATGTCGAGGACCGCGTCCCGCATCTCGGCGGTCGTCTCGACCCGGACGATGGCCGCGTCGCTCGGCAGGGCGGCGGTTACGTGGCCGACGACGAGCGTCACGCCAGCGCCGCGCTCGATCGCGGCCTCGGCAATGGCGACGCCCATCTTGCCGCTGGATCGGTTGCCGATGAACCGGACGGGATCGATCGGCTCGGCGGTGCCGCCCGCTGTGACGAGGATTCGCCGGCCGGTGAGGTCTGCCTCGCGGGGCGACTCGGTCCGGGGCGGGCGATCAGCCGGATCCGGAGCCCGGACTGGACGCTCCCCGACGGCCTCGACGACAGCGTCGACGATCCGCGGCAGCTCCGCGAGGCGCCCGACGCTGACCTGCCCCGACGCGAGCGGCCCGGCATCCGGCTCGACGATCGTGTAGCCGAAGTCGTCGCGCAGCCGGCGGACATTCTCCTGCGTCGCGGGATGCGACCACATGTCGCCGTCCATCGCCGGCGCGACGACGACGGGGGCGGCCGAAGCGAGGGCCGTGGCGGTGACCGTGTCGCCCGCGAGGCCGTTGGCCATCGCCCCGAGCCAGTGGGCGGTCGCCGGGGCGACGACGATCGCGTCGGCCGTGTCCGCGGCGACGATGTGACCGATCCGGCCGTCCGGCAAGAGGGACAGGAGGTCCGACTCCGTCGAGTGCCGGCTCAGCGCATCGAACGTGAGCGGGGTGACGAAGCGGGTCGCCGCCGGGGAGAGCAGGACGACGACGTCGGCGCCATCCGCCTGCAGGAGCCGGAGCAGCTCGATGGACTTGTAGGCCGCGATCGAGCCGGTCACGCCGAGGGCGATGAGCCGGCCGGCGAGGCGTCCGGTCATCGCAGCAACCCGAGTTCGAGCGGCTCGCCGCCGCTCACCTCGGCGTGAAGGATCGCCAGGCCCTTGAGCGTCAGGTCTGGGTCGATGACGTCGATCCCGTCGAGGGCTCGGGCCCACGGAGCGGCCGACAGGCCGCCGGTCAGGATCGCTTTGACGTCGGCCGGGTCGACGCCCGCCGCGTCGGCGAGCTCGCGACGGACGCGGGTGAGCAATCCTGCGGCCAGGGCCTGGTAGCCGAAGATCGTTCCGGACTGCATCGCGCTGACCGTGTCGCGGCCGATCGCCCGGTCGGGCGTCCGGAGCTCGATCCGGGGGAGTTTCGCGGTCCGCGCGGCGAGCGCCTCGAGACCGAGCTCGAGGCCGGGGGCGATCGCGCCACCGACGTACGCTCCGTCGGCGGCCACGCAGTCGAGCGTCGTCGCGGTCCCGAAGTCGACGACGACGGCGGGCGTCCCGTGGAGCCGCGCGGCGGCCAGCGCGTTGACGAGCCGGTCGGCACCGACCTCCTGGGGGCGGTCCGTCCGGATCGCGAGCGGAACGGTCCCGGCACTCGCGACGACGAGGGGCCGCTCCCGGCGTGCGGCGATCGTCTCGATGCCGGTCGTGAGGTTCGGGACGACGGAGGCGCAGGCGATGGCGGAGACGTCGGCGAACGAGGCGTCATCGAGGCGCAGCAGGCTGTCGAGCAGCAGCTCGAGCTCATCGGCGCTCGCCCGCGCGTGCGTCGCCGCCCGGCGGGTCGCGGTCAGGGCTCCGGCCTTGAACAGCCCGAGGGTGATATTCGTGTTGCCGATGTCGACGGCGAGCAGCATGGCGGGATCATACGCGGCGTGGCCGGCTGAACCGGCTGAGCCGGCTGGCCCGGCGGCTTACCCCGGCAGGACGCAGCTGAAGCCGCGGTCCAGGACCGGCACGACGGAACTGTTCCGCGAGATCCGGATTCGCGACCAGTTGCAGTTGTTCCGGTGGCGGATCTCCTGGTACTGGAAGAGCGGATCCACGGTCACCTTCAGGAAATACTCGCCCGCCGGCAGGCTGCTGAGGTAGATCCACTGGCGGCTGAGGCGCCAACCGTATTTGTCGCCCCAGCCGACGCTGATCCCGTTCTTGACGAACAGCGACGACCGTTTCCCGCAGCCCGACGCCCGGTAGACCGGCGAGTCCGGCGCGCGCGGCAGCGACAAGCGATACGCGTTCGTGTCGAAGAAGCAGAAGCCGACCTTGGCGTCCCGGCGCAAGGCGGCGCCCTTGCCGTTGATCGCAAAGAGCTCGTAGCGGGCGACATCCTGGACGTGCCAGTGGTCGTGCCCGTCGCCGGAGTACTTGGCGGTCGCGGTGGTGTCGAAGACCCGATAGCCGCCGGCGTTGTTGTAGATCCGCTGGTTGACGCCCATCGTCGGGTCGCCCGCGAGCCGCGACGAGCGGGTCTCGAACGGGCCATCGCCGATGTTCACGATCATCGTCGTGAACCGCAGCCGGCGCACCCCGCTGGCGGTTGTCTGGAGCCTCAGCTCGGTCGGGTAGGCCATCGCGAGGTCCGGCAGCCGGTCAACCGGCGCGGCCGCGGCCACGGTCGGGGCCCCACCCGGCCAGACCACCAGGCTGATGGCGCCGACAGCGCACGCCAAGGCGGCGGCGAGGAATCGGGAGCGGCGGCGGGTCGACCGGGGACGGACGATGATCCAGCTCCTCGGAGGGGGAGTCGAGGCCGTCGGGGAGGCGTTGGGGAGGCCGGATGCGGCCTGCGGGTCGAGCCTGGCGGGGCCCGTGCCTCGACGTCCAAGGTACCATGGCCGGGTAACCGCGTTCCTTGCCGGTCGCTTCTGCGGGGCAGGAAACGGGGAGCGGAACACCCCCGGAGGAGAAGTCGTGCAAGCACGCCGCATGCCGATCGCCGCCCGCGCCGCCATCCTCGCCCTCGTCCTCGTGCCGGTCATCGGGAGCCAGCTGGTGCTGGCCGGAGACCCGCAGGTTCTGACGGCATCCGCCGGCAGGGTGACCCAGCCGGTGGCTTCGGCCGAACCGAACGGATTCGTACCGGGAAGCGTCAATCTGAGCTTCTCGCGAATCGCCCGCGGCCTGTCGAGCCCGGTCTACATCACCCATTCGGGCGACAACAACGGTCGTCTGTTCGTCGTCGAGCAGACCGGCCGGATCCGGGTCATCCGCAAGGGGGTCCTGCAATCCGCCCCGTTCCTCGACCTGCGATCAAGGGTCTCGACGGGCGGCGAGCGCGGCCTGCTCGGCCTGGCGTTCCACCCCGATTACAGCTGGAACCGCAAGTTCTACGTCAACTACACCGACCTCAACGGTGACACGGTCATCGCCCAGTACCTGCGATCGACGACGAACGCGAGCCGGGCCGACCCGTCGTCGCGGAAGGTCGTCCTTCGCATCCCGCAGCCGTATGCGAACCACAACGGGGGCATGCTCGCCTTCGGACCCGACCGCTATCTCTACATCGGGATGGGCGACGGCGGCAGCTCGGGCGACCCGGGCAATCGCGCCCAGAGCCTCAGCTCCCTGCTCGGCAAGATCCTTCGGCTCAGCGTCGATACGCGGCGGGCCGTACGCGATCCCGCCGACGAACCCGTACGTCGGCAAGTCCGGCAACGACCTGATCTGGTCGTTCGGCCTGCGCAACCCGTGGCGGTTCTCGTTCGATCGCCAGAACGGCAACCTGTGGATCGGCGACGTCGGCCAGAACCGCTACGAGGAGATCGACCGCTCGCTCGCCCCGAACGCCGGCCGGGCCGCCAACTACGGCTGGCGGCAACTCGAGGGCAACGCCTGCTACAACCCCGCGACCGACTGCCGCCGGACCGGCAAGACGATGCCGCTCGCGGTCTACAGCCACAGCCTGGGCTGCTCGGTGACGGGCGGCTACGTGTATCGCGGGGCCACCTACCCCGACCTCCGGGGCGTCTACCTGTTCGGGGACTACTGCTCCGGCCGGATCTGGGGCGTCGACGCCGCCGGCCCGACTACCCAGACACCGGTCCAGCTCTACAACACTGCGGCCAGGATCAGCTCATTCGGCGAGGACCAGGCCGGCAACCTCTACCTCGTCGACCATGCCGGCGATATCTGGTTGATCAAGGACGTCTAGGCGGGGAATCGGCGGCCCGACCGGCGCGGAGCGGCGGCCCGGACCGGCGGCCCGACCCGGCGCGGAGGGCGCCCGGGCCGGGCATCCGGTGGGGTACCATCGGCCGAGCCGTTACGCCCGTGCCAGGAGCCCACTGTGTCGAGCGCCACGCCCGCCAAGTTCTTCGTCAACCAGGGCGTGGTCACGAGCCGCGCCGACATGCAGAACCTGCTCCGGCCGACTGCTCAAGCAGACGGTCTCCTACCGCTTCCTCCGCGGTCGCGATCTCGTCGCGCACGGCACCGGCTGGGTCGAGCGGATCGTCGTCGACGAGCCGGACGACGTCGACCTACTTCACCCCGATCGCGATCACCCTGAACATCGATTCGTTCGAGCACCTCGAGTTCGAGACCCGCCCCGACCAGCTCCTCGTCTACACCCTCGTCCAGGGCGACGAGCGGGTCATCGTCGAGTTCGCCCCGATGACCTCGGCCGACGACGAGTCGCCGTCACGCCCCGCACCAGCTGGAGTTCGACACCAGCGGATTCGTCCAGATGGAGCTGCTCGGCCTCGACGCCCGCGAAGACGAGTAGCGAGATCGGAGCCGGCCCGGAGGGCCGGTCAGGAGTTCGGGGGGAGAGGGAGGCCGCGCCGCGCGGTGCGGCAACGGCCCGGCGACATGGCGCGGTCCGAGCCCGCGCAGTGGTTCCGGCGCGCCGCCGAGGAGCAAGGAGGGTCGTAGTCGCGAGTGGAAGGGATCGCGTCCTACTTCAAGTTCGCCGAACGCGGCACGAACCTCGCGACGGAGGTCAAGGCCGGCCTGACCACGTTCATGGTCATGGCCTACATCCTGTTCGTGAACCCGACCATCCTCGCGAACATGTTCGGCGCGCCGGTCGCCGGAGCCGGCGCGTTCATCCCGGCCGCCGCGGCGGCGACCGCGCTGGTCGCCGGGCTGCTGACGCATCGCGATGGGCGTCGTCGCCAACGTCCCGATCGCCCTGGCCGCCGGCCTCGGGATCAACGGCGCCGTCGCGTTCGGCGCTCGTCCTGACGCACGGGCCTGACGCCCGGCGGGCGCGATGGGCGTCATCGTCCTCGAGGGCATCGTCGTCACGTCCTCGTCCTCGTCGGCCTGCGCGAGGCGATCATGAACGCCGTCCCGCTGTCGCTCAAGCGGGCGATCGGCGTCGGCATCGGCCTGTTCATCCTGTTCATCGGCTTCGTCGACGGCGGGATCATCCGGCAGCCCGGTCGGCGACGGGCCCGGTCCCGGTCGAGTTCGTCTTCCCGACCACAGCCGGCGCACTTCGTCTTCTGGCTCGGCCTGCTCATCACGGTCGTCCTGTGCGCGCGCAAGGTCCCGGCGGCGCTGCTCATCAGCATCCTCGTCACGACCGATCATCGCGCTCGTCGCCGGCGTCCAGCCGCTGCCGGCGATCGTTCACCGCGACGCCGAACTTCTCGACGCTCGGCCAGTTCGACCTCACGCAACGTCTTCACGGTGCTCGGGCTGCCTCGGCCGCGATCCTGACGATCTTCAGCTTCATGCTCACCGACTTCTTCGACACGATGGGCACGGCCACCGCCATCAGCGAGCAGGCCGGCCTGGCCGACGAGGACGGCGCAGTCCCGAGACGTCGGCCGCATCCTGCTCGTCGACTCGGTCGCGCGCGGCCGCCGGCGGCGCGGCGGGCATCAGCTCGAACACGAGCTACATCGAGAGCGCGGCGGGCGTCGCCGAGGGCGGCCGGACCGGCTTCACGTCGGTCGTCACCGGCGTCCTCTTCCTGCTCGCGATCCTCCTCACGCCGCTGGCCGTCGCTCGTGCCGTTCGTCGGCGACGGCGCCGGTGCTGGTCCTCGTCGGCTTCCTGATGTTCACGCCTGATCAAGGACATCGACTTCAGCGACGTCGAGGAAGGGCTTCCCGGCGCTGCTCGGCGATGATCCTCATGCCGCTGACGTTCAGCATCACCGTCGGCATCGGCGCGGCGTTCATCTCCTACGTCGTATCAAGGTCGTCCGCGGCAAGCTCGCCGAGGTCCACCCGCTGCTGTGGGTCGTCGCGATCGCCTTCGTCGTCTACTTCGCCCAGGCCTGGATCAACAGCGATCATGCCGAAGTCGACTCGCCGCCTGAGTCGCGGCACCGGCCGGCTCGCTCCGTCGGGGCCGGCCTCGCCGGGGTCGCCGACCGCTTCCTGTACCATCGGCCGCGATGTTCGAACGGACCGCGCTGCCCGACGGGGCCGCGCGTCATCAGCGCCCGGCTCCCCGGCGCGCGTTCGGTCTCCATCGCGGCGTACGTCCTCGCCGGCTCGCGCCTCGAGACGCCCGAGGAGGCCGGCGTCGCCCACTTCATGGAGCACATCACGTTCAAGGGCACGACCGCGTATCCCGTCGACCCGGGCGATCTCGCGAGGCGATCGAGGGCGTCGGCGGCTCGTTCAACGCGGCCACCGACCGCGAGTCGACGGTCTACTGGGTCCGCGTCCCGCGGCGCGAGGCGACGCGGGCGATGGACGTCCTCGGCGAGCTGATCGTCCGGCCGCGCCTCGCCGACGACGAGATCGACGGCGAGCGCGCGGTGATCGTCGAGGAGATCCGCTCGTACCTCGACGACCCGGCCGAGTACGCCCAGATCCTGTTCCAGCAGGCGATGTTCGGGGACGGCCCGCTCGGCCGCGAGATCTGCGGCGACGAGGCCGGCATCCGGGCCCTGCCCGCGGCGACGATCCGCGACTTCTGGCGGACGACGTACCGCCCGGCGAACACGGTCGTCGCGGTGGCCGGCGACGTCGGCCACGACGAGGCGCTCGCGCTGGCGGGCGACGCGTTCGGCACGGGCAACGGCGCGATCCCGGGCTTCGCCGCCGGCGCCGACGCTGCCCGGCCGGCGAGCGCTTCCTCTTCGGGCACGGCGCGACGCCTCGCAGGCGCAGCTCGTGCTCGGCGTTCCCGGCCTGCGCCGCGACCATCCCGACGCGTGGGCGCTGTCGGTCCTCAACGCCGTCCTCGGCGACGGGATGTCGAGCCGCCTGTTCCTGTCGGTCCGCGAGGAGCTCGGGCTCGCCTACGACGTGTCGTCCGGCCTCGTCGACTACGCCGATGCCGGCGCCCTCGAGGTCTCGGCCGGCGTCGATCCGGCTCGCCTGCCGGCGGCCCTCGAGGCGATCCTCGCCGAGCTCGCGCAGCTCCGCGACGAGCCCGTCCCGCTCGAGGAGCTCGACAAGGCCAAGGCGTACCTCTCCGGCGGCCTCGAGCTGCGGATGGACGAGACGCGCCACCTCGCGTCGTGGATCGGCGGCCAGGAGGCGCTCCACGACCGGGTCCTGACGCTCGACGAGGCGCTCGCGGCGGTCGCCGCCGTCGACGCCGCGGACGTCGGGCGGCTGGCCGGCGAGCTGTTCCGCGACGAGGGTCTGCGGCTGGCGGTCGTCGCCCCGGCCCGCTACGCCCGCGGCCTCGAGCGCCGCCTGCGCCTGCCGGCATGACGATCGCCGAGGAGCAGGTGAACCAGGACTCCGACGAGCGGGCGGCCGATCTCGTCCTCGCCCGACTCCATCTCCGCCTCGGCTCGCTTGGCCTCGCCCGAGCCGAGCTCGAGATCGATGGCCGGGCGCGAATAGCCTCGACGACCAGGGGATCCGCGATCTCGCCGAGGTTCGCTGGCGGACGGGCGACCTTGCGGGCGCCGGCGACGCCGCGGCGGCCTATCTCGAGGGCGAGCCCGAGGACGTGCTCGCGCTCGTCATCGCCGCCGAGATGCAGTCGCATCTCGGCCGGCCCGGCGAGGCCCGGCGGCTGGCCGGCCGGGCGCAGGCCGCGAGCGAGGGTCTGCTCGACGCGATCTTCGCCGGGATGCCGCGCAGCTCCATCTGGCCGGTCGATACGGGCGGGCCCCTCGAGCCGGCGGGGACGCTCTTTTCGGACCTCGGGGCCCTCCCGCCCGACTGGTCGGTCGAAACGTCCGACTCAGAAGCGGGACGCGTCGTCCGGCGGAGGTCGAGCCGGCTGTGCCATCGGATCTGGCCGGCCCGGGCCTCTGGGATGCGGACCACGCCGCGGTCGCGCCCGTGCTGCCCGACGCGGGGGAGCTGCTCGCCCGCGCCCGTGCCGCGCTCGAGGCCGACCGACCTGGCCAGGCGGCCGCGGGTCTGGCCCTTGCCATGCGAGCCGCACCGTCGCTGGCGCCGGCAGTCCTCGACCTGATCGCCGGCCGATCGGAGCCGGTCCTCGCGCTCGTTCGCGGCGACGCTCATCGGATCGTCGGGCACGAGGCGGAGGCGCTGCGCGACTACGCGGCGGCGGTCGCCGCGATCGGCCTGGAACGGCGATCGGATGATCAGTCGGCGGAGCCGTCCCGCGAGCCATCGGAGGGCGCACAGGAGCCCGCGGCTGAGGACGCGCCGGAGCCGACCGAGACGGATGACGAACCGATCGACCAGGAGCAGCCAACCGATCCCCAGGAGGATTCGTGAACGAACGCACTCTCGTCCTCGTCAAGCCCGACGGCGTCCAGCGCCTTCTCGTCGGCCGGATCCTCGCCCGCTTCGAGGAGCGCGGCCTGAAGCTCGTCGGCCTGAAGATGGTCGCGGTCGATCGCGAGCTCGCCGAGCGCCACTACGCGATCCACCGCGAGAAGCCGTTCTTCGCCGGCCTCGTCGAGTTCATCACGTCGAGCCCGCTCGTCGCGGCCGCCTTCGAGGGACCGAACGCGATCGCCGTCGTCCGCTCGATGGTCGGCGCGACGCGGCCGCACGAGGCGGCGCCGGGCACGATCCGCGGCGACTTCGCCCTCGAGACGGCGCAGAACCTCATCCACGCTTCTGACGGCGCCGAGACCGCGGTGACGGAGCTCGCGCTCTGGTTCGAGCCGGGCGAGCTCGTCGACTACGGGCGGGAGATCGATCGCTGGGCGCTCGCTCCGGAGGAGTAGGGCGCGTTCCTGCCAGCCTCGCCCCCGCCCACGGGCGCTATCTGGCCAAACTTTCACCGGGAGACTGTTAGGCGGAGTTTTGAGCCGAACGCGGGCCCAACTAGGACCGGAAGTAGCCGCTAGCGGCTAACGAAGGCCGCCGGGCGGGCTCCAATGGCCGATCCATCTGGCCTAACAGTCCCGGGGCGAAAATCTGGCCAGTTAGGCGACGGCGCGGCCGAGCCACTCGGCGACGGCGCGGCCGAGCCACTCGGCGATAGCCCGGCCGAACCGCTCGGCGCGAGCGACCCCGAACCGGATGGAGACCCTGCGGGGGTAGTGGGCGTCGCGCTGGCGGGCGGCTGGGTGGCGGGCGGCTCGGTTGCGGGCGGCTCGCTCGGCGGCGGCTCGCTCTCGACCGGGCCCGGCCCCGGCTCCTGGCCCGGCACGGCGCGCGCCGCCTCGGGCACACCGAGTCCGCCTGACGCCACGCCCAGCGACAGGCCCGACAGGGTCAGCACCAGGACAGCGGCGATCAGCGTCCTGTTCTCTCGCGCTGCCGCCGGCACGACCCACGCGATGTCGATGCCCGCGCGCAGGGCATGGCTCGTTCGCTCGACCGCTCGCTCCGTGCTGGTCCGCCCGACCATCGGCCGCGATGGCATTGATGCCGGCCAGACCGGACGCTCGCTGAGGCCGCCGGCGACCGCCTCCGACGGCCGGCTCAGCCCCACGTACAGCAGCCGCCCGAAGACCACCAGCTGCAACAGCACGCCGGCCGTGACCAGGACCAGGAACGGGCCGTCGAGTGTCAGGTCGATGAGGGTTGCCCGCGACTCCCAGGCGACGAGTCCCGGCCAGCTGACCGCGGCCACGACGATGAGGCCGAACGAGATCGCGAGCACCGGCGCCCGGAGTACCCAGCCGCGGAGGTGGGCGATCCGCCGCGTCCCGAACGCGCCACGAACGGCTACCGCCCAGGCGGCGAACGCGCTGCGGACCATGACGAAGACGATGATCCACGTCCTGGCGGGCTCCCAGGCGGCCGGATTGAGCGCCGCCAGGCCCAGGATCGCGATGCCTGCATCGGCGATGATCGTGTAGCCGACGACATGCTCGAGGTCGTCCTGGACCCAGGCGGCCAGCGAGCCGAGGATGACGCTCACGACGCCGACGGCGACGATGAGCGATCGCTCGACGCCCAATGGCAGGACGAGCGGCGCCACCGATTGATCGGCCCAGGCGAGGGCGACCACCGCGAAGGCCGCCGGGCTCCAGGCCATGAGCATCGGCAGCGTGACCTCCGGAGCGGCATCGGCGAGACGGGCCGCCCAGAAGTGGAACGGGATCGCACCGAACCGAATCGCCACCGCGATGGCGAACCCGAGGTAGGCCAGACCGAACACGGCCGGCTCCTCCGCCAGCGCCTCGAGCGGCCGCGCGATCCACGCCGCGGCGAGGATCGCCAGCACACCGGCGATCGCCAGCGCCCGCAGCTCGCGACCGGCGACGACGACGCCCCGAGCCGTCGCCGGCGGGACGATCGTCACGAGGATGCCGAGCAGCCCGCCCGCAGTCGCCGCGATGACGGCGATCCGCGCGTCCGGCATCGCGAGCGCCAGCCCGGCCGCGCCGATACCGCCGAGCAGCACGCCCGGCGTGTAGCGGTGGGACGTCGTGGCGAGCCCGAGGATTGCGAGGAGGAGCGCGACGATCGAGCCGAATAGCACGAACAGCCGGAGATACGCGGACCCGATCAGCTCGGCGCCACCGAGCGGCACTCCTTCGTCCGGCCGTGATCGCTCCCGCCGCGATCACGGCAGCGCCGAGGCCGGCGATCCCGATCGCCGTCGACAGCGGCCCACGTCGGCGCAGCAGGAGCGATGCGGCTCCAGCACCGAACGAGATGACGAGGAACGGGAGGATCGTCACGGTCGCAGGTGCCGGCCTTCACGTGGGTCGGCGCCGCGCGCCGGCCGATCCCTGACCACGAGGGTCCCGACGGCCGAGCGGGCTCCCGCGATGATGACCCCGACCGCCCCGCCCAGGCCAACGACGAGCCCGCTCGTGACCAGCTGCTCGAGCTCCGATGGTGTCCCGCCCAGGCCCTGTCGGACGAGGAGGCCACCCAGGAGCAGCAGGATCGCCCCGATCCCCAGGCGAAAGACGTCGCGGCTGGACACGATCGGCGAGGCGGCCAGGACGCCGACGGCGAACCCGGCGGCCTGCGCCTCCGCGGGTCCTTCGCCGGGCGCCCCCAAGCCGTGTGTCCCGAACCCGATCACCGCCGCGGCCGCCGCGGCGAGGGCCTCGACCGGCCAGCCGAGACGCGAGCCGCTCGTCGGCTCGTCGAGGTCGCGGATCACGATGGCGATGAGCCGGCAGGCGAGAAACGCGGAGGCGAGCCGCGCCGCGATCGGCAAGGGGCCGGGCAGCGGATCGGCGATCAGTGATGCCGCCAGGAGTGCAACCAGGAGCCCGAGCAGCGCCGCCCGGGCCTCGCGAGCTGAGACCGCGACAACCGCCCCCGCCACGACGACGCAGGCAAGGCCCGCGAGAGCGAGGTTCACGGCACCGGCGACGGCACCGGCGACTGCGCCGGCGACGGCGCCGGCGACTTGAGCTCCTCATGGGTCGGCGTTGGCAGGATCGACAGGGTGTTGATCGGCCAGTAGCGAAGCCAGGCGCGCCCGATCACCTTGTCGACCCCGACCGGGCCGAACTCGCGCGAATCGGCCGACATCTTGCGGTGGTCGCCCATGAGGAAGAGCTCGCCCTCCGGCACGATCCACTTCTCCATCTGGAGCGGATCCTCCGTGTCCTGGGTCGAGCCATCATCCTCCTTGAAGACATACGGCTCAATGAGCTCGATGCCGTTGACGAGGGCCTTGCCGTCGCGGATCTCGATCGTGTCGCCGCCGACACCGATCACGCGCTTGATGTACGGGGTCGGCGGGTCGTCGCGGGCCCAGCCATCGGGCGGCATGAAGACCACGATGTCGCCGCGCTTGTAGGTGTCGAAGCGAGGCGTCAGCTTGTCGACCAGGACGTACTGATCGGGTTCCAGCGTCGTTTCCATCGACTGCTGGCGGATCTGGTACGGCTGGGCGACGAAGGTCTGGATGACAAAAAAAATGATGAGTGTCAGTACGAGCGTCTCGACGATCTCGAAAAGACACCCAAGGGCGGGTCTTCTGGTCACAAGTTCGGCAGTATAGGTGGTGGGGACCCCGACCGCGGCCCGGGCCTCCGCGGGCGAGGAATCCGCGAGTCGCAGCCTGCCGGTCCTCCGCCGCGACGGTTGCATAACCGCGCCGGCGGCCGTGTTTGACCCAGTGGATTCCGCCTTGTTACACTCGCCCGCGGCCTGAAAACTCCCAGCACATCGTCGCCCAGGCCGCCCTGCCCAACTGTCGTTGATCCCGGAACCCGCGCCGGACCTCGCGCGCGGCCATGCCTCGGGCGCGACTCACACTGAGGAGGACCCGCAGACCCTGATGGATGCCGCCGCTGCGCTCCAGTTGATCATCCTGCCGGCGGGCATCATCGCCGTGCTCTTCGCGATCTACCTCGCCCGGGACGTGCTGTCGCGCGACACCGGCACGAAGGAGATGGAGGACGTGGCCGGCACGATCTTCGAAGGCGCCGTCGCGTTCATCCGGCGCCAGTACACGACGATCGGCGATCCTGGCGATCGTCGGGGCGGTCGTCATCGCCGCCGTCATCACGGTCTTCGAGACCGCGGACGTGGCCGACACCAAGGTCTTCGGGCTCGACCTGGGCTGGCGGACCGGCCTGGCGTTCCTCGTCGGCGCGGCCTGCTCGATGGCGTCGGGCATCATCGGCATGTACATCAGCGTCAAGGCGAACGTCCGCACGGCCGCGGCCGCGCGCCGCAGCCTCGTCGAGGCGGTCCAGGTCGCGATGCGCGGCGGAGCCGTTTCGGGCTTCCTCGTCGTGGCCCTGTCGCTGCTCGGCGTGTACGGCATCTTCAGCCTGTTCGGCGGCCTCGGCGGCGGCCAGGCGACCCACGACGCGCCGTTCCTGATCGTCGGCTTCGGCTTCGGCGCCTCGTTCGTCGCCCTGTTCGCCCAGCTCGGCGGCGGGATCTACACCAAGGCCGCCGACGTCGGCTCGGACCTCGTCGGCAAGGTCGAGAAGGGCATCCCCGAGGACGACCCGCGGAACGCGGGCGTCGTTGCGGACCTCGTCGGCGACAACGTCGGCGACTGCGCCGGCCGCGGCGCGGACCTGTTCGAGTCCACGGCGGCCGAGAACATCGGGGCGATGATCCTCGGCGTCGGCGTCTTACACGATCGCCCTCGCGTCGGGCTGGCCCAATCCCACCGCCTGGATCTTCTTCCCCCTCGTCGTCCGCGCCTTCGGCCTCCTGTCGACGATCGTCGCGATCTTCTTCATTCGGGGCAAGGAAGACGAGAACCCGATGAACATGCTCAACCGCGGCTACTGGGTCACGACGATCCTGTCCGTGTTTGCCCTGCTCCTCGTGACGAACGTGATGCTCCAGACCGATGGCAACGCCCCATCCGGGCTGCCGGTCTGGCTCTACTTCTTCGGTGCCGGCGTCGTCGGCCTGGCCACGAGCGTCGCCTTCGTCTACATCACCCAGTACTACACGGCGGGTTCGTACCGGCCGGTCCGCGAGATCGCCGAGGCGTCGCGGACGGGCCCGGCGACCAACATCATCTCCGGCACGGCGGTCGGCTTTGAAACGACCTTCGTCACCGCGATCACGATCGGCATCGCCCTCTTCGCCAGCCACTGGCTCGGGAGCCAGGCCGGCATCGTGAACGAGGCGGGCCGCGACGTCGGCGGCATCTTCGGGACCGCCGTCGCCACGATGGCGATGCTCATGACGACCGCCTACATCCTGGCGATGGACACGTTCGGCCCGATCACCGACAACGCCGGCGGCATCGCCGAGTTCAGCCGCGCCGAGGCCGGCGCGCGCGAGATCACGGACCGCCTCGACGCGGTCGGCAACACGACGAAGGCGCTGACCAAGGGCTACGCGATCGCGTCGGCGTCGCTGGCCGCGTTCCTGCTCTTCTCCGCCTACATCGACAAGGTCAATCTCATCCAGACGAACCGCGGCGGGCGCGTTGCTCACGTCAGTCGACCTCGCCAAGGTCGAAGTCTTCATCGCGGCCCTCATCGGCGCGATGCTCGTCTACTTCTTCAGCTCGCTCGCGATCCGGGCGGTCGGGACGACGGCCCAGGCGATCATCGTCGAGGTCCGCCGCCAGTTCCGGGAGATGCCCGGGATCATGGACTACACCCAGCGCCCGGACTACGCCCGCGTCGTCGACATCACCACCAAGGCCGCCCTCCGCGAGATGATCGCCCCGGGCGTGGTCGCGGTCGCGACGCCGATCGTCGTCGGGCTCCTGCTGGGCGCCGAAGCGGTCGCCGGCATGCTCATGGTCGGGACGATCGCGGGCGTCATGCTCGCGACCGTGCTCAACAACGGCGGCGGGGCGTGGGACAACGCCAAGAAGTACATCGAGTCCGGCAACCTGAAGGACGTCGACGGCAATGTCCTCGGCAAGGGCTCCGACGCCCACGCCGCGGCCGTCGTCGGCGACACGGTCGGCGACCCCTTCAAGGACACCGCCGGCCCGTCGCTCCACGTCCTCGTGAAGCTCCTGGCGACCATCACCCTGGTTCTCGCCCCGCTCTTCATCCGGTAGGGCTGAGGCCCGGACGGCGGCCGCAGCCGCTCGATGGACACCTTCGCCCAGGCGATGATCATGGGGATCGTGCAGGGACTCACCGAGTTCCTGCCGGTCTCCTCGTCCGGTCACCTCATCATCGTCCCGTACCTCGCTGGCTGGAACGATCCGTTCATCACGTCGCTGGCCTTCAGCGTGATGCTCCACATCGGGACGCTGGCCGCGCTGCTGGTCTACTTCCGGTCCGACTGGATGCGGCTCATCCCGGCCGGGCTCGCGACGATCCGCGACCGCTCGTTCGACGAGCGATCCGGATCGCCGGCTCGCATGGCTCATCGCCGTGGCGACGATTCCCGCCCTCATCGTCGGCGTGCTTCTCAACGACCTCGTCGAGCAGCGCTTCCGGGAAGTCGGCCTCGTGGCGCTGATGCTCGTCGTCGGTGGCGGCATCCTGTGGCTCGCCGAGCGCCAGGGATCCCGCCGATTGCTGGCGGTCGACCTGACGTTCCCGAAGGCGCTGGCGATCGGCGGCGCCCAGGCACTGGCGCTCGTGCCGGGAATCAGCCGGTCCGGGATCTCGATCTCGGCGGGGCTGTTCGCCGGGCTGGATCGGGAGTCGGCCGCGCGCTTCTCGTTCCTCATGGCGACGCCGATCACCGCCGCCGCCGCGGCCTACGAGACGCTACAAGGTCGTCACGGGGGAGGCGGGACTGGTCGTCCAGCTGGCGCCGCTCCTCGGCGGCATGGTGGCCGCGCTCATCTCGGGCTTCGTGGCGATTGCGGTGCTGCTGCGCTTCCTCCGCAGCCGATCGACCGATGTCTTCGTCGTCTACCGGGTGATCCTCGCGGCCGTGGTCCTCGTGACCTGGCTCGGTTGAGGGCATGCCGATGGAAGTCATGAAACAGCTGCGGCAGCGGGCGATCCGCGACCTGGTCGACCAGCGCCCGATCCGGACGCAGCAGGAGCTCGCCGGAGCGCTCCGCGACCGTGGGTTCCGGACGACGCAGGCGACGATCAGCCGGGATGTCGCCGAGCTGGGGCTCATCAAGGTCAGCCGCGAAGGCACCCAGGCTTACGCCCTGCCGCCGCGGCTCATCGAGGCCGAGACCTCCGGTGAGGACCGGCTCCGCAAGCTGCTCGCCGACCTGCCGGTCGAGTTCCACGAGGCCGGGTTGCTGCTCGTCATGCGGACGCTGCCGGGCTCGGCTCACGCGATTGCGGCTGCCCTGGACCGGGCGCGCTGGCCGGAGGTCGCCGGGTCGATCGCCGGCGACGACACGCTCTTCGTCGCCTTTCCCGATCGCGGCTCGCTCCAGCGGATCAAGCGCCGCCTGGTCCGGCTCGCGGAGTGACCTCGTCTGCCCGGCAGCGGCCGCTTCGCCTCGTCCAGGTCGGCATGGGCGGCTGGGGCCGCGACTGGATGAAGGTCACGGTCCCGGAGCCCAAGGTCGCCGTGGTCGGCTACGTGGATCCGTCGGCGGACGCCCGGGCGGCGACGATCCGGGCAGGCGCCCTGGCCGCCCGCGTCTTCCCGGATCTCGAGACCGCGCTCCGGGCGACCGACGCGGAGGCGGCACTGGTGACGACCGCCGTGGAGTGGCACGTTCCCGTCGCGTTGCAGGCGCTCGAGGCGGGACTGCACGTCCTTGTTGAGAAGCCGTTCGCGCCGACCCTCGCCGAGGCGGTGACCGTTGTCCGCGCTGCGGATGCAGCCGGACGAACGCTCATGGTCAGCCAGAACTACCGCCATCACCCCGCGCCGCGGATGGTCGCTGAGCTCGTCGCGAAGGGCGAGATCGGCGCGGTCACGGCCGTCGAGGTCGACTTCCGGCGCCACCCGATTACGCGGCCGGCCTGGGCCAGGCAGCATCAGAAACTGGCACAGCCGCTCCTCGCCGACATGGCGATCCACCAGTTCGACTTGCTCCGGCTCATCCTCGGACGGGAGCCGGTGTGGGTCGAGATGGAGGCGATTAACCCGACGTCGAGCGGCTATCGCGACCCGCCCGCCGCGTTCGGGCTGCTCTCGTTCGAAGGCGACATCCCGGCCAGCTACCGCGGGAGCTGGATCAGTCGAGCGCGCCAGACGCCGTGGGGTGGCGAGTGGCGCCTGGAGGGCGCCGATGGGGCGTTCGAGTGGGTGAGCCGTCGCGATCGGGCCTTGCCTGACACGCTCCGTTTCCGGACGCCGGCCGGCGTCGCCCGTCCCATCGCCCTGCCAACGCTCCCGGCGCCCGATCGGGCCGGAACGCTCGCCGCGTTCGTCGAGGCCGTCCGGTCCGGCACCGAGCCGGAGACTTCCGGCCGACGCAACCTGCCGACACTGGCCCTCTCGATCGCGGCCATCCGATCCGCCGAGGAGCGTCGCCGCGTCGCCATCTCGGAGCTGCTGGCCGATCTACCGGAGGACGTTCGATGACCGACTCAGTTCGGGTCCTCGTCTGGAACGAGAACCGCCACGAGCGGCAGAACCCGGAGGTTGCGGCGATTTACCCCGACGGCATCCACGGAGCGATCGCCGGCGCCTTGCGTAACGCCGGCCTCGATGTCAGGACCGGGACCCTCGACGAGCCGGAGCAGGGCCTCGCGGACCTCGACTGGGCCGACGTCCTTGTCTGGTGGGGCCATCTCGCCCACGACGAGCTCAGCGATGCGAACGTCGATCGAATCCAGGCACGTGTCCTCGAGGGAATGGGCTTCGTCGCCCTGCATTCGGCGCACTACAGCCGACCCTTCAAGCGCCTGATGGGTACCAGCTGCAGGCTCAAGTGGCGGGAGGCCGACGATCGTGAGCGACTGTGGGTCGTCGCCCCGGACCACCCGATCGCGGCTGGGCTCGGCGAGTATTTCGAGATCGAGCGCGAGGAGATGTACGGCGAATTCTTCGATGTGCCGACGCCCGACACTCTCGTCTTCATCAGCTGGTTCAGCGGCGGCGAGGTGTTCCGTTCGGGCGCCGCGTATGTCCGGGGACGCGGCCGGATCTTCTACTTCCGACCCGGCCACGAGACCTACCCGACCTACCACCATGCGGATGTCCAGCGGGTGATCGTCAACGCCGCGCGATGGGCGGCGTCTGGGACTGGCCCCCAACCGACCTTCGGCAATCGAGCTCCACTCGAGGAGCGCTAGCGGCTGCGGTCGCGGCGTCCCGGTCGAGGCATCGCCACTGGTACCTCTGCCTTTTTGACACCCTGAGCGTCGCGCGCTAGGCTATCGGCCGGTCGAACTTCAGGCGCGCGAACCCACGCGCGGAACCTGGAGTTCTTTCCTTTATCTCGACCCTATGACCGTCGAATCCACGATTGGTCCCGAAGGGGGCGCACCCGTGAACAACAAGCCCACCTACCTGTCAAAAGAAGGCCTCGAAAAGCTCCGCGCTGAGCTCGACGAGATGACGAGCGTCAAGCGGCCCGAGGTCGCCCAGCGGATCCACGACGCCAAGGAACACGGCGATCTGTCCGAGAACGCCGAATACGAGGACGCCAAGAACGAGCAGGCGTTCGTCGAGGGCCGGATCCAGACGCTCCAGGCGCTGATCAAGAACGCGACGATCATCGACGAGAACCACTCGACCGACCACGTCCAGATCGGCTCGACCGTGGCCGTCGAGAGCGACGACGGCAAGGAGTCGTTCACGATCGTCGGCTCGACCGAGGCCAAGCCGACCGAAGGCCGGATCTCGAACGAGAGCCCCGTCGGGCGGGCCCTGCTGGGCAAGAAGAAGGGCGAGAAGGTCCTCGTCAAGGTCCCCGCCGGCGACTTCACCTACAAGATCGTCGCCATCACCTAAGTCGTGAGTTGCCACCCTCCCCAGTGAGCCGGCAACCGCCCTCCGAGCTCGAAGGCGGAGCTCCGCGACGCCATTCGCGCGAGACGGTGCGACTGGGCTGACGAACTCGCCCAGAGTGTCAGCGGGCCGCAGGTCATCAACGACTCGAAGACCCCGTCGGGGACCGTCCATGTCGGCAGCCTGCGGGGCCCGGTCCTCCTCGACGTCATCGTCCGCGCCATGCGCGCCCGCGGCCTCGAGATCACCTATCTCTACGGCGTCGACGACATGGACCCGATGGACGCCCAGGCGCTCCTGACGCCCGACGCGGTCGAAGGATGCGATGGGCAAGCCCCTCGCCCACATTCCGGACCAGGAAACCGACGGGCACGCCTCGTACGCCCGCCACCACGCCAAAGTCTTCATCGACATCTTCGACGGCCTCGGGATCCGGCCCGATCGCTACTACTGGATGAGCGAGATCTATCCGACGGGCGAGATGGACCCGTTCATCCGGACGGCCCTCGACAGGGCCGCGATCGTCCGCGACATCTACCGGCGCGTGGCCAACGTCCAGCATCCGGACACCTGGCATCCGCTCAGCGTCATCTGCGAGAACTGCGGCAAGATCGGGACGACGATCGTCACGGGCTGGGATGGCGAGCGTGTCGCCTACCAGTGCCGGCCGAACCTCGTCGACTGGGCGACCGGCTGCGGCCACACCGGCTGGACGTCGCCGTTCGGCGGCCGCGCCAAGCTGCCCTGGAACCTCGAGTGGGCCGCCCAGTGGAGCCTGTTCGGGGTGACGATCGAGCCGTCGGGCAAGGACCTCTCGACCGCCGGCGGTTCGCGCGACCGCTCCGATGCGATCGCCCGCGAGGTATTCGAGCGCGAGCCGCCCCTCAACGTCCCGTACGAGTTCATCAACATCGGCGGCAAGAAGATGTCGACCTCCAAGGGTCGCGGTGCCGCCGCCCACGAGATCGCCGAGGTGATCCTGCCGGAGCAACTCCGCTTCTTCTTCCTCCGCCCGAAACCGAACCACGCGGTCGATTTCGACCCGGACGGCACCGACGCCGTCCCGCGGCTCTACGACGAGTTCGACCGATTCGCCGCGGCGACCGCCGGGCGCGAGGTCAAGGGCGAGATCGCGCCGGGCTATGACGCGACGTTCCGCTACTCCCTGCTCGACCCGGATGCGGACGTCGCCGCGGAGGCGGCGCTGTTCCGGCCGGCGTTCGGCCACCTCGCCCTCCTCGTCCAGATTCCGAACGTCGACGTCGCGGCGCGGATCGAGGCGGAGAAGGGGAGCCCCCTGAACGATCGGGAGCGGGCAGATCCTCGAGGAGCGGATCGGGGCGGCCCGACGCTGGCTGGCGGCGTACGCACCCGAGCGGGCGCGCCTGACGATCCGCCGCGACGCGCTGCCGGACGAGGCAGCGGCCCTGGACGACGGCCAGCGGGCCTACCTGGCGGCGCTCGCCGATGCGGTCGAGGCGCGGCGACCGGAGGCGGGCGACGCGTGGCAGGACGCGATCTTCGCGACGGCGACGGGACTCGGCGTGGAGCCGAAGGTCGCGTTCACCGCGCTCTATCTCGCGTTCCTCGGCCGGATGAACGGGCCCCGGGCCGGCTGGCTCCTGGCCAGCCTCGATCGGGAGTTCGTCGTGTCCCGACTGCGTGAGGCCGCGGCGACCGCCGTCGGGGGCGTCGCGTGAGCGTCGGCCTGCAGCGACTCCGTGAGGATGCCGATGCCGTCCGCAAGGGCGCGATCGACAAGGGCGAGGACCCGGCGGTCATCGATCGGGCGCTGGAGCTGGACGCCCGCCGGCGTGCGCTTCTCGGCGAGGGTGATGCGCTCAAGGCCGAACGGAACGCGGCGTCGAAGCAGATCGGCGAGGCGATCAAGGGCGGCGCGTCACCGAATGGCCCGGAGGTCGCCGACCTGAAGGCCGCCTCGACCGCCGCCGGCGAGCGAATCGACGCGGTCGACGCGGAGCTTGCGACCGTCGAGGCCGAAGTCGAGGACCTCCTCCTGCGCATTCCCAATCCGGCCGACCCGGACGTGCCGATCGGGGGCGAAGACGCGAACGTCACGGTTCGGACGTGGGGCGAGCTGCTCCCGGTCGAGCAGCCGGTCGAAGGGGAGGTCGGCGCCGACGCCCCGCCGGGCGGCGCGACATGGACCCGCAAGCCCCACTGGGAACTCGGCGAAGCGCTCGACATCATCGACAACCCCCGCGGCGCCAAGATCGCGGGGTCGGGCTTCCCCGTCTACAAGGGTGCCGGTTCGGCGCTCCAGCGCGGGCTCATCAACTGGTTCCTCGACGTCCACACCCGCGAAAACGGCATGACCGAGGTCTGGCCGCCGGCCGTCGTCAACGCCGCATCCGCGACGGGCACCGGCCAGATCCCCGACAAGGAAGACCAGATGTACGTCGTCACCCGCGACGAGCTCTACCTGGTCCCGACCGCCGAGGTCCCGGTCACGAACCTCCACCGCGACGAGATCCTCGACGCAGCCGTTCTCCCCATCCGCTACGCCGCGTACTCGCCCTGCTTCCGCCGCGAAGCGGGCGCGGCGGGCAAGGACACCCGGGGCATCCTGCGGGTCCACCAGTTCGACAAGGTCGAGATGGTCCTGTTCGAGCGGCCGGGCGAGTCGGAGGCGGCGCTCGAGTGGATGACGGAGCGGGCCGAGATCCTCCTCCAGCGCCTCGGGCTCGCCTACCGGGTGCTCCTCATGGCGACCCGCGACATGGGCTTCACCCAGGCGAAGAAGTACGACCTCGAGGTGTGGGCCCCCGGCGTCGAGCGCTGGCTCGAGGTCAGCTCGTGCTCGAACTTCCGCGACTTCCAGGCCCGCCGGATGGCGATCCGCTACCGGCCGGAGCCCGGCGCGAAGCCGGAGCTCGTCCACACGCTCAACGGGTCCGGGCTGGCCCTCGCACGAGTGGTCGCCGCGATTCTCGAGACGTACCAGCAGCCCGACGGGAGCATCATGGTCCCGGACGTTCTCCGCCCGTACCTCGGGCGGGATACGATCGCCGCCCCGGCCTGAGGGGGCCGGAGCGAGAAGGGACCGTCATGACGACACCGTCCGATCCGGGCGACGCGCCGGCACCTGGCGACGCGCCGGCTCCCAGCCCCGCGCCGCCGCCGCCAGCCGCCCCGGCTGCCCCGCCCGAGCAGCGGACCACCCCGATCGTCTCGTGGGAGGCCCCGACCGAGGAGGTCGGGCCGGCGCCCGGCGTCAAGTTCGCCCCGCACGGCGGCCGCTTCCTCGCCTACATCCTCGACGGGTTCATCGTCCTCGCCATCCTGATCCTGATGACGATCGTGTTGTCGCTCGTGCTTGTGGCGATCGGCCGCTCCGGCTCCGGCTCGGCGACCGCGGCCGTCGCCGTCGTCGGCACAATCGCCTACGTCATCGGTGTCCTGCTCGTGACGCTCGCCTACTTCCCGTACTTCTGGGCGAGGAGCGGCCAGACGCCGGGAATGAAGCCGTTCCACCTGTACGTCGTACGCGACAGTGACGGCGGCAAGATCTCCGGCGCGCAGGCGTTCGTGCGGTTGCTCGGCTACTGGGTGTCGGGGGCCGTCCTCTACATCGGATTCGCCTGGGTCTTCATCGACGCCCGCCGCCGCGGCTGGCACGACCTGATCGCGGGCACGGTCGTCGTCGAAAAAGCGGCCCCGCCACGCTGATCGGCGCCTGACGAGGGTCAACGACGCGCGTCGCGGTATCCTCCGCCGCGGAGAGGTGGCAGAGCGGTCGAATGCGGCGGTCTTGAAAACCGTTGATCGAAAGATCCGTGGGTTCGAATCCCACCCTCTCCGCCAAGGAATGGAGCTGCGATGGCGTCCGACCACGACCACGACCCCCACGCCCACCACGAGCACTCGTACCAGGCCGCGATCGGCGGCTACCGCGCGGAGAAGGACGAGTTCTTCAAGTCGTCACCGAACAGCCCGATCCCCGAGGAGGAGCGGGACGCCTTCACGGGCCTGCCGTACTACCCGATCAACGAGGACCTCGTCGTCGAGGGCCTACGGTTGGAGCCTTACAACGGGAGCGAACCGACGACCTTCGAGATCCCGACGTCCGACGGCAAGCTGCGGCCGGCCATTCGAGCCGGCACGTTCGACTTCGAGTTGGCCGGCGGGCCGCGACGCCTGACGGCCTACCAATTTGCGACCGGCGGGGGCGATTCGCTCTTCGTCCCGTTCCTCGACGCGACGAGCGGCAAGGAGACGTACGGCGCCGGGCGGTATCTCGACCTCGAGCCGGACGAGGACGGCACGTACGCGATCGACTTCAACCTCGCCTACCACCCGTCGTGCGTCTACGCCCCGAAGTATCTCGTGCCCGCTGACCCCGGCCGAGAATCGCCTCGCGACGCGGATCGAGGCAGGCGAGCGCCTGCCCGTCAGCGAGGAACCGCCAGGGCCTCCGCCATCGCCTTGAGGTGAGCAGGCGTGCTCCCGCAGCACGCCCCGATGATCCGGGCGCCGGCCGCCTGGAAGTCGAGCCCGGCTTCCGCCATCGTGGCCGGATCGGCCCGGTAGACCGCCCGCATGTCGACCAGCTCCGGCATCCCGGCGTTCGACTTCGCGACGAGGGTGATGTCCGGCGCCGCCGCGTGCATCCGCTCGATGACCGGCAGCAGCTCGTCCGGGCCGTTGCCGCAGTTGCCGCCGATCGCATCGGCGCCCCAGGCAGCGAGCGACGCCACGGCCTGTTCCGGTGATACGCCCATCATCGTGTGGCCGCGGGTGTCGAAGGTCATCGTCGCGATGATCGGGATCCCGGCCGAGACCTGGCGGACGCCCCGGATCGCGGCCCCGATCTCCGACAGGTGCGACATCGTCTCGATCCAGATCACGTCGACGCCGCCGGCGATGAGCGCGGCCGCCTGCTCGGCGAAGACCTCGGTGGCCTCCTCGTCGGACAGGGTCCCGAGCGGCGCCATGATCTCGCCCGTCGGCCCGATGTCGCCGGCGACGAGCGCACCACCGCCGGCCGCGTCGACCTCGGCTCGGAGCAAGATCGCCGCGGTCCGGTTGAGCTCGCCGACCCGCTCCTGCAGGCCGTGCAGACGGAGCCGCAACCGGTTCCCGCCGAACGTATTCGTCATGACGATCCGCGAGCCGGCCTCGAGATAGCCGCGGTGGATCCGGCGGACGACCTCCGGCTGGCTGACGTTCCAGACCTCCGGCGGATCGCCGAACTGGAGGCCCGACGCGAAGAGCATCGTTCCCATCGCCCCGTCGGCGAGGATCGGACCGCCCTCGGCGAGGAGGGCGCGCCAGCGCTCGTTGGCGGGACCGGCCTCGATCGGCTTGCGCTCGACGACCGGACCGCCCGAAGTCGAACGTCCGGCCGCGGCGGCGTCGGCGGCGTCGGCCGCGCGCGATCCCGCAGCCGGTGGGCGGCGAGATCGGTGGCGGGCGCCTCGCTCGGAGCCCTCGGTCATTTAGCGGCTCATCGAGCGGTAGCGGCGAGTCGCCAGCGGCGCGAAGACCGCGATGAACACGACCACCCAGATGATCGTCACGAGCGCCGGCTCGGTCGAGGCGAGGCTGTCGGACACGGGCGGGTTGGGGTTGCCCCACAGCTCGCGGAGCGCCGCGGTCAGGGTGCTCGTCGGGTTCCACTCGGCGACCGGCTGGAGCCACGACGGCAGCGCCGAGCGCCGGGACGAACACGTTCGAGATGAACGTGATCGGGAAGAGGACGGTGAAGATCACCTGCTGGGCGACCTCGACCGTCGGCACGTTCAGGCCGAGCCAGACGCCGAGCCACGCCATCCCGTAGGCGAAGAACAGCAGCAGGGCGAAGCCGGCGACCAGGGCCGGAATGCTCTCGACCCGCCAGCCGACCACGAAGCCGGTGACCATCAGGACGACGAGGATGCCCGCGTTGTAGATGACGTCGGAGAAGGTCCGCCCCGTCAGGACCGCCGAGCGCGACATCGGCAGCGAGCGGAATCGATCGATGATCCCCTTGTTGACGTCGTCGGTCATCCCGATCGCCGTCGTCGCCGGCCGCGAAGACGATCGTCTGGGCGAAGATCCCGGGCATCAGGAACGGCGTGTAGTCGCCGCCGCCGGGGATGTTGATCGCGCCGCCGAAGACGAAGACGAACAGCAGCACGAACATGATCGACTGGAGGATCGCGAAGATCGCCAGCTCCGGGATCCGCGGGATCCGCTTGAGGTTGCGCCAGCCGACCAGCAGGCCGTCGGTGATCGCGTTGCCGCCGCCGCGCCGCGGTGCCGTCGTGGATGGGGCGGTCATGCGGTCCTCCCGAGGGCCTCTGCGTCGTCGGCCTGCTCCTCGACCGTCCGCGTGGCCGGTCAGGGACAGGAAGACGTCGTCGAGCGTCGGCCGGCGGAGCGCGATGTCGTCGATGGCGATCCCGGCCTCGTCGAGGTCGCGGATGACGATCTGACGAGCGTCTGCGCACCGCCGTGGGCGGGGACGGTCAGCTTGCGGGTGTGCTCGTCGAGGGTCGGCCTCGCCGACGCCGATCGCGGGCGAGGATCTCGCGCGCCTCGGCGATCGCGGCCCGGTCGCGGACGACGACCTCGATCCGCTCGCCGCCGACCTGCGACTTCAGCTCGTCGGCCGTGCCCCGGGCGATGATCTTGCCGTGGTCGACGACGGCGATCGTGTCGGCCAGCTCGTCGGCCTCCTCGAGGTACTGGGTCGTGAGGAGGAGCGTGACGCCCTCGCCGGACGAGGCCGCGGATGACGTCCCACATCCCGAGCCGGCTGCGCGGATCGAGGCCGGTCGTAGGCTCGTCGAGGATGAGCAGTTGCGGCCGCCCGATCAGCGCGCTGGCGAGGTCCAGCCGCCGCCGCATCCCGCCCGAGTAGGTCTTGACGACGCGATCCCGGGCGTCGACGAGCTCGAACTGCTCGAGCAGCTCGTCGGCGCGCTTCTTCGCCTCGGGCGACGACAGCTGGTACAGCCGGCCGAACAGCCACAGGTTCTCGCTGCCGGTGAGGTTCTCATCGACGGCGGCGTACTGGCCCGACAGGCCGATGATCTTCCGGATCTCGTCCGGCTCGCGTACGACGTCGTAACCGGCGACCGTCGCCCGGCCGGCGTCGGGCTTGAGGAGCGTCGCCAGGATCCGGACGGCCGTGGTCTTGCCGGCGCCGTTCGGGCCGAGCAGCCCGACGACGGTGCCCTGGGGGACCTCCAGGTCGAACCCGTCGAGTGCCCGGACCTCGCTCTTGCGGGTCTTGTAGACCTTGACGAGGCCTTCGGCGGTGATCGCGTTCACAGTCATCTGGGGGTGCTCGCTCGCGTTCTGGGTGGGCGGGATCGACGATGTCGCGCGGGCACCGCGAGAACGGGCGCTCCTCAGGACGGATCAGCCGACGTAGGCGCCGAATCCTACCAGTGAACGGCCTCCGGGCGCGGCCGATGCCGGCTCCCGGCGCGCCGATGCCGGGATGCACCACCAAGTGGGGGCATGACCGTCGGGACCTTTCACCTATTGGGCCGTGGTCCACGAGTACCTACGCTCCGTTCCTGCTGGGTTGCTCAATTCGAGGTGGATCGCTAGATGTTCGGCTCACAGCCGCGGACGCGCCGCCCGCTGCTGCTCATCCTCGTCTTCGGCGTGTTCCTCGGGATCATCGGGATCACCGCGACTGCCCAGTCGTTCATGGTTTCGCTGCACTTCTCGACGGGCACGCTGAATACGGTCGTTGCCAGCGATTCCGCCACCGTCCGGGCGATCCTCAACGAATCCGTGAAGCTCCACTACCTCGATCCGGCAACCGGGCCCAACGTGAGCGAACGAACGGCGCTCGAGGCGCAGCTGGCAGCCCTGATTCGCCCAGAACAGATCCTCAGGGTGGAACTGCGCCGTCTTGATGGGACGATCGTCGCGGCCAGCGCCCCCGGGCTCGCCGGGATCGCCATGGACACGGCCGCCGCGGCGAGTGCCGCATCGGGCCAGCCCAGCGTCGCGATCGTGCCGTCGGCCGAGGCCGGCGCGGGGCCGGGTGACGTCGGATCGATCACGCTCCTCCGCGAGTTCCTGCCGATCAAGACCGAGGGCGAGGTCCGCGCAGTGATCGGAATCTGGCGAGACGCCGTACCGGTCCTCGAGCAGCTCGACCGGGTCCGACGGGACATCGTGGCGGTCACCCTGACCGCCGCGATCATCGCCGCGATGTTGCTGTTCCTGATCTTCCGCTCGGCGCAGGGCCGGCTGACTCGCCAGACCGCGGCGCTCGTCGAGGCCACCCGCCGCGATCCGCTCACCGACACGCTCAATCACGGAGCGCTGGTGGCGCACCTGGCCGCCGAGATCGAGCGCGCACGGGCGGATGGGTCGCCGCTCGGGGTCGCCCTCATCGACATCGACAATTTCCGGTTGCTCAACGACAACCACGGCCACCGCGCCGGCGACATGGCCCTCATGGCCGTCGTCGAGGAGCTTCGGCGTCACCTGCCCGAGTCGGGCGTGATGGGTCGGTACGGCCCGGACGAGTTCCTGTTCATCGCACCCGCCGCTGCGGTCGTCGAGATGGAGCCCGCCGTCGATCGCCTCCGAACCGCCCTCGCCGACCTGAGCCTCCAGTTTGACGCGACGGAGCGGCTGCCGGTCACGGTCAGCGCCGGCCTGTGCACGTACCCGGAGCACGGATCGTCGGTCACGCTCCTGCTTGCGGCTGCCGCGAGCACGCTCGAGGAGGCGAAGGCCTCCGGCGGCGACACGGTCCGCGTTGCCGGCGCTCCGGAGGCGGGCGAAGCCGTCACGTCCGGGTTCGACGTTCTCCACGGGCTCGTCCTCGCGGTCGACACGAAGGACCGCTACACGAAGCGCCACTCGGAGGACGTCGCTCGGTACGGCGTCTTCCTCGCCCGCCGGCTCGGCCTGGACCCAGATCTCATCGAGTCGATCCACGTCGCGGGCCTGCTCCACGACGTCGGCAAGATCGGTATCCCGGACCCCATCCTGCGCAAGCCCGGCAAGTTGACCGCAGCCGAGTACGACATCGTCAAGCAGCACGTCGCCCTCGGCGACATGATCGTCCGCGACGTCCCGGACATCGAGATCGTTCGGGCCGGGATCCGCCACCACCACGAGCGGTGGGACGGCGACGGCTACCTGGACCGGCTCGAGGGCGAGGGAATCCCGCTCATCGCCAGGATCCTTGCCGTCGGCGACACCTTCTCGGCGATGACGACGACCCGCCCGTACCGCAAGGCACTCGACCTCCGCGAGGCGCTCACGAGGCTCGAGGATGCTTCGGGCACTCAGCTCGACGAGAACCTCGTCAAGGTGTTCGTCGAGGGGATCGAGACGGCGGCCGACGCCCCGCTGCCCGGCGCGGACGTTCCGGCCGTCGCCCTCTGGACGCCGAGGCGGGTCGCGTGACCCCGCGCCGGCAGGTCCGGCTCGTCGCTGCGCTCGCGGCCATGGTCGCCATGGCTACCGTTCTTGGCGCCTGTCGCCTCGGCCGGGCTGCTGGTGACCGCGAATGACGATGCCTACACGGCGATCCACGACCGGCTCCTGACGGTGAGCGCCGCGGCCGGCGTCCTCGACAACGACACTGGCCTACGCCTGTCGGCGGCGCGCCTCACCAACCCCACGCACGGGACCCTGACCTTCAGTGGCAACGGCGGTTTCACGTATCAGCCGGCTGCGGGCTACGTCGGCTCCGATTCGTTCACGTACGAGGCCCGTGCCGTGGACCTCCTCGGCATCATCGTCGGCAGAGACACGGCGGTCGTCACATTGACCGTCACGAACGCGGCGCCGACGGCCGCCAACGACACCTACAGCGCTACGACCGGCGTGACGCTCAACGTTCCCGCGCCGGGCGTTCTTGGCAACGACGGCGACGCCGACGGCGACTGCCTGACCGCCATCCCCGTCGACGAGGGCGGCAACGGGTCGCTGCACCTGCAACTCGAACGGCAGCTTCACCTTCACATCGGGCGGGTCGTTCACCGGTCCTCGGACGTTCACGTACAAGGCTTCCGACGGGCTCGCCTCGTCGCCGACCAGGACCGTCACGATCAACGTCAGTGCTCCTGCCGCGACGCCGACGCCACCACCGACCCCAGCACCGACGCCACCACCCACTCCGGCCCCCACCCCGGGCCCCACTCCGCCGCCGACACCGAGGCCGACGCCTACCCCGAAGCCGGGCGCCACCCTTCCGCTCCCGACGCTGCCGCCCCTGCCGACCCTCCCGCTCCCGACGTTGCCGCTGCCCACCCTTCCGCTTCCGTCGATCTCGCTCCCGCCGCTGCCCGGCGCGAGCGCCACGCCGACACCGAGCATCGGGCCCGGCGGCTCGCCCGGCGCAAGCCCAACCGCGACACCGTCGTCCTCGTTCGCGCCGTCGGCCAGTCCGGGCTCCAATCCGTCGCCGGGAGGTTCGACCGATCCATCGTCGACGCCCGGCCCGGGCGCCGATCCGTCGGCCCCGATCGGAGGCCCCGGATCGGTCGGCGGAGTTCCACCCGGTGACGAAGGCGGGTTCACTGTCGGCTTCAGCGGGTTCGGCCCAATCGACGGCCTCGTCGACGTGGATGTCGTCGGCTTCGATGCCTTCCTGGAATGGGCCGTCCCGGCCCTGGTCCTGAGCGTGCCGGGCCTGCTCCTCCTCATCGCGGTCCTCGCCCAGATGGCGGGCGGCCTCCTCTGGCTGCCGATGGTTCGGCGCTGGCTCGGCGGCGTCGGCGACCGCAAGCACCGAACGGCCGGCTCCGAGGCGCACTGAGAGTCGGGCGCCTCGCGTTACCGTGAGGCCATGCGCTCAACCCCGCCCCCGTCCGGCCTCTGCAGCGGCTGCCGTCACGCCCGGCTCGTGGAGACGCGGCGCGGGTCGATCTTCGTCCTCTGCGAGCTGTCGAAAACGGACCCAAGGTTCGCCCGCTATCCGCGCCTGCCGATCATTCGCTGCACCGGCTACGAGAGCATTGAGGAATCAGGGACCCGGGACCGACCGGGCGCTTGACTCCCGCTCAGCGGGTGGCCGCCGTACCGGCTACGACGTTCGACGCATGCCCCGGCAGCCCCAAAGTTCGCGGGGCCACGCTACCTGGTCCCTGACGATCGGCCGCGGAATACGGGAGAGTTGGCGCATGGCTCTGCGCAGCGCGAACATGCCCTTCGAACCTCGATCCCCGATGCTGCAACGCTCGCTGCGTTCATTGCGTCGGCGAGCGTGGCTCATCTACCTGGTCATCGGGCTCGGGATCGGTGTCGGGGCGGCGTTCGTCGGCATCGAGCAGGTCATCCAACCGCTCGTCACCGGCATGGGCTTCGCGGCCACGGCCGCGATCCTCATCGGGGTACGGATGCATCATCCGGCCCGGCCGCGACCGTGGCAGCTCATCGCCGTATGCGTGTTGTTCAGCACGGTCGGGATCGGGATCGTTCCCAAGGTCGGCCTGATGACCCACGTTGGCCAGGCATTGACGGGTCTCGGCTATGTCGCCGGCTTCGCCGGCTTCGCGATCCTTATCCGGGGTCGTGTCCCGGGTGGCGAACGCGGTGCGTACCTTGACGCATCGATCCTCGCCTCTGGTGTCGGGGTGCTGATCTGGGCATTTGGCGTCGCCCCGTACATCGTCGACAGCCGTGAGAGCCCTGCGACCGCTGCCTTCTTCTACCCCGCGTTGATTGCTGTCGCGATGGTCGCCCGGCTGTGGTTCCTCGATGGGGCGCACCGTCCGGCGACCCGCCTGCTCGTCCTGCTCGTGTTCGCCACGAACGCCATCACGATCCTCGACATGCTTCGTGATCATGTCGGGTACGCCACCCTGACGCCGCCGTTCATTCTGGCCGAGTTCGCGTCGGTCGCCTTTGTGGGTGCCGCCGCGCTGCATCCGTCGATGGCCCTCGCGCCCGATCGCCAGCACTCCGAATTCCGGCCCATCGGCTGGCGCCGAATCATCGCCCTTGCCGCCGCGCTGCTGGTCAACCCGGCCACGCTGGCGATCGAGGCGCTCGCCGGTCGATCCGTCGATCCGGTGCCATACGTGATCGGCGGCGTGCTGATCGGCGGCCTCGTCATCGCCCGGCTGAGCGACGCCATGCGCCAGCTCGGCGAAAGCCTCCTCGAGCGCAATTCGCTGATGGAGCTGCTCCGTCGTCAGGCGCTCTATGACTCCCTCACATCCCTCCCGAATCGGAGCCTGTTCAACGAGCGCCTGACCGCGAGCTACGCCAACAGCACTGCCGAGAATCGGCTGGCGGTCCTCCTCGTCGACCTCGACGACTTCAAGGCGGTCAATGACAGCTACGGGCACGTGGCCGGCGACGCCCTCCTGGTCGCGGTCGGCCAGCGCCTCAGTGAATCCAATTCGCGATGGGGACACAGCTGCACGGTACGGTGGAGACGAGTTCGTAATCGCCCTTCCGGCCTGCACCGATCCCGACACGCCCAGCCGCGTCGCCCGGCGAATTCTCGCGGCGCTCGCCGAGCCGTTCGATATCGGCGGCCGAAGCGTAAGCGGGCGGGCAAGCATCGGCGTCGCGGTCGCGGGTCCGGACGACGGAACAATCGACGATCTCGTTCGAAACGCCGACGTCGCGATGTACGTGGCGAAGAGTCGTGGCAAAGGTCGCTTCGAGGTGTTCGACCCATCGATGCAGGTCGCCGCGATGTCGCAGCTTCAGCTCCAGACGGACCTCGCCGCGGGCATCTCAGCCGGAGACCTCCGTCTCCATTTCCAGCCGGTGGTCGACCTCCGGACGGGCCGGACAACTGGCTTCGAAGCTCTCGTCCGCTGGCTCCACGACGGCCAACTCATCGTCCCAGCCGACTTCATCCCGGTTGCCGAATCGAGCGGCCTCATCGGCCCGTTGACGGACTGGGTTCTTGACGAGGCGTGCCGGCGGATGGCCAGCCTCGACGATGCGGGACATCGCCCGTGGGTCAGTGTCAACGTGTCGTCGAGCCAGCTCCTGCGCCCGGACACCGTTGCCCGGGTCCGCGCGAGCCTGGAGCGCAGCGGACTAGCTGCGGATCGCCTGGTCCTCGAGATCACCGAGTCCTCGCTGCTCGACATTGGCATCGCCCGCCCGGTGCTCGAGCGACTGAGCGACCTCGGTGTCCGTGTCGCCATCGACGACTTCGGGACCGGCTACTCGGCGCTGAGCTATCTCGCCCGTCTGCCGATCGCGATCGTCAAGATCGACCGCTCGTTCGTGGTCGCGCTCGAGCAGGAAGGGCCAGAGGAGGCGATCGCTGCAGCCATCATCGCACTCGCAAAGCGGCTCGGGCTCACGACGATCGGCGCAGCGGGACCTGCAGACTGCCGGGCAGCTCCAACAGTCTGGCCGCGCTCGGCTGTTCTTCTGGGGCAGGGCTTCTACCTCAGCCGATCCGCGTCTCCCGCGCTGGACATTCGACCCCACGGTGCTCGCCTGCATCCGGCTCATCGGGTCGAAACGCACGGCATCCTCATCGACCTTGACGCCCCGGAGCGCGGATCCGGCCATACTCCGCGGCACATCGCGAAGAACGGGCTATGAACGGGACGAGTACCCGTCGCGCGTCGGCAGAGAGATCCGGTGGCTGGTGGAAACCGGAGCGGCGACGGCGGTGAATGGACCCGGGAGCCTCCGGACCGAACCTCGACGGGTCGCCGTCGCGAAGTAGGCTCCGGCGCAGAGCGCCAGCGTTACAGGGCAGCGCCGATCGGCGGATCTTCCGCCCGTCGGTCACGGAGTGCGGCATCGCCGAATGAGGGTGGCACCGCGGAAGGCACGACCTTTCGTCCCTGGACGAACGGTCGTTCTTGATTCCCGGCGCGGACGGGCCGCGCGGAGGCCACGACATGACGACAACCGATCCGCTCAGCCTGACCGAGGCGAAGCGCCTCTCGGCCAACGCCGACACGCTCCTGCTGCGGGCCACGCGCCCGGCCGACCTCGAGACGCCGATCGGGGCGTTCCTGCGGCTCGACGACGGATCGACCCCGGCCTACCTCCTCGAATCGGTCGAGGGCGGCGAGCGGCTCGGGCGGTACAGCTTCCTGGGCGTTGGCCCGCGGCGGCTGCTCGAGGTCCGTGACGGCGTCTCGCGGACGCTGACGCGACCGGTCACGGTCAGCGAGTACTCGCCGGACCTGCCGGTCGACGAGGCGGAGGCGCCCGACCCGCTCGACGCGATCCGGGCGTTCGTGCCGCGGCGCCGCGTCGAGCCGACAGATGGCATGCCCCGCTTCACGGGCGGCGCCGTCGGCGCCCTCGCGTACGACGCGGTCTCGGTCTTCGAGCCGAGCGTGCCGCTCCCGGAGCGCGACCCGGTCGGCACCCCCACGGCCGCCTTCATCGAGACCGACCTCGTCCTCGTCTTCGACCACCTCACCCACACCCTGTCGGCGATTGCCTCGCTCCATACCGAGACGCCGGACCTCGAGGGCCGCTACCGGATCGCCGAAGCGGCGATCTTCGAGGCGCTCGAACGGACTGGCCGGCCCAGCCCCGCCGAGATGGGCGGGCCGGGAGCCGCCCGGTCGCCGGCCGCGGCGAGCCTTCGCGACGACCGGATCGACACGAGCCTCGGGCGTGACGCCTACATCCACGCCGTCGAGGTCGCGAAGGACGCGATCGCGTCGGGCGAGGCGATCCAGGTGGTCCTCGCCCGGCGCCAGACGTTCGACCTGCCGGCCGACCCGGCGACGGGCCAGCCGCTCGACGGGATCGCCCTCTACCGCGCCCTCCGTCGCGTCAATCCGAGCCCGTACCTGTTCTTCGTCCGAACGCCGACCTTCGAGGTCGTCGGGGCCAGCCCGGAGCTCCTCCTCCAGGTCGAGGGCGACAAGCTCACGACCCACCCGATCGCGGGCACGCGACCGCGTGGCGCGACCGACGCGGACGACCGGATCCTTTCCGAGCAGCTCCAGCGCGACCCGAAGGAACGAGCGGAGCACATCATGCTCGTCGACCTCGGCCGGAACGACCTCGGGCGGGTCTCGCGAGCGGGCACCGTGACCGTCAGCAAGTACATGGAGGTCGAGCGCTACAGCCACGTCCTCCACCTCGTGTCGCACGTCGAGGGGCGCCTCAAGCCGGAGCTCGACGCGCTCGATGCGCTGCGGGCCGTTTTCCCGGCGGGCACGTTGTCGGGCGCTCCCAAGGTCCGGGCGATGCAGCTGATCGCGGCGGCGGAGGGCGAGCGGCGCGGGCTGTACGGCGGCGCGGTGGGCTACCTCGGCTACGACGGCAATCTCGACACCGCGATCACGATCCGGAGCGCGGTCCTGCGCGCCGGGCAGGCCCACGTCCACACCGGTGCCGGCATCGTCGCGGGCAGCGTCCCCGAGAAGGAGTTCGAGGAGACCGAGCACAAGGCCGCCGCGCTCCGTCGGGCGATCGAGCTGGCGGCCGGCACCCCGGAGGCCCCGCGGTCGACCGAGCCGGCGATGGAGCCCGTCCCGTGATCCTCGTCATCGACAACTACGATTCGTTCACGTTCAACCTGGTCCAGGCGCTCCAGGCCGCGGGCGCCGATGTCCGGGTCGTCCGCAACGACGCGATCGACCGGGCGGGGGTCGAGGCCCTCGCCGCCGACGCGGATGCGGACCTCCGCGGGATCGTCATCTCGCCCGGGCCCGGCGACCCGACGTCGGCCGGCGTGTCGGTCGCGACGATCGAGGTCGCCCGCGAGCGCGAGATCCCGCTGCTCGGCGTGTGTCTCGGGATGCAGTCGATGGCCGTCGCGTTCGGCGCGTCCATCGTCCGCGCCCCGACCCTCGTCCACGGCGAGGCGTCCGAGGTGACCCACGACGGCGCCGGGCTGCTCGCCGGGATGCCGCCCTCGTTCATGGCCGCCCGTTATCACTCCTTGGCCGTCGACATTGCGACGCTGCCGGAGGAGCTGCGCGTCACCGCGATGAGCGAGGTGGATCGCGTCGTGATGGGCATCCGCCACATCTCGCTGCCGCTCGAGGGCGTCCAGTTCCATCCCGAGTCGGTGCTCACCCCGGACGGGCCGCACCTCCTCGCGAACTTCCTCCGCCAGGCCGGCGAGGGCGAGGCATCGCGGCTCGACGCTGCATCCGGCTCGTTCGCGACGGCCGGGATCGCGGAGACGGTCCCGTGAGCGAGCAGGTCCGGTCGGCCCTCGCGGCGGTCATCGATGGGCGGGTCCTGGCGATGGATGAGGCGCGGGCGGCGATGGGTTCCGTGATGGACGGCGAGGCGACCCCTTCGCAGCTGGCGGCCCTGCTCGTCGCCCTCAGGATGCGCGGCGAGACGGTCGAGGAGCTGGCGGGGTTCGCCGCGGCGATGCGCGAGCGGGTCCTCCGGGTCGATGCACCCCTTGGCGCGATCGACGTCGTCGGCACGGGCGGCGACGGCAGCGGGACGTTCAACATCTCGACGACGTCGGCGCTCGTGGTCGCCGCGGCCGGCGTCCCGGTCGCGAAGCACGGCAACCGGGCGATCACGTCCGCGTCGGGTTCCGCCGATGTCCTCGACGCGCTCGGCGTCCGGATCGACCACGATGCGACGTCGGCCGGCGAAGCACTTCGCAAGAGCGGCTTCGCGTTCCTGTTCGCGCCCGGCTTCCACCCGGCGATGAAGCACGCCGGCCCGACGCGCCGCGAGATCGGCGTTCGGACGGCGTTCAACCTGCTCGGCCCGCTGACGAACCCGGCCGGGACGACACGCCAGCTCCTCGGCGTGGGCGACGCGGCGGCGGCGGCCAGGATCGCCGAGGTCGCCCGGCTCCTCGGGACCGAGCGGACGTTCGTGATCCACGGCGATGGGGTCGACGAGTTGCCGCTCGACGGATCGGGCGTTCTCTATGACGTGACGGCGGATGGCGTCGAGCGGCGGGAGGTCGACGCCGCTGCGCTCGGCCTCCGGCGGACGTCGACGGCGAAGCTCGCCGGCGGATCGGCTGCCGACAACGCCCGGATCACCGAGTCCGTGCTGCGGGGCGAGCCCGGTGCCAGGCGCGACGTCGTGCTGCTCAACGCCGGGGCCGCGCTGCTCGTCGCTGGAGCGGTCGATTCGCTCGAAGCGGGGATCGACCGGGCGGGCTTGACGATCGATGCCGGGCTCGGGTCGGAGCTGCTCGAACGACTCCGCACCGAACGCCGCGACATCGAGGCGCTCCGGGCCGAGGACGAGGCCGAGGCCGAAGGGGCGCCGGCATGACGATTCTCGAGCGGCCCGGCCAGGCCGACGAATCGGCGGCGCCCGCACCGACGCGGCCGGGCAAGCCCAACGTCGTTGCCGAGATCGCCGAGCGTCGCCGCGCCGACGTCCGCGACGAGATGGCGCGCCTGACCCTCGACGACCACCTCGCGATCGCCGCCGGGACGCGCGCGCCCCGGCCGATTCTCGATCGGCTCGCCGCCCCGGGCCTTCACGTCATCGCCGAGATCAAGCGGCGCTCGCCGTCGGCCGGCGACATCGCCGACCGCGACGAGGACATCGTCGCCCGGGCTCGGGCGTACGAGGCCGGTGGCGCCGTCGCGATCTCCGTCCTGTGCGAGCCGCACTGGTTCGGTGGCTCGATCGACGACCTCCGGGCCGTCCGGGCTGCGGTCTCGATCCCCGTCCTGGCCAAGGAGTTCGTCGTCGAGCCGATCCAGCTGCCCCACCTCCGGGCCGCCGGCGCGGATCTCGTGCTCCTCCTCGCGGTCCTCCATCCGGCGAAGCGGCTCGCCCGCCTCGTCGAGCGTGCGCTCGAGATCGGGCTGGAGCCGCTCGTCGAGGCCCACGACGAGAAGGAGCTCGAGCGTGCGCTCGCGACGCGGGCCCGGATCATCGGCTTGAACAACCGCGACCTGCGGACCCTCGACGTCGACACGGAGCGGGCCGTCCGCCTCCGGGCACTCGTCCCGGACGACCGGCTCGTCGTCGGCGAGTCCGGTGTCCGCGACGCCGCGACGGTCGCCGCGTGGCGGGCTGTCGGGTTCGACGCCGCGCTCGTCGGCGAGGCCCTCGTCCGCTCCGCCGACCCGGCCGCCGCGGTTCGGGCGTTCGTGTCGGCCGGCCGTCCGCCTCGCGATCCCGCCAACGTCGCCGCGGCCCCGTTCGTGAAGATCTGCGGCGTCACCGACGCCGACGGCATCCTCGCGGCGATCCGTGCCGGGGCCGACGCGATCGGGCTCAACCTCGTCCCGGGCACGCCGCGGGCGCTGTCGCTCGACGAGGCGATCGAGCTGCGGCGCGTCGCCCGGGCGTTGGCGCCCGCCAGCGGCGACGCCGCAGATCGTCGCCATCACCGCCGATCGCGGGCGAGGAGCGGATCCGCGAGATCGTCGCCGCCCTCGACCCGGACGCGGTCCAGCTGTCGGGGCGCGAGCCGCCGGCGTCGATCGCCGCCGTCGGGCGCCCGGCCTGGAAGGTCATCCACCTGCCGCGCGAGGAACCATCCGACGTCGACGCGGCCGCGACGCCGATCGTCGCCCTGGGCCGCGAGTTCCTCGACGGCCGGCGCCGCACGCCTGCTGCTCGACACCGCCGGCGGCCCCCACCCGGGCGGCACCGGCACCCGCGCCGCGCCGTCGCTCGCCGCCGCCGTTGCCCGCGAGATCCCGGTCGTCCTCGCCGGCGGCCTCGATCCGGTCGACCGTCGGCGACGCGCTCCGGGCGACCCCGGCGGTCGGCGTCGACGTCGCCTCCGGCGTCGAGCGGCCCCGCGAAGGGGACGAGCGCCCGCGCAAGGACCCGCTGAGGGTCGCGCTCTTCGTCAAGCGCGCCCGCGCCGCCCGCGTCGACCGGCCGAACCTCGCCGTTCGGCCGACGCCCGTCCACCCGCGGCCTGCTCGAGGCCGACGACGACGGCCGCTGGGGCATCGACCGCGAGTTCGGCGGACGCTACGTGCCCGAGACGCTCATGTCCGCGCTCCGCCAGCTCGAGGAGGCGTACGCCGCGCTCCGCCACGACCCGCGGTTCTGGGCGGAGCTGCGCGAGCTGCTCCAGCGCTACGCCGGCCGCCCGACGGCCCTCTACCGCGCGGACCGCCTCGCGTACGAGACGCTCGAGCGGGCAATCGCGTTGGAGGGTCGCACGCGTCTGCCGCATCGCCTCCGGCTCCACCTCAAGCGCGAGGACCTCGCCCACACCGGCGCCCACAAGATCAACAACGCCCTCGGCCAGGCGCTCCTGACCCGCCGGCTCGGCAAGACCCGGGTCATCGCCGAGACCGGCGCCGGCCAGCACGGCGTCGCGACCGCGACCGCCTGCGCGCTCCTCGGCCTGCCGTGCGTCGTCTACATGGGCGCCGAGGACATCGAGCGCCAGCAGCCGAACGTGCTCCGGATGCACGCGCTCGGGACCGAGGTCCGGCCGGTGACCTCCGGCAGCGCGACGCTCAAGGACGCGATCAACGAGGCGATGCGCGACTGGGTCACGAACGTCGAGACGACCCACTACGTCCTCGGCTCGGCGATGGGCCCGCACCCGTACCCGACGATCGTGCGCGACCTCCAGCGCCGGATCGGCGACGAGGCGGCCGCCCAGTTCGTCGAGGTCGAGGGCCGGCTGCCGGACCTCGCCCTCGCCTGCGTCGGCGGCGGCTCGAACGCGATCGGGCTGCTCGATCGGTTCATCGGCGAGCCGTCGGTCCGGCTCGCGGTCGCCGAGGCGGCGGGCGACGGCATCGCGACCGGCCGGCACGCGGCGGCGCTCGCCGGCGGGACGCCCGGGATCCTCCACGGCGCCCGCTCGATGATGCTCCAGGACCGCGACGGCCAGGTCACCGAGGCGCACTCGGCGTCGGCCGGGCTCGACTACCCGGGCGTCGGGCCGCAGATCGCGGCGCTCGCCCGGGCCGGCCGGCTGGAGATCTCCGCCGCGACCGACGACGAGGCGTTCGAGGCGATGCGCTGGCTGGCCCGGACCGAGGGGATCCTGCCGGCGCTCGAGTCGGCCCACGCGCTCGCGACGCTGCCGCGGCTCCTGGCCGGCACGGAGGGCGCGGGCGGCGACTGGCCCGAGGAGGCCGCGTCCTGCTCGGGCTGTCCGGGCGCGGCGACAAGGACCTCGCGCCGTTCGGGCGCTGGCACGAGGCGCACGAGTCGTGAGCGCCGTGGCTACGGCACCGTCTGCGTTCGGCACGAACGAGACGGCGGGCGCGCGTCGCATCGCCACTGCCTTCGCCGCGGCCTCCGGCGCCGGGCGCGCGGCCCTCATCCCGTACGTCGTCGCCGGCTACCCGGACGCGGAGACGAGCTTCCGGGTCGCCCTCGCGGCCATCGACGCGGGCGCCGACCTCCTCGAGCTCGGCCTGCCGTACTCGGATCCGCTGGCCGATGGCGCGACGCTCCAGCGCGCGTCGGGCGTCGCCCTCGCAAGCGGCGCGACGCTCGATGGCAGCCTCGCCCTGATCGAGCGGATTGCCGCGGCTCGGCCCGCGATCCCGCTCGTGCCGATGGGCTACGCCAACCAGTTCATCGGTGGCGGGGATGGCCGAGAGGCCGCTCGCCGGCTGGCGACAGCCGGCGCATCGGGCGTCATCGTCGCCGACCTGACCCCTGACGAAGGCGGGCCGTTCGAGTCGGTCGCCCGCAGAGCACGGCCTCGCGGTCGTCTACCTCGTCGCGCCGACGACGCCACCCGATCGCCGCGCCGAGATCGCCGGGCGCAGCGGCGGCTTCCTGTACTGCGTCTCGCTCGTCGGCGTCACCGGCGCGCGGACGTCGCTGCCTTCGACCGTCGGCCGCCTCGTCCGCGACGTCGTTGCCGCGTCGCCCGTTCCGGTCGGCGTCGGGCTTCGGGGTCAGCAGGCCGGCCCACGTCCGGGCGCTCGCCCGGGCCGGGGCGGACGGCGTCATCGTCGCGTCGGCGCTCGTCGACGCGCTCGGCCCGGACGGCACCGATGTTGAGCGGATGGCGCAGCTCGTCCGCGACCTGGCCGCGGCGACCAACCGATGACCGCCAAGCGGATCGCCGTCTCGATCGAGGCGGCCCAGAAGAAGGCTTTCGCGACCGCCGTCGATTGGCCCGGCTGGAGCCGATCCGGCAAGACCGAGGAGCTCGCGATCGAGGCGCTGGCGACCTACGCCGACCGATACGCACCGGTCGCGAAGCTCGCCGGCGAGGCGTTCCCGAAGGCCGACGGCCTCGACCTCGAGGTCGTCGAGACGCTCAGGCGGAGGCGGCGGCACGGAGTTCGGCGTCCCGAGCAACGTCACCGACAAGGACCGCCGCCGGGTCACGCGCGAAGGACGCCGATCGGCTGGCCCGGCTGGTCGAGGCCGCCTGGCGGACCTTCGAAAAGGTTGCCGCCGGCGCGCCCGAAGAGCTGCGGAAGGGACCTCGCGGCGGCGGCCGCGACACCTCGAAGATGGTCGGCCATGTCGTCGAGGCCGACGAGGCCTACGCCCGCGAGATCGGCATCAAGCTCAAGGCGCCCATCGGCGAGGTGCGGGCGGCGATGCTCGAGGTCCTCCGGCAGCCATCGGACGGCTCGCCGATCGCCGACCGCAGATGGACGGCCCGCTACGCCGCCCACCGGATCGCGTGGCACGCCCTCGACCACGCCTGGGAGATCGAGGACCGCACCGAAACTTGACCGCCGAGAAGCGATCAGTGTCCGCGCCGACGTGGTATTGTGATACCTGTGAGTAGCAGGTTGTTGGTTCACCGCACGCGCTTTGGCCCCGCCGTTCTCGTTGTCGTGCTCCTGCTTGCGGGATGCGTCGGCGGGACGCTCGTGACATCAAGTCCGAGGATCGCAACGCTTGAGGGCCACCTCGCGTCCGGCATCGTCGACATGGACGGCAACTCGGTCGACTGCACGTGGCTGATCGATCGCAACGGGCGAAGGTTCGACCTCGCGATCCGAGGCCTGGAGTCGCGCTTTCAGCCGCTTCGGCTAGTCGACGAAAACGGGCGGGTCGCGGCGCGCGAGGGCGACTGGCTCAGCGTGAATTACAACGCCGATGCCATCGGCGACAGCATTTGCTCTCCTGGCGTGTTCATCGTCGCGGACTCGTTCGAGCTACTCCGATCACCGCGGCCCTCGTAGGTGTGGCGTGTCGCGCGATCAGCGCCGGCGCGTCAAGGCGTTGACGATCGGGTCAGTCCGAATTGGCCGGTGCTTCGCGCGCGCGGTCCCGCGCCTCGAGCGCCCGGGTCGCGGCCATGAGGCGGCGGTAGATCGCGAGGAGGTCGGCCTGGGGGATCGGCCCGGTGTTCGCCATCGTCACCCGGAGCAGCACCTCGCGCTCGCGCTCGGCGTCGCGGATCGCTCGCCGGCCGCGGCGGCCTTCTCCCGGCCGACCTCGCGTCCCAGCTCGGCCCGTTCGCTCAGCAGCGCGACGATCCGCCGATCGAGCGCGTCGATCCGGCGCCGCAGCCGCCGCAGCTCGGGCGTCTCGTCCAGACGTCGCTCAGCCACCGGGCGCCTCAGCGAAATGCTGGGCGACCGACTCGAGGGCGAGGAGGTAGCCGCGCTTGCCCTGCCCGACGAACGACTCGGCGGCGACGTCGCGCAGGAAGTTGACCTTGCGGAACGGCTCGCGCGTTGCCGGATCGGACAGGTGGACCTCCCAGAACGGCCGCTCGATCGCGAGCAGCGCGTCACGGAGCGCGACCGACGTGTGGGTCAGGCCGCCGGCGTTGACGATCGAGGCATCGAAGTCCCGCCCGTGGAGTCGATCGATCAGGGCGCCCTCGTGGTTCGACTGGAAGAACTCCACCTCGAGCCCGAGGTCCTCCGCACGGGCGGCGATCTCGGCGTGGATGTCGTCGAGCGAGTCGTGGCCGTAGATTTCCGGCTCGCGCGTCCCGATCAAGTTCAGGTTCGGCCCCTGGAGGACGAGGACGCGCGTCACGATCGGCCGCCCGAGCCGGCCCCGACCGGTGCCAGCAACCCCGCCGCGACGCGCTCGACGAGCTCCGATGGAACGTCCGAGCGGACCTCGTAGCCGTCGGCCGTCGGAAGGACCCAGCGAAGATTCCCCGACGGCGTGCTTCTTGTCGGTCGCCATCGCGCCGAGCACCGCCCCGAGCGAGTAGGGGAGCGGCGCCGTCGCCAGCCCGAGGCTGGTCAGCAGCGTCTCGACCCGTGCCTGCCCGCTCCGGGGGCGTGACGCCCGAGCTCCGACCCGATCCGGACCGCCGCCCGCAGCCCGACCGCGACCGCCTCGCCGTGGAGCAGTTCGCCGAATCCGCCTGCCGCCTCGACGGCGTGGCCCAGCGAATGCCCGAGATTGAGCGAGATCCGGCCGGCGTTCGCCCTGCTCCCGCTCGTCGGCCGTGACGACGACGACCTTGGCCCACGCCGCGCGCTCCACTACCTCCGCGACGGCGCCCGATTCGAATGCGGCCGCGTCGCCGCCCGCGATCGCCTCGCCGTCGCGTTTCGAGGAGCGCGAACAGCTGCTCGTCGCCGAGGGCCGCCATCTTCACCGCCTCGCCGAGGGCCGCGCGCCGCTGCCGCTCCGGCAGGGAGCGGAGGAAGGCGACGTCGATGATGACGGCGATCGGCTGGTGGAACGCGCCGACGAGGTTCTTGCCCTCCGGCAGGTCGACGCCCGTCTTGCCGCCGATCGACGAGTCGATCTGGGCGACGAGCGTCGTCGGGACGTGGATCAACGGCACGCCCCGGAGCCAGGTCGCGGCGAGGAAGCCCGCCGCGTCGCCGAGCGCCCCGCCGCCGATCGCAACCAATGGTTCGTCGCGCTCCGGCCCGGATGCGGGCCAGCTTGCGCGCCGCGTCCTCGATAACCCCGAGGCGCTTCGCGGCCTCGCCCTCCGGCAGCATGACCTGCTCGATCGACCAGCCGTCGGTCGTGAGGCGTTCGGCGATCGATGCCCCCGCGGCCGCCCAGGCACCCGGCTCGGAGACGAGGATCGCGCGCCGGGCCTTGGCGTGACCGAGCGCGGCGCCTACCTCCGTGGCCGCGATCCCCTCGCCGAGGACGACGTGCGCCGCTCGCCGTGTCGGCCCGGAGGAGGACGGCGCCGGCGCTGGTCACGTGGCTCCGAGCCCGGGCCTGTCGCGCCGCAGCGAGCTCGTCGACCCGATCGACGAGCGTCCCCACCTCCGACGCGCTGTTGAGCCGATGACCTGCCGCGTAGAACCGCTCACGCTCCCGGGCGAGGCTGCGGATCGCCCCGATCGGGTCGCGCCCGGTGACGAGCGGGCGGACGTTGGGGCTTCGGCGAAGTCGCTGGGCGAGGACCTCCGGCCTGCCGTCGAGCCAGATCGGGAGGCGGCCGCGGTAGAGCGCCCAGCGGTTCCGCGGGTCGACGACCGCGCCGCCGCCGGTGGCGACGACCCGACGGATCGCCGGCTCCGGGTCGGGCGCCCCGAGACTCGACGACGGCCGCCCGTTCCATCGACCGGAAGGCCGCCTCGCCCTGCTCGGCAAAGATCTCCGGGATCTTTCGGCCGGCCGCACGCTCGATCGTCTCGTCGAGGTCGACGTACGCGGCGTCGTGGCGATGGGCGAGCCGCCGCCCGACGGCGCTCTTGCCGCTGCCGGGCAGCCCGACGAGCACGACGTCCATCGGCCTAGTCGTCCCCGCCTGAGCCCGCTTCGCCGCCTGCGAGCGCCGGTGCGGCCGGACATCGGCGCGGAGATCCGCTCGCGATAGCGCTCCAGGTTGTCGCGCGTCTCCGCCAGCGAGTCGCCGCCGAACTTGTCGAGCATCGCATCGGCCAGGACGAGCATCACCATCGCCTCGCCGACGACGCCGGCGGCCGGCACGACGCTGATGTCGGATCGCTCGTAGTGGGCCTTCTCGACCGCCTCGCCGGTCAGCAGGTCGGCCGACGGCAGCGGCTTCGCCAGGGTCGAGATCGGCTTCACCGCCCCGCGGACGACGAGTGGCTCGCCGTTCGTGACGCCGCCGGTCAGCCCGCCGGCGTTGTTGGTCCGGTGGATCCAGCGCCCGCCCTCGCCGCGCCCCTCGATGACGTCGTGGACGGCCGATCCGAACCGGCGCGTCTGCTCGAACCCCAGCCCGAACTCGACGCCCTTGACGATGTTGATGCTCATCACCGCCGCGGCGAGCGCGGCGTCGAGCCGGCGGTCCCACTGGACGTACGCTGCCCAGCCCGATCGGCAGCCCGTGGGCGACGACCTCGAAGACGCCACCGATCGTGTCGCCGTTCGAGCGCGCCTCGTCGATCCGGGCGATCATCGCGGCCTCCGCCTCCGGGTCCGGGCAGCGGAGCGGCGACGCGTCGGCCTCGTCGCGGGGCAGCGTGGCACGCGCCGGATCGACGGCCACCCCGCCGACCTCGGCCGTGAACGACCAGACCTCGACCCCGAGCTCGCGCAGGAACGCGCGTGCGACGCCGCCGGCGGCCACCCGCGCCGCCGTCTCCCGCGCCGACGCCCGCTCCAGGACGTTCCGGACGTCGCGGAAGCCGTACTTGAGCGCGCCCGCGAGGTCGGCATGGCCCGGCCGGACGCGGGTGACCGGCGTCGCCCGCTTGTTGCCGTCGGCGGCGGCCGCCTCGAGCTCCGCCGCCTCCTCGTCGCTGAGCGCCTCGACCTGCATCACGCGCGTCCAGTTCTCCCAGTCGCGGTTTGCGACGAGCAGCAGGATCGGCGACCCGAGTGTCGTCCCGTGGCGGACGCCGGCGAGGATCTCGGCCCGGTCCTGCTCGATCGCCTGGCGCGCCCCGCGGCCGTAGCCTCGCTGGCGCCGGGCAAGGTCCACCGCGAGCTGGTCCGCGGACAGCGCGAGGCCCGCCGGGATCCCCTCGAGCGTCACGCTCAGCGTCGGGCCGTGCGATTCGCCGGCGGTCAGAAAGCGGAGTCGACCCACGACATCGGCCCGCCGATCAGTCGGAGGCGGCGGCCCCGCTCGGCTCGCCCTCCGCCGCGGGGCCGGCGGTGCCATCGGTCGCGGCCGCGGCGCCGTCCGTCGGGCCGGCGCTGCCGTCGTCGCCGGCCGGCTCGCCTTCGGCGGATCGAAGGCCGCCGGCTCGTGCCTCGTGAAGCTTCTTCTGCATCAGCTCGAGCGGCGCGGGCTTGCCGGTCCACAGCGTGAACGCCGCCGCGCCCTGGTGGAGGAGCATGAGCTCGCCGTCGAGGACCGTCGCCCCGGCGGCCTCCGCCTCGCGGAGGAACCGGGTCCGGTTGTAGATGAGGTCGAGGACGAGGAGCTCCGGCGGCATCAGCTCGCCTGCGACCGGCGTCTCGTCGCTCGTCAGCCCGATCGATGTCGCGTTGATGAGGACCTTCGTCTTGGCCAGCTCGGCCTCGATGATCGACTCGTGCCACGGCATCGCCCGCAGCTCCATGTGCGCGGCGCTCCGTCCGAAGTGCTTGACGAGCGCCTCTGCTCGATGGAGGTGGCGGTTGAAGACGACGATCCGCTGGAAGCCCTCGACGATCAGGCCGTGGACGACGGCCCGTGCCCCGCCACCGGCCCCCAGGACAACCGCAAGGCGCGGCATCTTCTGCTTGCCGACGAGCTTGTCGAGGGCGACGCGGAAGCCCGGGACGTCGGTGTTGTGGCCGATGAGCCGCTTGCCTTCCTTGGTGATCGTGTTCACCGCGCCCGTGATGTGGGCGTCCTCGGTCAGCCGATCGACGAGCGGGACCATCCGCTCCTTGTGAGGGATCGTGACGTTCGCGCCGAGGAAGTCGTCGCTCCGCAGCTCGTTGACCGCGTCGGCGAGGCCGATCGGTGGCCGGTCCCAGAGCTCGTACGTCGCGTCGATGCCCTGGTCGTCGAAGGCGGCCTGCTGCATCGCGCCCGACAGCGAATGCGCGACCGGATGGCCGATGAGGACGACGCGCTTCGTCATGCTCGCACCCTCTCGAGTTCCGCGAAGAAGCCCGGATACGAGATCGCGGCACTGCCGGGCCGGCCGACGCTCGTCTCGCCGCTGGCGATGAGTCCGGCGACCGCGAACGTCATCGCGAGCCGGTGGTCGTCGAGGCTGTCGGTTGCGGCGCCGATCGAGGCGCGGCCCGCCCGTGGATCGTCAGGTCGTCGCCGTCGACGTCGATTCGGGCGCCGAGTGCCCGGAGCCCTTCGGCGTGCCGGCGATGCGATCCGATTCCTTGTGCCGCAGCTCGCCGGCGCCGCGAATGACGGTCGTGCCCGGTTGCCTGTGACGCGGCGAGGCAGAGGATCGGGATCTCGTCGATCGCGGCGGCGACGTCCGCGGAGGCGAGGTCGATCGCTCGGAGGTCACTGGAGCGGACCGTGAGGTCGGCGACGGGCTCGCCGGCGCCGCCGTCAGCGGTGGCGCCCGCGCCCTCGACCGCCCATTCCTCGATGTCGGCCCCCATCGACCGGAGGATGTCGATGACGGCGCGTCGGCGTTGGGTTGACGCCGACGCCCGCGCAGCGTCAGCTCGGCGTCCGGATGGATCGCCGCGGCGACCAGCCAGAACGCGGCCGACGAGACGTCGCCCGGTACCCGCTCGCTCACCGCTCTCACCGAACGATCCCTCCTTCGAGACTGATCGCCACCGGCCCCCCGGCCCCGCCAGTCGCCTCGGTCACGACCGGCACGCCCCGCGCCCGCAGCATCCGCTCCGTGTGGTCACGGGTCGCGACCGCCTCGCGAACCGTCGTCCGTCCCTCCGCTCGCAGCCCCGCGAGCAGGATCGCCGACTTGACCTGGGCGCTCGGCACTGGCGTCGCGATGTCCACCGCTTGAAGCGGGGTGCGACCGACCACGGTCACCGGCGGGAGGGAGTCGTTCGATCGGGCGTGGAGCACCGCACCCATCGAGCGCAGCGGTTCGATGATACGAGCGACCGGTCGGCGACGCAATGAATCGTCGCCGTCGAGGACGCTCCGGAACGGCAGCCCGGCGAGGATCCCGGCGAACAGCCGGAGGCTCGTCCCGGAGTTGCCGCAATCGAGGTCGGCCGCGGGCTCGCGCAAGCCGTCGGCGCCCGGCGAGATGACCCGGTAGCCGGCGTTGCCGGTCTCGTCGTCGACGGTCCGCTCGACCGTGGCCCCGAGCGCCGCGCAGACCGCTGCCGTCGAGCGGACGTCGGCGCCGTCGCCGGCGCCCGCGATGCGGCTCTCGCCCGCGGCCAGCGTCGCGAGCATCAGGGCCCGGTGGCTGATCGACTTGTCGCCGGGCAGCCGCAGCTCGCCGCGCAGGCGGTGCGCCTGGCGGATGACGGCGACGTCGGGGCTCGACACGGCGATCAATGCTTCCCCAGCCCGCCGGAGCCGCCGTTCCCGCCGCTCCCGCCGATGCCGAGGGCCGCCGCGCCGAGGACCGGGTCGTCGTGGAGCGAGCGAACGTGCTCGTGGACCGGCACGAGCGCCGCCATCAGGTCGCGGAACTGGTCGAGGGTCAGCTGCTGCTCGGCGTCGGACAGCGCCTCCTCCGGCCGCGGATGGACCTCGACCATCACCCCGTCCGCCCCGACGGCGACGCCCCCGATCGCCAGCGGCTTCACGAGCCAGCGCTTTCCGGTCGCGTGCGACGGATCGACGATCACCGGCAGGTGCGTCAGGTGGTGGAGGAGCGGCACCGCGGCGAGGTCCATCGTGTTCCGGGTGTAGGTCTCGAACGTCCGGATGCCGCGCTCGCAGAGGATGACGTTCGGGTTGCCCGGAGCTGACGATGTACTCCGCGGCCATGAGCCATTCCTCGACCGTCGCGCCGTAGCCGCGCTTCAGCATGACCGGGCGCGCGACCCGCCCGACCGCGGTGAGCAGCGAGTAGTTCTGCATGTTCCGGGTGCCGATCTGGAGGATGTCGGCGTACTCGGCGACGATGTCGACCTGGTTCGGCTCCATCACCTCGGTGATGACCGGCAGGCCGGTCCGCTCGCGCGCCTCGGCGAGGTAGCGGAGCGCCTCGACGCCGAGGCCCTGGAACGAGTACGGGCTCGTCCGCGGCTTGAAGGCGCCGCCCCGCAGGACGGTCGCGCCGGCGGCGGCGACGGCATCGGCGGTCTCGAACAGCTGCTCGCGCGACTCGACCGAGCACGGCCCGGCCATCATCGTCAGCGACCCGTCGCCGATCACCGCGTCGAGGACCCGGATCACGGTGTCCTCGGGGTGGAACTCGCGCGATGTCAGCTTGAACGGCCGGCTGATCGGCGTGACCTGCTCGACGCCCGGCAGCCCGGCGAGCCGGCTCGACAGCTCCGCCTTGCGCGGCCCGACGTCGCCGACCACGGCGATGACGACCCGTTCTGCACCCTGGTGGTCGAACGGCGTCATGCCCTCGGCGAGGATCTGGCTCTTGACCCCGAGGATCTCGGCCTCGCTGGCGGTCCTGGCCATCACGACGAACATCGGCGGCGGCGGTCCTTCCTGTCGCTCAAAGAAAAAGAGCAGAGGTCCGAACCTCTGCTCTCCCGGCACGACCCGTGCTCCCGGGTCCTAGGATCCGGGAACGGTCATGCCGGGTGTCGAAAGTAGAAGTAGGGATTCATCTGCGTGCTTCGGACGGTACCGAGCGGCGGGCCCGCTGTCAACGCGCGGCGTCGACTGGGCCTGCTCGGGCAGGTCCCGGCCGCGGGCGATGATCTCCTCGACGACGGTCGTCTTCGCGTCGGCGTAGTTCTGGACGTACTGCCACTCGCTGCGCCGCCAGCTCGCGCTTCGTCCGCTCGTACAGCTCGCGGTCGTCGTCGTGGGTCCGCAGCCAGTCGCGGAAGCCGACCATCCGCTCGAGCTCCGACGCTGCCGGGCGAGAAGACGTGGAGGTTGACGTTCGTGTCGGGACCCTTGAAGACGCGGTGCTCGTGCCAGTCCGGCTCTCGCGGATCCGGAGGACGTAGCCGGCGGCCTCGAGGTCGGGGACGTAGGTCAGCCTCGTCGGCCGAGTTCGGGGACGATCATCGTCATGTCGATGCGCGGCTTCGCCGCGAGGCCGGGCACCGACGTCGAGCCCGTGTGCTCGAGCCGCAGGACCTTGTCGCCCGAGGGCCGCCCGGATCCGGCGGTCCTCGCGCTCGAACAGCGCGGGCCACGCGGGGTCGTAGTCGACGAGGGTGATCGGCGCGTCGTGGGGCTTGAGCTCGCCGACGGTGATGGCCCGAATCTCCTCCTCGGTGAACGGCTGAAGTCGCGGCGGATGGCGTCTCCGGTCATCGGTTGCTCCTCTCGCGGACCGCTCGCCAGCCTAGCCCATCATGGTCGGGGGCGCCGAGCCTCGTGGTAGGATTCCGGCCGCCGCGCGACGGAGAGGTCGCATAGAGGCCTAGTGCGACGGTTTGCTAAACCGTTGAGTGGGGTAACCTGCTCCGAGGGTTCGAATCCCTCCCTCTCCGCCAGTCACGCCGTGGCGCCCGTAGCTCAGTGGATAGAGCGTTAGGTTGCGGACCTAAAGGTCGTGGGTTCGAGTCCCGCCGGGCGCGCCATCACATCTTCGGGGGACCCTTATCCGGGTTGGGTGCCCGTCATGGTTGCTCCAGGGCGTCGCAGATCTGGCGTGCCTTGTCCCGATCAATGGCGGCACACGCGACCACGCCAACGTGAAATCGCTCCTGAACGGTCGGGCCGCCGTTGACTCGAAAGAGCAGGCGGACGCTGTCGAATCCGAAGGTCGAGGCGTTCCCGGTCATGCGGACCGCGAGGGCGACCGAACCGTCCGCCGCCTCGAATTCCGTGCCTGACAGGGGTCGATATGTGCTCGCATCGATCCCCGCGGCCACCAGATCCGAGCCAGTGCCGGCGCCGATCCACTCCTTCTTCTCGCCCAGGAATGCCACGATCCCCTCGACGCTCGCGCCACCGGTCGCGGCATCCACCTCCAACCCCTCGAGCCGGACGACATCGCCCGGCTCTGCATCGGAGCAGTTCGATTCCGAAGTACACGGGCTCGCCTGCCAGGGCTGGCGCGCCAACGCGGGTCACCCCGCTCGTCGGGAAGTAGTCGGACTCGGCGGGACCGCAACCGACGACCGCGAGCGAGAAGGCAATGAGGATCGCGGCCGCCGCCGAGGCGCGCCGCGATCCGCCGGAAGTACCTCGTCAAGGCGTTACGTCACCGATAGGTCTAGGGCGTGTCCTGGAAGACGCGCGACGACGTGTTCGGCTTTGCATTGTTCCCATAGAGGTAGTGCATCGGACGCGACCCGAACTTGTAGTAGTACTTCACCTCGGTTGACGCCCCGCTCTGAATACCGAACGTCAGGCCGAACGCGCCCGCACCGGTGCTTACCCTCGTCAGATACGAAGACGATCGCGACCAGAATCCTCCGGAGCCGTAGATCTGGCTGTTCGCTGGGATTCCGGGCGAGTTGGGTGACGGGGTTCGTCGCCACCATCCCGCCGCCCGCCCATTCCAGGACGCCAACCTCTTCGCTGCCGGTGAACGACTGGTACGGGCCGCCGAGGCAATCCTTGAAGAGGCGCATTTTCACGTACGTGAACTCGGTCCTCAACGCCCAGTGGTAGTTGTTCGATCGGCGCATCGACGCCGATGGAGGCCGACCGGGAGTTGCCGACGTGGAAGCTGCCCGAGATGTGCCAGTCGACGCCGCTCGACTTCGGACATGACGTCGACGTTCGAGTCGGCCGTCTCGCCGTAGGTAAAGATCGCGTCAACGAAGTCGTAGTCCGCGTGCAACTCGCCGACCTGGGCGTACCGGTCCTGATACGAGTACGCCTCCCAGTAGTAGGTGCAGGAAGCGAGGGGAGCGGGCGCTGCCGCGAGCCTCGTCTGCACGGATCCTCTGAGGTCGATCCGGTCCTGGTGAGGAAGGTGCGCCCGTTGCGCCATGCTGATCGGGCTTTGAACCAAGGTATCGGCTGGAGCTTGCGAACGCCTCGGGATTCCCGTTCTCGTCCAGGGTCACGACCGTCAGGTTGACCCACTCATTGTTCCGGTGTGCCGCTGCGCGCTCCACGTCCGTCAGGGCGATCTGAATGCTGGCGTTTCCCAGCGCGTCCGTTGTGGCCTTGCGGCCAACGGCCCGCCCGTGCTGCTGCCAGTCCGCTTTCGAGGACCACATGGTTGACACGATGACGATCCGATTCGCCAGCGGGCGACCGGCCTGGTTGCTGACCCGAACCTGAAGGGAGATGTCCGAGCGGGCGGCCGCGACCGCAGCAGCAGGCAGCAGGCCGACGACGATGGCCAGAGCCGCCAACATGGCCGAGAGATCGCGTCGAGATGACATCGACCGAGAACCTCCTCCAATGGCGGGTGCTGAGATCGAGTCGCTCCCCGACTCGGAGCGCGATCCTATTCACGCCCGCTTCAGCTGCCACTTACCTGGAGCTCCATTTGCGGAATCGGCCAGCACGCGGTCCTCCGACCCGGGTACACTCCCTGTGATTCCTACTATTCCAGTAGGAGATTGAGGGACTGCCTGTGAGTCGATCGGCCCGGCCAACCCACGCGCCCGCCGCTGGTCGATCGACCCTTTTTCGGTGCCTCGTCTCACTCGCATCGGTCGCCGTGGTCGTGGCCGCCTGCTCGTCCCAGGCGCCGCCCCCGACCGGCGGCGTGGCGCCGATCGAAGCCGCCGCGCCCGGGTCAGCCACGGGAACCCTCCGGCTCGGCTACTTCCCGAACATCACCCACGCGACGGCGCTCGTCGGTGTCGAGAGCGGCCTCTTCAATGAAGCCCTCGGTCCCGGCGTGACCTTCGAGATCTCGTCGTTCAACGCGGGTGGCGCCGCATCGGAGGCGCTCCTCAACGGCGCCATCGACGCGACCTACATCGGACCCAATCCGGCGATCAACGCCTTCGCCCAGTCGCAGGGTGCCGCGATCCGGATCATCGCCGGCGCGACGTCAGGCGGTGCCTACCTCGTCGTCAAGCCGGAGATCGTGTCGGTCGCCGACCTCCGCGGCAAGAAGCTCGCGACACCGCAACTCGGTAACACCCAGGACGTTGCTCTCCGGACGTGGCTGGCGGACAACGGCCTCGCGACGAACAAGCAGGGTGGCGGCGACGTATCGATCCTGCCCCAGGAAAACGCCCAGACGCTCGAGACGTTCACGACCGGCCAGGTCGACGGCGCCTGGGTGCCCGAGCCATGGGCGACCCGCCTCGTCCAGGAGGGCGGCGGCAAGGTCCTCGCTCGACGAGAAGACCCTGTGGCCCGATGGCAAGTACGTGACCACGCACCTGATCGTCCGGACCGACTATCTCGAGGCGCACCCGGACATCATCCGGGCTCTCCTCGCCGGCCACGTCGCTGCCAACGATCTCGTGAACAGCGACCCGGCGAAGGCCCAGGAGCTGACGAACCAGGGAATCGAGAAGATCACCGGCAAGACGATTGCGGAGAACGTCATCACGTCCGCCTGGCCGAACCTGACGTTCACGGTCGACCCGATCGCGTCGTCGCTCGCAGGTTCGGCCGATCACGCCACCAAGGTCGGCCTCCTCGATCCCGTCGACCTGACCGGCATCTATGACCTGGATCTGCTCAACGAGCTGCTCACGCTTGCCGGCAAGCCAACGGTGAGCGGGCTGTGAGGGCCCTCGTCGCCGACACCGATCGGCAGGTGTCGCCATCGCCGGAGGCCGCTCCGGCCATCCGCCTGGAGGCCGTTTCCAAGGTCTTCGGTCGGGGCGCCGACGCCGTAGTCGCGCTGGATGGTCTCGACCTGACGGTCGAGGCCGGCAGCTTCGTCTGTCTCGTCGGCGCATCGGGCTGCGGCAAGAGCACGCTCCTCAACATCGTCGCCGGCCTCGACGCGCCGACGAGCGGGACCGTCCAGATCGACGGCAGCCGACCGACCCTCATCTTTCAGGAGGCCGCGCTCTTCCCGTGGCTGACCGCCGCCGAGAACGTCGAGCTCGCTCTCCGCCTCCGCGGCGTTCCCGAGCGCCAGCGCCGGGGCGCAGTCGCCGATCTGCTCGAGCTCGTCCATCTGTCCGGATTCGCGCGCGAAGCGCCCGCACGAGCTGTCCGGCGGGATGCGCCAACGCGTCGCGCTCGCTCGAGCCCTCGCCCAGGAGGCGCGGATCCTGCTGCTCGACGAGCCGTTCGGTGCGCTTGACGCCATCACCCGGGATCTCCTTCACGAGGAACTCGAGCGGATCTGGCGGGACGCCGGGCTGACGATCCTGTTCGTCACCCACAACGTCCGCGAGGCAGTCCGCCTGGGCCAGCGCGTCGTCCTCCTGTCGAGCCGGCCGGGCCGGGCCGTTGCGGAGTTCCCGGTGGTGATCGCCGGTGAGCGCCGGATCGAATCGCCCGAGGTCTCGGCCCTCGCGATCACGATCGGCGAGCAGCTGAGTGAGCAGGTCCGTCGGCATGCGACTCGTTAGGGCGCTCCCCGAGTCCGCCGCCGCCGATCGGCTCGAGACGGAGCTGGCCGGCCTCGACACGCTGGAGGTCCCTCGCCTTCGCCGAGTGCCACGCCTGCGCCGGATCGTCGCGCGCTGCCTGGCCGAAGATCGTTGCCCTGCTATTGCCCTCGGGCTGTGGCAGCTCGTCGTACCTGAGCGGCTGGAAGCCGACCTGGCTGCTGCCGTCGCCGCTGACCGTGTTCGGCGAACTCTGGCAGCAGCTGATCGCCGGCGACCTTCTCGCCGCGGTCGGCGTGACCCTCCGGCGCGCGGCTGTCGGTTTCGGCGCTTGCGATCATCGTTGGCGGCGTCATCGGCGTCCTCGTCGTCCGGTCCAAGACGCTGCGAGCGGCGGTCGGCTCGTTGATCACGGGCCTCCAGACCATGCCCTCGATCGCCTGGTTTCCGCTGGCGATCCTGCTGTTCCAGCTGAGCGAGACGGCGATCCTGTTCGTCGTCGTCCTCGGCGCCGCGCCGGCGATCGCGAACGGCCTGATCTCCGGCGTCGACCACGTGCCGCCGCTGCTCCTGCGCGCGGGCCGCGTGCTGGGCGCCACGGGCCTTGCCAACTACCGGCACGTGATCCTGCCAGCCGCACTGCCGGCGTCGGTCGCCGGACTCAAGCAGGGCTGGGCATTCGCCTGGCGGAGCCTGATGGCGGGCGAGTTGCTCGTGCTCATCCCTGGTCAGACGTCGGTCGGCGCGCAGCTCCAGTTCTCGCGCGAGTTCTCCGACGCCGCCGGACTGATGGCGATGATGATCGTCATCCTCCTCATCGGGATCGTGGTCGACGTCGTCGTGTTCAGCTCGCTTGAACGCTCGATCCGGGCGCGCCGAGGGCTCGTCGATGCCGGCGCCTGAGATGGCCCTCGACGCCGGCGCGGTTGAATCGCTCGAGGCCAGCGACGTTCTCGCGCTGGCACTCCGCTCGCTCGGCCGGGACCGGCTCGCGATCGCGTCCTCGTTCGGTGCCGAGGACGTCGTCCTGATCGACCTCCTCGCATCGCTCGAGCCCCGGCCGCGGGTCTTCACCCTCGACACCGGTCGGTTGCCGCAGGAGACCTACGACCTGATCGACCAGGTTCGACGCCGCTATGCGATCGAGGTCGAGGTCTACTTCCCGCAGGCCGACCGCGTGGAGGCGATGGTCCGGGCGAAGGGCCTGAATCTCTTCTACGAGTCGATCGAGAACCGGACGTCGTGCTGCCATGTCCGCAAGGTCGAACCGCTGGGCCGCGCCCTTGCCACGCTCGACGGCTGGGTCACCGGACTCCGCCGCGACCAGATCGCGACGCGGGTCGAGACCGCGAAGATCGCTCTCGATCAGCAGCACGGCGGGATCTGGAAGATCGCGCCGCTCGCCGACTGGAGCAGCGACCGGGTCTGGGCCTACATCCGCGAGCACGACCTGCCGTACAACGCGCTCCACGACCGGGGCTACCCGTCGATCGGCTGCGCGCCGTGCACGCGCGCGGTTCAGCCCGGTGAGGACGAGCGCGCGGGACGCTGGTGGTGGGAGCAGCCCGAGGAACGCGAGTGCGGGATCCACTTCGACCCGCGATCCGGGCGGATGGTCCGGAACGAGCCTGTGGCGGCCGGCGTCGCCGGACCGTTCGACGCGCCGGGTCCGCCCGGACGCCGACATGCCCCCGCGAGGTCTGCCGTGATCACGACCTCTCGCCATGGCCTGTCGCATCTCGCTGCCCTCGAATCCGAGGCGATTCACATCTTCCGCGAGGCGGCGGCGGTCTTCGAACGGCCGGCGCTGCTGTTCAGCGGCGGCAAGGATTCGATCGTCCTCCTTCGCCTCGCCGAAAAGGCCTTCCGGCCTGGCCGTTTCCCGTTCCCGATCGTCCACGTCGACACCGGCCACAACTTTGAAGAGGCGCTGGCCTTCCGCGACCGCCGCGTGGCCGAGCTCGGCGAGCGGCTGATCGTCGCGTCCGTCCAGGCCTCGATCGACGCCGGCCGGGTGACCGAAGAGCCCGGCCACGATCCCTCCCGCAACCGGCTTCAGACGGTCACCCTGCTCGATGCGATCGCCGAGCACGGGTTCGATGCGTTGTTCGGGGGCGGTCGCCGGGACGAGGAGAAGGCGCGCGCCAAGGAACGGATCTTCAGCCATCGCGACGCGCTGGGTGGCTGGGACCCGCGCAACCAGCGACCCGAGCTCTGGAGCCAGTACAACGGCCGGATCCACAAGGGCGAGCACATGCGCATCTTCCCGATCAGCAACTGGACCGAGCTCGACGTGTGGCAGTACATCGCGGCCGAAGGCCTCGAGGTGCCCTCGATCTACTACGCCCACGAACGAACGGTCGTCCGCCGCGACGGGATGTGGCTCGCGGTCTCGGACGTCGTCCACCCGCGCGACGGCGAGGAGGTCACGACCCGGATCGTCCGCTATCGGACGGTCGGCGACATGAGCTGCACCGGCGCGGTGGCCTCCGCCGCCGCCACGATCGACGAAGTCATCGCCGAGGTAGCCGCGGCGCGGATCACCGAGCGCGGCGCGACTCGCGCCGACGACGCCTTCTCGGAGGCGGCCATGGAAGACCGCAAGCGCGAGGGCTACTTCTGATGGCCGCGGCGGCAGCCCGGTCACCGCATCGGCCGTACCCTGCTTCCGACCTCCTCCGCTTCTCGACGGCCGGATCGGTCGACGACGGCAAGAGCACGCTGATCGGCAGGCTCCTCCACGATTCCAAGGGCATCTTCGAGGACCAGCTGGTCGCCCTCGAGCACGCCACCCGACGCCGCGGCGGCGATGGGCTCGACCTGGCCCTGCTGACCGACGGCCTGCGCGCCGAGCGCGAGCAGGGGATCACGATCGACGTCGCCTACCGCTACTTCCAGACGCCCCGCCGCAAGTTCATCGTGGCCGATACGCCGGGGCACCTCCAGTACACCCGCAACATGGTCACCGGCTGCTCGACCGCGGACCTGTCGGTGATCCTCGTCGACGCCCGAATCGGCGTCGCTGGAGCAGACCCGCCGGCACGTCGTCATCGCCGCCCTGCTCCGCGTCCCGCGGCTGGTCGTTGCGGTCAACAAGATGGATCTCGTCGGCTTCGACGAGACGACCTTCCGGTCCATCGCCGACGAGATCGCCGGCTTCGCCGGCCGCCTCGGCGTGAGCGATGTCACGGCAATTCCGGTCTCGGCGCTACGCGGCGACAACGTCGTCGAGCGTTCTGCGGCGATGCCCTGGTTCGGTGGGCCGCCGCTGCTGGAGTTCCTGGAATCGGTCCCACACGACTCGGTCGACGGGGCGGGGCCGTTCCGGCTCCCGGTCCAATGGGTCATCCGGGCCGCCGCCGGCGATCATCAGGACTACCGCGCCTACGCCGGCCGGATCGAAGGTGGACGAGTCCGCCCCGGTGATGCGGTCGTGGCGCTCCCATCCGGGATCGCGACGAGCGTCGCGTCGATCGACACCTTCGACGGGCAGCTCACGGAGGCATCCGCCCCGCTGTCCGTCGCGATCCGCCTCACCGACGACGTCGATCTCGGCCGGGGCGGCCTGCTCGCCGGCACCGACGACGTTCCGCCCGCGACGCGCGAGCTCGATGCGCTCGTCTGCTGGCTAGGGGAGGCGCCGTTCACCGCCGGCCGGCGGTATCGGTTGGCCCACACCAGCCGGACGGTTCGGGCCGTGGCAACCGAGGTGGTCGCGCGCCTGGACATCAATACCCTCGAAGGTGACACCGGCGCAGCCGCTCTCGCGGCCAACGATGTGGGTCGGATCCGCCTCACCCTTGGCGAGCCGATCTACGCCGATCGCTATCGTTCGAACCGCGCGACCGGCTCGGCGATCCTCGTCGACGAGGCCACGAACGCGACCGTCGGAGCGGTCCTGATCCAGGGCCCGGGCGACGACCTGTTCGCCGGCTACCGGAGCTGAGGGGAGACAGGTCCGTCTAGCGACTTAACCTATAGTAGACTCGTGGCCGGATGACGCCTCCCGTCACGGCCGTATCCACTCTGGCCTCGCGACCGGTCAACAGGCGAGCGCTCGCCACGTCGAAGCGCTGAGGGATCCGGCGCCCCCTTTGGACCCCGTCACCCTCCTGATCGAGATCCTGTTCTACGGCCGTCTTCGTTGGCGCGGTCGTGCGGTTGATTCGAGGCCACGACCCGCTGGCACTGGACGTCACGCTCGTGTTCAGTGGTCTCGCCGCGATCTTCGCGCTACAGGTCGTGGGGACGTTCGTGGATGTGCCCCAGGCATTCCAGTTCGTCCCCGTCGTCCTGCTCCTGGCCCAGCCGTTCTTCACGCTGCGGCTGGTCAGCCACCTGCGCTCATTGCCGTCCTGGCTGTTGCCCCTCGCCGGGGCCGCTCTCCTTCTCTCGACGATCCCGATCCTGGTCCTGGCCGTCCTTTCGCCCGGCTCGCCACTCCTGGCTCCACTGGCGATCGGGCTCATCGGGGTGTTCGGGGTCACGGAGATCGTGGCCGCCGGCTTCCTTGCCGCCGAAGCCCGGCGTCGGGTGGGGTCCGGACGGATCCGGATGGCCGTGGCGGCCATCGCCACGGCGGGCTTTGCGGTCGCCATCCTGGCCGCCGGCGTCACCTCCGGAATCGCGGAGAACCAGGAGGGATCCGGGGTCGCCACCCAGGTGATCGCCCTGCTCTCGGCGCTCGCCTATGTCGTCGCCTTCCTCCCGCCGACGTGGCTCAGGCGCCTCTGGCAGGCGAGCGCGTCCTATCGCTATGGCCAGGAGATGATCGCCGCCCCGGCGTCAGAGGACGAGGCCGCGATCTGGGCACGGCTCGTGACAGCGGCATCGGAAGTCGCCGCTAGCGACGCGATGGTGCTGGTCGTCGCCGACGAGAACGAGCCCGCCCACGTCGTCGCCGCAGCCGGCTCGATGGCGGACCGGATAGGGGCGATCAAGTCGACGGATTTCCAATCGCTCAAGAGGATCAGAGGCAACGGCGCCGTTCAGCGAATCGTGCCAGGTCAGTCGGATCTCATCGACGAGCTGGCGGCGTCGATCGACGCACGCTATCGGTCTGTCGTGTTGTTCCCGGTGCACGCAAGCCGAACGGCGGGCCTCGTCCACCTGTCACGTCATGCCAGCCTGTTCGGCGCCGACGATTCCTCCCTGCTGGCGGGTCTCGGATTCGTCGCGGCGCTGCTCGTCGAACGCCGCGCCGTCCTCGCCGAGCAAGAGAGGCTCGCCGAGCGGCTGACCGCGACCGTGACGGCCCTGGAAGCGGCGAGCCAGGCCAAAAGCGATTTCGTGGCGAGCATGAGCCACGAGCTCCGAACGCCCCTGACGGCCATCATCGGCTTCAGTGACCTGATGCGGGGCGAGCCACACGAGGCGGAGTCGGTCTCGGTTCCGACGGAATGGGTCGAGCACATCCATCGCAGCGGTCAGCACCTCTTGGGCCTCATCAACGACGTCCTCGACCTGGCCAAGGTCGAGGCGGGCAGGTTGGACCTCTCGCTGGAGCGGATCGACCTCGCGTCCGCCGTCCAGGAATCGATGGCCGGCCTCCGCCCCCTCGCCGATCGCAAGTCGATCGCCCTCTACGCGTCGATCGAGCCGCTTCCCATCGACGTCGACCGCGGCCGGCTCCGCCAGGTCCTGTACAACCTCCTCTCGAATGCCATCAAGTTCACGCCCGATGGCGGACGGATTTCGGTCGAGGCGACGCGCACCAACGGCGAGATCGCCCTGACCGTCAGCGACACCGGCGTCGGGATCGCGCCCGACGACCAGGAGCGGGTCTTCGAGGAGTTCCGACAGGTGGGGGACATCGCCGCTCGGCAGCCCGGTACCGGCCTGGGCCTCGCCCTGTGCCGGCGCCTCGTCGAGGCGCACGGCGGGCGCATCGGGCTGGAGTCGACCGTGGGTGTGGGCAGCCGCTTCACTGTGTACCTGCCGGCAATCACGGACGCGTCGCGGCAGCGGCAGCCGAGGATTCGCCCGGCGGCGCCGGTTCGCTGCCCACGGTTGGCCTGTCGGGCGTGCCGTCGGTCCTGATCATCGAGGACGATCTCAGCGCCGTCCGCCTCATTCGCACCTACCTCGAAACCGACGGCTACCGGGTGCGTGTCGCGACCGATGGCGAAACCGGCCTCGCTGACGCGCGCAGCGACGTGCCGGATGCGATCGTCCTCGACGTCCTCCTCTCCGGGATCGACGGCTGGGAGGTGCTTCGTCGCCTCAAGACCGACGAACTGCTGCGCGAAGTCCCGGTCGTCATCGTGACGATCGTCGACGAACGCGAGGTTGGCCTGGCCCTCGGGGCGGTCGACTACCTCGTGAAGCCGGTCAATCGAGCGGCTCTCCTGGATGCCCTCGCGCGCTACACGTCGACGACGAGCCGGTCAGGAAGCATCCGGGTGCTCGCGATTGACGATGACCCGGCAACGCTCGACATGATCGAAGCAACATTGCGGCCGGATGGCCACGACGTCACCCGCGCAACGAGCGGCCAGGCCGCCATCGAAATCGCCCGCCAAACGGCGTTCGACCTCGTCATCTGCGACCTACTCATGCCCGACCTGGACGGCTTCGGTGTGGTTGCGGAGCTCGGCGCGGACCCGCGCACGCGCGACCTCCCGATCCTCATCCTCACGGCCCACGAGCTCACGGACCTCGAGCGGACCGTCCTCAAGGGGAGGGTCCTCGGGGTAGCCGCGAAGGGCGAGACAGGCAGTACGGGGCTGCGAGACTGGCTGGCGCGAGCAGTCGCCTCGGCTCCGGACCAGCCGGGGACCAACGGCAGTTGAACGACGCTGGCCCGGCGGCGAGGATCCTGTACGTCGAGGATGAGGAGCTCAATCGGGCCTTGCTGCGGGCGGTTCTCGAGCGGTCTCCGGATCTCCGCCTGCGGTCCGCGGCCTTGGTCGAGGCCCGGACAATTGCCCAGGCGCGGGCGATCCTGACCGAGCAGGAGCTCGACATCGTCCTCCTCGACGTCCGCCTGCCGGACGGCAATGGGCTCGATCTCCTCCGTGAGATCAAGTCGCGCACTCCGGATCTCGGCGTCGTCGTCATGAGCGCGAGCGTCCTGCCGGAGGAGCGCGAAGAGGCCATGAAGGCGGGTAGCGACGCATTCGTCGCCAAGCCGTACGTCCCGGGCGACCTGCTCGCGACCCTGCAGCGCATGCTGCCGGCGGCCCGGCGCGACGCCTAGCCAACGCTGCCGTTAGGATCGCCGTGCCGGCGCGCGCCGGGCTCGGCTGGAGGGTCGCCGTGGAACGGATCGGGTTCGTCGGGTTGGGAACGATGGGAGCCGCGATGGCCGCCAACCTGGCGCGGGCCGGCTTCGGGGTCACCGTCTGGAATCGGAGTCCGGGTCGCGCGCCGGAGCTCGACGAGCTGGGTGCCAACCGGGCCGAAACGCCGGCCGCCGTCGCGGGGGCGAGCGACGTCATCGTGATCTGCGTGTCTGACACCCCCGACGTCGAAGCCGTCCTCTTCGGCGCTGACGGGCTGGCCGCGGGCGCCCGATCCGGAACGCTCATCATCGACTGCTCGACGATCTCGCCGGCCGCGACCCGTGACTTCGGCGCTCGCCTGGGCCGGGCGGGCATCGCGATGGTCGACGCTCCGGTGTCGGGCGGCAGCGAGGGCGCCCAGAAGGCGACGCTCACGATCTTCGTCGGTGGCGAGGGGGCGGACGTCGAGCGGGCAAGGCCCGTCCTTGCCGCGCTCGGCAAGACGATCACCCATGTCGGCCCGATCGGCTCCGGGCAGGCGGTCAAAGCGGTCAACCAGGTGATCCTCGCCGGGACGTACCTCGGCGTCGCCGAGGGGATCGTCCTCGCGATGAAGTCCGGTCTCGATGTCGGCCAGGTCGTCGAGGCGTTGGGAGGCGGGGCCGCCCAGAGCTGGGTCCTCGCCAATCGGAGCGGGCGGATGATCGCGAACGACTACCCGCTCGGCTTCAAGGTCGCTCTGCACCGGAAGGATCTCGGGATCGCCCTCGATCTCGCCCGCGAGCTCGGCGCGGATCTGCCCGTGTCCGCCCTCGCGGCCGACCTGGAAACCGAACCTGATCGCCGACGCCCACGCCGACGACGACATGTCGGCCCTGGCCCGATCGATCAGGTCCCGGTCCGGCCTGCCTGGCTGACGGCGCCCGCGGCTAGCCCGCGACGACCTCGCTCGGCAAGCCCACGAGAAGCATCGGATCACCGAGCTTGCCCTCGTAGCGAGGCCGGAAGCGATCGATGTCATACATCTCGGCGACATCGACCCGGCGCGGCCCGACATCGGGAGCCGGCAAGTCGGTGTGGGCGTACTTCCCGTCCTGGATCGCAACCATTCGGCCGGTGATCCCGTCGCGGATCAGGTCCATTGCGACATTGGCGAACGTGATCGCGACCATCGAATCGAGCGAATCGGGCTCGCCGCTGCGGAGGTCGTACGTCAGCTCGGACGCCGCCGTTTCGATCCCGGTCCGCGCCTTCAGCTCCGCAGCCAGGGCCTCGCCGATGTTCGCCTTGTGGCGGTGCCCGAACATGTCGGCATCGCCGAGCTCCTGCATCTTGGCCCCCTGCCAGATCGCCCCCTCGGCGGTGATCACGAGGGCGTAGCGGCTCGGGTTGTTGCGGTGGTCCTCGGCGAGGAGCTGGGCGAGACGATCCAGGTCATAGGGCGCCTCGGGAATGAGGCAGCGCGCCGACGTCACGTAGGCCGCGTACAAGGCCGAGAACCCGGCGTCGCGGCCGAAGATCCGGAATACGCCGATCCGTTCGTGCGACCCGAGCGTCGTTCGCTGGCGGTTGATCGACTCCTTCGCCCGGGTAATCGCCGTGGAGAAGCCGATGCAGTACTCCGTCCCCTGGACGTCGTTGTCCATCGTCTTCGGAATCGCGATGAGCGGAATCCCGGTCTCGACGAGGGCCCGCGAGAAGCTCAGGGTGTCGTCGCCACCGATCGTCACGAGAACGTCGAGCCCGAGCCTGGCGATGTTGTCGAGGACGAGCGGGGTCAGGTCGTAGACATCGTCGCCGGCGGCCATCGCGGCCACCTGCTCGTCCGAAAGCCAGTCGGGGAGGGCGGACCGCCGCATCTTGCGAGGGTTCGTCCGCGACGTGTGAAGCCACGTGCCGCCCGTTCGATCGATCGTCCGCGTGTTCACCCGGTCGAGCCGGCGGACGTACTCGCTGTCGAGCTCCGGACCCGGATGCAGGTGGGTGAGCCCCTCCCAGCCCCGGCGGATGCCGATGGCCTCGTAGCCCAGTGCCGTCGACCGATAGACGACGCTCTTGATGACCGCATTCAGCCCGGGAACGTCGCCGCCGCCGGTGAGGATGCCGATCCGACGTGTTGCCATCGCCGGGCATCCTAGCGCTCCCGGCGAAACCGGGTCGGTTGCGGTTGGGTGTCGAAGGGCGTGGTCGGCCGCCGGCCGTTCGCGCCAGGGAGATGGATACGCGACCTGTATCATCGCCGCCATGAACTACGAGCTGTTCATGGGTGAGGCCCTCGCGGAAGCGAAGAATGCGCTGGCGCTGGGCGAGCGCCCGATTGCCGCGGTCGCCGTCGTCGACGAGGCGATGGTCGCGCGGGCCCATGACCGGGTCCAGGAGTCGAACGACCCGACGGCCCATGCCGTCGTCGTCGCCCTTCGCGAGGCCGCCCGGAAGCTCGGCAAGGACCGGCTGGCCAGCGCGACGATCTTCGCCACGCTCGAACCCTGCGCGATGTGTGTCGGGGCCCTCCTCGAGAGCGACGTCGAGACGCTCGTCTTCGCCGTCCCGAACGCCGAGGACGGCGCCGCCGGAACAGTCATCCAGCTCGCCCAGCATCCCGGGCTCAAGCGACGGCTCAAGATCGTGAGCGGCATCCGGCGGGACGAGGCCGAGGAGCTGTTCGCCGCCGCCGGCGCGGCAGGCGCCCGCTAGCGTCCGCCCGGGAACGATCCCTGACCTTCCGGGCCATCCCACGACCTTTGGTATCCTCTGCGCGCGGAGAGGCGTCCGAGTCGGTTGATGGCGCCGCTCTCGAAAATACCCGGTGTGCGAAAGCCCGCGGGTTCGAATCCCGCCCTCTCCGCCACACGCCTTGTATCCTCTGCCGCAGAGGTGTCCGAGTGGTTGATGGTGCCGCTCTCGAAAAGCGGTGTGCGAAAGCACCGCGGGTTCGAATCCCGCCCTCTCCGCAGTTCAACGCCGTTGGCCGGCCGGCGCCATGTCGGTCGGCTTTGTTGTTCCGGGGGATTCCGCGGAGAGGTCGCCTAGTGGACTATGGCGCCGCACTGGAAATGCGGTTCGGGGCAACCCGTCGCGGGTTCGAATCCCGCCCTCTCCGCCACTCGCGCGCCGGGATGGCGGCCGATGCCCGCGTTGGCGCCTGCGCTCCTCGCTCACGCACGCTCGGGTGCGCTCGCTCCGGTGCTCGGACGCCGCCTTGGCCTCGACCGTCCTCCCGGCGCGCGGACTCCCACTCGGAATCAATTCGTGCCCGTCGCCAGCTTACCAACCGATCCGCGGTAGACTCCGCTTGCCGTGCTAGGCGGGGAACTAGCGGTGCCCTGTACCTGCAATCCGCTCCAGCAGGGCTGAATTCCCACCCGAGGTCTCCGTTCTCGAGAGCCGCCGCTTCGAGCGACGTTGAGGACCGGGTCCCGCGCAGCGGCGAATCGCGAACCGTGTCAGGTCCGGAAGGAAGCAGCACTAAGCGAACCTCGTCGGGTGCCGCGGAACGGCCTGGTCCGAGCCGCTCCCTGAGGTGGGCGCGGAAACGCTCAGGTCGACGGTGGGTGCACGGCAATCTGCTTCCGCCCGCCCGCGATCGAACAGGAGCTCTGTGAGCACGACGGCGCCGCAGCGCACCACCGCCCCGCATCAAGCCCTCTATCGCCGCTGGCGGGCCCAGACCTTCTCGGAGATCGTCGGCCAGGGGCCCGTCGTCGAGACGCTCCGCAACGCCGTACGGGCCGACCGCGTCTCGCACGCGATCCTCTTTGTCGGGCCGCGCGGGACGGGCAAGACGTCGCTCGCCCGAATCCTCGCCAAGGCCCTGAACTGCACCGACCTGCGCGACGGGGACCCGTGCGATGCCTGCCCGTCCTGCGTCGCCATCCGCGAAGGGCGGGCGCTTGACCTCATCGAGATCGACGCCGCGTCCAACCGCGGCATCGATGCGATCCGGGAGCTGCGCGAGCGCATCAACTACGCCCCGACCGACCTCCGCCGGAAGGTCTACATCCTCGACGAGGCGCATCAGATCACGAAGGACGCCTGGAACGCGCTCCTCAAGTCGCTCGAGGAGCCGCCCGAGTTCGTCGCCTTCATGTTTGCGTCGACCCACCCCCAGGACTTCCCACCGGCGATCCTGTCGCGCCTGCAGCGCTACGACGTCCGCCGCCTGACGATCCCCGAGATCGAAGGCAAGCTCGGGCGGATCCTCGAGGGGGAGTCGATCGAGGCCGAGCCGGCCGCCGTCCATCTCATCGCGCGGCTCGCCGCGGGCGGGATGCGCGACGCCGAGTCGATGCTCGACCAGTTGCTCGGCTCGGCGGCGGGTCGGATCGACGAGGCCGGCGTGCGCGACCTGCTCGGACTGGCCGAGGCGGAAGCCGTCGATCGGCTTGTCGCGGCGCTGGTCGGCGGCGACGCGGCAGCGGGCATCGGGGTCCTCGACGAGCTCGAGGACCGGGGCCGGGACGTCGGCGTCGTTCTCGACCAGGTGATCGAGGCGATCCGGGCGGAGCTCTCGAGCGCCCTGGGCCCAGGCGGTGATCCGGCCCGCGTGACTGCGCTCGCCCGCGTCGCGCGACGTCTCGCCGAGATCGATCCGGAGCGGCGCGGCGTCGGTGGCCTGCGGCTCCAGGTCGAGCTCGCGCTCTTCGCCGCGTCGGCCGGCTCGTCGCGCAGGTCGCCGCTGCGACGGCGAGCGTCGCCGCACCGGCTGCCACAACCGCGCCCGCGCCGCCGCCGGCAGCCGACCCGCCGGCGGCCAGCGATGTCGAGGCGCCGGCCGAGCCGCCGCCGCCAGCCAAGCCGGCACAGAAGCGCCCATCCGATAAGTCGACCGAGCCGGTCGGCACCGGTCGCCACCGAAGCGGCCCCGAAGCCGGCCGTCGAGCGGCCCGCCGCGAGCGGACGACGACGCCGCACCTACCGGGCTCGTCGCCCAATCCCGAACTCGAGCGGCTTGATGAGCGGCTGGGCCGACGTCGTCGCCTCGGTCCGGCCGGCCACCCGCGCGGTCATCACCGAATGCCGGCCGATGGCCGTCGACGGCAACGTCGTGACCCTTGGCTTCCCGGAGGCGAAGGCCTTCCTCAAGGACGTTGCCGACCGCAAGCGGCCCGACCTCGAGGCAGCGGTCGGGGGCTTCCTCGGCCGGGCCGTCGCCGTCCGCTGCGTGGCCACGAACCTCGATCTCGTCCCGGCGCCGCCCGCCGACGATGCGACCGACCCGATGTGGACGGAGGCCCGCCGGATCTTCGGCGAGGACCTCGCCGATGTCGGCGAGGTCAGCTGAACCAGCCGCCAGTGCGCCCGTTCGGCGCATCCGCCAGACTCACGATCAGTTGTTAGAAGAGGAGACGACATGGGCATGGCCAACCTCCAACGGATGGCCCAGCAGATGCAGCAGGAGATGCTCCGGATTCAGACGGAGCTGGAGACGCTGACCGTTGAGGGCTCGGCCGGTGGCGGCGTCGTCAAGGCTGTCGTGACCGGCAAGCAGGAACTCGTCTCGGTGACGATCGACCCGGCCGCCGTGGACCCGTCCGACGTCGAGATGCTCCAGGACCTGATCGTCGCGGCCGTCAACGACGCGATTCGTTCGTCGCGCCAGGTCGCCGAAGAGAAGATGGCCGCGGTCACCGGCGGGCTGCGCCTGCCCGGCATGTAGTCAACGCGTGCCAACTCCCCTGATCGAGCCGGTCGCCCGACTGATCGAGGCCCTCTCTCGACTTCCCGGGGTCGGGCCGAAGACCGCGCAGCGCCTGACCTATCACCTCCTGCGCGCCCCCGACGCCGAGGCCCGCGCCCTCGCAGCGGCCCTCGTCGACGTCCGCGACAAGGTCGTCTTCTGCGACCGATGCTTCAACATCAGCGACGCGCCCCTCTGTCCGATCTGCCGCGATCAGGCGCGGGACGTGCTTCGCCTCTGTGTCGTCGAGGAGCCGCTCGACGTCCTCGCCCTGGAGCGCACCGGCGAGTTCAAGGGCCTCTACCACGTCCTCCACGGGGCGATCTCGCCGATCGACGGCGTCGGGCCGGACCGGCTGCGCATCCGCGAGCTGCTCGCCAGGGCCGACGAGGCGAAGCGCGACGGCGCTCCCTTCGAGGAGGTGATCCTCGCCACGAACCCGACACTCGAGGGCGAGGCAACCGCGATGTATCTCGCCGAGCGACTCGAGAGCACGGTCGGCGTCGTCAGCCGGATCGCCCGCGGCCTGCCGGTCGGCGGGGACCTCGAGTACGCGGACGAGGTGACCCTGATCCGGGCGCTCCAGGGCCGGCGGGCCGTCTGACGCCGATGTCCAATCTCGTCGGCGAGATCCTGCTCCGACTCGCCAAGGCCGCGGCCGCGACCGTCGTCGGCCTGATCGTCTACGCCCTCCTCGTCGGACCCGCTCAGCGTGCCCGCCAACGGCCGAGCTGGCGCTCCTGTCGTGGCTCGTCGGAGCCGGCTTCATCCTGCTCGTCGAGAGCAGCCCGATCTGACCCTGCGGGCGCGACTCGCCGGGCTCGTTTGACACCCCTCCCGGGCGGCCCGTAGTATTCGCCGCCGTGCCGCCTCCGCGAGGAGGCCGGACGACGGACCGCGAGCCGGTCCGAATCGGGGTCGTCAGGTTTGACACCACGACCGCTTAGCCCCATCATCAGGGCTCTGCGCCGCGGGCAGTCACGCCTCGGACGCTGCACCTTAACAATTGAAGAGTGACAGGAAATCCGTGATAAGGATGTGCGAGCGGTCAAACCCTCGGACGAAGTCGCAGCCGCAAGGCTGCGCATTTTCGGAGAGTTTGATCCTGGCTCAGGATAAACGCTGGCGGCGTGCATGAGACATGCAAGTCGAACGGACGATCAGAGGCTTGCCTTGATCGTTAGTGGCGGACGGCTGAGTAACGCGTAGGTGACCTGCCCCGAAGTGGGGGATAACTGCCCGAAAGGGTGGCTAATACCGCATGTGGTGGTTCGTTCAGTCGACCCATCAAAGCAGCAATGCGCTTCGGGAGGGGCCTGCGTCCGATTAGCTCGTTGGTGGGGTAACGGCTCACCAAGGCGACGATCGGTAGGTGGTCTGAGAGGACGATCACCCAGACTGGGACTGAGACACGGCCCAGACTCCTACGGGAGGCAGCAGTCGGGAATTTTGCGCAATGGGCGAAAGCCTGACGCAGCAACGCCGCGTGAGGGATGAAGGCCTTCGGGTTGTAAACCTCTTTTTTCAGGGACGATAATGACGGTACCTGACGAATAAGTCACGGCTAACTACGTGCCAGCAGCCGCGGTAATACGTAGGTGACAAGCGTTGTCCGGATTTACTGGGCGTAAAGAGCGCGCAGGCGGTCGTTCAAGTCGAGTGTGAAAGCCCCCGGCTCAACTGGGGAGGGTCACTCGATACTGATCGACTCGAAGGCAGGAGAGGGTAGTGGAATTCCCGGTGTAGTGGTGAAATGCGTAGATATCGGGAGGAACACCAGTGGCGAAGGCGACTACCTGGCCTGTTCTTGACGCTGAGGCGCGAAAGCTAGGGGAGCAAACGGGATTAGATACCCCGGTAGTCCTAGCCGTAAACGATGGACACTAGGTGTTGGTGGTATCAACCCCGCCAGTGCCGAAGCTAACGCATTAAGTGTCCCGCCTGGGGAGTACGGCCGCAAGGCTAAAACTCAAAGGAATTGACGGGGGCCCGCACAAGCAGCGGAGCGTGGGGTTTAATTCGACGCAACGCGAAGAACCTTACCAGGGCTTGACATGACCAGGACCGCGGCGGAAACGTCGCTTCCCCGCAAGGGGCCTGGCCACAGGTGTTGCATGGCTGTCGTCAGCTCGTGTCGTGAGATGTTGGGTTAAGTCCCGCAACGAGCGCAACCCCTACTGTGTGTTGTATCACTCACACGGGACTGCCGAGAGAAACTCGGAGGAAGGTGGGGATGACGTCAAGTCAGCATGGCCCTTACGTCCTGGGCTACACCCACGCTACAATGGCCGGTACAACGGGCGGCGAAACCGCGAGGTGGAGCAAATCCCTTAAAGCCGGTCTCAGTTCGGATTGTAGGCTGCAACTCGCCTACATGAAGCCGGAGTTGCTAGTAACCGCAGGTCAGCATTACTGCGGTGAATATGTTCCCGGGCCTTGTACACACCGCCCGTCACGTCATGAAAGCTGGCAACACCCGAAGCCGGTGGGCCAACCGCAAGGAGGCAGCCGTCGAAGGTGGGGTCGGTGATTGGGACGAAGTCGTAACAAGGTAGCCGTACCGGAAGGTGCGGCTGGATCACCTCCTTTCTAGGGAGATCCGAGTCCTGACTCTTCGGTGGAGTCGGGGCGTTGAAGGCTCCCAGGTTGATCGCCCGGTCGTTCACGTTCCTCCGTCAGGTGGAGCGTGTCGGCGAGGATCCGCAAGGACCCCGTCGGAGACCGATCGCGACCTGACGAAAAACACCGAAACCCGTTCACCATCCTGAACATGGAATTTCCTGTCACTCTTCAAGGGTTAAGGGTGCAGCCGCCGGCGGCGACAAGTGTCGACCCGGGTCGGCACGGCCCCGGCGGGCGTTTAGCTCAGCTGGTTAGAGCACTGCCCTGATAAGGCAGAGGTCTCTGGTTCGAGTCCAGAAACGCCCACCACATTTCTCGCGACGCGAGGGGACGTAGCTCAGTTGGCAGAGCATCTCCTTTGCAAGGAGAGGGTCAGGAGTTCGAGTCTCCTCGTCTCCACCAACCCGCTCCGAGTCCGATCACGCGGAGGAACAGAACCTGCGCAAGGCCGCACCTCATCTGAACTGAATAGACCGGGCAGACCCCGGGACGACCGAACCCGCAGGCGCTGTCCCCAAGACGGCTCCGAGGCTGGTCCTCGAGCCGTCTTTGTGTGTCTGCCTCGCCATCGCGCCCCTGATCCGTGATCTCCGATGAGGAGCTCACCGACCAGCGGATCGCTGGAAGACTCGAAGGCCGTCAGGCCGTCGGGAACGATGCCCGAGCGATCGGGCAGCACCTTAACAACTGGATATGTTCGGCAGTAAATCGATCTTCGATTTCGCCGAGTTAGTCAAGGATATGATCCCGATCGATCCCGTCCGCGCACCTGGCCGCCTGGTCAGATGCTGGAGGGGGTCAAGCTACAAAGGGCACGGGGTGGATGCCTTGGCGCCAAGAGCCGATGAAGGACGTGGCAGGCTGCGTTAAGCCCCGGGGAGTCGCGAGCAGACGTTGATCCGAGGATGTCCGAATGGGGAAACCCGGCTGGGGTAATGCCCAGTCACCCCTGGTTGAATCAAATAGGCCAGGTGGAGGTAAGCCAGCGAACTGAAACATCTCAGTAGCTGGAGGAAAAGAAATCATTCCCTGAGTAGTGGCGAGCGAAACGGGAAGAGCCCAAACCCACTCAGCGCGATAGGTTGCAGCCGTTTCTGAGTGGGGGTTGTAGGAGTCGATCATCGGGGCCCTGCCAGGCCCCGGCGGAGTTACAAAGCCAATCGTTAGTCGAACCTGTCAGGAAAGGCAGGCCATAGAGGGTGACAGCCCCGTAGACGAAAGCGACTGGCCTCCGTGATCGACCACCTGAGTACCACGTGGAAGGTCTCTCATGTGGGAAGCTGGGCGGACCACCGTCCAAGGCTAAATACTCTTGGCGACCGATAGTGAACGAGTACCGTGAGGGAAAGGTGAAAAGCACCCCGGAAGGGGAGTGAAATAGTACCTGAAACCTCGTGCCTACAAGCAGTCAGAGGGTGTTGCCGGCTTGCCGGTAGCCTGATGGCGTGCCTTTTGAAGAATGAGCCGACGAGTTACGTGCATGTGGCGAGGTTAAGTCCGCAAAGGACGGAGCCGGAGCGAAAGCGAGTCTGAATAGGGCGATCAGTCGCGTGCAGTAGACCCGAAACCGAGTGACCTATCCATGGCCAGGTTGAAGCGGGAGTAATGTCCCGTGGAGGACCGAACTCACTAGCGTTGAAAAGCTAGGGGATGAGCTGTGGATAGAGGTGAAATGCCAATCGAACTCGGAGATAGCTGGTTCTCCCCGAAATAGCTTTAGGGCTAGCCTCGGGCGTTCAATCACGGGGGTAGAGCACTGGATGGGCTAGGGGGCTTCCCGCTTACCAACCCCAACCAAACTCCGAATCCCGTGATTTCAGAGCCCGGGAGTCAGACTGCGAGGGCTAAGCTTCGTGGTCAAAAGGAAAACAGTCCGGACCGTCAGCTAAGGTCCCTAAATCCAGGCTAAGTGGTAAAGGATGTGGGTTCGCATAGACAACCAGGATGTTGGCTCAGAAGCAGCCATCATTGAAAGAGTGCGTAACAGCTCACTGGTCAAGTGGATCCGCGCCGAAAATTCAGCGGGGCTCAAGCCTGGTACCGAAGCTTCGGATGTGTTCGCCGGTTCGCCGGCGAGCGCGTGGTAGGGGAGCGTTCCGTTCTGCAGTGAAGGTCGACCGTGAGGACGGCTGGAGCGGACGGAAGTGCGAATGTCGGCATGAGTAGCGCAATGTGAGTGAGAATCTCACACGCCGTAAGCCTAAGGTTTCCTGAGGAAGGCTTGTCCGCTCAGGGTTAGTCGGGCCTAAGCCGAGGACGAAAGTCGTAGGCGATGGACATCCGGTTGATATTCCGGAACCACCAGAGGTCGTTTGCACCGCAAGGTGTCGCCTGGGGGTAGGAGAACGGAGGATGGCTGGCGCAAGCCAGTCGAGTCCCGGATCTGATCCCAGGTGGGAGCAATGGCATGACACGGTGTGGTAGTTCGAGCGCGTTTTGGCTATACGCGTCTAAGCCGGTAGGGGGAGAGGACAGGCAAATCCGTCCTCTCATTCAACCCCGAGCAGCGAATGAAAGGGGCTTCTGCCTCGATTCGAGTGAGCCACGCTGGCAAGAAAAGTGTCTAGCGAGACCAACGGTGTCCGTACCGCAATCCGACACAGGTAGGCGGGTAGAGAATACCAAGGCGATCGGGAGAACCCTCGTTAAGGAACTCGGCAACATGGCCCCGTAACTTCGGGAGAAGGGGCGCTTCGCGGCTGCTGCTTGTCAGTGGTCGATCGAAGCCGCAGTGAAAAGGCCCAGGCGACTGTTTAGCAAAAACACAGGTCTCTGCGAAAGCGAAAGCTGACGTATAGGGGCTGACGCCTGCCCAGTGCCGGAAGGTTAAGAGGAGGGGTGCAAGCTCTGAATCGAAGCCCCGGTAAACGGCGGCCGTAACTATAACGGTCCTAAGGTAGCGAAATTCCTTGTCGGGTAAGTTCCGACCCGCACGAATGGCGTAACGATCTGGGCGCTGTCTCAACGAGGGATCCGGCGAAATTGAAGTACCTGTGAAGATGCAGGTTACCCGCGGCAGGGCAAAAAGACCCCGTGGAGCTTTACTGCACCCTGATATTGGATTGGGATTCAGCTTGTGTAGGATAGGTGGGAGGCTGAGAAGCTGGGGCGCTAGCCTCGGTGGAGCCGACGTTGAAATACCACCCTTGTTGGATTTCGGTTCTAACCGCGACCCGTGAAACCGGGCGCAGGACAGTGTCAGGCGGGCAGTTTGACTGGGGCGGTCGCCTCCTAAAGTGTAACGGAGGCGCCCAAAGGTTCCCTCAGGCTGAATGGAAACCAGCCGTAGAGTGCAAAGGCATAAGGGAGCTTGACTGCGAGACCCACAAGTCGAGCAGAGACGAAAGTCGGGCTTAGTGATCTGGTACCTCCGAGTGGAAGGGGTATCACTCAACGGATAAAAGCTACCCCGGGGATAACAGGCTGATGGTGCCCAAGAGTTCACATCGACGGCACCGTTTGGCACCTCGATGTCGGCTCGTCGCATCCTGGGGCGGAAGTACGTCCCAAGGGTTTGGCTGTTCGCCAATTAAAGCGGCACGCGAGCTGGGTTCAGAACGTCGTGAGACAGTTCGGTCTCTATCCGCCGTGGGCGTAGGGAACTTGAGAGGAGTTGCTCCTAGTACGAGAGGACCGGAGTGAACGAACCGCTGGTGTGCCAGTTGTCCCGCCAGGGGCACCGCTGGGTAGCTATGTTCGGTCGGGATAAGCGCTGAAAGCATCTAAGTGCGAAGCTCGCCTCGAGATGAGGTTCCCCACCGGGTCAACCGGGTAAGACCGCAGGGAGACCACCTGTTATATAGGCCGCATGTGGAAGTCCGGTGACGGATGAAGCTGAGCGGTACTAACGGTCGAGGGCTTGACCTCTTCAGCAACTGACCAGGGGTCAGTGGCTGGGAACATCAGGATCAGTTCCTGACTGACTTACACGAGATCGAAGATCAACTCGCCTCGCGCCGAACGATGCCGCCGCTGCCAGACGCAGACGAAATCCTGGTGACTCTAGCGGAGAGGCCATACCCGTTCCCATCCCGAACACGGAAGTCAAGCTCTCCAGCGCCGAAGATACTGAGAGGGCAGCCTTTCGGGAAAATAGGTCGTCGCCAGGATTTTTGCGTTTCCAAGGGGCACCGCAGCGTCGCCGGCCGTGCGATCGAGCGGCCAACGCTCACCGGCCCAGCTTTGGCGGCCTCGGCTATCCTCTGGCCATGACCGTGCCCGTGGAGGAGCAGTCCGAGTCGCCGCGCACGCCCGCCTGGCGGCAGCCCGACGACTCAGTCCCCGCGCGGGACGGCGCCGAATTCGCTCGGCCCGAGATCCACGAGGTCTGTCCCTATTTGAGGGCCGCCGGTGGTTCCTGGCGCAGCGCGACGCCCCACCGCGAGCACCGCTGCGGCGCCGTTGAGCCGCCGGCCTCCCTGACGCCCGACAAGCAGCGGCGCCTGTGCCTCTCCGCGGAGCACGGCGGCTGCCCGACATTCCGAGCCGCTCGCGCGAGCCGCGCGGCCATGCTCGCGCCCGGCATCGATCCTGCGGCGGTCGCGGCGGCGGATGCTGCCCGCCGCCCCATCGCCCGCGGCTCCGCATTGATCCTCGAGCACCCGCGCCTCTCCGCACCGACGGCGCGCTGGCCGCTCGACCGGGCGATGTCCCAGGCCGCGCTGGTTGCGCTCATGGTCGTGGCGTTCGTCGCGGTCGCGATCGCTCGCTTCTCGGCGCCCCAGGCGGCGGCCATCGCCGAACCGACAGCGACTGCGTCGGCAAGCGCCTCCCCGACGCCGCGGCCGACGCCGCGTGTTACGCCGTCGCCGTCGCTCGCTCCCTCGGCCGCCGCCTCCGCGGCGCCACCCGCTTCCGCCGCGGCGTCGCCTGTCGCCTCCGGCGCCGTAAGCGGCGCGACCGGTACCCCGACAGTCAGCACGCCGAGCTTCAAGACGACCTACGTCGTCAAGTCGGGCGACAACCTGTACGGCATCGCCGGGCACTTCGGGACGACGGTGGCCGCGATCAAGGACCTCAACGGCCTGACCAGCAACGACCTCAAGATCGGCCAGGAACTCAAGATCCCGTGACGCCGGCGCGAGTCAGCGCTGGCAGCCGCGACAGAAGGACGTTACGAAGCCGCCGGGCTTGACCTCGCTGATCTTGGTCCCGCAGCGTGGGCAGGCGGTCCCACCCTTGTCATGAACGGCCAGGAAGTCCCGGACCTGCTTCTCGAACGTCGGCGGCACGCGACGCCTCAGGACCTCGATCGCCGTCGTCAGCGTCGACTTCGTCGCGGCGTGAAGAGCGTCAACCTCCTCCGGCGCCAGCTCTGACCGCTTCCGGAACGGCAGGAGGCGCGCGGCGTGGAGGATCTCGTCGCTGTAGGCGTTGCCGACGCCGGCCATGAACGCCTGGTTCTTCAGGAGGTTCTTGAGCTCGCCGGGATGCCGGCGGATCCGCTGGCGCCAGACGTCCAGGGTCAACGCCGGATCGTCGGCGTCAGGGCCGAGTTCCGTGTCCGCCAAGCCCGGGTGCCGTGCGATCGAGCCCGTCGGGCAACAGGTAGACCTTGCCCATCTGCGTCGGGTCGCGGTACCGAACCTCCACGGTCTCGTCGTCGGCCGGCATCCAGATGGCGCGCTTGGTCCAGGCGGCCGGTCGCTTCGGCGACGTCTGGCGCGCGCCGAATGACAGCACGACCGCGGTCTTCGTCGGCAGCTTCTCATCGGGCCGGGCGAGCTGGAATCGGCCCGTGAGCATCGGGTTGACGACCACCTGATCCCGATCGAGGTCGACGATCAGGAACTTGCCGCGGCGGCGGATGTCGGTGACACGCTGGCCGACGAGTGCCTCGAGCTCAGCCGGCGTCCCCCGCACGGCGAGCGGTCCAGGAGCGGCCACGGCCGCTGATTGGACGGCCGACGAGGGCAGCGTGGAATGCCTCCGCGACAACGGTGAGATCGGGCAATTCGGGCACGGCCGGCCGATTGTAGCCGCGAGAAACCGTGTGCTAGACTCTCCCGGCTCCGGAAGGCAGCACAGCTGAAGATCGTCCACGCCAGCTTCGCCACGAAGGGAGAGGACCGCGGCCCAGTCACCACGGACCGTCATCTCATCGTTTCGGACCACGGCCTGGGCGCTGCCCAGGCCGCGTTGTATTTCGGGGACATCGATCGAACAGGAGAGACAAGACACTTGACCGAAGAAAAGCAGGGCGGGGGCTCGCCGGATCCGGAGGCGATTGCCCCGGACGCGGAGCAGGCCTCCCAGCGGTCCGCGGCGGCCGTCGCCGTCGCAGACGAGCCCGCAATCGCCGAGGCGACCACCGACGCAACGGAGGAGACTCCAGCCACCGCATCCACCGCCACCGAGGAGACGGCCCCCGCCGCTGAATCAACCGGTGATGTCGAGGCCAATGCGTCGACGGAGGCGCCGGTCGAGTCCGCCGCAGCCGAAATCGAGTCGCCTGTCGATCCAGATGAATCCGTGAGCGCGGTCACCGAGACCGCCAGCCCGGATGAGGCCGAGACGCCGGCCGCCGCGAGCGGGGCAGCCACGGAAGCCCCGGCCGAGGACCCAACAGACGCCCCCGCCGAGACGCCCACGGACGCGGCCGCTGCCGCGCCCGATGCCGGAGCCCAGTCGAGCGAGGCCCTGAGCGACCAGGACACCGCCGACGCGCCCGCGGCCGGTGAGGACGATGAGCCCGAGCCCGTCAAGGACCTCGGTCCTGAGCCCACGACGATGGAAGAGCTGCTCGCGGAGCAGGACTCGGACATCAAGAGCTTCAAGCACGGTGACGTCGTCGAGGGCTCCGTAGTCCGGATCGACAAGGACGAGATCCTCGTCGACATCGGCGCTAAGTCGGAAGGCGTCGTCAGCAACCGCGAGCTCTACGGCCGCCATGCCGAGAGCCAGCCGCAGCTGGCCATCGGTGACGTCGTCCTCGTCTACGTCCTCCAGCCCGAGTCGCAGGAGGGCCACGCGGTCCTGTCTCTGCGTCGCGCCGGCCTCGAGCGCAAGTGGCGCTCGATGCAGGAGCAGTTCGAGGCGGGCGTGATCATCGAGGCGCCGGTCATCGACCACAACAAGGGTGGCCTCATCGTCGACTGCGGCATCCGCGGCTTCGTCCCGATCAGCCAGATCGTCGACTTCCCGCGCCGACCGCAGAACGACCAGCCGCGCGACGCCGCCCAGGAGATCGCCGAGAAGCTGATGCCGTTCGTCGGCCGCAAGCTCCGGCTGAAGATCCTCGAGGTCAACCGCAAGGCCAACCGACTCATCCTGTCGGAGAAGGTCGCGCTGTACGAGGAGCGCCGCGAGAAGCGTGACGAGCTGTTCAGCAGCCTCCAGGTCGGCCAGAAGGTCACCGGGACCGTCCGTTCGATCGCCCCGTTCGGCGTCTTCATCGACCTCGGCGGGATCGACGGCCTCGTCCACAAGAGCGAGCTGTCGTGGAACAAGGTCAACAACCCCGAGTCCGGCTACAAGGTCGGCGAGGAGGTCGAGGCCGAGGTCATCGACATCAACCACGAGCGCGGCCGGATCAGCCTGTCGATCCGCCGGCTCCAGCCGGACCCATGGCATTCGACCGTGGCCGACTTCAACGTCGGTGACGTGATCGACGGAACGGTGACGAAGCTCGTCAACTTCGGCGCCTTCGTCCGCGTCCGCGACGGGCTCGAGGGCCTGATCCACATCAGCGAGCTCTCCCACCAGCGGGTTGCCCACCCGGGCGACGTCGTCCACGAGGGCCAGGCGCTCAAGCTCAAGATCATCTCGCTCGACTCCGAGCGCCACCGCCTCGGGCTGAGCCTGAAGCAGGCCGAGGAACCGCCGGCTCGACCGGAACCCGAGGCCGGGCAGCCGACCCAGGCCGGACCGACCGGCGCAGCCGGCGGCCCGCGACCCGAGCGTCGGCCCCGCCCCGAGCGTGGCTACTCGTTGTCGGACGCGGTCCAGGAGCCCGAAGGCGGGATCGACAACACGCTGGCGGCCGCGTTCGCCCAGGTCCGCGATCAGCTGGCGGCGTCCGAGGAGGCCCGCTCCGGATCATCGACCGGCGACGAGACCGAGACTGCGGCAGCGGCCACGCCGACGGAGGACGCGCCGGTCGCCGAGGCCGTGGCGGAGACCGCCGACGCATCGGAAGCGGCGTCCGAGCCGGCAGCAACTGCCGATGCAGAACCCGCCGAGGCGCCGAAGGCGCGCAAGGGCAAGGCCGCGCCGGCCGACGAAGCCGAGGCAACCGAAGCCGTGACGGCCGACGAGGCCGAGACGGCCGACGAGGCCGAAGCCTCAGCGAAGGAAACCGCCGACGCGACGGCCACGGCCGAGCCCGAGGCCGACGCCACGACCGCCGAGGCTGCGCCAGCCGTCGAAGTCGCGCCGGAGGCCGAGGCCGCCGACGTGGTCCCTCCGCCGGAGGCTGAAGAGGCTGAAGCCGTCGCTGCGACGGAGTCGGAGGCCGCCCCGGCCGAGGCCGAGGTCGCCACGCCGGAGGCCGAGGCAGCCGCGCCGAGGCCGACGTCGCCACGCCGGAGGCCGAAGCGCCGCCTGCGACCGAGGAGCCCGAGGCATCGGAGACCCCGGCAGCAGCCGCCGACGCTGAACCGGACGACGCCGAGCCCGACACGACCGCCGCTCCCGACGCGGAGCCGACGTCAGCGAAGGACGCCAAGGAGAAGCCCTCGGCCTCCTGATCGACGCGGCGGCCGAGCCGCCGATACGAGCACCAAACGACCCGCCGATTGGCGGGTCGTTTCGATTCCTTCATGCGAATCGCCCCGCAATGCTGCATCTGATTCGCAGCGCGTGACGAATCATGCTCAGACGGCACCTTCAGCCCGGCCATCGGTCATCCGAAATACCCCCTTTTGGGGAGGGCATTCCGGCTGGCTTGCGGAGGGTGATGAGCGTGCTAGCATGGCCCAAGCGTCACGGATCGACGCTCGCAAAGGAACAGGCGTTCGACTCGATGGATCGCTTCGACAAGTTCACAGACCGCGCTCGCAAGGTCCTGACATTGGCTCAGGATGAAGCGCAGCGCTTCAATCACAACTACATCGGCACCGAACACCTTCTCCTCGGCCTGGTCCGCGAGGGCGAAGGCGTCGCGGCACGCGTCCTCGAGAACATGAACGTCGAGCTTGCCAAGGTGCGGACTGCGGTCGAGTTCATCATCGGGCGAGGCGACCGGCCGGTGGTCGGCGAGGTTGGCCTGACGCCGCGAGCCAAGCGAGTGATCGAGCTGGCGATCGATGAGGCCCGACGCCTCGGCCACAACTACATCGGCACCGAGCACCTGCTCCTCGGTCTCGTCCGCGAAGGGGAGGGCATCGCGGCGGGTGTCCTCGAGTCGCTCGGCGTGAACCTGGACAAGGTCCGCCACGAGGTCATCCGGGTCCTGTCGCAGTCGTCGTCCTCGGGCCCGGCCCAGGAGACGAAGCGCGCCTCGAAGACCCCGACGGTCGACCAGCTCGGGATCAACCTGACGGAGGCCGCCCGGGCGGGCAAGCTGGACCCGGTGATCGGCCGCGAGAAGGAGATCGAGCGCGTCATCCAGATCCTGTCGCGCCGAACGAAGAACAACCCCGCCCTGATCGGCGAGCCCGGCGTCGGCAAGACGGCGATCGCCGAGGGCCTCGCCCACAGGATCGTCAACGGCGACGTTCCGGAGACCCTGCTGAACAAGCGCGTGCTGACCCTCGACATCGGCTCGCTCGTCGCCGGCACCAAGTACCGCGGCGAGTTCGAGGAGCGGCTCAAGAAGATCATCGAGGAGCTCCGCAACACGAACGACGCGGTCCTCTTCATCGATGAGCTCCACACGCTGGTCGGGGCGGGAGCCGCCGAAGGCGCCATCGACGCGGCGAACATCCTCAAGCCGCCACTCGCCCGCGGCGAGCTCCAGTGCATCGGCGCGACGACGCTCGACGAGTACCGCAAGTACATCGAGCGCGACGCGGCCCTCGAGCGCCGGTTCCAGCCGGTCATGGTCGAGGAGCCGACGATGGAGCAGTCGATCGACATCCTCATGGGCATCCGCGAGCGCTACGAGCAGCACCACAAGGTCGCGATCACGGACGAAGCGGTCAAGGCCGCGGTCGACCTGTCGATTCGCTACATCACGGACCGCCACCTGCCGGACAAGGCGATCGACCTGATCGACGAGGCCGCCAGTCGCGTCCGCCTCCGCCATGCGTCCGCCCCGCCGGCGCTCCGCGAGGCCCAGAAGGACCTCGACCGGGTCACGAAGGAGAAGGACGCGGCGATCAACAACCAGGAATACGAGGAGGCCGCCCGCCTGCGCGAGGCCGAGGCCACGTCGCGGGAGAGCGTCGAGCGCCTCCGCGGGGAGTGGCAGTCCCAGGTCAGCAGCGACCAGCCGACGGTCGACGAGGAAGAGATCGCCCAGGTCGTGGCGATGTGGACCGGCATCCCTGTCACCCGGATCGCCGCCGAGGAGTCCGAGCGCCTGCTCAAGATGGAGGAGGTCCTCCACGGCCGGGTCATCGGCCAGCAGGAGGCGATCGAGGTCGTCGCCAAGGCCGTCCGCCGCGCCCGCGCCGGGCTCAAGGACCCCAAGCGTCCGATCGGTTCGTTCATCTTCCTTGGCCCGACGGGCGTCGGGAAGACCGAGCTGGCCAAGGCACTCGCCGAGTTCATGTTCGGCAGCGAGGATGCGCTCATCAAGATCGACATGAGCGAGTTCATGGAGCGCCACAACGTCAGCCGTCTCGTCGGGGCGCCTCCCGGCTACGTCGGCTTCGACGAGGGCGGCCAGCTGACCGAGGCCGTGCGCCGCAAGAACTACTGCGTGATCCTGCTCGACGAGGTCGAGAAGGCCCATCCGGAGGTGTTCAACATCCTCCTCCAGATCCTCGAGGACGGGCACCTGTCGGACGCCAAGGGCCGGCGGGTCGACTTCCGGAACGCGATCATCATCATGACCTCGAACCTCGGCGCGAAGCAGCTCCAGTCGAACGCCAGCCTGGGGTTCCGGGCGATGGGCGACACCGACGCGGCGCGCGCGGAGACCTCCTACGAGATCATGAAGGAGAAGGTCGCCGCCGAGCTCAAGAACAACTTCCGGCCGGAGTTCCTCAACCGGATCGACGCCACCGTCGTCTTCCGATCGCTGACGGTCGAGGAGATCGCCCAGATCGTCGACCTGATGCTCCAGCGAGTTCGCGACCAGCTCCGCGCCCAGCAGATGTCCCTCGACGTCACCCAGGCGGCGAAGGAGCACATCATCAAGCTCGGCTACGACATCGCCTACGGCGCCCGCCCGCTGCGTCGCGTCATCCAGAACATGATCGAGGACGTCCTCGCCGAGCACCTCCTGCTCGGCAAGTACGAGCCGGGCACGACGATCGTGGTCGACAAGGACCCGGAAGCCGGCCTCGATATCCACGCTGCCGAAAGCCCCGAGAGCCTGACTCCCGTCGAGGCCGGCTGATCGCCGCCGCCGTCGCACAAGCGCTGGCGTGACCCGAGCCACAGGTAAACCCCAGAGTCGCTACGTCTGCCAGTCGTGCGGCGAGTCCTTTCTCCGCTGGGAAGGCCAGTGCCGTGCGTGCGCGGCCTGGAACAGCCTCGTCGAAACGATGGTCCGGGAGCCTCGTCGTTCGGCGCCAGGCTCGTCGTCATCGCCCGCCGGCGGGTTCGCCCAGGCCGTTGCGCTTGGATCCGTTGCCGAGCCAGATGTCCCGCGCCGGGCGATCGGGATCGGCGAGCTCGATCGTGTGCTGGGTGGCGGGCTGGTCGAGGGTTCTGTCGTCCTGGTCGGTGGCGAACCGGGGATCGGCAAGTCGACGCTCCTCCTCCAGGCTGCCGCGGGCATCGCCGCCTCCGGCGCCAGCGTCCTCTACGCGACCGGCGAGGAGTCGGCCGCCCAGGTCCGGTTGCGGGCGGCGCGGCTGGGCCTGCTCGATGGACCCGGCCGCGAGGGGATCCGGGTCGTCGCCGAGGCGGAGATCGGGCGGATCGCCGAGATCGCCCGGGATGAGCGGCCCCAGCTCGTCGTCGTCGACTCCATCCAGACCGCGACCGTCGGCGAGCTCGAGGGGCCGGCCGGGAGCGTCGGCCAGGTCCGCGAGTCCGCGCTGCGGCTGATGGAGCTCGCGAAGGGGGAGGGCATCGCGGTCGTCCTTGTCGGACACGTCACGAAGGATGGCTCGCTGGCCGGGCCGAAGACGTTGGAACACCTCGTCGACGCGGTCCTTGCCCTCGAGGGCGAGCGCTACGCCTCCCTCCGCCTCGTGCGGGCTTCGAAGAACCGGTTTGGTTCGACCGAGGAGGTCGGGGTCTTCGACATGGGCGAGGCCGGCATGTCCGAGGTGACCGATCCGGCCCGGGCGTTCCTCGCGGAGCACGATGAGCCGGCGCCCGGCAGCGTCGTCGCACCGACGCTCGAGGGCAGCCGGCCGATCCTCGTCGAGGTCCAGGCGCTGGTCGCGCCGGGCGCGGTCGGCTCGCCGCGGCGAACCGCGAGCGGGGTGGATCCGAACCGGGTCGCGCTGCTCATCGCGGTCCTCGGGCCGGCGCGCGGGCATCGGCCTGGCCAGTCACGACGTCTACGTCAACCTCGCCGGCGGGCTGTCAGTCGGGGAACCGGGGCTGGACCTGCCGATCGCTCTCGCCCTCGGCTCGTCGCTGCGCGACCGGCCGATCAGGGATCGAACGGTGGCGATCGGCGAGGTGGGGCTGCTGGGCGAGCTGCGGTCCGTAACGGGCCTCGAGCGGCGCCTCCGCGAGGCAGCCCGGCTCGGATTTCAGGCGGGCGATCGTCCCGCGCGCCGACCGGGGCGGCTCGCTGCCCGGACGTGGCCGGCATGGAGATCGTGGCGGTCGTCTTCGCTGCGTGAGGCAATCTCGGCGACCGACGCTCGAGGGAGTCGCCGAGCGTGTAGCGAGCGCCCCAGCACGATGCTAGGCTGGCGGCCGTGCCGCCTCGGGTCCCTTCATCTTTATCGGTCCCGAGAGTGGTAGATCGAGGGAAATCGTGATCCGCAACATCCGCCTGCTCGGCATCGCGCTCGGCGGCCTGGTGGGGCTCGGGCTGGCAAGGCCGGCCGGGCTGCTCCTGACCACGCCGGGCGGCGGCCTAGAGGTGACGCCGAGCGGCGGCATCTGGCTGATCGCCTGGATCGCCGCCTGGCTCGTCGTCGGCTTCGCGATCCTGCCGTACCTGACCGTCGTGCCGGCCACCTGGCTCTTCCGCGGCGTCCAGCAGCTGTCCACCGCGGAGTTCGTGACGGCGGTCGTCGGGCTCCTGCTCGGCCTGCTCATGGGCCTGCTGCTCGGCCTGCCCCTCTCGGCGTTCGAAGGACCGCTGGGGACGTGGCTGCCCCTTGGCGTGTCGCTGTTCCTCGGTCTCGGGATGCTCGGCCTGACCGTCGCCAAACGCGAGGACCTGTTGCTCGCCGCCGAGGCGATCGGCCTCGTCCGCCGGCCCAGGTCCACCGAGGAGACCCTGCTCGCAGCCGGCGACCCCCACATCGTCGTCGACACGAGCGCGATCATCGACGGCCGGATCGCCGAGATCGTCGAATCCGGGTTCATCTACGGGACGCTCGTCGTTCCGAAGTTCGTGCTCGAAGAGCTCCAGCACATCGCCGACAGCTCGGACACGCTCCGTCGCAATCGCGGCCGTCGCGGCCTCGAGATCCTCGCCCGGATGCAGAAGGAATCGACCACGCCGGTGGAGATCGTCGACGAGGACGTGCCGGAGGTCAGCGAGGTCGATGCGAAGCTCGTCGCCCTGGCGCGGGCCAGGAGCAAGGCCATCCTGACGAACGACTTCAACCTCAATCGCGTCGCCGAGCTCCAGGGCATCCGCGTCCTCAACATCAACTCGCTCGCGAATGCCGTCAAGCCTGCGGTCCTGCCGGGCGAGGAACTGCGCGTCCGCGTCATCCAGGAGGGCAAGGAGGCCGGCCAGGGCGTGGGCTTCCTCGACGACGGGACGATGATCGTGGTCGAGGGCGGCGTGCGCTACATCGACAAGGACCTGGACGTGGCGGTGACCCGCGTCCTCCAGACGGTCGCCGGCCGGATGATCTTCGCCCAGCCGCGCCTCGACTAGCCGGTGGCGCGCGGTCACGCGGATGTCGTGGTCGTCGCGGCCGGGACGTCACAGCGGTTCGGAAGCGACAAGCTCGAGGCGGACATCGGTGGTCGGCCCCTCCTCGCCTGGACGATCGATCGCGCTTGGCTTCGAGCGATCTCGTCGAGCGCATCGTCGTTGTTACGTCCGCCGATCGGCTCGACCAGGTCAGGAACGCGCCCTGGCTCTCATCGAAGGTGGCCGACGTCGTGGCTGGCGGCGCACGACGCCAAGAGTCGGTTGCCGAGGGCCTTGGGGCCGTCGCTGAGCTCGACATGAGCCTCCCCGACGAAGCCGGCGATCGCATCGTGCTGGTTCACGACGGCGCTCGTCCGCTCGTCACCGACGGCGCTGATCGAGTCCGTCATCGAAGCGGTCCGAATGCACGGCGCAGCTGTCCCGATGTTGTCGATTCCGGACACCGTCCGACGAGTGGAACCAGACGGTCGGATTCTCGAAACGATCGATCGGACCGGGCTGTCGATCGCTCAGACGCCCCAGGGTGCTCGGCTGGGCATCTTCGATCGCGCCATGCGCGCCCAGCCGCCTCGAGGGACCCGCGAGTTCACGGACGAGGCCGCCCTGCTTGAGGCCTGTAACATCGCCGTTCATGCAATCCCCGGCGATCCGAACAATTTCAAGGTGACGCTGCCCGCCGATCTCGACCGGGTCGCGACCGCGCTGCTGGAGCCACAGGCGCGCGCAGCGCACCTGCCTCGGACGGGCAGCGGCTTCGACAGCCACCCATTCGGACCGGGCACGCCGCTGGCGCTCGGGGGGATCGAGATTCCCGGGCCGCTCCGGCTGCACGGCCATTCGGACGGCGACGTCGCGCTCCACGCCATCGCCGACGCCCTGCTCGGGGCGGCCGGCCTCGGCGACCTCGGGCGGCTGTTCCCGCCCGACGCGTCGACGCCAGCGGCATCGCCAGCCGCGAGCTGGTCGAGGCGGTCGTGAGCAGGGTCGGCGCCGCCGGGTATCGACCGTCGTCGGTCGACCTGACGATCGTCGCCGCGCGGCCGCGACTGGCCGGCGTCCTCGACGAGATGCGGGACGTCATCGCGGGGCTCCTCGGCGTGCCGACCGGGTCGGTCAACGTCAAGGCGTCGACCGGCAATCTCAGCGGCATGGAGGGTGCCGGACGGGGCATCTCCGCGGCGGCGATCGCGACGCTGGAGCCGCTCCGGTGACGCTTCGGCTCCACGACACGCTCTCCGGCGAGACGCGCCCGCTCGAACCGCTCGAACCGGACAGCGTCCGGATCTACAGCTGCGGCCCGACGGTCTACGGCCCTGCCCATGTCGGCAACTTCCGGAGCTTCCTCTTTGCCGATTTGCTCGTCCGGTACCTGCGCTATCGCGGGCTGGCGGTGCGCTGGGTCATGAACATCACCGACATCGACGACAAGATCATCCGGGGCGCGGCGGCTGCCGGCATCGGCATCGACGAGCTCGCGAACCGCTGGCTCGACCGGTTCCTGGCGGATGCGGCGGCCCTCCGGATGACCCAGCCCGACGTCCTCCCGCGCGCGACCGACCACATCGACGAGATGGTCGGCCTCATCCAGGCGCTGCTCGAGCGTGATCACGCCTACCGAACCGACGACGGCTCGATCTTCTTCCGTATCTCGTCGTGGCCGGCCTACGGCTCACTCGCCAGGCTGGATCCGGAGCAGATGCGGGTGGGGGAGCGGGTCGAGTCCGACGAATACGCGAAGGACGATGTTCGCGACTTCGCGCTCTGGAAAGGTCCGAAACCGGGCGAGCCTTCGTTTGAAACCGCGCTGGGCCCGGGCCGGCCCGGCTGGCACATCGAGTGCTCGGCGATGGCGATCCGACACCTCGGCCCGTCGTTTGACATCCACACCGGCGGCATCGACCTGATCTTCCCCCACCACGAGGACGAGATCGCCCAGAGCGAGGCTGCGACGGGGAAGCCTTTCGTCCGGACCTGGCTTCACTGCCACCACCTCCAGATGAGCGGCGCCAAGATGGCCAAGTCGACGGGCAACATCGCCCGGGTCGGGGAGTTGCTCGAGTCGGGGACCGATCCGCGGGCACTGCGCTACGCGCTGATCTCCGTCCACTACCGAGCGAGCCTCAACTACACGCCGGACTCCCTGGCGGCCGCGGCTGCGGCCGTTGCCCGCCTGGATGCCCTCGTCGCCGCCCTTGCTGCCTACCGCGAGGACGGCCCCGACGACGCCGAGCTGCCGGGCGTTCTTGAGGCGGCCCGGACGGCGTTCGATGCGGCGCTCGACGACGATCTCAACATCTCCGCGGCGCTCGGCGCGCTGTTCGATCTCGTCCGCGACGTGAACCGGCGGATCGATTCTCGCTCGCTCTCGACGGCCGACGCGGGCCGGGCGACCGACTGGCTGCGCCTCGTCGACACGGTCCTCGCCGTGCTTCCGGACCAGGTGGACGACCTCGAGCCGGAGCTTGCGCAACTGCTCGACGAGCGGATCGCAGCTCGGGCGGCGCGCGATTGGGCCGCATCCGATCGCCTCCGCGACGAGCTGGCGGCGCGGGGCATCTCCGTCGAGGACACCCGCGACGGCCAGCGCTGGCGCCGACTCGTGGAGGCCGGCCATGACTGAGCCGGACGACAAGGGCGACGCGACGCCACCGAAGAAGCCGAGTGACCGAAAGCCGAAGAAGGCCCGGCCGCCGGGTGGGACCAGTCCACGGTCGGGTGCGCGGAAACGTGATGCGGAACCGCCCCCGGCGAGCCCGCCCCAGGACAACGACCGTCCGGCCCGTCGCGGCTTTGGCATCCGCTCGGAGGGCGACCCGGACGCGGACCGATCCGATCGACCGCGACCTGGTCCCGGACGCCCCGGGTCCCGGCCCGGCGGCGGCGGTCGAAACCGTACCGGCGGCGGCGACGACCCGCCGTGGCGGCAGGCCGGAGGCGGCGATCATCGACGAGGCGCGCCGGACGGGCCGCGAGGTCCCCGTCCTGGCGGGTTCCGTCCCGGCGGCGGGCCGCGCCGCGATGCGGACCGCCCGCCCGACCGGCGGTTTCCGGATGATCGCGCCCAATCGGGCGGGAGGTTCCAGCGCGACCGGCCAGGCCCGCCCGGACGGCCGTACGGCGATGATCGCCAGCCCTTCCAGGGCGGTCGGCCGAGCAGGCCATCGTTCGACCGCCCGAATCGGCCGCCGTTCGATCGTCAGGACCGACCGCCGTTCAACCGCGCCAGTGGGCCTCGACACGCCGGCCCCCGACCCGCCGGCCCTCGCCCGCCGTTCGTCGCCCCTCGCCCGCCTTACCCGGGTCCTCGTCCGCCATACGAAGCACCCCGACCCGGGCCCGGTCCGCGGCCACCCTGGGCCGGCCCACCCGGCAGGCAGGCCGACCGCCCCATTTCCGCGATCGCCGCCCGCCGCCGCCGACGGACGACCTCCTCGACCAGGGCGAAGAGTTGGTGGCCGGTCGGCGACCCGGTGGAGGAGGCGTTCGTTGCCCGACGGCCTGCCATCCGGCTGCTCGTCGTCCCCCAGCGCCGCCAGGCGCTCGAGCGTCTCGTCCTGCACGCCACGAGCCTGCGCATCCCGATCATCGAAGTGGAGGGCGGCACGCTCACGGCCGTGGCCGGGTTCGACGGCCACCAGGGAATCGCCCTCGTCGTCGGGCCGCGCCGGTTCGCATCTCTCGACGAAATCCTCGCCCGGAGCATCGAGCGTACCGAGCCGCCCGTTCGTGCTCGCCCTCGACTCGCTCGAGGATCCCCAGAACGTCGGGCACGCTGCTGCGAAGCGCGGAAGCCGCCGGCGTGCACGGCGTGATCTTTCCGACGCATCGCCAGGCGCCGCTCAGCCCGTCGGCCGTCAAGGCGTCCGCGGGAGCCGTCGAACACCTGCTTCTCTGTCCCGTCGACGACCTGCCGGGCGCCCTGTCGGATCTGCGGCTCCGCGGCCTGCGGGTCGTCGGTGCGGAGGCCGGCGCCCCGCTGACCGCCCGCCAGTCGGATCTCCGCGGGCCGCTCGCGATCGTCGTCGGCAGCGAGGGCCAGGGCCTTTCGCCGGCGGTCCGCCGCCGCTGCGATTTCGTGGTCCGGATCCCGATGCGCGGGGCGATCGGGTCGCTCAATGCGGCGGTCGCGGGCTCGATCATGCTGTTCGAGGCGGTCGCCCAGCGAGATCCCGACGACAAGGGTTCCAAGCCGCGGCCCGCGGAGGCGGCGGAGCCCGCCGAGCCAGCGGAGCCCGCGGAGGCGGCGGAGACCGCCGAGCCAACGGAGCCGATCGAGCCGACGACCGATGAAGCGACCGTTTCGGACGAAAGCGGAGACGAGGCGTCGACCAGCCTCACGCCCGATGCGTCGCCTGACGAAGCGGCCTCGCCAGACGATCTCCTGCCGGGCGGCCCCGAGCCCGACCACGCTTGACCCGGTCTGGGGTCCGACCGTATCATTCCCCGGCGCCAATGGGTCCACCTGCGGTAAGACCCTGCGCCGCGCCGACGTAGCTCAATTGGTAGAGCAGCTGTTTTGTAAACAGCAGGTTCCGGGTTCGAGTCCCGTCGTCGGCTCCAAGTGCAGATCACGGTGTCGGGTCCATCACCAGGCCGCAGCCAGCCCGACACCCGCCCTAATGGGTAGGTTGAGCAGGTGGTGAGCTCAGCTGGCTGTAGACCAGCCGCCTTCGGCTATGGGGGTTCGATTCCCTCCCTGCCCACCACGAATACCCGCGACAGGACTAGGGCCCACATAGCTCAGCTGGCAGAGCACTTCCTTGGTAAGGAAGAGGTCATCGGTTCAAGTCCGATTGTGGGCTCCAAATCCCCACCTCGGTAATGCCCAGCGGCGTAGCCGCGCCTGAATGATGGAGTGAGAACGGTCACGTGGCCAAGAAGAAGTTCGAGCGAAACAAGCCGCACGTGAACATCGGCACGATCGGCCACATCGACCACGGCAAGACGAGCCTGACCGCGGCGATCACCAAGTACCTCGCGCTGAAGGGCGCGTCGGAGTACCGCGCCTTCGATTCGATCGACAACGCGCCCGAGGAGCGGGAGCGGGGGATCACGATCGCGATCGCCCACGTCGAGTACGAGACCGACGCCCGCCACTACGCCCACGTCGACTGCCCCGGCCACGCCGACTACATCAAGAACATGATCACCGGCGCCGCCCAGATGGACGGCGCGATCCTCGTCGTCGCCGCGACCGACGGGCCGATGCCCCAGACCCGCGAGCACATCCTCCTCGCCCGCCAGGTCGAGGTGCCCTACATCGTCGTCTTCCTCAACAAGGTCGACATGGTCGACGACCCCGAGCTGCTCGACCTCGTCGAGCTCGAGGTCCGCGAGCTCCTGACCAAGTACGACTTCCCGGGCGACGACCTGCCGGTCGTCCGGGGCAGCGCCCTCAAGGCCCTCGAGGCCGGCGACGACCCGACGGCCGAGGCCTACAAGCCGATCCAGGAGCTGATGGACGCGGTCGACGCCTACATCCCGACCCCCGAGCGGGCGATCGACAAGCCGTTCCTCATGCCGGTCGAGGACGTCTTCGGGATCAAGGGCCGCGGCACCGTCGCCACCGGGCCGCATCGAGCGCGGCATCGTGAAGGTCGGCGACGAGGTCGAGCTGATCGGCGTCAAGGCCACCCGGAAGGTCGTCGTGACCGGCGTCGAGATGTTCAAGAAGCTCCTCGACGAGGGCCGCGCCGGCGACAACGTCGGCTGCCTCATCCGGGGCATCGAGCGCGAGGAGATCGAGCGCGGCCAGGTCCTGGCCAAGGCGGGCTCGGTCAAGCCCCACACCAAGTTCACCGCCCAGGTCTACGTCCTGACCAAGGAGGAGGGCGGCCGCCATACCCCGTTCTACAACGGCTACCGGCCCCAGTTCTACCTCCGCACGACCGACGTGACCGGCGCGATCGGGCTGCCCGAGGGAGCCGAGATGATCATGCCCGGCGACAACGTCGAGATGAGCGTCGAGCTGATCACCCCGATCGCCCTCGAGGTCGGCCAGCGCTTCGCCATCCGCGAGGGTGGCCGGACCGTCGGCGCCGGCGCCATCGTCAGCATCGTCGAGTAGGGATCTGAACGATGGCCCGAGTCGAAGCGCGACCGACGATCCAGCTCGCCTGCACCGAGTGCAAGGAGCGGACGTACACGACGCGCAAGAACAAGAAGAACGATCCGAACAGGATCGAGCTGATGAAGTACTGTCCTCGCGACCGCCGTCACACGCTTCACCGAGAGGCAAAGTAACGAGCGACCGCAGGGGTGTAGCTCAATTGGCAGAGCACTGGTCTCCAAAACCAGCGGTTGTAGGTTCGAGTCCTATCGCCCCTGCCACGTAACTCCGTAGTCCTCGGGCGGATGGCCTTGAGGACTGCGGCCTCCGACCTCGGAGGACTCGCCGCAAGAAAGCTTCGTAGCTGAGAAGAAGAACAATCACGTGAGTCGAATTCGCCGCTTCATCGATGAAGCCTGGTCCGAGCTGAAGAAGGTCGCCTGGCCGACGCGCGAGCAGGTCCGCAACCTGACGGTCCTGGTCTTCGCCGTCAGCTTCACGGTCGGCGTCTACATCACCGTGCTCGACACCGTTTTCCAGGGCCTCATCGGCCTGCTGGTCGGCCCCACGTGATGACTGAGCAGACGACGACCGAGACGACGAAGCTGCCGGAGAAGCGGTGGTACGTCATCCACACGTACTCGGGCTACGAGAACAAGGTCAAGGCGAACCTCGAGCACCGCATCGAGTCGATGGGCATGGAGGACAAGATCTTCCAGGTCCTCGTCCCGATGGAGGATGAGATCGAGATCCGCCAGGGCCAGCGGCACACGGTCCAGAAGAAGGTCTATCCGGGCTACGTCCTCGTCGAGATGATCCTCGACCCCGACAGCTGGTTCGTCGTCCGCAACACGCCGGGCGTCACGAGCTTCGTCGGCGGCGCGAACATCCCGGGCGTCCGGAGCGAGCCGATCCCGCTCGACGAGAACGAGGTCAAGCAGATCCTGCGGCACATGGGCGTCGAGACGCCGAAGTTCCGCGTCGCGTTCACGAAGGGCCAGAGCGTCCGGGTCACCGACGGGCCGTTCGCCGAGTTCATCGGCACGGTCGACGAAGTCAATCCGGAGCGGAACAAGGTCAAGGTCCTCGTGAGCATCTTCGGCCGCGAGACACCGGTCGAGCTCGACTTCCTCCAGGTCGAGAAGCTCTAGAAAGGACTCAATCGCACCGTGGCCAAGAAGATCCGCACCGTTCTGAAGCTCGACCTGCCGGCCGGCAAGGCGACGCCGGCACCGCCCGTCGGGACCGCCCTGGGCCCGCACGGCATCAACATCGTCGAGTTCACCAAGGCCTACAACGAGCGGACGGCCGACAAGGCCGGCCAGATCATCCCCGCCCAGATCACGATCTTCGAGGACCGCTCGTTCACGTTCGTCCTCAAGACTCCGCCCGCGCCGGACCTCCTCCGCAAGGCCGCCGGGATCGAGAAGGGCGCCGCCACGCCGAAGCGCGAGTCCGTCGGGCGGGTCTCGAGGGACCAGATCCGCGAGATCGCGGCGATCAAGATGGCGGACCTGAACGCAAACGACGTCGAGGCCGCGATGAAGCAGGTCGAAGGCACCGCCCGCTCGATGGGCATCGAGGTCGTCGGCTGAGTGCAACAACTGAGCGGCGACTCACCGCCAGCCACCGAAGTCCGAGGCGGAGCTCCGCGACGCCATCGGCCGAGGTCTCACGCACACCCCGCGCAGAGGGGAGACGGAACGCCCGTCGCTAGAAAGGAACCAGCACATGGCTCACGGCAAGAAGTACCTCGAGGCGGCGAAGCTCGTCGACCGCGAACGGGTCTACAGCCCGGAGGAAGCGGCCCAGCTCGTGAAGGACACCTCGTTCGTGGCGTTCGACGCCACGGTCGAGGCCCACCTCCGGCTGGGCGTCGATCCCCGCCACGCCGACCAGATGGTCCGCGGCACCGTCGTCCTGCCGCACGGCACGGGCAACGTCGTCCGGGTCGCAGTATTCGCGGTCGGTGACAAGGCCCAGGAAGCGCTCCGGGCCGGCGCCGACGAGGTCGGCGGCGAGGATCTCGTGAAGCGGGTCGAGGCCGGCTGGCTCGACTTCGACGTCGCCCTCGCCACGCCTGACGCGATGGGCATGGTCGGCAAGCTCGGCAAGATCCTCGGTCGGCGCGGCCTCATGCCGAACCCGAAGGCCGGCACGATCACGTTCGATCTCGACCGCGCGGTCCGGGAGGTCAAGGGCGGCCGGGTGGAATTCAAGGTCGACAAGAGCGCGATCATCCACACCGCGTTCGGCAAGTCGAGCTTCGAGGCCGACGCGCTCGTCGGCAACCTCGCGGCACTCGTCGACGCGATCAACCGCGCAAGGCCGGCCGGTGCGAAGGGTCACTACCTGCGGGGGCTGACGATCGCCAACACGATGGGCCCCGGCATCCGGGTGGATCTGCCTGCCGTGCTCGCGGCGGCCGCGGCCGCCTGACAGCGCCGCAGACAACGCGGCTCCGGCCGCCTACCATACGCGGCGACGGCCGCGGCGCTCCAGGGCGCCAGGCGCGTCGCCACAACTGAAGAAGACGGACTCAGCCAGAGACAGCCTGCGCCCGCGGACCGATTCGACCTTCGGGGTCGTGCCGGTCGGGGCTTGATCCGCCGGACCGGATCGATCGCCGAGGAATCGGCGATCGGGGACGACGACGAGCACGCCGAGGCAGGGAACTTGTGCGGCCACCCTCCCGGGTGGGCAGCGCCCCTGCGTATCAGGCCAGCCAACGTGGCGCCGTCGCAGGGGCTTCGACGTTTCGACGTCGCTGACCCACCGCCGCACGCCGGTTGCGTGCCCTACAAGGAGGGCTTGATGCCGACAGAGGCCAAGCGCGAGACGGTCGCCGAGCTGCGAGAGGCACTCTCGTCGAGCCGGACGCTCATCGTCTCCGAGTACCGCGGCCTCACCGTGAAGGAGATCGCGGAGATCCGACGCGCCCTGCGCAAGCAGGACGTCAGCTACCGCGTCGTGAAGAACCGCTTGTTGCGGATCGCCGCCCAGGACACGCTCGGGGATGCGCTCAGCCCGCTCCTGACCGGCCCGACGGCGATCGCGTTCGGCAACGACGAGTCCACGACGGCCAAGGCCGTCATCGATGCGACCCGCGCCTACAAGATCGTCACGATCAAGGGCGCCGTGCTCGGTGACCGTGCGATCAGCGCCGACCAGGTCCGGAGCCTGGCCAACCTGCCGCCGCGCGAGGTCCTCCTCGCGAAGCTCGCCGGAGGGATGCAGGCCCCGATCGCAACGCTCGCCGGCCTCCTGGCCGCGAACATCCGCAACCTGGGCTATGCGCTTGCCCAGGTCCGTGACCAGAAAGCCCAGTCCGACGGCGCATAGCGCCCCGACGAATTCAGAGGAGAACCACCCGATGGCAGTCATGACCCAGGACGACCTGCTCGAAGCGATCGACAAGATGACCGTTCTCGAGCTGTCCGAATTCATCAAGCGCTTCGAGGAGCGCTACGGTGTCACCGCCGCCGCGCCCGTCGCCGCCGCAGCCGCCCCGGCCGCCGGTGGTGGGGGAGCCGGCGCCGATGCACCGGCCGAGGTCGCCGAGCAGACCGAGTTCACGGCCACGATCGTCGAGATCGGCCAGAACAAGATCCCGGTCATCAAGGTCGTCCGCGAGCTCACCGGCCTCGGCCTCAAGGAGGCCAAGGATCTCGTCGACGCGACGCCGAAGGCAGTCAAGGAAGGCGTCACCCGCGACGAGGCCGACAAGATCAAGGCCGCAATCGAAGAAGTCGGCGGCAAAGTCGAAATCAAGTAGGGACTCGAACTGCCACCTCGCCGCTCAGGCGGTCCGAGGCGAAGGCGGAGCCGAGCACGCGAGCGCGCACACCCCAAGGTGTGTAAGCGAGTGGCGGAGGCGACAACGCCCGCATCGGGCCGCATCAGCGGCGACGTTGAAGGGCGTTGGCCAGCTGGCCAACGCCCGTTTGACATTGAGCAAAATCGCGGTATCCTACTCCTTCTGTGAGCGCGGCCCCCAATTCTTTCCCCCAACTCCGTCAAGGAGCGGTCTTTCATGCTGTCTGTTGCTGAGTCGAACCGGACAGCCGGGGCCGTGGCGCGTACGCGCTATGCCCGGATTCCGGAAGTCCTTCCGATCCCGAACCTGATCGAGCTCCAGCTCGACTCGTTCAAGTGGTTCATCGAGAAGGGCCTTCGGGAGCTGTTCGACGAGATCAGCCCGATCAAGGACTTCACCGCCAAGGTCATGGAGCTCCAGTTCCTCGACTACGAGTTCGGCGACCCGAAGTACACCGAGGAGGAGTGCCGGACCAAGGACCTGACGTTCTCGCGTCCGCTCTACGTCCAGGTCGAGCTCCTGATCAAGGAGACCGGCGAGATCCAGCGCCAGCGCGTCTACATGGGCGACTACCCCTGGATGACCGACCAGGGCACGTTCGTGATCAACGGCGCCGAGCGCGTCGTCGTCAGCCAGCTCGTCCGCTCGCCCGGCGTCTACTACAGCGAGCTCGAGGATCCCGCATCGGGCCGGATGCTCTTCTCGGCCAAGGTGATCCCGAACCGCGGCGCCTGGCTCGAGTTCGAGACGAACAACAAGGACCAGCTCTGGGTCAAGGTCGACCGCAAGCGCAAGATCGCGGCGACGACGCTGCTGCGCGCCGTCGGCTACGAAGAGAACGACACGATCAGCGCGCTGTTCTCGAGCGTCGACACGGACCCTGAGCATCCCTTCATCGCGAACACCCTCGACAAGGACCTCACGCGCACCCAGCAGGAAGCGCTGATCGAGGTCTACAAGAAGCTCCGCCCGGGCGATCCGCCGACCGGCGACAACGCCCGCCAGCTCGTCGAGAGCCTGTTCTTCAACTTCCGCCGCTACGACCTCGGTCGTGTCGGGCGCTACAAGTTCAACAAGAAGCTGGACCCGGTATCGGGCCGGATGGGCGTCGAGCTGCCCCGCGAGCAGCGGACGATCACCCGCGAGGACATCGCCGCGATCGTCGGCCAGCTCGTCGAGCTCAACCGCGGGCTCGGCCTCAAGGACGACATCGACCACCTCGGCAACCGCCGCATCCGGGCCAACGGCGAGCTGATCCAGAACGCGTTCCGGATCGGCCTCCTCCGCATGGAGCGGGTCGTCCGCGAGCGGATGACGATCCAGGAGATCGACAAGGCCACCCCGAACGCCCTCATCAACATCCGCCCGGTCGTGGCGGCGATGAAGGAGTTCTTCGGCGGCAGCCAGCTCAGCCAGTTCATGGACCAGACGAACCCGCTGGCCGAGCTCACCTCGAAGCGCCGCCTGTCCGCGCTGGGCCCGGGTGGCCTGTCGCGCGAGCGAGCCGGCTTCGACGTCCGCGACGTCCACCACAGCCACTACGGCCGGATCTGCCCGATCGAGACGCCGGAAGGCCCGAACATCGGCCTCATCGGCTCGCTCGCAACGTACGGCCGGATCAACAGCTACGGCTTCATCGAGACGCCCTACCGCAAGGTCAAGCGGACGGTCGCCTGGGACGATCCGGACATCTCCGGCTACGAGACCGGCGCCGATCTCGTGACGAAGACGGGCACGGTCGTCGCCAAGGCCGGCCAGCCGTTCAACGCGGCGGCGATCGCGGAGCTCAAGAAGCAGAAGGCCAACGCGTTCCCGATCCGGCCCGATCGTGACGGCCGAGATCGAGTACCTCCCGGCCGACGAGGAGGAGGAGCACGTCGTCGCCCAGGCGAACGCCGCCCTGGACGAGGAGGGCCACTTCATCGAGGAGCGCATCCCGTCTCGCTACCGGGACACGTTCCCGGAGGCCCGCGCGAACCAGATCGAATACATGGACGTGTCGCCGAAGCAGGTCGTCTCGGTGGCCACGGCGCTCATCCCGTTCCTCGAGCACGACGACGCCAACCGCGCCCTCATGGGCTCGAACATGCAGCGCCAGGCGGTGCCGCTCCTCGAGCCGGAATCGCCGATCGTCGGGACGGGCATGGAGGAGCGGGCCGCCCGTGACTCCGGCCAGGTCCTCGTCGCCGGCCGGGCCGGCGTCGTCACGAGCGTGACCGCCGAGCGGATCCGGATCGAGACCGATGCCGGCGAGCTCGACGAGTACAAGCTCCACAAGTTCGTCCGCAGCAACCAGGGCACCTGCATCAACCAGCGCCCGATCGTCGACGTCGGGGCGCGGGTCGCCGACGGCCAGCCGATCGCCGACTCGAGCTCGACCCAGGAGGGCGAGCTCGCCCTCGGCCGGAACGTCCTCGTGGCGTTCATGAGCTGGGAGGGCGGCAACTACGAGGACGCGATCGTCATCAGCGATCGCCTCGTCCGTGACGACCTGTTCACGAGCATCCACATCGAGAAGCACGAGATCGAGTCGCGCGACACGAAGCTCGGCCCCGAGGAGATCACCCGCGACATCCCGAACGTCGGGGAAGAGTCGCTCAAGGACCTCGACGAAGAGGGCATCGTCTACATCGGCGCCGAGGTCCGCCCCGGCGACATCCTCGTCGGCAAGATCACGCCCAAGGGCGAGACCGAGCTGACCGCGGAGGAGCGACTCCTCCGGGCGATCTTCGGCGAGAAGGCTCGCGAGGTGAAGGACAGCTCGCTGCGCCTGCCCCACGGCGAGCGCGGCAAGGTCGTCGAGATCCGCGAGTTCCGGCGCGAGCTGAACGACGACCTCCAGCCGGGCGTCAACCGCCTGGTCCGGGTGTCGGTCGCCCAGAAGCGCAAGATCAGCGTCGGCGACAAGATGGCCGGCCGCCACGGCAACAAGGGCGTCATCGCCAAGATCCTGCCGGCCGAGGACATGCCGTTCCTGCCGGACGGGACGCCCGTCGACATCATCCTCAACCCGCTCGGCGTGCCGAGCCGGATGAACATCGGCCAGATCCTCGAGACGCACCTCGGCTGGGCGCTCCATGCCAAGGGCCAGAAGGCCGCGACGGCCGTCTTCGACGGCGCGACGGAGGCCCAGATCCAGGCCGAGCTCGGCGAGGCACGCCACAAGGTGTACGGCGTCGAGAAGCCGCTGCCCCAGGACGGCAAGATCGAGCTCCGCGACGGCCGGACGGGCGAGAAGTTCGACCGACCGATCACCGTCGGCTACATCTACATGCTCAAGCTCCACCACCTCGTCGAGGACAAGATCCACGCTCGGTCGACCGGACCGTACAGCCTCATCACCCAGCAGCCGCTCGGTGGCAAGGCCCAGTTCGGCGGCCAGCGGTTCGGCGAGATGGAGGTCTGGGCGCTCGAGGCCTACGGGGCCGCGAACATCCTCCAGGAGCTGCTCACCGTCAAATCGGACGACGTGCTCGGACGAGTCCAGACGTACGAGGCCATCGTCAAGGGGGAGGAGATCCAGCCGCCGCGCGTTCCGGAATCGTTCAAGGTCCTCATCAAGGAGCTGCGCAGCCTCGGGCTGAACGCGGAGATCCTCGATCAGAACGACGAGGAGATTCCGTTGGCGGAGGACGACGCCTCCGGCTACATGCTCCCCGACCTCGGCGGGATCAACCTCGCCGGGTTCGAGGACTAGTCATTCCGATCCTCACGCACCAGCACCGAACACACACGCGGATCCGGGTTCCGGCCGGCTCGGCTCCGCTCGCTCACGGTCCGCATCGCGTCGCCGAGCCAGGCGGTGGCGCGGAGGAGAACCATGCTCGAGGTCAATAATTTCAGCGCGATCCGCATCTCGCTTGCCAGCCCGGACCAGATCCGGGAGTGGTCGAAGGGCGAGGTCACCAAGCCGGAGACGATCAACTACCGCACGCTCAAGCCGGAGAAGGACGGCCTCTTCGACGAGCGCATCTTCGGTCCGACGAAGGACTGGGAGTGCTACTGCGGGAAGTACAAGCGAATCCGGTACAAGGGCATCATCTGCGACAAGTGCGGCGTGGAAGTCACCCGCTCGAAGGTTCGCCGCGAGCGGATGGGCCACATCCAGCTGGCGAGCCCGGTCAGCCACATCTGGTACTTCAAGGGCACGCCCGTCGCGCCTCGGGCATTCTTCTCGACATCAGCCCGCGCAACCTCGAGCGGATCCTCTACTTCGCCCTCTACATCGTCACCCACGTCGACGAGGAGGCGCGCAAGCGCGCCCTGCTCGCCCTCGAGGACGAGGCCGAGGGTCGCGGCGGCAAGGCCGGGACCCGGCTGTCGGAGCTCGAGGACCAGCTCCGCGCCGACGTCAATCGCAACAAGGACGAGCTGAACGCCGAGCTGGCCACCAAGAAGGCGGACCTCGAGGCCCAGCGCACCGTCCGGACCGAGGAGGTCGTCACCGCCGCCCAGGAGGTCGAGGCCCGCCTCGCCGAGCTCAAGACCGGCGTCGCCGAGGACTCGATCGTCTTCGCCCCGACGGGCGAGGTCGTCGTCGCGGCCGGCGCCAAGGGCGGCAAGGAGGCGACCGCCGCCCTCCGCAAGATCGTCTCGGCCGAGACCGAGCGCGTCACCGCCGAGCTGCAGCAGCGCGAGCGCGACGAGGAGCGCGCGGTCGAGCAGAAGATCGCCGACCTCCAGGCCGGCATCGCCGAGACGCTCCGCCACGAGAAGGAGGAGCTCGCCGGCCAGGCGCAGGGCCTCAAGGAGGACCTGCGCAAGCAGCGCGACGAGATCGAGGGCCTCAAGCCGATGCATGACGCTCGGCGAGACCGAGCTCCGCGGGCTCGAGGAGCGCTACGGCTCCGGCGCCAAGGGCGGCCGGCTGTTCAGCGCCGGCATGGGCGCCGAGGCGGTCCGCGAGATCATCAGCCGGATGGACCTCGAGGAGCTCTCCCGGAGCCTCCACGTCGAGGTCCGGACGAGCTCCGGCCAGCGCCGCAAGAAGGCCATCAAGCGGCTCCGCCTCATCGAGGCGTTCCGTCGCTCCGGCACCCGGCCGGACTGGATGATCCTGTCCGTCCTGCCGGTGATCCCGCCGGACCTCCGGCCGATGGTCCAGCTCGATGGCGGCCGCTTCGCGACCTCCGACCTCAACGACCTCTATCGCCGCGTCATCAACCGCAACAACCGGCTCAAGCGACTGCTCGAGCTCGGCGCGCCGGAGATCATCATCCGCAACGAGAAGCGGATGCTCCAGGAAGCGTGCGACGCGCTGATCGACAACGGCCGTCGTGGCCGCGCGATCGCCGGCACCGGCAACCACCGCCTGAAGTCCCTGAGCGACATGCTCAAGGGCAAGCAGGGCCGGTTCCGCCAGAACCTGCTCGGCAAGCGCGTCGACTACTCGGGCCGCTCGGTCATCGTCGTCGGCCCGGAGCTCAAGCTCCACCAGTGCGGGCTGCCGAAGAAGATGGCGCTCGAGCTGTTCAAGCCGTTCGTCATGCGCCAGCTCGTCGAGAAGGGCTTCGCCCACAACATCAAGAGCGCGAAGCGAATCGTCGAGCGCGTCCGGCCCGAGGTCTGGGACGTCCTCGAAGAGGTCATCAAGGACCACCCGGTCCTGCTGAACCGCGCCCCGACGCTCCACCGCCTCGGCATCCAGGCGTTCATGCCGGTCCTCGTCGAGGGTTCGGCGATCCAGATCCATCCCCTCGTCTGCACCGCGTTCAACGCGGACTTCGACGGCGACCAGATGGCGGTCCACGTGCCGCTCAGCTCGGCCGCCCAGGAAGAAGCGCGGACGATGATGCTGTCGACGGCGAACCTGCTGTCGCCGGCCGACGGGAGCCCGGTCATCGCGCCGACCCAGGACATGGTCCTCGGCTGCTACTACCTGACGATGGATCCCATCGGCAAGCAGCCGAAGCGCGTCCGCCTCTTCGCCACCGAGGACGAGGCGATCCTGTCCTACCAGCTGCGCGAGAAGACGGGCGTCACGCTCCACGAGCCGATCGAGGCCGAGGTCAAGAGCTGGGACGCCGAGACAGGCCAGCTCCGCCCCGAGCGGCGCCGGACGACGGTCGGCCGCATCCTCTTCAACCAGATCCTGCCCGACCAGCTCCGCTATTCGGACAAGGTCATGGTCCGGACCGAGCTCAAGGAGCTCATCGACGAGTGCTACCGGATGCTCGGCTCGGACGAGACCGCGCACCTGGCCGACGGCATCAAGAGCGTCGGCTTCGACTTCGCGACCCGCGGCGGGATGACGATCGGCGTCTTCGACATCGAGGTCCCGAAGGACAAGGCCGCGCGGCTCAAGGGCGCCGACGACAACGTCGCCCAGATCGACCGCCAGTTCCAGCGCGGCCTCATCACCGAGGACGAGCGCTACGAGCAGGTCGTCGACGTCTGGCAGAAGACGACGAGCGCGATGTCCGACGAGATGATGAAGGGCCTCAAGGTCGACGGCCCGGTGACGATGATGACGGCCTCCGGCGCCCGAGGAAACAAGGGCAACATCGGCCAGCTGGGCGCGATGCGCGGCCTCATGGCCGACCCGTCCGGCCGGATCATCGACGTCCCCGTGCGGAGCAACTTCCGCGAGGGCATGACCGTCCTCGAGTACTTCATCTCGACCCACGGCGCCCGCAAGGGCCTCGCCGACACGGCCCTGCGGACGGCCGACTCCGGCTATCTGACCCGGCGCCTCGTCGACGTCGCCCAGGACGTCATCACCCGTGACGACGACTGCGGCACCGAGGAAGGCAGCTGGATCACCCGCGAGGACTCCAGTGACGAGAAGGAATTCCGTCGCCGGCTCATCGGCCGGCTCGCGTCCGCCCCATTGCCCGACCCGCGGGTCAAGGTCAAGAAGGGCGAGACCGCGCCGATCATCGTCGACCGCAACCAGGAGATCAGCAAGGAGATCGCGGCCAGCATCGATGCGGCCGGGATCGACGAAGTGCTGGTCCGCTCACCGCTCGCCTGCGAAGCGCGCTACGGCGTCTGCCGGGCGTGCTACGGCCGCAACCTCGCCACCGGCGAGATGGTCGCCGCGGGTGAGGCGGTCGGGATCATCGCCGCCCAGTCGATCGGCGAGCCCGGCACCCAGCTGACGATGCGGACGTTCCACACCGGCGGCGTCGCCGGACTCGACATCACCGCGGGCCTGCCCCGCGTCGAGGAGCTGTTCGAAGCCCGCGTCCCGAAGGGCAAGGCCGAGATCAGCCACATCGACGGCATCGTCGAGATCATCCGGAGCGATACCGGAACGAAGGTCAAGGTGATCAGCACCGAGGTCTACGACATCTCGCTGGCCCTGCCGAAGGGCGCCGAGATGCTCGCCGCCGCGGGCGATTTCGTCGAAGCCAACCAGGTCGTCGCCCGAGATCGGCGACGGCAAGGACAAGGACAAGGACTCCGCGACCGACGTGGTCGCGCCGGTCCAGGGCTTCCTCGTGAAGGGCGATGACGGTCTCGTCGATCCGGGCCCAGGACGTCGTCGAGCGGGAGTACACGATCCCGCACAACGCGAAGATCCTCGTCGAGAACGGCCAGGAGATCCGCGCCGGCGACGCGATCACCGACGGCCCGATCAACCCGCAGGAATACCTCGACACCCGGGGCAAGGATGCCGTCCAGCGCTACCTGGTCAAGGAAGTCCAGAAGGTCTACCGCAGCCAGGGCGTGACGATCAACGACAAGCACATCGAGATCATCGTCCGGCAGATGCTCCGGAAGGTCCGGATCGACCAGCCGGGCGACGTCGACCTGCTGCCCACCGAGCTGATCGATCGGCTCGACTTCGAGGAGGCCAACAACCGGGTCCTCTCCGAGGGCGGCGAGCCGGCGACGGCCCAGACAGTCCTGCTCGGCGTGACGAAGGCGTCGCTCAACACCTCGTCGTTCCTCGCCGCGGCTTCGTTCCAGGAGACGACCCGGGTGCTCACCGAGGCCGCCATCAACGGCGCCAAGGACCACCTGATCGGCCTCAAGGAGAACGTCATCATCGGCAAGCTCATCCCGGCCGGGACGGGTGCGCCGGCGAACGTCGCGGCCCGCAAGGAGCGCGAGCGGCGGGCGGCCATCGAGGCCCTTGCCGGCGAGGCGATCGAGGACACCGGCGCCGAGTACAACCCGTTCCTCGAGGAGGGCGGGATCCGGCCGACCGACGAGGCCGCCGGGCTTGCCCTCGCGGCCACGATCGCGGGCGGCGATGGCGACGAGTCGGAGTTCAATCCCTTCCTCGGCGACGAGGAGGCGGCGGACGCCGACGGCGACGCCGAAGCCCTCGTCGCCGAGCCCGAAGAGGAGGGCGCCGAGGCCAAGTAATCCTCGGGCCAATGGCGCACTGACTGCGCGGCTGGCGCGCTCCGTGGAGCTGCCGCCTTGGACCTGCGGAGGGCGACTCGATTGGATGACCGGGGAGGTTGCCGGATTTTGCACGTCTGGAGGAGGCCCGGAATTCGTTTGACACGATTTTCGGGCCGCTGATACACTCCGCGTTCGTGGCCTCGGCAGGGGCAGCGGTCGGCGTGCGCGCCGAGTCCCACATCGAGTCAACCACCCACCCCATCCAGGGTCCCGTCACGAGCCTGACCGCTCGACGACCGCAGCGGCCCTCCGTGCCAGCAATGAACCGAAAGGAGCAGCGTCTTCGTGCCGACGATCAGCCAGCTTGTACGCCACGGCCGCACGCCGAAGATCTCGAAGATCAAGGCGCCCGCCATGCGCAAGAGCTGGAACGGAATGCACCGTCGCCAGGTGTCGATTCCGGGCGCGCCGCAGAAGCGGGGCGTCTGTCTCCAGGTGCGCACGATGACGCCGAAGAAGCCGAACTCGGCTCTCCGCAAGATCGCCCGCGTCAAGCTCAGCAATCAGATGGAGGTCACGGCCTACATCCCGGGTATCGGCCACAACCTCCAGGAGCACTCCGTGGTCCTCGTCCGGGGCGGCCGGGTCAAGGACCTCCCGTCGGTCAAGTACCACATCATCCGCGGAACTCTCGACGCGGCCGGCGTCCGTGATCGCAAGCAGGGCCGCAGCAAGTACGGCGCGAAGGCGGCGACGTCCGGAGGCAGGAAGTAATGCCCCGTCGTCAGAGCATCCCGCGCATGACCAAGTACCAGACGGTCCCGGCCAACCGGACGACCGCCCGGTTCACCGCCAAGCTCATGTCGGACGGCAAGCGCAACCTGTCCGATCGCATCCTCCGCGAGGCCCTCGCCCGCGCCGAGGCCCAGTCGCACCGGCCCGGACTCGAGGTCCTCGAGGCGGCCCTCCGCAACGCGACGCCGATCATCGAAGTCAAGCCGCGCCGCGTCGGCGGCGCCACCTACCAGGTCCCGGTCGAGATCCGGGGCGAGCGCCGCATGTCGCTCGGGGTCCGCTGGCTCGTCCAGGCGGCCCGCAAGCGCAGCGGCAAGAGCATGAGCGAGAAGCTCGCCGCCGAGCTCGTCGATGCCATGAACGGCCTCGGCGCGGCGGTCAAGCGACGCGAAGACACGCACAAGATGGCAGAGGCCAACAAGGCCTTCAGCCATTTCAAGTGGTAGACCCCGGGAGCTTAGAGAACACCGTGGCACGACAGGTTCCGCTGGCACGCACGCGGAACATCGGAATCATCGCCCATATCGACGCGGGCAAGACGACCGTGACCGAGCGGATCCTCTTCTACACGAAGAAGATCTACAAGATCGGCGAGGTCCATGAAGGCGCGGCGACGATGGACTGGATGCCCCAGGAGCAGGAGCGCGGGATCACGATCACCGCGGCTGCAACGACGGCGTTCTGGGGCGATCATCGCATCAACATCATCGATACGCCCGGGCACGTGGACTTCACGGTCGAGGTCGAGCGAAGCCTCCGGGTGCTCGACGGCGCCGTCGTCGTCTTCGACGGCGTGGCCGGCGTCGAGCCGCAGTCGGAGACGGTCTGGCGCCAGGCCGACCGCTACGGCGTGCCGCGGTTCTGCTTCATCAACAAGCTCGACCGGACCGGCGCCGACTTCTGGCGCGGCGTCGATTCGATCAAGGAGCGCCTCGGGGCCAACGCCGTGCCGATCCAGATCCCGATCGGCCGCGAGGACAAGTTCGAGGGCATCATCGACCTGGTCGAGATGAAGGCGCTACTACTACGGCGACGACCAGGGCACCACCTTCGACATCGTCGACATCCCGGACGAGCTCAAGGCCGAGGCCGAGACGCACCGCCACACGATGATCGAGGCCGTCGCCGAGATGGACGACGAGCTGACCCACAAGTACCTCGAGGGCGAGGAGCTGACGATCCCGGAGATCAAGCGCGGTCTCCGGCTCGGCACGCTGACGACGAGGATCATCCCGGTCCTGACCGGCTCGGCGCTCCGCAACAAGGGCGTCCAGAAGATGCTCGATGCCGTCGTCGACTACCTGCCCTCGCCGCTCGACGTGCCGCCGATGATCGCGATCGATCCGCGAACCGGCGAGGACGTCGTCCGGACGCCGGACGACAACGAGCCGTTCAGCGCCCTCGCCTTCAAGATCGCCGCCGACCCGTTCGTCGGCAAGCTGGCGTTCTTCCGGGTCTACTCCGGCACGCTCAAGGCGGGCTCGTACGTCCTGAACCCGACGAAGGGCAAGAAGGAGCGGATCGGGCGCATCCTCCAGATGCACGCCAACCACCGCGAGGAGATCGACGAGGTCTACGCCGGCGACATCGCCGCGGCCGTCGGCCTCAAGGACACGTTCACCGGCGACACGCTGACCGACCCGGACCACCCGGTCGTCCTCGAGTCGATGACGTTCCCGGAGCCGGTCATCGAGGTCAAGATCGAGCCGAAGACGAAGGCCGACCAGGACAAGCTCGGCGTCGCCCTCCAGCGCCTGTCCGAGGAGGACCCGACGTTCCGGGTCAAGACCGACCAGGAGACGGGCGAGACGCTGATCGCGGGCATGGGCGAGCTCCATCTCGACGTCCTCGTCGACCGGATGATCCGCGAGTTCAAGGTCGCCGCGAACATCGGCAAGCCCCAGGTCTCCTACCGCGAGACGATCCGCCGGGCGGCCGAGGGCAATGGCCGCTTCGTCCGCCAGACCGGCGGCAAGGGCCAGTACGGCCACGCGATCATCAAGCTCGAGCCCCAGGAGAAGGGCGCCGGCTACGAGTTCGTCGACAAGATCGTCGGCGGAACGATCCCGCGCGAGTACATCAAGTCGGTCGATGCCGGCATCCGCGAGGCGCTCGAGACGGGCATCTACGCCGGATTCCCGGTGGTCGACGTCAAGGTGACGCTCCACGACGGGTCGTACCACGAGGTCGACTCGTCGGAGATGGCCTTCAAGATCGCCGGTTCGATGGCCGTCAAGGACGCCTTCTCCAAGGCGGATCCGGCGATCCTCGAGCCGATCATGCGGAACGAGGTCACGATGCCCGAGGAGTTCATGGGCGACGTGATCGGCGATCTCAACAGCCGTCGCGGCCAGATCGAGGGGATGGAGTCGCGCGGGAGTGGCAAGAGCGCGACCCAGGTCGTTCGGGCGTTCGTCCCGCTCGCCCAGATGTTCGGCTACGTCACGGACCTGCGGTCGATGACCCAGGGTCGGGCGACGTCGTCGATGGAATTCAGTCACTACGCCGAGGTCCCGTCAACGCTGGCCTCGGAACTCGTCCAGAAGTCAAAGGGCTAGGTCCGGAACCCCCGGACCCGGGCAGAGGAGCAGGAGCACCCACACGATGGCCAAGAAGAAGTTCGAGCGCAACAAGCCGCACGTGAACATCGGCACGATCGGCCACATCGACCACGGCAAGACGAGCCTGACCGCGGCGATCACCAAGTACCTCGCGCTGAAGGGCGCGTCGCGAGTACCGCGCCTTCGACTCGATCGACAACGCGCCCGAGGAGCGCGAGCGGGGGATCACGATCGCGATCGCCCACGTCGAGTACGAGACCGACGCCCGCCACTACGCCCACGTCGACTGCCCCGGGCCACGCCGACTACATCAAGAACATGATCACCGGCGCCGCCCAGATGGACGGCGCGATCCTCGTCGTCGCCGCGACCGACGGGCCGATGCCCCAGACCCGCGAGCACATCCTCCTCGCCCGCCAGGTCGAGGTGCCCTACATCGTCGTCTTCCTCAACAAGGTCGACATGGTCGACGACCCCGAGCTGCTCGACCTCGTCGAGCTCGAGGTCCGCGAGCTCCTGACCAAGTACGACTTCCCGGGCGACGACCTGCCGGTCGTCCGCGGCAGCGCCCTCAAGGCGCTCGAGGCCGCCCGACGACCCGACGACCGAGGCCTACAAGCCCGATCCAGGAGCTGATGGACGCGGTCGACGCCTACATCCCGACCCCCGAGCGGGCGATCGACAAGCCGTTCCTGATGCCGGTCGAGGACGTCTTCGGGATCAAGGGCCGGGGCACCGTCGCCACCGGGCCGCATCGAGCGCGGCATCGTCAAGGTCGGCGACGAGGTCGAGCTGATCGGGGTCAAGGCCACCCGCAAGGTCGTCGTGACCGGCGTCGAGATGTTCAAGAAGCTCCTCGACGAGGGCCGCGCCGGCGACAACGTCGGCTGCCTCATCCGGGGCATCGAGCGCGAGGAGATCGAGCGCGGCCAGGTCCTGGCCAAGGCGGGCTCGGTCAAGCCCCACACCAAGTTCACCGCCCAGGTCTACGTCCTGACCAAGGAGGAGGGCGGCCGCCACACCCCGTTCTACAACGGCTACCGGCCCCAGTTCTACCTCCGCACGACCGACGTCACCGGCGCCATCGGGCTGCCCGAGGGGGCCGAGATGATCATGCCCGGCGACAACGTCGAGATGAGCGTCGAGCTGATCACCCCGATCGCCCTCGAGATCGGCCAGCGCTTCGCCATCCGCGAGGGTGGCCGGACCGTCGGCGCCGGCGCCATCGTCAGCATCGTCGAGTAGGGATCGAACGATGGCAAAGCAGCGGATCCGGATCCGCCTCAAGGCATACGACCACCGACTGCTCGATCAGTCGGCGGCCCAGATCGTGGAGACCGCCCAGCGGACCGGCGCGGACGTCGTCGGTCCGGTGCCGCTGCCGACGCGCATCGAGAAGTTCACCGTCCTCCGCTCGCCGTTCATCGACAAGGACAGCCGGGAGCAGTTCGAGATCCGCACCCACAAGCGGCTCGTCGACATCCTGGACCCGAGTTCGAAGACCGTCGACGCCCTGATGCGACTCTCGCTTGCGGCGGGCGTCGACATCGAAATCAAGATGTGAGCGGAACGAGACATGAGTATCGGATTGATCGGCCGCAAGGTCGGTGTCACACAGGTGTTCCAGGGCGACGGCACGATGGTTGCCGTCAGCGTCCTGGCCATCGAACCGAATACCGTGACCCGCCTCCGGACCGACGAGCGCGACGGCTACACGGCCGTCCAGCTCGGGACCGAGGAGAGCAAGCGGCTGAACAAGCCCGACGCCGGCCAGCTCAAGGACCTGCCCCAGGTCGCGAAGATCCGCGAGTTCCGGGTCGACTCGCGTCGACGACTACGAGGTCGGCCAGAAGATCGCGATCGCCGACGTGTTCGCCGACGGCGACCTCGTCGACGTCACGGGCGTCTCCAAGGGCAAGGGCTTCGCCGGCCACATCAAGCGCCACCACTTCCACCGCGGCCCCAAGAGCCACGGCTCGGATCATCACCGCGAGCCCGGCTCGATCGGCCCGGGCACCACGCCGGGACGCGTCTACAAGGGCGTGAAGATGGCCGGCCACATGGGCGACGAGACGCGCCACCATCAAGAAGCTGCGCGTCGTGCGCGCCGACAGCGAACGGAACCTCCTGCTCGTCAAGGGATCGCTGCCCGGACCGCGCGGGTCGCTCATCCTCGTGAAGAAGGCCTGACGATGCCGCAGACCACCCTCTACGACCGCGCCGGCAAGTCGATCGGGAGCGTCGAGCTCGCCGACGTGCTGTTCGCCGCGCCGATCAACGCCGCCGTCCTCCACCAGGTCGTGACGGCCCAGCTTGCCGGTCGCCGGACGGGTACCCACGACACGAAGACCCGCGGCGAGGTCCGCGGCGGCGGCGCCAAGCCGTACCGCCAGAAGGGCACCGGCCGCGCCCGCCAGGGCTCCAAGAGCGCGCCCCACTACCGCGGCGGCGGCGCCGTCTTCGGCCCGCACCCGCGCTCCTACGAGCAGCGCCTGCCGCGCAAGATGAAGCGGCTCGCCCTGCGCGGCGCGCTGACCGCGAAGTTCGGCGACGAGGCCATCAAGGTCATCGACGCGTTCGGGCTCGATGCCATCAAGACGCGCGAGCTGGTCACCGTCCTCGGCGCCCTCGAGGCGAAGGGACGCGTCCTCGTCGTCTCCCCGAGCCGCGACCAGAAGCTCGAGCTGTCGGCCCGCAACCTGCCGACGGTCGAGGTCATCCTGGCCGATTCGCTCAACGTCGTCGACCTGCTCAAGGCCGACCTCGTCCTGATCGAGCAGCCGGCCCTCGCCCGGATGGAGGAGGTGTACGCGTGAGCGCCCTGACCGCCCCCGAGATCATCCTCCGGCCCGTCGTCAGCGAGAAATCGATCGACGAGTCCGGCCGCGGCAAGTACACCTTCGCGGTCCACGATGACGCCAACAAGATCCAGATCAAGGCGGCCATCGAGGAGCTCTACGCCAAGGAGAAGGTCACCGTCGTCAGCGTCAACGTCCTGACGACGAAGGCCAAGGAGAAGCGGCGCGGAACGCGGCGTGGCCGGATCAGCGGCTACACGACGCCGTGGCGCAAGGCCATCGTGACCCTGGCCCCCGGCCAGAAGATCGAATTCTTCGAGGGGGTCTGACCGATGCCGTTGCGTTCCTACAAGGCCACCTCGCCGGGTCTCCGGCAGATGACCCGCTCGACGTTCGAGGAGATCACGACCGATCAGCCGCACAAGCCGCTGCTCGAGCCCCAGATCCGCGGCTCCGGCCGCAACAACCAGGGCCGGCTCACGGTCCGCCATCGCGGCGGCGGCGAGAAGCAGCATTACCGGCGGATCGACTTCAAGCGCGACAAGATCGGCGTGCCGGCCCGGCTCGCCACGATCGAGTACGACCCGAACCGATCGGCCAGGATCGGCCTGCTCTTCTACCGCGACGGCGAGAAGCGCTACATGCTCCTGCCCCACGGCCTGAAGGTCGGTGACGTCGTCGTCTCCGGGCCCGATGCCGAGGCCCGCGTCGGGAACGCGCTGCCGATCGCCAACATCCCGCTCGGCACGACCATCCACAACATCGAGCTCATCCCCGGCAAGGGCGGCCAGATCGTCCGGTCCGCCGGCGTCGCGGCCCAGCTCCTCGCCAAGGAGGGCGACCAGGCCCAGGTCCGGCTGCCCTCGGGCGAGGTCCGCCGGGTCAGCATCAAGTGCATGGCCACGATCGGCCAGGTCAGCAACCTCGACCACGAGAACCAGAACCTCGGCAAGGCCGGGCGGGCCCGTCACCTGGGCCAGCGTCCGGAAGTCCGGGGCGTCGTCATGAACCCACGAGACCATCCGCACGGTGGTGGCGAGGGCAAGTCCCCGACCGGGATGCCGCCCAAGACACCCTGGGGCAAGCCCGCGATGGGCTACCGCACCCGGCGGTCCAAGACGACCGGACGACTCATCGTCCGCTCGCGTCATCGCAAGTAGGGAGGAGGTAGAGCATGTCCCGTTCGATCAAGAAAGGCCCGTTCATCGAGCTCCGCCTCCAGGGGCGGGTCGAGGAGATGAACCGGCGCAACGAGAAGAAGGTCGTCAAGACCTGGTCTCGCGCGTCGGTGATCTTCCCCTCGTTCATCGGGCACACCATCGCCGTCTACAACGGCAAGAAGCACGTCCCGGTCTACGTGACCGAGAACATGGTCGGCCATCGCCTCGGCGAGTTCGCCCACACCCGCACCTACCGCGGGCACGGCAAGCACACCGAGCGCTCGACCGCGTTGAAGTAGGAGCTGCGGTCCCGTGCGCGTATCCGCCACTGCCAAGTACCTCCGCGGGTCGACCCGCAAGGCCAATCTCGTCGCCGCGACCATTCGCGGACGGCGGGTGGAAGAGGCCGCCTCGCTCCTCCGGTTCATGCCCCAGCATGCCGCCCGGGACATCGAGGCCGTCCTCCGGAGCGCCACGGCCAACGCCGAGAACAACCACAACCTGTCGGCCGAAGACCTCATCGTCCTCGAGGCGCATTGCAACGAGGGCCCGGCGATGAAGCGCTGGCGGCCGCGGGCCCAGGGTCGGGCGTTCCCGATCCACAAGCCAATGACCCACATCACCATCGTCGTCGCGGATCAGGAGGCCTGACATGGGACGCAAGGTCCACCCGTACGGCTTCCGACTGGGTGTTTCACGCACCTGGACCGCGAAGTGGTACGCCGACAAGGAATACACCGACCTCATCAAGGAAGACATCACGATCCGCAAGCTCGTCGGGGCCCGGCTCGCGAACGCGAGCGTGTCCGGCGTGGAGATCGAGCGCGGCATCAACCACGTGACGGTCACGATCCACACGGCCAAGCCCGGGATCGTCATCGGCAAGGGCGGCGCCAACGTCGAGATCCTCCGCCAGCAGATCGGCGGGCTCACGAAGCGACGAGTCAAGCTGGAGATCAAGGAGATCCGCCAGCCTGAGCTCGACGCCCACCTCGTGGCGATGAACATCGCCCAGCAGCTGACCCGCCGAATCGCGTTCAAGAAGGCGATGAAGCAGGCCATCCAGCGCTCGATGAAGGCCGGCGCGAAGGGCGTCCGGATCGCCGTCGCGGGTCGCCTCGGCGGCTCCGAGATGGGCCGCCGCGAGTGGGATCGCGAGGGGCGGATCCCGCTGGGGACGCTTCGGGCGGACATCAGCTACGGCCAGATCCACGCCCACACGACGTACGGCCGGATCGGCGTCAAGGTCTGGATCTACCGCGGCGACATCGCTCCCGAGCGGACGCTGCCGCACGAGGCCCAGCTGGCCCAGCAGCAGGCCGCCGTCGGCGGGGGAGTCTGACGATGTTGATGCCCAAGCGCGTCAAGCATCGCAAGGTCATGCGCGGCCGGATGTCCGGCCTCGCCAAGGGCGGCCACACCGTCGCCTTCGGCGAGTACGGGCTCTCGACGCTCGAGCCGGCCTGGATCACCAGCCGTCAGATCGAGGCCGCCCGGCGGGCGATGACCCGATCCGTCAAGCGCGGCGGCAAGATCTGGATCCGGATCTTCCCCGACAAGCCGGCCACGAAGAAGCCGGCCGAGACGCGGATGGGCTCCGGCAAGGGCGCTCCGGACCACTGGGTCGCGGTCGTCAAGCCGGGCCGGATCCTGTTCGAGATGGCCGGCGTCGACCACGAGTCGGCGATCGAGGCGATGCGCCTCGCCAGCCACAAGCTGCCGGTTGCAGACCCGGGTGGTCGTCCGCGACAACGTCACGGAGGCGACCGATGGACATCGATAAGGTTCGGGCGCTCTCCGACACGGAGCTCGAAACGGCACTCAAGGAGGCGAAGCAGGACCTCTGGCAGGCCCGTTTCGCGCTGTCGACGCGACAGCTCAAGGACTACAGCACGATCCCGCAGACGCGGCGAGCAATCGCGCGGATCCTCACCGTCCAGCGCGAGCGCAAGCTCGGCCAGACGGCGTGACGGAGATCACGCGATGACAGGAGCAGACACCCAGGTGCAGCAGACTCAGCGAAAGACGAAGGTCGGCCGCGTCGTGAGCGACAAGATGGACAAGACGATCGTCGTGTCCGTCGAGCGCCTCGCGCGCCACCCTCTGTACAAGCGCGTCATCCGCTTGACGACCAAGTTCAAGGCCCACGACGAGGAGAACGACGCCCACACCGGCGACACCGTCCTCATCGAGGAGTCCCGGCCGCTCTCGGCGACGAAGCGCTGGCGCCTCATCGAGGTCGTTGCCCGCGCGAGCGAGCACGGCAGCTCGAGCGACGTCGTGTTCGAGGAGGCCGAGACGACCGAGGCGATCCATGCCGCGGCGCATCCGGGCCGGACCCGCAGCGACGACGAGGCGACCGATGACACAGCCGACGGCGAGGCCGCGGCCGGCTACTCGTCGGCAGACGCGACGCCGCGCAAGCCGATGACGGCCGACCGATTGCCGAAGGTGGCCCTGCGTGATCCAGCCGCAATCCCGGCTGCGCGTGGCCGACAACACGGGCGCGCGGTCGATCCAGTGCATCCGGGTCATGGGCCGCTCGCTCAAGACGTCCGCCGGTGTCGGCGACGTGATCATCGCCAGCGTCAAGCAGGCGATCCCGAACGCCGCCGTCAAGAAGGGCGACGTCGTTCGCGCCGTCATCGTCCGGACCGCCAAGGAATACGGCCGCCCCGACGGCAGCTACATCCGGTTCGATGAGAACGCAGCCGTGCTGATCAACAACCAGGGCAATCCGCGCGGGACCCGGATCTTCGGGCCCGTCGCCCGCGAGCTCCGCGACCGCAACTACATGAAGATCGTGTCGCTCGCGCCGGAGGTGCTGTGATGGCTCCCCGCAACGCGCCCGTGCGCGCCACCAAGGTGCCGGAGATCCGGACCGGCGACACGGTCATCGTCCTCGGCGGCAAGGATGCCGGCAAGCGCGGCGTCGTCGAACGCGTCGTGCGCAATCCGCAGGGCTTCAAGAAGAGCCAGGCGAAGTACGGCGCTGGCTTTGAGCGAACATCACCGTTGGCAACGGCTTCGGTCGTCGTCGAGGGCCTCAACGTCGCCAAGCGCCACACGAAGCCGCGCCAGAGCGCGAGCTCGACCGACCGGATGCCGAAGGTCCAGCAGGGCGGGATCCTCGATCTCGCTCAGCCGTTGCCGATCGGCAAGGTGATGCTCGTCTGCAGCCACTGCGACCGCCCGACGCGGATCGCCCACAAGGTCCTCGACAACGGCCGCCGCGTCCGGATCTGCCGCCACTGCGGCGAGCAGCTGGAGGTGAAGTCGTGACCAGTCGCCTCCGCGAGCGCTACTCGGCCGAGATCGTGCCGGCAATGCAGAAGCAGTTCGAATACGGCAACCCGATGCAGGTCCCGCGGCTCAGCAAGATCGTGGTCAACATCGGCCTGGGCGAGGCGCTGTCGAACGCGAAGGCGCTCGACGCGGCGCTCGGCGACCTGACCCTGATCACGGGCCAGAAGCCGATCGTGACGAAGGCCAAGCGCTCGATTGCCCAGTTCCGGCTGCGGACGGGCAACACGATCGGGGCCAAGGTCACGCTCCGCGGCGAGCGGATGTGGGACTTCCTCGACCGCCTGACGACGCTGGCCCTGCCCCGGATCCGCGACTTCCGGGGCATCCCGAGCCGATCGTTCGACGGCCGCGGCAACTACTCACTCGGGCTCCGCGAGCAGCTCGCGTTCCCCGAGATCGAATACGACAAGGTGGACCGTCTCCGCGGGCTGGAGATCAGCATCGTGACGACGGCGAAGACCGACGAGGAATTGAAGCGCCTGCTCGAGCTCCTCGGCATGCCCTTCGCCTCGTAGGCGCGGGGAGGGAGAACCATGGCAAAGAAGTCGATGATCGCCAAGGCAGGACGCAAGCCGAAGTTCGAGGTGCGCGGCTACCACCGCTGCTTCGTCTGCGGCCGGGCGCGGGCCTACATCCGGCGATTCGCGCTCTGTCGCATCTGCTTCCGGGAGCGAGCGCTCCTGGGCGAGCTGCCGGGCGTCACGAAGTCGAGCTGGTAGGGAACCGATGAATATCTCCGATCCGATTGCGGACATGCTGACGCGCGTTCGGAACGCGTCGCGCGCGCGCCACACGGAAGTGATCGTGCCCGCGTCGCGGACGAAGCGCGAGATCGCCCGCATCCTCGTGACTGAGGGCTTCATCGCCGACGTCCGCGAGGAGCAGGAGGGCCCGGCGCTCATGCTCCGGCTCACCCTCAAATACGTTGACGGCAAGGTGCCGGTCGTCTCCGGGCTGAAGCGGATCAGCAAGCCCGGCCTCCGCGTCTACGCGCGGAAGACCGACATCCCGCGGGTCCTCGGTGGCCTCGGCATCGTCATCGTCAGCACCAGCCAGGGGATCATGACCGGCGCGCAGGCCCGCAAGGCCGAGCTCGGCGGCGAAGTCCTCGCGTACGTCTGGTAGGCGGGACGATGTCACGTATCGGTCGCCTCCCCATCGCCGTCCCGTCGGGTGTCGACGTGACGATCGAGGGACGAAGAGTGACGGTCAAGGGGCCCAAGGGCTCACTGAGCCGCGAGCTTCATCCCGACATGAAGATCAGCCGCGAGGACGACCAGCTCGTCGTCACCCGGCCGACGGAGCAGAAGACCCACAAGCAGCTCCACGGCCTGACCCGGACGCTCGTCAACAACATGGTCGTCGGTGTGACCGACGGCTATCGCAAGGGCCTCGAGATCACCGGCGTCGGCTATCGCGCGGTCAAGGTCGGCGAGAAGCTCCAGCTGAGCCTGGGCTACAGCCACCAGATCGAGATCGATCCGCCGCAGGGCATCACGTTCGAGCTCGAGAACCCGACCCGCCTCGCGGTCGTCGGGATCGACAAGGAGCTTGTCGGCGAGATCGCGGCGAAGGTCCGCTCGACCCGCAAGCCCGAGCCGTACAAGGGCAAGGGCGTTCGCTACGCCGGCGAGCAGATCCGTCGAAAGGCCGGCAAGGCCGGCAAGATCGGCGGCAAGAAGTAATCACCACGAAGGAAGAAGACACGATGACGCAGATCGCCAGCCGCGGCGCCGCACGACGCAAGCGCCACGACCGGATCCGCCTCCACCTGGAGGGGACCGAGTCGCGGCCGCGCCTTGCGGTCTTCCGGAGCAACAACCACATCTACGCGCAGGTCATCGACGACGCCTCCGGGCGGACGTTGGCGACCGCCTCGACGGTCGAGAAGGAGCTTCGCGGCTCCAAGGAGACCAAGACCAAGGAGGCCGCGTCCGTCGGCAAGCTCGTTGCCGAGCGGGCCAAGTCCGCGGGCGTCGAGCGCGTCGTTTTCGATCGAGCCGGGTTCCGGTACCACGGGCGGATCAAGTCGCTCGCCGATGCCGCCCGTGAAGCCGGTCTCGACTTCTGATCGGAAGGAGCACCAGTGGCCAGGATTGACCCGAACAAGCTCGCGCTCGAGGAGCGCGTCGTCCAGATCAACCGCGTCGCCAAGGTCGTCAAGGGCGGCCGGCGCTTCAGCTTCAGCGCGATCGTCGTCGTGGGTGACGGCGCCGGCCACGTCGGGGCCGGGCTGGGCAAGGCCGGCGAGGTCCCCGAGGCGATCCGGAAGGGCGTCGAGGACGCCAAGAAGAACCTCATCCGCATCCCGATGGTCGGGACGACGATCCCCCACGAGGTCAACGTCCAGTACTCGGCCAGCAAGGTCATGCTGAAGCCGGCCTCGCAGGGAACCGGCGTCATCGCCGGCGGCTCGGTCCGGGCGGTCGTCGAGGCAGCCGGGATCCGCGACATCCTCGCCAAGATCTACGGCTCGACGAACCCGGTCAACGTCACCCGGGCGACGATCGAGGCCCTCCGCAGCCTGCACTCCGCCGAGGAGCTGGGTGCGCGCCGCGGCGTCAAGCTCGTCAGCCGGATCTCCGGCCAGCCGGGCGGTGGCGGGGAGTTGGTCGATGCCCGGTAAGCTTCGCGTCACCCAGATCAAGAGCACGATCAGCCACATCGCCCGGAATCGGGCAACGGTCCGGGCGCTCGGCTTGAAGCGGATCGGCCACACCGTTGAGGTCGCCGACAACCCAGCGACCCGGGGCATGGTCCGCCAGGTCCGATTCCTCGTGACCGTCGAGGAGGTCCCCGGAACGGGCAAGGGCGCTGCCGCGGCGCCCTCCGAGTCGCCCCAGGAGAAGGAATGAAGCTTCACGATCTCCGGCCCCCGGCCGGATCACATACGGCCCGGACGCGGGTCGGCCGCGGCATTGCCGCGGGCAAGGGCAAGACGGCCGGCCGCGGCACGAAGGGCCAGAAGGCCCGTGCCGGCGGCTCCATCCCGCCGTGGTTCGAAGGCGGCCAGACGCCCCTCCATATGCGGATCCCGAAGCTTCGGGGCTTCAAGAATCCGTTCAAGACCGACTACGAGGTCGTGAACGTCGGCGATATCGGCGTCCTGGCCGAACGCGGCGCGTTCGAGGGCGGCGAGCCGGAGGGCCTCAAGGCCAAGTCCGGCAAGTCGGCCCCACCGACCGTCAACCAGGACCTCCTCCGGGCCGTCGGGCTCGTGCGGACGCTCAAGAAGCCGCTCAAGATCCTCGGCGCGGGCGAGCTGTCGTCGCCGCTCTTTGTCGTCGCCGACGCATTCACGAAGTCGGCGGTGGCCAAGATCGAGGCGGCCGGCGGGACGGTTTCCGTTCTCGAGGTTCCGGCCGAAACGAAGCCCGCGATCGGGGTCGGTGAGGATGGCGCCAGGGCCCCTCGAGAGGCGCGGACGGCGGCAGGCCGAGCCGCAGCCGACCGCAAGGCCGATGCCCGCGTGGCTCGCGACGTGGTCGCAGCCGAGAGCGCGGCGGAGGCCGAGGCGGCGAGCGTGGCCAAGGCCGCCAAGCCGCCCAAGGCCCCCAAGGCAAAGGCAGGCGCCGCGGAGCCCGAGGCGACCGACGCCAGCGACGCCACCGAGGACGCTTCGGTCGTTGCCGACGCCCCCGACGCGGCGGATGCCGCCTGACGCGGCGGATGCCGAGGCGACTGACGCGGTTGCGGCGCCCGAATCCGACGAGTCGGCAAGCCCGCTCGAGGCCGCCGATGCGACGGACGAGACCGATGCCCCAGCAGGCGACATCGCCGACGAGACCGACGCGGCCGACGACGGCGAGAACCCATAGACCGTGTTCGAATCGCTGCTGAACGCCTTCCGCGCGCCCGACATCCGGCGCCGGATTCTCTACGTCCTCGCGATCCTCATCGTCTTCCGGTTCCTGGCCCATGTGCCGGTGCCCGGCGTCGATCGCGCCCAGCTGGAGCAGTTCTTCGCGGGTAACGCCCTGATCGGCGTGCTCGACCTGATCTCCGGCGGCGGCCTGTCGAGCTTCTCGATCGTGGCCCTCGGCGTGAACCCGTACATCAACGCCTCGATCATCATGCAGCTGATGACCGGCGTCATCCCCTCGCTCCAGGCGCTCAGCCGCGAGGGTGAGTACGGCCGCAACAAGATCAACCAGTACACCCGCTACCTGTCCGTGCCGATGGCGATCCTCCAGTCATACGGCTTCCTCGCTCTGCTCAACTCGCAGGGGATTCTGTCGTCCGGATTCGACCTCGCGAACGGCGCCACGTTGACCCAGATCGCGACGCTCACCGCCGGATCGATCGCCCTGATGTGGCTCGGCGAGCTCATCACGGAGCGCGGGATCGGCAACGGCATCAGCTTCATCATCTTCGCCGGCATCGTCAGCCAGGCACCGGGCGCGATCGCCGGGTTCATCCAGACCCCGAACCCGGCCCTGGTGATCGGCTTCGCGATCCTGGCGATCGTGTCGGTGGCCGTGATCATCTACATCCAGGAGGGTCAGCGGCGGATCCCGATCCAGTACGCCAGCCGCGTTCGTGGCCGGCGGATGTACCAGGGCGGCCAGACGTTCCTGCCGCTCCGGGTCAACCAGGCCGGCGTCATCCCGATCATCTTCGCGATCAGCATCCTGCTCTTCCCCCAGCAGATCGCCTCGTACTTCACGAGCGCGGAGGTGGAGATCGTGGCGAGCATCGCCCAGGGGATCGTCACCTTCTTCAACCCGCAGTCGATCGTCTACGTCGTGCTGTACTTCCTGCTCGTCGTCGGGTTCACGTACTTCTACACGGCGTTCACGTTCAAGCCGGACGAGACGGCCGAGCAGCTCCGCAAGAACGGCGGGTTCATCCCGGGCATCCGGCCGGGCCGGCCGACGGCCGACTACCTCGCCCGGATCGTGACCCGGATCACGCTCGCCGGCGCGCTGTTCCTGGGGATCATCGCAACGGCCCCGACCGTCATCGGGCTGTTCGTGCCGTCGCTCTCCTCGATCGCCCTCGGTGGCACGGGCCTCCTCATCGTCGTCAGCGTGGTCGTCGAGACGATGAAGCAGATCGAAGCCCAGCTCCTGATGCGCAACTACGAAGGCTTCATCCGGTGAAGCTTCGGACCCGCGGGTGCTAGTTCGGCTATGACCGTGGCCGTTCTTCTGGGGGCGCCGGGTGCGGGCAAGGGGACGCAGGCACCGATCCTCGCCCAGACGCTCGGAGTTCCGATCCTGGCGTCGGGCGATCTGCTCAGGGCGGCCGTCGCCGCCAACACGCCGCTCGGCCGCGAGGCCGGCCGATACATGGGCCGCGGCCAGCTCGTGCCGGACGACACCATGGTCCGCGTCTTCCTGGATCGGCTCGACGAGCCCGACGCCCGCGGCGGGGCGGTGCTCGACGGTTTCCCTCGGACGGTGGTCCAGGCGGAGGCCCTCGATCGCGCGCTCAAGGAAGCCGGCCGTCGGGTCGACCGGGCGGTCTTCATCGACGTGGACCCCGAGGACCTCGTCCGTCGAATGTCCAATCGCCGGATCTGCACCGCCAATGGCCACGTCTACAACCTCGCCTCGAACCCGCCCAGCGTTCCGGGCCGGTGCGATCTCGATGGCTCGGAGCTTGTTCAGCGGCCGGACGACGACGAGGAGACCGTTCGAGCGCGGATGAAGGAGCAGATCCCGCCGCTCCTCGAGGTTGTCGATCACTACCGGAAGGCCGGCGTCCTGCAGGCGGTCGATGGGCGGGAGCCGATCTCCGCTGTCAGCGACCGCCTCCTGCGGGCGCTCGAGACCAAACCGGGTCAGCAGGTATCGGCGTAGCCATGGTGACCCGCAAGTCACGCCGCGAGATCGACAAGATGCGCCAGGCCGGGCGGATCGTGGCCGAGGTCCTCGCCCTCGTCGAAGGAGAGCTCAAGCCGGGCGTCACCACCGGTCATCTCGATCGTCTGGCCGAGCGGCACATTCGGGCCGCAGGCGCCGTGCCGTCGTTCAAGGGCTACGGCCACAAGAGCAACCCGTTCCCGGCGAGCCTGTGCATCTCGATCGACAACGAGGTCGTCCACGGCATTCCAGGCGACCGCGTCGTCCGCGACGGCCAGATCGTGTCGGTCGACGCCGGGGCGATCTTCGAGGGCTGGCATGGCGACGGGGCACGGACCTTCGTCGTCGGCAAGCCCTCACCCGACGTCCGATCGCTCGTCGAGGCGACCCGCCTCGCGATGATGGCCGGGATCGCAGCAGCGGTCCCGGGCGGCCATCTCGGCGACATCTCGGCCGCGATCGAGGACGTCGCGGCACCGCATGGCTACGGAATCGTCCGCCAGTTCGTCGGTCACGGGATCGGGACCGAGATGCACCAGGAGCCGCAGGTCCCGAATTACCGGACGGGCGCCCGCGGAATGAAGCTCGCTCCCGGGATCTGCCTGGCCATCGAGCCGATGCTCACGCTCGGCAGCCACGAAGTCGAGGTCAAGCCCGACGGCTGGACCGTCGTCACGAGCGACGGCTCCCTGGCCGCCCACTTCGAGCACACGATCGCCGTAACGGACCACGGTCCTGAAATCCTGACGACGGTCTAACGGACGATGGCAATCAGAGGACGCATCTGCGAAAACCTCACCGAGGTCGGAGGCGACGCTCCGCTAGCCATCCGCCCGAGGTCTCCGGAGATCCTTACCAGTGTCTGAGCGCGCAAGCACCGTCCTCGCTTGCTCCGTTCCGTTCGATTTGATACTCTACGCGTTCGTGTGTCGGTCCCCGTGGGCCGACACTCATCGTGAGAAAGGGAACACCGAGGCCTGTGGCTAAGAAGGACGCGATCGAAGTGGAAGGGACGGTCATCGAACCACTCCCGAACACGATGTTCGCCGTCGAACTGGAGAATGGCCACAAGGTTCTCGCCCACATCAGCGGCAAACTCCGGATGAACTTCATCCGGATCCTGCCGGGTGATCGTGTCCGGGTCGAACTGTCCCCGTACGACCTGACCCGGGGCCGCATCACCTACCGCCTCAAATAGCAACCCCCGGACACCGTCCGCCACATTCCACGAGTCGAGGATCCCGTTGAAAGTCAGAGCCTCCGTCAAGGCGCGCTGCGACAACTGCAAAGTCATCCGCCGTCACGGCACCGTGATGGTCATCTGCCCCAACCCTAAGCACAAGCAGCGGCAGGGGTAATCGATGGCACGCATCGCCGGCGTAGACATCCCTCGCGAGAAGCGGGTCGAGATCGCTCTCACCTACATCTTCGGGATCGGCCTGCCGACCTCGCAGAAGATCCTCAGCCAGACGAATGTCAACCCGGACACGCGGGTCCGCGACCTGACCGAAGAGCAGGTCAACCGCCTCCGTGAGCTCATCGATCGTCGCTACAAGGTCGAGGGCGATCTCCGCCGTGAGGTTGCACTCAACATCAAGCGCCTGATCGAGATCGGCTCGTACCGCGGGATGCGCCACCGGCGCAACCTGCCGGCGCGCGGCCAGCGGACGAAGACCAACGCACGCCAGCGGCGCGGACCGAAGAAGACGGTCGGCGTGCGGCGCAAGAAGTAGACGAGGCGACAACACGTATGGCCGAGCGCAAGCGGGCGGTTAAGCAACGCCGCCGCGAACGGAAGAACGTTCCGCAGGGGCACGTTCACATCCAGGCGACGTTCAACAACACGATCATCACGATCACCGACCTGACGGGCGCGGTCATCAGCTGGGGCTCTGCCGGCGTGGCCGGCTTCAAGGGCTCCCGCAAGAGCACGCCCTACGCCGCCGCCCTGTCCGCCGAAGGCGCCGCCAAGCGAGCGATGGAGCACGGCATGCGCCAGGTCGAGGTCCTCGTCAAGGGCCCCGGCGCGGGCCGCGAGCAGGCGATCCGCTCGCTGCAGGCCGCCGGGCTCGAGGTGACCGCGATCACCGACATCACGCCAATTCCGCACAACGGCTGCCGCGCGCCCAAGCGGCGCCGGGTCTGAGCAGAGACAGGAACCCATGGCCCGATACACCGAATCCGTCTGCCGTCTCTGCCGCCGGGAGGGCGCCAAGCTCTTCCTGAAGGGGACGCGCTGCTATACGAAGAAGTGCGCCTTCGAGCGACGCCCGTCGCCGCCCGGCCAGCACGGCGTCCGTCGCCGCAAGGTCGGTGAGTACGGGCTCCAGCTTCGCGAGAAGCAGAAGGTCCGCCGCGTGTACGGCGTTCTGGAGCGGCAGTTCCGGAACTACTTCATCGACGCCGAGAATCGCCCGGGCGTCACCGGTGAGAGCCTCCTCCGGCACCTCGAGCTACGGCTCGACAACGTGACCTACCGGATGGGCTTCGCAACGTCGCGGGCGCAGGCGCGCCAGCTCGTGAACCACGGCCACTTCGCGGTCAACGGCCGCCCGACCAACATCGCGTCGTACCAGCTCCGGCAGGGCGACAAGGTGGAGGTCCGCGAGTCACATCGCAGCCGTGAGCCGTTCAAGATCGCCAAGGAGACGCTCCGCTCGCACCAGGCGCCGGAGTGGCTGTCGATCGATGCCCCCAACCTGGCAGGGACGGTCGTTGACCTTCCCCGCCGCGACCAGATGCCGCTCGACCTCAACGAGCAGCTCGTGGTCGAGTACTACTCGAGGTAAGCCCCGCCCATGATCGAACTCGAGAACCCGCAGATCGAGCCCGTCGAAGAAGTCGGGACGTACGCCAAGTACGAGGCCGGACCGCTTCAGGCCGGCTATGGCGTCACGCTCGGCAACGCTCTTCGTCGCGTGATGCTGTCGTCGCTTGACGGCGCCGCGGTCACGAGCATCCAGATCCGCGACATCTACCAGGAGTTCTCGACGATCCCGGGCGTCAAGGAAGACGTCACGCAGATCGTCCTGAACGTGAAGAAGCTGCGGCTCAAGAGCTTCGCGACCCACCCCGTCCAGCTCCGCCTCATCAAGAGCGGCGCCGGCGCGGTGACCGCGGCCGACATCGCCGAATCGGCCGACGTCGAGATCGTCAACCCGGACCTCGTCCTCATGACCCTCGACACCGACGACGTCACGATCGAGATGGACCTGACGGTCGAGCGGGGCGTCGGCTACCTCGGTGCGGAGCGGGCGGAGGCGCTGCCGATCGGCGTCATCGCGATCGACGCGATCTTCACGCCGGTCCGCAAGGTCAACTACTGGGTCGAGAGCATGCGCGTCGGTCAGATGACCAACTACGACAAGCTCACGATCGAGATCGAGACCGACGGGACGATCTCGCCCGAAGAGGCGCTCAGCCACTCGGCCGAGATCCTCGTCAACCAGTTCCGGCCGTTCGTCTCGATCGGCATGGCCGCCGTCCCCGGCGACCAGGCCGTCAGCGGCGTCGCCCAGCTCCCTCCGAACATGCTCGACATGCCGATCGAGGAGCTCGACCTGCCGATGCGAGCCTACAACTCGCTCAAGCGCAACAACATCGTCAAGGTCGGCCAGCTGCTGCAGCTGAAGGACGACGATCTCCTCCGGATGCGCAACTTCGGCAAGAAGTCGCTCGACGAGATGAAGGAGCGCCTCCGGATGCGCGGCTTCATCGTCCCCGAGACGGAGTCCGACGGCCTCGAAGACGGCCTCGAAGACGAAGTGTTCGAAGACGAGGCGGAGTCCTGACGTGGCCCACCGGATCGGCGGCCGGAAGCTCAGCCGCAAGATGGGGCCGCGGCTCGCCCTCTACAAGAACCTGACCGTCTCGGTGCTCCGCTACGAGCGGGTCCAGACGACCGAGGCGAAGGCGAAGGAGATCCGCAGCCGCGTCGAGCAGATGATCACGCTCGCCAAGCAGGGCGATCTGGCGGCGCGCCGCACGGTCGTCGCCGCCTTTCCGAACGAGCCGCTCGTCGTGAACAAGCTGTTCGACGAGATCGCACCAAAGTACGCCGATCGGAATTCGGGCTTCACCCGGATCGTCAAGATCGGACTCCGACGGGGCGACGCGGCCCCGATCGTCCAGATCGAACTCGTCTAGACCACATCATGGCGCCCGAGAGGACGCCCCCGAACGGATCGGCTCGCCGGTTCAGGGCTCGGGTTGAATACGACGGCACGGACTTCTTCGGGTTCCAGGCGCAGCCTGGTGTCCGGACGGTCCAGGGGGAACTCGAGGCCGCGCTGGCTCGCCTCAGCAATGGGGAGCGCCGAGCGGTCGACGGGGCCGGACGCACTGACGCAGGGGTGCACGCGCTGGGGCAGGTGATCGGTTTCACCTACACCGGCCGGCTCGCTGCCGAGGAGCTGGGACGGGCGCTCGATGCGCTCCTTCCGGCGGACGTCGCCATCCGCGATCTGCGGCGGGCGCCGGCAGCGTTCCACCCTCGCTATGCGGCGCGGTACAGGGAGTACCGCTACACCGTCTGGAACGGGCCGCGAAGCCCGCTTCACGAGCGCACTGCGCTCTGGGTGCGGGACCCACTGGACACCGCCGCGATGGCGCGGGCCGGGTCGGTCCTCGAGGGCCGGCACGACTTCAGCGCTTTCGGGGCGACCGACCGGGGCCCGGTCCGGACCGTTCACGCGGTTCGGGTCAGGCGGGAAGGCTCGCTCGTGACGATCGACGTCCGGGCCGACGCGTTCCTGCGTGGCATGGTCCGCCGGATCGTGGCCGTCCTCCTGGAGGTCGGTCGCGGCAAGATGGATGAGACAGCGGTCCGAGCGGCACTCGCCGAGCGGACACCGGCTCTCGGCGGAGCGTCAGCTCCGGCCAGGGGCCTCTGTCTCCGGCGAGTCGTCCTCGGACGGCGACCCGGAGACGCATATGGAGACGACTGAACAACGATGAGCGCGAAGACCTACGCGGTCCGTGAGAGCGAGATCGAACGACGCTGGTACGTCGTGGACGCCGCCGATGAGACGCTCGGCCGCCTCGCGTCGCGGATCGCGCGCGTCCTCGAGGGCAAGCACAAGCCCATGTACGCCCCGAACCTCGACTCCGGCGACCACGTGATCGTGCTGAACGCGTCGCGGATCGCCGTGACCCGCGACAAGCGTGAGTCGAAGCTCTACATCCGCCACAGCGGCTACCCCGGGGGCTACAAGGAGGAGACGCTGGGTCATCTCCTCGAGCGGCGACCGGAAGAGGTCATCCGCCGGGCGGTCAAGGGAATGCTTCCTCGAACGAAGCTCGGTGCCCAGCAACTCCGCAAGCTCAAGATCTACGCGGGTACGGACCATCCGCATCAGGCCCAGCGGCCTGAGCCGTTCGCCGGACGAGGAGCCAACGAATGATCAGCCCAGCTTTCTTCTCCGGGACCGGCCGCCGCAAGACGGCGATCGCCCGCGTCCGGCTTCTGCCCGGCGAGGGTGAGATCGTCGTCAACGGTCGAAGCCTCGAGGAGCACTTCGGCAACGCCATCAACGAGTCCGACGTGCGAATGCCCTTCCGCGTCACCGGGACCGAAGGCACCTTCAACGCGATGGTCAAGGTCGAGGGCGGCGGCGTGACCGGCCAGGCCGGCGCGATCCGCCACGGGATCGCTCGCGCCCTGCTCGAAGTCGACGACCTTGCGAACCGGCTGCCGCTGCGCCAGGCGGGACTCCTCACCCGCGATCCGCGGATGAAGGAGCGCAAGAAGCCGGGGCTCAAGCGAGCCCGAAAGGCCCCTCAGTACACAAAGCGCTAGTCGCTCCCCGCGGCGACGGTACCTACCCTGCCAAAAGTCGGTCAGGGCGACCTTGGGTCCGGATTCGTGCACTTCTTGTCGGTTCCGGGGCGACTACGCCCTCGATCGACGCTCGTCGCTCGCTCAGGACGCTGACGAATCGCCGGCTTTCCACGCCCAAGGTCCGCCAGCGCGACTTCTGGCAGGAAATGCGGGACCGACGGAAGGTCTCGTGCCTGAGCTTCGGCCGTTAGAGTGAGCGCGTGAATGTGGCCACCGATCCGGCGTCGCTGCGAGGTCGCGACCTCCTGTCCGTTGCCGACCTGAGTCGCGACGAGGTCCTGCGGATCTTCGATCGGGCTGGGGAGCTCAAGACGGAGTTCCTCGCGACGCGCCGGCACGCGGCGCCGGCGCTCGTCGGGCGGACGCTCGCGATGCTCTTCCAGCGGCCGAGCCTTCGGACACGGGTGACGTTCGAAGCCGGCATGAACCAGCTCGGCGGGCACGCGATCTACCTGACCGAGGACGTCGTCATGGGCGCCCGCGAGAGTGTCCGCGACGTCGCCCGGAACCTGGAGCGGTTCGTCGACGCGATCGTCGCGAGGACCGGGCCACATGCCGTCGTGGTCGAGCTCGCCGCCCAGGCATCGGTCCCGGTCATCAACGGGCTCACGCTGCGCGAGCATCCGTGCCAGGCGCTGGCGGACATCTTCACGCTCCGCGAACGGTTCGGTCGCCTGGAGGGCGTGATCCTTGCCTTTGTGGGCGATGGCAACAACGTCTACCACTCCTTGGCCCTTCTCGGAGCCTCGCTCGGGATGGAAATCCGTCTCGCCCATCCGCCGGGCTACGAGCCCAACCCCGCGATCGTCGAACGCGCCCAGGTGCTTGCGGCGGCTGGCGGCGGCCGGCTGGTCTTCAGCAATGACCCCGTGGCGGCCGTTCGCGGCGCGGCGGTCGTGTACACGGATGCGTGGACGTCCATGGGCCAGGAGGCCGAGGCGGAGGAACGGCGCGACGCGTTCGCGCGCTACCGCGTCGACGCCGCGCTGCTCGAGGCCGCGGGGCCGGATGCCGTGGCGATGCACTGTCTGCCGGCCCACCGCGGCGAGGAGATCACGTCCGACGTCATGGATGGGCCTCAAAGCATCATCTGGGAGCAATCGGAGAACAGGCTTCACGTGCAGAAGGCGCTGCTCGTCGAGGTGCTCGGGTGAGTGAGCGCAAGCGCCGCCAGGCTCACCAGCGCCAAGCGTCGTCGTCGCTGTACGAACGCTACAAGGACGCCTTGCGCCGGGGCCACGTCGCCGCGCTCCGTGGCCGGCTCGAGCCTGCGATTGCCGCCTACAGCGAGGCCGCCTCGATCGCAACCGACCGCGCCCTTCCGCACGCCGCAATCGGCGGAATCTTCGTCCGGATGGGTCGCATCCCGGAGGCCCTCGAGGCCTACGATCGAGCCCTGGCCCTTGCCGCGCGCGACGAGACCGCGCTGCGCGGCCGCGCCGAGGCGCTCCGCAGCCTCGGTCGCCGGGTGGAGGCGGCCGATACCCTGGATCGCCTCGCCGAACTGCTCGATGGCGGCGGCAAGGTGCCGGACGCCACCGACGCCGCTCGCCGGGCGCTCGAGCTCGCCGAATCGAAGGAGCGCCGGCGGTACGTCGAGGCCCTCGCGGTCCGGCTTCGCGCGATGGACGGGGATGACGCGGCCAAACGGGCGCTCGCCCAGGTCCTCCGATTCCTGGAGCCACCGGTTGCCCCGCCAGTCGAGAACATCGTCGAAGCGGCCGAGGTCGAGCAGCCCGAACCGGAGCCCGAACTGGTTCCCGAACCGGAGCCGGAGCCCGAGCCTGAGCCGGAGCCGGAGCCCGAACCTGAGCCGGAGCCCGTACCAGACGGCGCCGCCCTGGCCGCTGCCGCCGAGGCGGCCCTCGATGCGGGCGACGTGGCCGCTGCGCGGGAGGGGCTCCTTGCCGCCGCGGCGGCGTACCGCTCCACCGCTCGACCCTACGCCGCGATCGACGCCTGTTATGTCGCCCTCGCGGTGGCGCCCGCCGACGTCGACTTGCACCTGATGCTGGCCGAGCTGTACCTCGAGTCCGGCTGGCGCGCGCCGGCCGTCGACAAGCTGCTGCTTCTCGGTCGTCTCGCGGAGCTGGACGAAGACCCGGCCGCCAGAGATCGCCTGTGCGTCATCGTCCGCGACCGCTTGTCCGATGAACCGCGCCTGGTCGCCCTCTGCGCGTGAGGTGAGCGTGGGGTCGTGAACGGCCCCGATGCTACACTCACGAGAAGATGCCGCAGCTCCTCGAATCGATCATCGAGCAGATCCGGTGGAACTCGCTGGTCGACATCGCGATCGTCGCGGTTCTCATCTACTGGCTCTTCAGCCTGATCCGCGGCACCCGTGCCGTCAGCCTGGTCATCGGCGTTACCGTGCTGTTCGCCGTCTATGCCGCGGCGCGGTTCTTCGATTTCCAGTTGCTCACCCAGATCCTGCAGGCGGGCGCCGTCGTCGGGCTGTTCGCGTTGGTCGTCGTCTTCCAGCCTGAGCTCCGTCGGGCGCTGGAGCGCATCGGCCGTGTCGGGTCGTTCAACTGGCTCTTCTCGCCGGCCGAGCGGCGCGCCGTCGAACACGTCGCGGATGAGGTCGCCCACGCCGCCGCCCTCATGTCGGCCGATGGCCACGGGGCGTTGATCGTCCTCGAGCGCGAAACGGGACTCGAAGAGGTAGCCGAAACGGGCGTGATGATCCACGCGGACGTCTCCTCGGACCTCATCCGGACGATCTTCGCGCCCAAGGCGCCGCTCCATGACGGCGCGGTCATCATCCGCGAAGAGATGCTCCTCGCCGCCGGGGCGCTCCTGCCTCTCGCGGAGATGACTGTCCACACGGAGCGGTTCGGGACCCGCCACCGGGCCGCCCTCGGGATCACCGAGCAGACCGACGCGGTCGTCGTCGTCGTGTCGGAGGAGAACGGCCAGGTCAGCATCGTGGAGCGGGCGAGAATCGTGCGCAACCTCAATGAGCAGCAGCTCGCCCGCGCGATCCGATCGCTGCTCGCCCCGAGCGACGGCCGGGGACCGTTCGGACGCCACCTGCCGACCGGCGAGTCGGCCCCGGGTGGCCGGGCGCCCCGCCTGTCAGACCTGTCCCGGCTCGTCGGCCGCCGCGGCCGCTCCCGACCAGCCCCGGTCCGCCCTGAAGAGGATGGCGCGCCTCCTGCACCCGCACGGGTCCAGCGGTGAAGCGAGTCACCCGCCTCCTCTTCCATAACTGGCCCCTCAAGCTCGCCGCAGTGCTGCTCGCGACAATGCTGTACGCGGGCTTCGTCGTGTCGCAATCCGTCCAGGAGTTCACCAGCGGCGTCCAGATCGAGCCGCTGAACGTGCCGACGACCGCCCGCCTCGAGCGACAACCTGCCCGAGGTGACCCGGATCCGCTACGTCGCCATCGGTGACGCCAGTTCCCGCGCCTCGGCGGAAAGCTTCCAGGCAACGATCGACCTGGCCAATGTCGACCCGCAAGGCGGACCGACGTTCGTTCCGATCCGGGTCCAGTCGGTCGACGCGCGCTTCACGGTGGTCGACTTCGAGCCACGAGTCGATCAGCGTCACCCTCGATCCGCTCAAGGATCCGCGACGGGCATTCCCGTCCACGTCATCCAGGGACCGACGCCCGGACGGCCTCGACGTGCGGCCGGCCGTCGTGACACCCGGGACCGTGTCGATCACGGGCCCGGCCTCGGTCGTGGACCGCGTCACGGAGGTCCAGGCGACCGTCGTCATCGAGCCGAGCGGCCTGGACGTCGATCGGGACGTCGATCTCATCCCCGTCGACGCCCTCGGTGACCGGGTGACGCCCGTCGACGTCGAGCCGGCCACGGCGCACGTCCGGATCGCTGTGTTCAGCAACCTCAGGAGCCGCCCGCTGCCCGTCACGCCAGTGCTCAGTGGCGTACCAGCCGGCGGCTACCGCGTCGAGGCGATCAGCGTCGATCCGCTGCTCGTCTCCGTCGAGGGCGAGGCCGACCAGATCCTCAGCCTGAGCGAGGCAGCCACTGAGCCCATCCAGATCAGCGGGGCGACCCAGGATGTCGTGAAGGACGTCGCGCTGAGCCTTCCCGAGGGTGTCCTGCCGGTCGGCGGCGACATCACGGTCACGGTCACGGTCACGATCCGACCGATCGCCGCGACACGGTCGTACGACGCCGCCATCGTCATGGTCGGCCGAGAGGCCGGCTTCGACTACCGGCTGTCGATCACCCATGCCTTCGCGACGGTCGGCGGGCCCCTGGCCGACATCGATCGTATCGATGCGGCGGCCTTCACGATCACCGCTGAGGTCGGTGGTCTCGGGCCGGGGACGCACATCGTGCCGCTCAAAGCCAATCTCCCGGTCGGGTTGTCCCTCGTGACCTCCGACCCGACATCGGTGAGGGTCACGATCACGGTCCCGGCGTCGCCACCGCCGTCACCCTCGGCGTCGCCGTAGCGTGCCGAGACTCTTCGGCACGGACGGCATTCGTGGTGTCGCCAACGTCGATCTGAAGCCGACACTCGCGTACGCGCTCGGGCGCGCGACGGCGCATGAGCTGGCGGGACCGGGTCAGACCATCGTCGTCGGACAGGACACGCGGCGGTCCGGGGACATGTTCGTGGCGGCGATCATCGCCGGCGCGACGAGCCTCGGCGTCGATGTCCACGTCGCGGGCTGCGTCCCGACGCCAGCTCTCGCGTTCCTCGCCGGGAGCGGCGACTTCGCCGCCGGCATCATGGTCTCGGCGTCTCACAATCCGGCCGACGACAACGGACTCAAGGTTCTCGATCGGTCGGGCCTGAAGCTCGACGACGCGATCGAGGACAGGCTCGAGCAGCTCATCTGGCGCACCGAGGAGCTCCGCAACGTCGGCAACGCCGAGATCGGCCGGGGGGTGGTCGCTCCCCATCTCCTCGATCGATACCGCGACCATCGGCTCGGCCTGGCTCGCACCATTCCGGCGAGCGGGCTGCGGGTCGTCCTCGACTGCGCGAACGGCTCGGGCGGGATGGTCGGCCCGGAGATCCTCGCGGCGACCGGCGCGACCGTCGAGGTAATTCACAACGAGCCGGACGGCGTCAACATCAACGTCGACTCCGGGGCCACGGCGCCGGCCTCCCTCGCCGCCGAAGTCAAGGCCCGCGGCGCGGATGTCGGGTTCGCGCTCGACGGCGATGCGGACCGGCTGATCGCGGTCGATGGGGCCGGCCGGGTCGTCGACGGCGATCAGGCGCTCGGGGTCCTCGCCCTTGACCGCCTCGAGCGCGGGGTGCTCCCCGAGGGCGCCCTCGTCGTCTCGGTTCTTTCGAATGGCGGTCTCCAGTCGGCCGTCGAAGCGGCCGGCGGCCAGGTCATCCGGACGCCCGTCGGCGACAAGTACATCCTCGAGGGCATGCAGGTCAGCCGGGCCGGACTCGGCGGCGAGAAGAGCGGCCACGTCATCATCCTCGAGCACACGACGTCGGGCGACGGGATCGTCACCGGCATGGAGCTGCTCCGGGTGATGACGCGGACCGGGACGTCCCTCGCCGATCTCGCGGCGAGGATCCCGCTGCTGCCCCAGCAGCAGCGCGCGGTGAAGGCCCGCCACAAGGACCAGTGGGAAGGCGATCCAACCCTTCAGCGGGCGATCCGGGACGCCGAGCGGCGGCTCGGCGATGGCGGGCGGATCCTCGTCCGGCCGTCCGGCACGGAGCCTGCGCTGCGGGTCATGGTCGAGGGACCGGACGCGGATCTCGTGACGGAGCTGGCCGACGCAATCGCGACTCTGGCCGGGAGAGCGACTAAACTGACCCACCCGCTCCCGGGCGCGAATAGAGGAACAACGGATAAATGTGCGGCATCGTCGGCTACACGGGTCCCCGCGAGGCGGGCCCGATTCTCATCGAAGGGCTGAAGCGGCTCGAGTACCGCGGGTACGACTCGGCCGGGATCGCCCTCGTCGACGAGGACGGCGACCTGTTCGTCGAGAAGCGAGGCCGGCAAGCTGGCGAACCTCACGACGGCCATCGCCGACCGGACGCCGCACGCCGCGATCGGCCTCGCCCACACGCGCTGGGCGACCCACGGCCGGCCGAACGACCTGAACGCCCACCCCCACCAGGACTGCACCGGCGACATCACGGTCATCCACAACGGGATCATCGAGAACTTCCGCGAGCTGCGCGACGGACTCGAGGCGCGCGGCCACACGCTGACGTCGGAGACCGACACCGAGGCGATCGCCCATCTCGTCGAAGAGGTCGTACAAGGGCGACCTGGCCGACGCGGTGCGGGCCGCGCTCCGCCAGCTCGAGGGGGCGTACGCGATCGTCGTGATGCACAAGGGCGAGATCAGCCGGCTCGTCGGGGCACGCCAGGACGTGCCGCTGATCGTCGGGCGGAACGGCGAAGAGAGCTTCATCGCCAGCGACGTCGCGGCGATCCTCGCCCACACGAACCGGATCGTGTTCCTCGAGGAGGGCGACGTCGCCGACGTCCTGCCGAGCGGCGTCGAGGTCACCGACATCCACGGCGCCCGGCGCGAGCGCGCCGAGACGTTGATCACCTGGACGCCCGAGGCCGCCGAGAAGGGCGGCTACGACCACTTCATGCTCAAGGAGATCCACGAGCAGCCGGAGGCACTGCGCCAGTCGATCGCCGGGCGAGTCCATCGCGACGGCCGGATCCAGGTGGAGGAGCTCGAAGCCCTGACCGACACGATTCGGAACGTGGAGCGGGTGGAGCTGATCGCCTGCGGCAGCGCGTACTACGCGTCGCTCGTCGGCGCCGCCGCGATCCAGGACTGGACGGGCCTGCCGGCGCGGGCCACGGTCGGCTCGGAGTTCCGCTACAGCCCGCCGCCGCTCGACGGCAAAACGCTCGTCATCGCCGTCACCCAGTCGGGCGAGACGGCCGACACGATCGCGCCCGACGCGGCACGCCCGGGAGCAGGGCAGCCCGATCGTGGCCGTGACCAATACCGTCGGCTCGGCGATCACCCGCGAGGCCGACGCGGTCGTCTTCCTCCAGGCGGGACCCGGAGATCGCGGTCGCGGCCTCGAAAACGTTCGTCACCCAGGTCACGACGCTCGTCATCCTCGCCGCGGCAATCGCCAAGATCCGGGGCAATCTCGGCGCGGAGCAGGAGCAGGAGCTGGCCGACGCGCTCCACGCGCTCCCCGGGGCCGCCCAGCGGGCGATCGATGCGGCGACGGTCGGCGCCGACGCGCTTGCCCGGCGCTACGTCAACTCGCGGGGCTTCATGTTCGTCGGTCGCGGCTATACCTACCCCGCGGCCCTCGAGGGAGCCCTCAAGCTCAAGGAGATCAGCTACGTCCACGCCGAGGGCTACGCGGCCGGCGAGCTGAAGCACGGCCCGATCTCGCTCCTCGACGCCGAGTGTCCGCTCGTCGCCGTCGCGACCCGCTCGTCGGTGTACGACAAGCTCATCAGCAATGTCATGGAGGGCCGGGCCCGCGACGCGAAGGTCATCGCGGTCGCGACCGAGGGCGATCCCCAGATCGAGCGATTCGCCGACGACGTCCGCTTCGTCCCCGACACGCACGAGGCGCTCAGCCCGATTCTCGCCGTGATCCCGCTCCAGCTGTTCGCGTACCACATGGCCGTCGCCCGGGGCACGGACGTCGATCAGCCCCGCAACCTGGCGAAGTCGGTCACGGTCGAGTAAAGCCCGTGGCGGCGCTCGAGGTCCCGACTGGGACCACCGAACTCGGGATCGACATCATCAAGGTCGACCGCATCCGGGCGGCGATCGCGAAATTCGGAGAGCGCTTCTCGAAACGGGTCCTCACGACATCCGAGAGCCGCTACGTTCGCGGTCGGCCGGAGACGTTTGCCGGCCGCTGGGCAGCGAAGGAGGCCGTGAGCAAGGTGCTCGGGCTTGGCGTTCGCGGAATCGGCTGGCGCGACATCGAGATCGAGCGGATGCCGACCGGCCAACCGGCCGTTCGCCTGCACGGGCGGGCTGCGTCGCGGGCGGAGCAGCTCGGCATGGTCCGGATCGCGGTGTCCATCACGCACGAGGCGGACTACGCCGTCGCCGTGGCATTCGGCGTCCGGACTGCTGGCGGCCGGTACGTGTTCCCGGCGGATATCGAGGATCGCCTCGACGATCGGGAACGACGGCTCCTCGCGCGGATGGAGCGGCTGCGGGCACTCCACAACGAATCGGCCCGCCTGGCCGAGGGCGTCGACGGCGATGGCTGATCGACCTGTCGGGTTCGGGCGCCGCGAAGCCGGTGCGACGGGCGCCACGCTGGACCCGCCGGTCCCGGGCGCCGTGACGCTCGACGACGCCGCGGCATCGGCGCTGCTTCCGGAGCGGCCGAAGCGCGGCCACAAGGGCGCGTTCGGCAAGGTCCTCGTCGTCGCCGGATCCCTCGACTACGCCGGGGCGGCGCTGCTCGCCTGTCGCGCCGCCGGACGGGCCGGCGCGGGGCTCGTCACCCTGGCTGTCCCCGAGTCGCTTCAGCCGCTGTTCGCCGCGAAGGTCATCGAAGCCACCACGATGGCGCTGCCGGAGGACGACGTCGAGGAGGTCGACCCGGAGCCGGCGCTATCGCGGATCCTCGACCACGAGCACGACGCGCTGGTCGTCGGTCCCGGCCTGCGACCCGGCCTCGCCACCGCCGAACTGGTCCGCCAGCTGCTCGCCGCCCCGGATGACGAGAAGCCGCCGCCGATCGTCCTCGATGCGGAGGCGCTCCGATCGCTCGCCACCATGGCCCGGTGGTGGGACGGCGACCGGCGGCCGGCGGTCCTCACCCCGCACGTCGGTGAATTCGAACGGCTCAGGGCGGGGAGTGGCCGCGCGCCGGGCGACGACGGCGATCTGATCGCCGACGACGCGGCGCGCGCGGCGGCCGCTCGTGACGCCGCATCGATGTGGGGCCACGTCGTCGTGCTGAAGGGCGCCAAGACCGTCATTGCGGCACCGGACGGCTCCGTGGCGGTTGCGCCGTTCGAGAATCCGGCCCTCGCCACCGGCGGGACGGGCGACGTCCTCAGTGGCGCGATCGGCTCGCTTCTCGCCCAGGGGTTGACGCCGTTCGCGGCGGCGCGGCTGGGCGTCTATCTCCACGGCCTGGCCGGCGACATGGTCAGCGAGCGGCTCGGCGACGCAGGCCTCCTCGCCTCCGATCTGCCCGATCCGATCGCCGTCGCGCGGAAACGCCTGGCCGCCGTCGCCGAGCGGCGGGCGGCAGGAGCCCGACTGGGATTTGGAACGCGCGAAACCGGCGCCGACCCCGGGCAGGGTCGCGGGACGTCGACCTGACCACCGACGACGCCGGTCCGCCACCGACTGACCGCCGCCCGATCGAGGATCAGCTCGCGGCAGCCGGCCTGGCCCCCCTTCCGCGGACCGCATGGGTCGAGATCGATCTGGATGCTCTTGCCACGAACCTCGCCGTGGCACGGGACCTCGCGGGACCGGGCGTGCTCGTCGAGCCCGTGGTCAAGGCGGATGCGTACGGCCATGGGATGGTGCCGGTCGCCCGGGCGCTCGTCGAAGGGGGCGCCGATGGCCTCTGCGTGGCGACCTTCGATGAGGCTGTCGCGCTCAGGTCGGCTGGGCTCGAGGGACGGATCACCGTCCTCTATCCGATCCCGCCGGACCTCGCAGCGGAGGCAGCGGCGCGCCGGATCGCCGTCGCTGCAGGAGATGGCGAGATCCTTGCTGCGCTCCTGGCGCGGGTCGGCGCGGCGGACGCGCGGCCCTCGGCGCCCGAACTCCAGATCGAGCTCGAGATCGAGACGGGGCTCGGACGCGGCGGCGTGGTGGCTTCGGATGTCGTTGCGGCAGCCGCGTCGATCGCGGCCACGAACGGGGCTCGACTCGCCGGCGTCTGGACGCACCTCCAGGAGGCGGAGGATCAACCGAGGACCGCCGCCCAGATCGCGCGCTTCGAGGCGGCGCTCGCGGCGCTCGCCGCGGCCGGGATACGGTGTGCCGAGACGGCACCTCGCCGCGAGCGCCGGACTGCTGCTGGAGGAGATTCCGTCGTACGACGCGGTGCGCCCCGGGCTGATGACGTACGGGATCGCCCCCGAGGAGCTCGATCCGTCGTCCTTGCCGTCGGCGGCCTCGCGGCTTCGCCCGGTGATGTCGCTCAAGGCCCGCCCGGTGCGGGTTGCGGAGCTGCCGGCCGGACACGGGATCTCGTACGGCCCCACGTTCGAGACCGGCCGGCCAAGCCGGATCGCGACCTTGCCGCTGGGCTATGGCGATGGCTGGCCGCGATCGCTCTCGAACCGCGCCCAGGCGCTCGTGCGGGGCGGCCGAGTGCCACTCGTCGGCAACGTCGCAATGGACGCGATCATGTTCGACGTCACCGACGTCCCCGGGCCGCCGGTCGGCGTCGAGGACGAGTTCGTCCTGCTGGGCGAGCAGGGGTCAGAGCGGATCACGGCACTGGAACTGGCGCGGGCCCGCACCACGAACTCATGGGAGGTCGTGACGACGACTTCCAGGCGCCTTCCTCGGGTGTACCATGCCTCGGCCGGTCCGGTTGGTATCCGTACGTTGGCGTCCGTGGAGGGTGCTTGGCTCGAATCGAACTCTGGAACGGAGACATCTGCGAGCTTGAGGTCGACGCGATCGTGAACGCGGCGAATGTCTCGCTCTGGATGTCGACCGGCGTCGGCGGCGCGATCAAGCGGGCCGGCGGCGACTCGATCGAGTTCGCCGCGGTGCGGCAAGCGCCCGTGTCCATGGGCGAATCGATTGTCACGCCGGCGGGGAAGCTCGCCGCCAAGGCGGTCATCCACGCCGTGTCCCTCGACCGGGATCGCAGGACCAACGCAACCGTCATCGACGGCGCCGTCCGCAGCGCCCTCGCCCGGGCACGTGAAATGGGCGCTCGAGCGTCGCCTTTCCGGCGATGGGCACGGGAGTTGGCGGCTTTCCGCTCGATGAGGCGGCCCTCGTCGCCGTAAAAGCGGTCCGCGACGAACTGCAACGCTCGCCGGGCCTGGAGCACGTCATCTTCGCGATGCGCGGCGCGACCGCCTACCAGGCGTTCGAAGTCGCCCTCGCTGCGACCGCAGAGCCCGCGTCCCCGGCTCCGGTCAACGGCGGCATCGGGTGAGCCTCCCGTACGAGCCGACCGAGGAGCAGCGCGACGAGCTCGTCGAGCAAGTCGCCCGCGAGATCCAGCTGCGCGGCCTGACCGGCCCTGCCGTCCACTTCCTCCAGGCCAGCCGGCCCTACCGGCCGCTCGGCGCGAACGCGATGCTGTTCTTCGATCCGGTCCTCCGCGGCCTGTTCGGCGGGGGCTTCGCGGGCGCCTCGGAGATCCTCGCCGACGACGCCGGTATCGAGCAGCTGATAGCGCGGCTCGAGGAACTCGACGAAGAAATCACCTGGGACGCTTAGCGGTTGCCGCCAGGACAGCCCAGGTGGACGTCTTGCCGCGCTTGGTCCGGCTGGCGGACCAACGGGCGTTCGGGAGGCCGATTCGAGCCTCGATTGGCCCTCCCCGTGGCTCCTTGGTCCGGCTGGCGGACCAACTGGCGTTTGACGCGCTGATTCGAAGACCTAACGGTGCCCCCGCCCGCCCGTTGGTCCGGCTGGCGGACCAACGGCGGAGGATCGCGGATCGCCACTGACGGCTCAATCACGGGTAGCATGGCGGGGTGACGAGCGACCCGAGAGCTTTCCTCGCCATCGATCTGGGTGCCGCCACCTCGTCTGTTGCGCTCGTTGCCCGGGTCCGCCACCGGTGGCGCCTGATCGGGGCGCTGGCGATGCCCGCCGGCATCGATGTCGACGCCCTCGTCCGGCTGCTCCTGAACCGGACCGGGGAGGGCGACCCCCAACTGGCGCGCTCGCTCGGCATCGATCGGGCCGGGGCCGCCAGCGATCTGCCCCGCCTGGTCTCCCAGAGCGCCCGGCCGCAGCGCCTGGCGGCGATCGCAGCCTCGGACCGGGCGGTGGCGCCACTCGAAGAGGCTGCTCGTCGGAGTGGCTGGCGCGTCCTCGTTGCGAGCCCCCAGACGGTCGACCCGCTGGCGATGACGGCGATGCTCCTCGACCCGACCGTCGAGGCGGTGCTCCTCGGGGCCGGCGAGCCGCCGGGACCCGACGAGCGGCGAGCGCTCGACGACGTGGCCAGCCTTGTCGCGGCGGTGGCGGCCCGCCGCCCGGAGCTCAGCGTGATCCTGGCCGGATCGATGGCGGAGGAGCTCAGCCGGTTCGAGGCGACCGATGGCGTTCGCAAGGGCGAGGTCATGCTGGCGCCCGCGGCGACATCCGGTGACCCGCCGGGAGCGGCGCTCCGCGAGCTGCTCGACGATCTCCGCGCGCCACGCGACGACGCTCGGCGCGCGATCGCCCGCGCAGCCGCCGGCCTGGCCGACGCCATCGACCGTCGGGTCGAGGTCGTCGACATCGGCTTCGACGGCGGTCTCCGGGCAACGGCGGCCCCGAGCGTCGCCGGCTCGCCGGGACGGGTGACCGCCTCGTTCATCGCCGACGCCGGTCTCGTTCCGCCGGACCCCGACGACGCGGCGGTCGACCGAGTCCTCGCCTGGTCCACGGTCCCGATCGACAGGCATCGGTTGCGCGATCGGCTCCGCGAGCTCCGCATCGCGCCGTGGTGCGATGCCGCCGGCGAGGGTGCCCGGCTCCGCCTGGCGGCCGCGCGAGCCGCGCTGGCGGTGCTGATGGAGGCGACGCCGGACCAGTCGGCCGAACCGGCACCCGACCTCATCGTCGCCGCCGGCGGAGCCTGGGCCGTCGCCCCGGGACCGGCCATCGCCCTGGCGATCGCGGACGTGGTCCGCCGCCCGGCGGCAGTCAGTGTTGCCTACGACCATGCCCGCCTTCTTGCCCCTCTCGGCTCGATCCCGGACGGATCGGAGCGTCGCCAGCTCATCGCCGACATCGCCGACGACCTCCTCGCGCCGCTCGCGAGCATCGTCATCCCGGGCGGGATCCGTCCCGGCAGGAGCGCCGGCCACGTCACGGTCCGGGGCGCCGCCGGGTCCAGCGAGATCGAGCTGATCCCGGGCGGACTCGAGCTGGTCGACCTGCCACCCGGCGAGCGGGGGACCGCCGAGCTCCAGTTCCGGGATACGGTCCGGCTGGGCGGTCGGGGCCGGAAGTTCGCCGTTGAAGTCGCCGGTGGTCTCGGCGGCCTGCTGCTCGATCTCCGTGACGTGCCGCTTCGGCTGCCGGACCGGCCCGAGCGGCGCCGGGAGCTGCTCGAGGCCTGGCAGGACTCGCTGTGGGTCACGCGCGACCGATGACCGACCCCGGCATCGAGTACGTCGTCCGCCGCCCCGTCGTCGAAGGACCGATCGAGGTCCGGTTTCCGCTGCGTGCGGGCGATCGGGCGTTCGTTGCCGGCCGGCGACGTCCTCGTGCCCGGGTCGCGGATCGCCGACCGGCTGCGGGACACGCGTCTCGTCGAGGTTCGCTCCGGACCCGTCGGGGCCGAGGCCCGTCCGGGCGATCGCTGGACGGAGCCATCGCACGCGACGGGGGTCCAGCTCCGCCGCAGCCGCGGCGAATCGTCCGGCGAGCTCCTGTTCGAGCTCGGCGGGCACTGGCGGATGGCCGCCGGCGAACATCCCGAGCAGATCGACACCCCGATCGCCGGCGTCGTCCACCATGTCCGGCCCGGAGTCGGGATCGCGGTCCGGGCGGAGGGGCGCATCCTCCGCGGCGTCGAGGCGATCGGCGAACCGACGCGAGGGCTCCTGGCGATCAACCCGGAGCCGGGCGAGGGCAGCAAGTCCGGGGCCAGGCTCCGGCCCGGGAGTCTCGACGTCGGCCTCGCCGGGGCGATCCTCGTCGTCGGCTCGCGCGTCGACGCTGAGACGCTCACCCGCGCCCGCGCGATGGGGCTGCGCGGCATCATCGTCGCCGGCCTCGCCGGCAAGGATCGACGTGATTTCCTCGCCTCGGAGGCCCGCCAGCGGGCGTCGCTGCATCGGCTGCCGACCTTCGCCGTGTTCGTCCTCGACGGAGCCGTCCGGCGAAAGATCGCGGGTCCCGTTGCCGCCGTCCTGGCAGCGCTGGCCGGGCGCGAGGTGGCGATCGTCCTGGATCCGCCCGCGCTGGTGTTCAACGAACCGGAGATCGACCTCCCGCCTCCGCCCCGCGACCTCGTCCGGGTCCGGGCGGGCGAGCGGGTCGGCCGGGAGGGCCGCTGGGCGGGTCTCGCCGGCCTGCGCCGCTTCGCCGACGGAACGTTCCTCGAAGCCGGCTGGGTGGCGTTCGAAGGCTGGCCGCCGGTGCCGGTCCCTCTCGCCGACCTCGAGCGGTTCGGCTGAGGCTCCCGCCCCGGCAGGCGCCCGGTCCTTGGGCTACCCTCGGTCCGATGTCCGTCCCGACCGCCCTCGAGCGGCGATTCATCAGCCACGACCCGGCGACGACGCGCGAGCTGGCCGCCAGGCTGGCTGCCGCTGCCCTGCCCGGCGATCTCATCTGCCTGCGAGGCGAGCTGGGAGCCGGCAAGACGCAGTTCGCGAAGGGATTCGGGGCGGGTCTGGGGGTGACCGAGACGATCAACTCGCCGAGCTACATCCTCATGGCCGAATACGCCGGCCGCCTGCCGCTGTTCCACATCGACCTGTACCGGCTCGCCGACGCGTCGGAGGCGCTCGCGGGCGGGCTGCTCGACGATCGCCAGGCGAGCGGCGTCACGCTGGTCGAGTGGCCGGAGCGGATGAGCGAGCTGCTGCCCTCGGCCCGTCTCGATGTGGCAATCGAGAGCGGCCTCAGCGGGGCGGCAGACGATTCCCGGACGATCACGATCCGGGCTCTCGATCCGACCCTGGCGCGCTACCTCGAGGCGGCCGCGTGAGCGCGGCGGCATCTGCCACGGACGGGCGCCGCCCGTGGATTCTCGGGATCGACAGCGCGACGAGCCGGGTCGTCGTCGCCGCCGCGGCGCCGGACGGCCAATTCCTTGGCGCGACGACCTGGGAGGCGGGCTATCGCCACGGGGAGCAGCTCCTGCCGGCGATCGGCAGGCTTCACGGGGAGCTGAATCTCCGTCGCTCGCGGATCGCCGCGATCGTCGTCGGGACGGGCCCGGGAGCCTTCACCGGACTGCGCGTCGGGATTGCGACCGCCAAGGCCCTCGCGCACTCCCTGGGCCGCCCGATCGTCGGGGTTCCGAGCGGTGAGGCCCTGATCGCAGCCGCGGCCGCCTCCGACGAGGCTACGCCGCCGGAGCGGGTCGTCCTGCTGCTCCCCGCCGGACCATCGGACCGGATCGTCGTCCGGCACGGCCGCGCGCCGGAACTCCTGCCGGGCGGCAGCGACCCGGAGCTTGCCGATGGCGACGTCCTCGTCGCCGTCGATCTCGAAGGTCGCGCGGCGCCCGGACGCGTCCGCCCGTGGCGATCGGGCGCGAGACGGCCTGGCGGCGGCGCTGATGCGCCTCGGCACCGAGCGGTTCGCGGCCGGGGACGAGGACGATCTCGCCCGGCTCGTCCCGGACTACGTGACCCTGCCCCGCGGCGTCCGGGCACCGAGCGGGGAGGTGGCATGGTCGCGCGACCCCCGGTGAAGCTGACGATCGACGCGATGCGGCTCGACGACCTCGACGCGGTCCACCTCATCGAGCTCGCCAGCTTCAGCGCGCCGTGGCCCCCGAATGCGTACCGCAGCGAGCTCGAGACGAACCGCCTGGCGAACTACCTCGTCGCCCGGGTCGACGAGCGGATCGTGGCGTACGGCGGGATGTGGCTCATGGTCGACGAGGCCCACATCACGACCTTCGCGGTTCATCCCGCCTGGCGCCGCCAGCGCATCGGCGAGCGGCTCCTCGTCGCGTTCCTCGATCTCGCCGTCGGGCGCCACGCCCGCGAGGCGACCCTCGAGGTGCGGCTGTCGAACATCGCCGCCCGGCGGCTCTACGAGAAGTACGGCTTCCGCCCCGTCGGCCTGCGGCCGCGCTACTACAGCGACGACGGCGAGGACGCCCTGATCATGACGACGGAACCGCTCTCCGAGCCCCGCTTCCGCGAGCGGCTCGAGCGCCTCCGAGCGGAGCTGGACGCCGCGCCCGCACCGACCCGTCCCGACGAAGCGGAGCCGCGGTGAGCGGGCCGCTGATCCTGGCCGTCGAATCGTCGTGCGACGAAACGGGGATCGCCGTCGTCGAGGGCGGCCGGCGAATCCACTCCAACGTCGTCGCCAGCCAGACCGCGCTGCACGCGGCGACCGGCGGCATCGTCCCCGAGGTCGCCGCACGCGCCCATCTTCGCTGGATCGTCCCGGTCCTCGACGAGGCCCTCGCCGGTGCCGGCATCTCCGTCCCGGATGTGGACGCGGTCGCGGTCACGTACGGACCGGGTCTCGCCGGCTCGCTCCTCGTCGGGATCAATTTCGCCAAGACGCTCGCGTTCGTCCACGACAAGCCGCTCGTCGGCGTCAATCACCTCGAGGGACACCTGTACGCGGCCTGGCTGCTCGATCCCGGCGAGGCGGAACGCGAGGCGCCGATCTTCCCCCTCGTCGCCCTGATCGTGTCCGGCGGCCACACGTTTCTCGTCGAGATGCGCGACCACCTGACGTACCGGCTCCTCGGCCAGACGGTCGACGACGCGGCGGGCGAGGCGTTCGACAAGGTCGGCCGCCTCCTGGGCCTGCCCTATCCCGGCGGCCCGGCGATCCAGCGGGCAGCGGAGGCCGCGACCCGCCACGACGCGGTCTTCCCGCGGGCGTGGCTCGGCGATTCGTACGACTTCAGCTTCTCCGGGCTCAAGACGGCGGCGCGACGCACGGTCGACGAGGCGCGCGTGGCCGCGGGGTTGCCCGTCACTCGGGCGCCAAGCGGCGACTCGGACGCCCAGCTGCCGGAATCGGTCATCGCAGAGCTCGCGTGGGGCTTCCAGGATTCGGTCGTCGACGTGCTCGCGACGAAGACGATCCGAGCGGCCGAGGAAGTCGCCGCGCGGACGATCGTCCTCGGCGGCGGCGTGGCGGCCAACGCGGCGCTCCGGGCCCGGATCGCCGCCGACGCCGGAGGCGCGGAACCTGCGGCTGAACGTGCCCCGCCCGGGGCTGTGCACGGACAACGGGGCGATGATCGGGGCGGCTGCTGCGTGGCGCCTCGAGGCGGGCGACCTGGCCGGACTCGATCTCGACGCCCGACCCTCGCTCCCTCTCGCCCGACCAGAGCCCGTGGCGAGGTGACGGGCGGTGACGACCGCCCCCAGGATCGATCCGGCCGCCGTGCGGCGGACCCTGCGCGAGGCGGGGCTGCGGGCCCGGCATTCGATGTCGCAGAACTTCCTCGCCGACGTCGATATCCTCGAATCGATCATCGCCGAAGCGGACGCGGCGCCGGGCGACCGGGTGGTCGAGATCGGGCCGGGCCTGGGCTTCCTGACCTCGGGCCTGCTCGACGCCGGGGCTGCCGTCACGGCGGTCGAGCTCGATCGGGGCCTCGCGGGCTTCCTCCGCGACCGGTTCGCCGCAGAGATGGCGGAGGGCCGCCTCCGGCTGATCGAGGGTGACGCGCTCGACCAGCCGCTGAATCGCCTCGAGGCGCCGCCCTTCGAGGTCGTCGCGAACCTGCCCTACCACATCACGAGCCCGATCCTCCACCGGCTGCTCGGCGAGACGCCCCGGCCTGATCGGCTCGTGCTCATGGTCCAGCGCGAGGTCGCCGAGCGGATCGCGGCGCCGCCGGGCCGGATGAGCTATCTCTCGGTGTTCGTCCAGTACCACGCCAAGGTTCGGGTCGCGTTCAACGTTCCGGCCGCTGCCTTCGAGCCGGAGCCCGCCGTCGAGAGCGCCGTCATCGTCGTCGAACCCTATCCCGGCGATGACAGGCTGGCGGACGCAGCCACCGAGGACGCCCTCTGGCGCCTCGTCCAGGCCGGCTTCCGCGAGCGGCGGAAGATGCTCCACAACGTCCTGTCGCGACAGCTCCCCGTCGAGCCGGCCCGCGTCACGGCGGCCCTCGAGGCCGCCTCGATCGCGCCGGATCGGCGGCCGCAGACCCTCGCCGTCGGCGAATGGATCGCCCTGCTGGAGGCGTTCGGGGAGATCGCGCCGGATACGCGCGGGCGACGCCGGGAATGACCGATCCCGCGCGGCGCCTCAATCCCGTGGTCCGCCTCGCCCCGGCCAAGCTCAATCTGACCCTCGCGATCGTCGGCCGGCGACCCGACGGCTACCACGCCCTCCATTCGGTCATGGTCCCGCTGGGTCTGGCCGATCGGCTCAGCTTCGCCATCCAGTCCGACGGCGATGACAGCCTCCACGCAACGGGCTTCGATGCGGGGCCGGCCGAGGACAACCTCGTCCTCAAGGCGGTCGCGGCTGCCCGGCGGGCCGTCGGCCGGCCGGTCGGCAACGCCGCGCCGCCACTCGCCATCCGCCTCGACAAGCGGATTCCCGTGGCCGCCGGGCTCGCCGGCGGGTCGAGCGACGCCGCCGCGGCCATGGGTGGGGCGCTCGAGGCGTGGGGCGCCGAGCTCGACCCACAACAGCGCCTTGCGCTCGCCGCCGGCCTCGGGAGTGACGTCCCGTTCTTCCTCGGCAGCGGCGCCGCCCTCGTCGAAGGGCGCGGCGAGCGGGTCACGCCGCTCCACGGCGTCAAGGTCGCTCCGGGCGAGGTCACCCAGCCGCCGGGCGTCCTGCTGGTGACGCCTGCCGTTGCCGCCCACACCGCCGCCGTGTTCGCGGCCTGGTCGGGCGGCGCGATGGCGGAGCCCGGCGTCGCACGGCGGACCTCCGAACACTTCGCCAGCGAGTTTGGCTCCGGACTGAGCGTTCGGGCGTTCCTCGAGCGGGCCGCGGTTCTCGCATCGGCCAACGATCTGCTGCCGGCCGCCGCCGCAGTGGTGCCGGGCCTCGTTCCCCTCCGGCGAGCATTGACGCGCTTGCTCGGCCGGCCGATCGGGCTGTCCGGCTCCGGCGCGACGCTCTGGGCGCTCTATCCTTCGCTTGACGACGCCGAGACGGCGGCATCGGCCGTCCGCGCGGCCATTGCCGAGCGGACGCTGGCGTTCCCCGGCGACGAAGCCCCGTTCGTCGCGGCGACGACGATCGAATCAGGGAGGAGCAGCGAGCAATGAGCCGACAGGCGATCTCGACCGGCGGCGCGCCTGCCGCGATCGGCCCCTACAGCCAGGCGATCCGGAGCGGCGACATGGTGTTCTGTTCCGGCCAGCTGGGGCTCGAGCCGGCGAGCGGTGAGCTCGTCGAAGGGGTCGAGGCACAGGCCGAACGCGCCCTTCGCAACCTCCAGTCCGTCCTCGATGCCGCAGGTCTCGGGTTCGATGATGTCGTGAAGACGACGATCTTCCTGGCCGACATCGGCGACTTCGCGGCGGTCAACGCGGTCTACGCCCGGTTCATGCCGGATCCGCCGCCGGCACGATCGACCGTCCAGGTCGCTGCGCTCCCGAAGGGCGGCCTGGTCGAGATCGACGCGATCGCGCGGCGGCCCCAGGCCGACTCCGCCGGCAGGCAATCGGCGTGATGGACGCGACCACGCGAGCCGCCCTCGTCGCGGCATACGTCGCCGGTCCCGGGGTCATCCGCGCCTCGCTCGCCGGCATCACCGATTCTGAGCTCGATGCCCGCCCGGCCGACGGCGGCTGGACCGCGCGCGAGGTCGTCCACCACACCGCGGACAGCGAGATGACGTCGGCCATCCGGCTCCGTCGGCTCGTCGCCGAGGACGATCCCCTGATCGTCGGCTATGACGGCGACGAGTTCGCCCGGCGGCTCCACTACGACAACCGGCCGATCGAACCGGCCCTGGCCGCCATCGACGGCGCCCGCCAGACGACGGCTCAGATCCTCGTCGGCCTGACGGAGGCGGAGTGGGGGAGGACGGGCACCCATTCCGAGATGGGCCCATACAGCGTCGAGCGCTGGCTCGAGATCTACTCGGCCCACTGCCACGAACACGCCGATCAGATCCTCCACGCCCGCGCCGAGGCCAATGCGGAGCCCCAACATGCGTGACTGCGTTCGTCGCGGTAGGGTGCGTCAGCGCAAGGCGGCCGCGAGCACCGGAGCGAGTGGGCTCCAACGCCCGTGAGCGAGGAGCGGAACGGCCAACGCGGCGCTGGCGTGCCAAACCGCGACAGCCGCGCTACGATGCTGCGACCCTGAAGATGCATCCAAACCCCACACGCCGGCACCGCACGGGCCCGGGCCACATGCCCGCCCGCTGCACCCGCCCCCCGGCGTCGCCCCTCGTGACACCCCCAAGTACCGGCCAGCGCCCGGGAGTGGCCGCGGTCGTCCTGGCCGCCGGCCTCGGCACGCGCATGAAGTCGCAGACGCCGAAGCTGCTCCACGAACTTTGCGGCCGGCCGATGGTCGCCTACGTCGTGGACGCCGCCCGCGAGGCGACCGGCGGCCGCCCGATCGTGGTTACGTCGCCCGCAACCGCCGCGATCCGCGACGCGCTCGGAGGCGAGGTCGACTACGCCCTCCAGGCTGAACCGCGTGGCACGGGCGACGCCGTCAGGGCCGCGATCGAGGCACTCCCCGACGGCGTCGAGGAGGTCCTCGTCCTCATCGGCGACCTGCCCCTGCTCGAAGCGGGCCTGCTGACGGAGCTGCTCGACGAACGGCGTCTCGACGAGGCCGCGATCGCCCTCGTGGCGGTCGACGCGATCGAGCCGGGCAATCTCGGCCGGGTCATCCGCGACGAAGCCGGCACGGTCGACCGAATCGTCGAGCGCAAGGACGCGACCGACGAGGAGGTGGCGGTCAACGAGGTCAACTCCGGGCTCTACGCCTTCGACGCGGCCTGGCTGCGGGGGCGGATCGGCTCGCTCAAACCGTCGCCCAAGACCGGCGAGCTCTACCTGACCGAGCTCGTCGAGCTCGCTCGCGAGGATGGCCGCCTCGTCGTCGGGCATGACGGTCGAGGATGACGGCCGGCTGCTCGGGATCAACGACCGCGCCGAGCTGGCCCAGGCCGAGTGGGACCTCCGGACGCGGATCAACGCGGCCCACATGCAGGCCGGGGTCACGATGCGCGACCCCTCGACGGTCTACCTCGACGCCACGCGTCAGCCTCTCGGAGGACGTGACGCTCGAGCCGAACGTCATCCTCCGCGGCCGCACGTCCGTCGGGCGGGGGAGCACGATCGGCGCGGGCAGCCAGATCATCGACAGCACGGTCGGTGAGGGCTGCCTCGTCTGGGCGAGCGTCATCGAGAAGTCGATCATCGAGGATCGGGCGACGGTCGGTCCGTTCGCCCACCTGCGGCCCGGATCGATCGTCGGCCAGGGCGCTGAGGTCGGCAACTTTGCCGAGCTGAAGAACACCCGCCTCGGGCCGGGCGTGAAGCAGCACCACGTCAGCTATCTCGGCGACGCCGATCTCGGGGCGGGCACAAACGTCGGCGCCGGGACGATCACCGCGAACTACGACGGGACGTCGAAGCACCGGACGACGATCGGCGAACGCGTCTTTCTCGGCGTCGACACGATGCTCCGGGCGCCGGTGACGCTCGGCGACGACAGCCGCACCGGTGCCGGCGCGGTCGTGACGCAGCGACGTTCCGGCGGGCAAGCTCGCGGTCGGGATACCCGCCCGGATCCGCGAGCCGCGCGGAAAACCCGGTGACAAAACGGACGACGCGCCCCACACCGAGGACGCCCAGCCGGACGCCGCCGGCTCATGAACATACCCGTCGGCGAGCTCCTGTTCATCGTCTTCCTGACGTCCTCGAAGGCTTCTTCGTCGCCGGCCGAGATCGCCCTCGTCACGGATCCGCCGGAGCCGGATCGAGCAGCTCGTCGACGAGGGCAGCCGGGCGCGCGGCGCGTCCGTCGACCTCCTCGACGACCCGGGCCGGTTCCTGGCCGTCTCCAGCTCGGCTGACGTTCATCGGCTTCCTCGCCTCGGCGTTCGCCGCGCGTCAGCCTCGTCGAAGCCGGTCCAGGCGTCCTTCAGGGCGTCGGGATGCAGCGTCGGTCCTGCGGATGGCGCTCGCCCTGGTCGTCGTCACGGTCCTCCTGGCGCTCTTCACGATCGTCTTCGGCGAGCTCGTTCCCAAGACGCTCGCACTCGCCAACGCCGAGCGCTTCGCGATCGCCCTCGTCGCTGCCGATCGATCTCCTCGGCCGCGCGCTGGGTCCCGTCGTCTGCGCTGCTGACCGGCGTCACCGACGCGCGATCACCCGGCTCTTCGGGGTCGAGCATCGTCCAACGAGGCGTCAGATCACCGCCGAGGAGCTCCGGCTCATCGTCGAGCGCGGCGGCGAGCAGGGGATCCTCGAGGCCGAGGAGGAGCAGATGATCAACGCGGTCATCGAGCTCGGCAGCCGGCGCGTCCACGAGGTGATGGTTCCGCGCATCGACATCGCGGCGATTCAATCCTCGGCGACCTTCGACGAGGCGATCGAGACGATCGTGGAGCACGGCCACAGCCGGATCCCGGTCTACGACGAGTCGGTCGACGAGATCGTCGGGATCCTGTACGCGAAGGACCTGCTGCCGATCCTCGCGAAGTCGGTCGCGTCCGCGGCCGGACATCCGCTCGCTCCTCCGGACGCCCGTCTACATCCCCGAGTCGATGACGGTCGACGACCTGCTCCACGAGTTCCAGCGGCGGAAGGTCCACATCGCGATCGTGCTCGACGAATACGGCGGGACGGCGGGCCTGGTGACGATCGAGGACCTCCTCGAGGAGATCGTCGGCGAGATCCAGGACGAGTACGACGAGGAGGAGCCGATGGTCGTCCGGCTCTCCGAGGACGAGGCGAGGGTCGACGGCCGGGCGTCGGTCGACGACCTCGCCGACCTGTTCGACACGAACCTCGGGCTCGAGGACGAGGACGAATACGACACGGTGGGCGGGCTGATCTATCACCGCATCGGCGGCGTTCCGTCGCCCGGCGACCGGGTCGACGTCGATGGCCTCATCCTGACGGTCGAGACGACCGACGGCCGGCGGGTCGGCAAGGTCCTCGTCGTCCGGCGGCGCGACGAGAGACGGCGAGCTCGTGGCCGACGAGGACGGCGACCGCTAAGCCGTCGAGGGTCAGGCGACCCTACTGCTGGCTTGGATCCCAGGCCATGAAGTACCAGTCGCGGTCGATGTCGGCGTAGGTATCGGTCGCCTCGCTCGGCCGGCTCGTGACCGGGCTCGTACACGTACGCCCAGCGGCCGACCGCGCGCTCGACGAGGTCGAACACGACGTAGGCGTCCTCGGCGTACACCCGAACTACCCCGACGCCCGTGTCAGCCAGCGATCGGCGAATGCGCTCGAAGTCCTGTCTGGGCCTGATCGGTGAAGGCCACCCCGGCGGGATCGATGAACTCGCAGGTGGCTCCCGGACGGGTCGTTGACGAACACACCGGCCCGGTATTCGATCGAGCGGCAGCCATCGCTGGTCCTGGTAGGAACGGAGCCCGAGCTCGTCGACGAGGGGTACGACCGTCGCGAGCCGCTCGACGTCGACGAGCCTTCGCCGCGCTATCCGGGATCGGCGTCTGGCGAAGAAGCACGACTCCGACGAGCGCGAGCGGGAGGGCAAACCACGCGAGCCGCTTCATGCCACCGGAGACGAGTCAACCGAGCGGGCGTGGTGCGTCGGCTTCAGGCGCTGATCACCGAAACGATGATCTGCTCGAGTTTCTGACGGGCCCGCGCATCGACGACGCCCGCGGCATCCAGCTCGGCAAGGGCCTCGTCGCGGTAGCGGCGAGCCTCGTTGCGAGTGAAGTCGTGGGCGCCGCTCCGCTCCAGGATCGCGATGATCTCGCCGACGTCGTCGCGCGTCTGATCGGCCTTTCGCGTAGAGCTCCGCGAGGCGGTCACGATCCTCCGGCCCGGCGTGCTCGAAGGCGTAGATCACCGGCAGGTCTTCTTGTGGCGGGCGATGTCGGTCGGCTCCTTGCCGGTCGCCTGCTCGGCGCCCCAGATGCCGAGGAGGTCATCGTTCAGCTGGAATGCCAGCCCCAGCGCCCAGCCAAAGGCCCGGTAGCGGGCGATCACCTCGTCGTCGTCCGTCGCCAGGAGCGCGCCGGCCTCGACGGAGGCGGCGATGAGCGCCGCGGTCTTGCGGCCGATCATGTCGAAGTAGAGCTCGACCGACATGAGCGTCGTTCGACTCGCTCGTGGCGATGTCGATGTACTGGCCCTCGCACAGGGCGACGCAGGTCTCGTCGTAGAGGCGCATCAGGCGCAGGACCTTCGCGTCGCTGAAGCCGAGGTCCGACAGGCGGTGGAGCGCCACCCGACTCAGGCTGAACAGCATGTCGCCCGGTGTTGATCGCCTGGGCGACGCCGTGGAGGGCCCAGAGCGTCGGGCGGTGGCGGCGCTCGCGATCGCCGTCCTCGATGTCGTCGTGGACGAGGCTGAAGTTGTGCCCGAGCTCGACGGCGGCGGCCCCGGGCAGGGCGGCGGCGTGGTCGCCGGCGATCGAGGCGTAGGCGAGCAGGCCCAGGAGCGGTCGCATCCGCTTGCCGGCCGGCGCCCCATCGCGATCGAGCCCGAGGTGGTAGCGGATCATCTCGTAGGCGCCCGCGGTCGAGGCGTCGTGATCGCCGACGAGCCGGAGGATCTCCGCCTCGGTGTCGGCGATCAGGGTGTCGAGGTCGAACTCGCGCGACACGGTAGCCATCGTGGCGCCAGTGTAGCCGCATTCCGACAAACATGCGAGCCGCTGGTAGCCTGTTCGTCGGAAGGGAGAGGCGATCGCAATCAGTGCTGTGCCGCGGTGGGGACTGGCGCCGGCCCGGGGGACGCGACCGCACCGGCGCCTATCCGGCTATTCGCATGAATCCGCCGATTGGATCACTCGCCGGCCGCGCGATTTTTCGCCACCGGCGGCCGGCGTGTGCGGGTGCTACCGTGCGATCGTGCCGATCCCCCGTCGTTACACCACCGAGGCCATCGTCCTCTCCCGGTTCGACTTCGGTGAGGCCGATCGGATCCTGACGCTCATCACGCCGGCCTGGGGCAAGATCAAGGTCATCGCCAAGGGAATCCGCCGGCCGACGTCGCGGATTGGTGGCAGCCTCGAACCGTTTGCCGAGCTCCAGGTGGCGTTGGCCCGCGGCCGAACCTTCGAGGTCGTCACGCAGGTCGTCGTCGACCATGCCTGGCTCAACCTCCGCGATTCGCTCGAGAGCGCGGCGACCGCCTGGTATCTCGCCGAGCTCGCCGATCGGTCGCTCGAGGAGCGCACCGCGGCAGAGCCGCTCTACACGCTGCTCAAGCGGGCCTACGGACTCCTCGATGCGGGGATGGCGCCCGGACGGGTCGCCCGCTGGTACGAGATGCACCTCGCCGACGAGCTCGGCGTCCGGCCCGAGGTGGACCGCTGTGCGGAGTGCGACCGGGTGCTCGAGGCCGGCGAGCGCCACCGCTGGGTTCCCCATCTCGGCGGGGTCGTCTGCGATCGATGCCCCGGACCCTCCTACGAGCGAACCGGCCTCTCACTCGACGGCCTGAAGCTCCTCAAGGCCTACCAGCGACTCGATATCGAGGCGATCGCCGCTCTCCGTCTCGCCGAGACGACCGAACGCGAGGTCGAGGCCGCGATGCGCGAGTTCATCGGCAACGCGCTCGAGCGCCAGGCGCGCTCGCTCGCGTTCCTGGACGAGGTCAGGGCGGGGGTCTGACCGGTCGGGACGCGTCGTCATTGCCCGCCTCCAGGCTCGCATCCGCGATCGCGATCCGCTCCTGGACGGACAGTGGAACGGTCGTGTTGGACGGTTGGGCCGGTGCCAGAGACTCGTAATCGCGATCGAGCCCATCGATCGCGAGCTTCCGGAGCCGGACGAGGATCGGCATCGCCCGCCATAGCCGAACCATGATGATCACGGGCAGGGTCACGAATGCCCCCAGCCAGGCATAGGCGAGGACGGCGCCGAGGAAGCCGGTTGGCGCCCCGAGCGCCCAGTTCAGGAGGGCGTAGATGAGGGTGACGGCGACGAAGACCGCGATGATCACCGGGAACACGAGGATCAACATCAAGAACAGGGCGAACCGCTCGATGGCGTCGAAGATTGTCGTCCTGGATGGGCAACGGAAGTCGCCGGACGAGGTCGAACGCCCGACGTGCGATCGGCCCAGCGGTCGCTTTGTTCTTGCTCATCCTCTTGATGACCCTCGAGCGGCCGAACTGTTGCGAGATCGTCCTCCGATCCCGCTGAATAGTCCATCCGGGTCGTCTGCTAGCATCGCGACTCCACCGATCTCTGCGACTGTCCCTGCCACGGCCGGTCGCTCTACTGGAGCCCCTCGTGACCGACACCCCCACCGCGACCGATCCGGATGCCGTCGCGCCCGCCGTCGACAACCTCGAAACGATCGTCTCCTTGTCGAAGCGCCGAGGCTTCGTCTTCCCGTCCTCCGAGATCTACGGCGGCATCAACGCCGTCTGGGATTACGGCCCGCTCGGGGTCGAGCTGAAGAACAACGTCAAGCGGGCATGGTGGCGATCGATGGTCCAGGAGCGCGAGGACATCGTCGGGCTCGATGCCGGGATCCTCATGCACCCCCAGGTCTGGGTCACGTCCGGACACGTTGGCTCCTTCAGCGACCCCCTCGTCGAGTGCGCGACCTGTCATCGCCGCTATCGGCTCGATGAGCTGCCCGGAGCCGAATTGCTCACGGCGTCCGATCTGACCGACCCGACCGTCATCGAACGGTTCAAGCTCGTCTGCCCGAACGACGCGGGGCCGCTCTCCGCGCCGCGCCGCTTCAACCTGATGTTCGAGACCCACATGGGACCGGTCCAGGACGAGTCGTCGATCATCTATCTCCGGCCGGAGACCGCCCAGGGCTCGTACGTCAACTTCAAGAACGTCCAGCAGAGCTCGCGCAAGAAGATCCCGTTCGGGATTGCCCAGGTCGGCAAGTCGTTCCGGAACGAGATCAGTCCGGGCAACTTCGTCTTCCGGATGCGCGAGTTCGAGCAGATGGAGATGCAGTACTTCGTCCGGCCGGACGAAGCCGCGCGGATCTTCGAGGAGTGGCTCCCGCGCCGCTGGGACTGGTATGTCAGGTACGGCGTCACGCCGGAGCGACTCAGGTTCCGCGAGCACGCGCCCGACGAGCTGGCCCACTACGCGAAGAAGGCAGTCGACGTCGAGTACCGCTTCCCGTTCGGCTGGAAGGAGCTTGAGGGGATCCACAACCGGGGCGACTTTGACCTCTCCCGCCACGCCGAGGTCTCGGGCGAGAACCTCGAGTATTTCGACCCGGCGACCGAGGAGCACTTCGTCCCGTACATCGTCGAAACCGCCGGTGGACCGGATCGCGCGGCGTTCACGTTCCTCATCGACGCTTACCGCGAGGAAGAGGTCCGGGGCGAGAAGCGCGTCGTTCTCGGGTTGAACGCGGATCTCGCCCCGTACAAGGTCGCTGTGCTGCCACTGCTGAAGAAGCGGCCGGAGATCGTCGAGATCTGCCGTCGGCTGCGGGCCGACCTCGCGACGGACGTCATGGCGGTCTACGACGATACCGCCGCGATCGGCAAGCTCTACCGGCGCCAGGACGAGATCGGGACGCCGTGGTGCGTAACAGTCGACGTCGATTCGCTCGAAGACGGGGCGGTGACGATCCGCGACCGTGACTCGATGACGCAGGAACGGGTGCCGCTCGAGGGCGTCAAGCAGCTGATCCTCGATCGACTGGCGGCCGCGCGGGCCTGACGGAGACGCGTCGACGATGCAGCGCTTCGATGCGATCGTCATCGGGCTGGGCGCCCACGGCAGCGCCGCGGCGCTCGCGCTGGCCCGCCGCGGGCTGAATGTCGTCGGGCTCGAGGCGGGGGAGCGCGGGCACGGACTCGGGTCGTCCGGCGGCCGATCCCGGATGATCCGCCGGGCGTACTTCGAGGATCCGGCCTACCTGCCGCTGCTCGCCGCCGCGTGGAATGCCTGGGACGCCTTGGGCGCGGCCGCGGGCGAACCGCTCGTCGAGGTGACGGGCGGGCTCTACGCTGGCCCCACCGAGAGCGTCGTGTTCCGGGGATCCGTGGCGAGCGCGCGGGAGCAGGGACTGGCCCACGACGTTCTCGACGCCGCGGAGATCCGCCGTCGCTGGCCGATCTTTGCCCCGGCCGACGACATCGGCGGTCTGTTCGACCCCGGCGCCGGGATGATCCGGCCGGAGCGAGCGATCGACGCCCAGCTCCGGCTCGCGGCGCAGGCCGGCGCCGTACTTCGGTTCGGTGAGCGGGCGACCGACTGGCGGCCAGCTTCAGGCGGATCGGCCTGGAGGTCGAAACCGACGCAGGCGTCCACGGCGCGGATCATCTCGTCATCGCCGCCGGTGCCTGGACCGGCTACTTCGTGCCCGACCTTCGCCTGCCGCTCGAGGTCGAACGGATGCCCGTGTTCTGGTTCGAGCCCGAGGTCCCGGCGGCGGACGTCGCCGTCGGCCGGCTGCCGATGTGGATCATGGACACGGGCCCCGAGGGCATCTTCTACGGCTTTCCCTACGACACAGCCGCCGGACTGAAGGTGTCACGGCATCACTCGGGCGAGGTGGTCGATCCGGATCAGGTCGACCGGTCGGAGCACCCGGCCGACATCGAGCGCGTCCGGGCCTTCATGCGCCGCACCATGCCGCGCGGCGAACGGACCGCTGCGCGAGGCGATGGTCTGTCTCTACACGAACACCCCGGACTCCAACTTCGTGATCGACGTCCACCCTGCCGTCCCCGGCGTTGCGTTCGCCTCGGCCTGCTCCGGCCACGGTTTCAAGTTCGCCCCGGTGGTCGGCGAGATCCTGGCGGACCTCGCGACCGGTACGCGACCTTCCCTGCCGATCGAACCGTTCCGGGCCGGGCGGTTCGCCCGATAAGCCAAGGTAGCGGCCCGCGACAGGCTACTGGTCCGCGTTGGCCTCCGCGGCGTCGATCGCGGCGGCGAGGTCGCCGGCCGCGACGCCGCGGGGCTCCTTGCCCTTCGGCCAGTAGAGCTCCTTGTGGACCTGCTCCTCGGGGTAGCCGCGGGCGAGGAGCGTCTCCTCGGCGCTGAGGATCATGTCCGGGTTGCCGCAGATGTAGGCGATGGAGTTCGTCGGCGTCAAGCCCAGCTCGTCGAGAACCGGCCCGAGGATCGACTCGACCCGCCCGATCCGGCCCATCCACGCCGCGTTGAGCGGATCGTTCGGGCGGGAGACGGTTGGGATGTACGTGACCGGGTATCTCGCCCGACCGCTCCCAGCCCTCGACGATGTCGCGGTAGCCGAGCTCGTGGGCGTGCGAGACGCCATTGAGGAACACGGCCCGGCGCGGCGCGCCGTCGGCCGAGCATCTGCCGCATCATCGAGACGAACGGCGCATTGCCCGTTCCTGACGAGATGAAGATGTGCGTCCGCTCGTCCTCGGGCTGGAGGATGAACTTGCCCTTCGGGCCGATCATCCGCATGCCCTGGCCGATCGGCATCCGCCACAGCAGCGGGGTGAACGTCCCGCCCTGGACGAGGCGGACGTAGAACTCGTATCCGTCTGATGCCCGCGGCGACCGGCGGCGAGGCCACGGAATACGGCCGCTGGACGATCTTGCCCTCGACCATGACCCCGATCGTCATGTACTGGCCGGGCTCGAACGGGGTCGGGTCGCCGTCGAAGCGAACCCAGAAGTAGGCGAGCGAGTCGGTCTCGTCCTCGCGCCGCACGAGTCGGGCGTTGTACGACGGGCGCCTCCGCGTCGATGACGCGCGGATCGGCGGCGAGTTCGGTCATCCGGCCGGATGGTACCCGGCCGATGGCCTCGCGGGGCTCGGCCTCGGACCTCGGTGAGCGAGCGTCCGTTCGACGGGGAGGGCGCCTGCTCTCAGGTTCGAGGGCACTAGTACAATCCACCGTGACCGCGTCGGACCGCAAGAGAACCCCGCGCCGCCCACGGGCCGCGCCGCGCCCAAGGAGCTCGCCGAATGGCAACGACGTCCCCCGCGACCGACCGCGCCCACAAGGCCGGCAAGCGCTACATCTACGCGTGGGGCGGCGGCACGGCCGAGGGCGACGGCGCGATGAAGGACCTGCTCGGCGGCAAGGGCGCCGGGCTCGCCGAGATGACGAAGGCCGGCCTGCCGACCCCGCCCGGCTTCACGATCACGACCGAAGCGTGCAACGACTACTTCGCCGCCGGCGAGAAGCTGCCCGACGGGCTGTGGGACGACGTCCTCGAGGCGATGCGGGAGGTCGAGGAGCGCTCCGGCAAGGGCTTCGGCGACCCGAAGAACCCGCTCCTCGTGAGCGTCCGCTCCGGCGCCAAGTTCTCGATGCCCGGGATGATGGACACCGTCCTCAACCTCGGCCTCAACGAGGAGACGCTCCAGGGCCTCGTCGCGCTGACCGGCAACGAGCGATTCGGCTGGGACGCGTACCGCCGGTTCATCGCGATGTTCGGGCGGATCGTGATGGACGTTCCCGCGAGCCGTTTCGACGAGCCGCTCGAGGCCCGCAAGGAGGCCCACGGTCACGGCGCGAAGGACACCGACCTCGACGTGGCGGACCTGAAGGCCCTCGTCGGTGAGTACAAGCAGATCGTCCGCGAGGACACCGGGCGCGACTTTCCGTCCGACCCGAACGAGCAGCTCGACCTTGCGATCAAGGCGGTCTTCGCGAGCTGGTTCGGCAAGCGGGCGAAGGACTATCGCGACAGCCAGAAGATCGCCCACGACCTCGGGACCGCGGTCAACGTCGTGACGATGGTCTTCGGCAACATGGGCGACGACTCCGGGACGGGCGTCGCGTTCACCCGCGACCCGAACACCGGCGAGCGTGTCCTCTTCGGCGAGTACCTCACCAACGCCCAGGGCGAGGACGTCGTGGCCGGCGTCCGGACGGCTCCCGAAGATCTCCCAGATGGCCGAGGAGATGCCGGCGGTCTACGACGAGTTCCAGAAGATCGGGCAGCAGCTCGAGAGCCACTACCGCGACGTCCAGGACCTCGAGTTCACGATCGAGCGCGGCAAGCTCTACATGCTCCAGACGCGCTCCGCCAAGCGGACCGCGGCAGCCGCGGTGAAGATCGCGGTCGACATGGTCGAGGACGGCACGATCACGAAGGAGGAGGCGGTCGGCCGGATCGAAACCGCCCAGGTCGACCAGCTCCTGCGGGCCCAGTTCGACCCCGGCGCGCGCCAGAAGGCCGAGCGGATCGCCAAGGGCCTCAACGCGTCGCCCGGCGCGGCCGTCGGCAAGGCGGTCTTCGACGCCGACGTGGCGGTCGAGTGGGTCGGCCGCGGCGAGAAGGTCGTCCTCGTCCGCGTCGAGACCTCGCCCGACGACTTTCACGGAATGGCGGTCGCCCAGGGGATCCTGACCGCCCGCGGCGGCGCGACGTCCCACGCCGCCGTGGTCGCCCGCCAGATCGGCAAGCCGTGCGTCGCCGGCTGCGCCGAGCTCATCGTCGATTACGGCTCGAAGAGCGCCCGATCGTCCGACAGCGGCCTCGCCTTCAAGGAAGGCGACTGGATCAGCGTGGACGGCTCGACCGGCGAGGTATTCGTCGGCGCGCATCCCGACAGTCGAGGCTCGATTCGAGGACCAGCCCGAGCTCCAGACGATCCTCGGCTGGGCCGACGGATTCGCCCGGATGGCCGTCTGGACCAACGCCGACAAGCCCGAAGAGGCCGAGCAGGCCCGGAGCTACGGCGCCCGGGGCATCGGCCTGTGCCGGACCGAGCACATGTTCCGCGAGGGCGAGCGGCTCGACATCGTCCGTGGCGCGATCCTTGTCGCGAGCGTCGCGACCCGGGCCAAGGCGCGGTTCGCCAGCGGCGCGCAGCTCACCGCCGAAGAGCTCGACGACGTTCAGACGTTCGACCGGGCGATGGCCCAGCTCGAGGTCCTCCAGCAGGGCGACTTCGAGGGCATCTTCCGGGCGATGGACGGCCTCCCCGTCGTGGTCCGCCTCATCGACCCGCCGCTGCATGAGTTCCTGCCGAACCTCGAGGAGCAGCTCGTCAAGGTCACCCGGGCCGAAATGCAGGGCGGCGCCTCCGAGGAGGACAAAGAGCTCCTGGCGACGATCCGGAGCCTCCACGAGCAGAACCCGATGCTCGGGCTGCGCGGCTGCCGCCTCGGGCTGATGATCCCGGACTTCGTGAAGATCCAGACGCGGGCGATCCTCAACGCGCAGATCGCGGTCAAGAAGGCGGGCGGCAACCCGATCGCCAAGATCATGATCCCGCTCGTCGGCCACGTGAACGAGCTTGCCTTTACCCGGGCCCTGCTCGAGAAGGAGGCCACGGCCGTCCGCGAGGCCGCCGGCGGCGTTGAGGTCGACTACAAGTTCGGGACGATGATCGAGGTCCCGCGCGGCGCCCTGACCGCCGATGAGATCGCCCGCGAAGCCGACTTCTTCAGCTTCGGCACGAACGACCTGACCCAGATGACGTTCGGCTACAGCCGCGACGACGCCGAGGGCGGGTTCCTCCTGAAGTACGTCGAGGACGGTGTTCTGCCGGTCAACCCCTTCCAGACCCTTGATGACGCCGTCGCGGGCCTGATGAAGACGGCAGTCGACAAGGGCCGCTCGACGAAGCCCGGGCTCGAGCTCGGGATCTGCGGCGAGCACGGCGGCGACCCGGAGTCGATCTGGAAATGCGAGGCGATCGGCCTCGACTATGTGTCCTGCTCACCGTTCCGTGTCCCGGTCGCCCGCCTCGCGGCGGCACAGGCCACGCTCGCATCGGCTGAGCGCGACAAATAGCCCCGCACGCTCCGCCACGGATCGTGCAGTACCATCGCGGCATAGGACTACGGTGACGGGGACCCGACGTCCTGAGAGGCCAAGCGATGCCCATTGATCCGGCTGGACTTTTCGAGGCCATGTTGAATGGTCTCGGGACGATTCCTTCAGCGCTCATCGCTGCTGCGCTCCTGGCCGGGCCGACGGCGGTCTGGCTGATCGCTCGATTCGTCAATCCGCCGGATATGGGCACGACCGAGGACGTCGTCGTCGAGGAGCTCCTGTGGGTCTGCCCGCACTGCCGATCGATCAACGAGGATCGGATCGCCAACTGCTACCGCTGCCACAAGCTCCGCGCCGACGAGAGCATCCCGCTCGTCATCGAGACGGTACCGACAAGGGTAGGCCCGGGAGTCGGGATCGCCGTTGGCCCCGGCATCCCAGCGCTGGCACCCATCGAATCGTGGATCGAGCGTGAGGTCGCCCGTCCGTCCGAAGCGATCGATGACGACGTCGAGCCGGAGGAGGACCAGCCGGCGGCGGAGCTGCCGTCGCTCGCGTTCGAGCCCGTCATCCTGGAGCCGCGCGTCAAGGCCTCGGGTCGTCCAGGGGCAGCTGAGTCGGCCGAGCCTCGCACGAAGCGCAAGCCACCGAGCAGCGGCGAGTCGACCTCGAAGCGAGCGAGGAAAACCGGATCGGGATGACCCCCGCAGCGAACGGTCCCCACCGGGTCGTGATCATCGGCGGTGGCTTCGGCGGGCTCTACGCGGCGCGCGTGCTGGGCAAGGACCGGCGCGTCGAGGTCACGCTCGTCGATCGCCGGAATTTCCACCTGTTCCAGCCGCTCCTGTACCAGGTCGCTACGGGCGCCCTCAGTCCGGGCGATATCGCCCAGCCACTCCGCTCGATCCTTCGGAAGCGGAGGAACACGACGGTTCTGCTTGGCGAAGCGGTCGGCCTCGACCCGGCCGAGCGGGTCGTGAACCTGTCAGACGGCGGTCCGATCGACTACGACTCGCTGATCGTCGCTACCGGAGCTCGCTTCTCGTACTTCGGCAACGACGCCTGGGCGGAGCATGCACCCGGGCTCAAGTCGATCGAGGACGCCACGGGGATTCGGCGCCGGATCCTCATCGCGTTCGAGGCCGCCGAGCGCGAGGCGGACCCGGTCCGCCGCGCCGAGTGGATGACGTTCGTCGTCGTCGGGGCCGGCCCGACCGGCGCGGAGCTGGCGGGCGCCCTCGGCGAGATCGCCAGGGACACCCTGAAGCGCGACTTCCGCTCGATCGACCCGACCCACGCCAGGATCATCCTCATCGAAGCGATGGATCGGGTGCTCCCGCCGTATCCGCCGGATCGCTCGAAGTCTGCCCAGCGTCAGCTCGAACGGCTCGGCGTCACCGTCCGAACGGGAACGAAGGTCGTCGACATCGATGACCGATCGGTCCGGGTCGCGGTCGGCGACAAGGAGGAGCGGCTCCCCGCTCGAACCGTGCTCTGGGCCGCCGGGGTCCAGGTCTCGAGCTTCACCCGCACCGTCGCCACTGCGACGGACGCCGAGGTGGATCGCGCCGGGCGGATCATCGTCGGGCCTGACCTGAGCCTGCCCAGCCACCCGGAGATCTTCGTCGTCGGCGACGCGGCCGTGATGCCGTGGCAGGAGGGTCGGCCGGTGCCGGGCGTCGCCCAGGGCGGGATCCAGGGTGGCACGTACGCGGCCCGGACGATCCTGCGCCGCCTTGCCGCCGAGCCGACGCCGCCGTTCCGCTACCGGAACAAGGGCGAGGTCGCGATCATCGGCCGCCTCGCCGGGGTCACCGACATCCCGTGGCTCGGGCCGTTCGGCCGGCAGGGCGGCTTTCCCGCCTGGCTCCTGTGGCTCGGGATCCACATCGCGTACCTGATCGGCTTTGCCAATCGCTTCGTCGTGATCATCCGCTGGGCGTGGTCGTTCGTGACCCACGGCCGCGGCTCGCGCCTGATCACCGGTGACCCGCTGCTGCCGCCGATCGAGGAGCCCGAACCCCCGGCTTGAGGGCTATCCTCGTCGCGATGTCAGACGACGGCCGCCACGCCGGGCGCGAGTACCTCGACTACGCCACGTACCTCGGTCTCGAGGACCTCCTGGCCACGCAGCGTCCGCTCAGCGACCCGCCCCACCACGACGAGATGCTGTTCATCGTCCAGCACCAGACCACCGAGCTCTGGTTCAAGCTCATGCTCCACGAGCTGCGGGCGGCGATCGAGTTCGTCCGTCGCGACGACCTCGAGAGCTCCTTCAAGATCCTCGCCCGGGTCAAGCACATCCAGACCCAGCTCCTCAACCAGTGGAGCGTGCTGGAGACGCTCACGCCGACCGAGTACGCCCAGTTCCGCTATGCGCTGGGACCGGCCAGCGGTTTCCAGTCCCACCAGAACCGGCTGATCGAGATGGCCCTCGGCAAGCGGGACGTCAGCGTCGTCGACGTATTCCGGCACGTGCCGGCGATCCGCGAGGAGCTCGAGGCGGCTCTCCGTCGCCCGAGCCTCTACGACGAGTTCCTGCGCTGGCTCGCCCGGCGCGGGATGGCCGTGCCGCGCGAGGTGCTCGAGCGAGATGTGTCGACGCCATATGAGCCCCACCCCGGCGTGACACAGGTCATCGTCGGCATCTACGAACGCCCGGCGGAGGCGTGGGACGCCTACGAGATGGCCGAGAAGCTCGTCGACGTCGATGAGACCTACTCGCTATGGCGCTATCGCCACCTCAAGGTCGTCCTCCGGGTCATCGGGATGAAGCGGGGGACCGGAGGCACCGCGGGGGCCGGCTACCTCCGCCAGATGGTCGACGAGGTCTTCTTCCCGGAACTGTGGGAGGCGCGCACGACGCTCCGAGAGCGGGTCAAGGACGGCTGAGCAACTGACCGAACGCTGCGGCGGGGCTGCGCCGGGCGCGGGCGACCCTCAGAACGCGATCACCGACCGAACGCCCTCGCCACGCCGCATCCGCTCGAACGCCGCTTCCACCCCGGCGAGCCCGATCCGCTCCGTGATCAGGCGGTCGACCGGCAGGCGTCCGTCGAGGTGGAGCTGGGCATAGCGCGGGAAGTCGACAGCGGGGACCGCCGAGCCATAGTTCGAGCCGACGATCCGTCGCCCACCGTCGACGAATGGGAAGACCTCGAACGACGCCCGGGCACCGAACGGCGTCATGCCGATGAGGAGCGCCGTCCCGCCGTTCGGCAGACAGCCGATCGCGATCTCGATCGTCGACGGCAGGCCGATCGCTTCGACGCAGACGTCCGGGCCGCCATCGGTCGCCTCGCGGATCGCAGCCAGCGTCGTCGGGGCGTCGTCGCCCGCCAGGACCGTGTCCGTCGCCCCGACCTCGCGGGCGAGTTCGAGCTTCGCCGCGACGCGATCGACCGCGACGATCCGGCCGGCTCCGGCAAGGACGGCGCCCATGACGGCCGATAGTCCGACGCCGCCCAGGCCGATGACGGCGACGCTGGAGCCGGGCGCGACCGGCAACGTCTTCGTGACGGCCCCAACGCCGGTCGCGACACAGCACCCGATCAGCGCCGCGACCTCGGGTGGCGTGCCGTCCGGCATCGGAACGACGGCCGCGACCGGAACGACCTGGGCCTCCGCCATCGTCCCGATCGCGCAATAGCTGAAGACGTCCCCGCCACCGTCCGTCCGCGCCAAGGCGCGACGTGCCGTCGGGCATGAGGTGGGTGTACGAAGGGGAGTCCGCGCACTCCCAGGTTCGGCCGGCCAGGCAGGACCGGCAGCGGCCGCACGGCGTCGTCCACGACGAGCGCGACGAGCCGCCCGACCTCGAGGTCCCCGGCCGCAGCGCTCGATGCCCGGCCCCAGCGCCTCGATGACGCCGGCGCCCTCGTGGCCCATCACGATCGGGCCCGGCCGGTCCCAGTCGCCGTCCCGGACGTGCAGGTCCGAGTGGCAGACGCCCGACGCCAGCATCCGGACCCGAACCTCGCCCGAGCGTGGCTCGGCGAGCTCCAGCTCCTCGACCCGCGAGGGGACGCCCGGCTGATCCAGGACCGCGGCGCGAATCCTCATCGCTGACATCGTCCCGCGAGCATAGCGATCCGGCGATGTCGCAGGCCGGTCCGGCCCGGTGCGCGCGCGCACCACTACCACTTTTTGCGATTGCAGGAAGGAGACAAAACCTCGACGCTCGCGCGGTAGCATTCGAAGCCGATCAGCCGCCTGCATGTTCGCGTCGCCTGGCAGCCCCCGTCCGGTCGGGTGTGGGCCAGCTTGGTCTGAGGGAGGTCCTGGCGATGGCTCGTCGTCTTGTCGCGGTGACGGCCGCGTTCATTCTCGTGCTCGGGCAGGCTGGAGCGGCGCTCGCCGCGGCAGCCGCCACGGACGGCGGCCAAAGATCCGCCGCCTCCGCGCCGGTCGACAAATCTCTCCTCGCCGCCCTCGACTCGGGCGGCGTCGATCGTTTCATCGTCGAATTCACGGCGAAGCCGGATCTCCGTGGCGCAACGAAGATCAAGAACCATGCCCAGCGCGGTGCCTTCGTCCTGGCGACGATGACCGGCAACGCCCAGCGATCCCAGGCTGCTGGCATCGCCCTTGCCAAGAACTCCGGCGCCAAGGCGAAGAGCTACTGGCTCACGAACTCGCTGGTCGTGCGCGGCGATTCGAAGCTTGCCCAGGCATTCGCCAAGCTGCCCGGCGTCAAGGCCGTCCGGGCGCTCAAGGTCTATCCCCTCGTCAAGCCCGTTGAAACGAAGGTCGCAATCCTCGCGGCGGTCGGCGACCCGGAGTGGGGCGTCGACAAGATCCGCGCGCCCGAGGCGTGGGCTGACGGAGTCATCGGCCAGGGAGTCGTCGTCGCGAACGTCGACACCGGCGTCGACTACACCCATCCCGCGATCGTCAACCAGTATCGCGGCAACCTCGGCGGCGGCGAGTTCGACCACAACTACAACTGGTGGGACCCGACCGGGATCTGCGGCGACGAGCCCTGCGACAACGCCGGCCACGGCACCCACACGATGGGCACGATGGTCGGTGGCGACGGCCCCGGCCCGTTCACGCCCGACATCGGCGTTGCCCCAGGCGCCCGCTGGGTCGCCGCGAAGGGCTGCGAGGACTTCGGCTGCTCCGAGGAGGCACTGATCTCGTCGGGCGAGTTCATGATCGCGCCGTGGGACAGCGCTGGCGAGAATCCTGACCCCTCGAAGCGCCCCGACATCGTCAACAACTCGTGGGGCGCCGGACCTGGCGACCCGTTCTATCTCACGGTCGTCCAGGCGTGGCGGGCGGCCGGGATCATCCCCGTCTTCTCGTCCGGCAACCCCGGCCCCTTCTGCGGCGAGGGCGGCTCGCCCGGCGACTTCCTCGAGGTCTTCAGCGCCGGCGCGACCGACATCGACGACAACATCGCCGATTTCTCCGGCCGCGGACCGTCGGTCTACGGCAAGGTCAATCCGGACATCAGCGCGCCGGGCGTCGACGTCGTCTCCAGCGTTCCCGGCGGCGGCTACGAGTCCTTCTCCGGCACCTCGATGGCGGCACCGCACACGGTTGGTGCGCTCGCCCTGGTCCTGTCGGCCAAGCCGTCCCTCATCGGCGATCCGGACAACTATGTCCCGGCGACAGACGGCGTTCGCGCCACGGCCGTCAATCGGATCGACATGGACTGCGGTGGCGACACCGAAGATGGCGACCCGAACAACGTCTACGGCGACGGCCGGATCGACGCCAAGGCGGCGGTCGACCTCGTCGCGACCGGCGGGACCCTCGCCGGAACGGTGACCCGGCTCAGTGGCGTGCCGATCCCCGGCGCCCAGGTGACCGCGTCAGGCGGGTTCCGCGACTTCACCGTCACGACTGACGCCGCCGGCCACTACGAAATGTTCCTCGCGGCTGGGACGTATGACGTCACAGCCGTGGCCTTCGGCTTCGCCCAGAAGATCGCCCCGGGCGTCGAGATCGTCAAGGACGAGACGACGACCCAGAACTTCGCCCTCCGGGCACTGCCGCGTTTCCGCATCACCGGTCACGTCCGCGCGGCCGAGGACGGCACGCCCCTCAACCGAGCCCACGTCCAGGCGATCGGGACTCCGGTCCCGGCCGCCAGCACCGACGCCACGGGCGCCTACCGCCTGACCCTGCCCATCGGGACGTACACGATCCGGGCGTCGGCGCGGCGGCTGCACCGAGGCCGCGATCGTCGAGGGCGTCGAGCTCGTCGACCAGGACATCACCCTCAACTTCAGCCTCGGCCGCAAGCTCGACGACTTCGGCCACGGCTGCCGTGCGATCGGCTTCGTCTGGGTCGACGCGACGACCGAGACGGCGCTGTACGGTGACGACTTCGCCGGGCCGGCTCCGCCTGCCCTTCCCGTTCGACTTCTACGGCGAGGACTACGAGCAGGTCTTCCTGTCGGACAACGGCTACCTGAACTTCCTCGAAGCGCGGACGTGTTCAACCCGTTCCCGCTCTCGATCCCGTCCGACGGACCGCCGAACGCGGCGATCTATCGCGTTCTGGCGTGACCTGTATCTCGCCGACGAGAGCATCGATCGAGTACGCGACGCTCGGGTCGCCGGGCAGCCGCACCTTCGTCCTCGAGTACACCGACATCGCTGTGCTCGGTACGACATCGCACCATCGACTTCGAGATCAAGCTGTACGAGCAGGGCGAAACGACTCGACATCCTGTACGGCGCCAATCCAGCCAATCCAGGCGACGGCCGCGGAGCCACGATCGGCATCGAGGATGCGTCTGGCACGGACGGACTCGAAGTTCTCGTTCGGCCAGGCGCTTCTCTCGCCGAACACCGCCTACCGCTATGAGCCCGTGCCCTCGGGCGTCGTGCACGGCACGGTCACCGACAAGAACGACGGCGAACCGATCGCCGGGGCGACCGTCACCGCCTCGCCCGGTCTCGGCTCGACGAAGACCGGTCCGGACGGGACCTACAGCCTGCGGCTCTATCCGGGTCGTCTACACGCTGACAGTCGCTGCCACGAACTACGTCTCCAAGGCCCAGCGCGCTGACGCTTGTCGACGGCGCCGACGTCACCCGCAATGTCAGGCTCAACGCGCCGGTTCCGACGGTCGACCCGACCGAGATCGCCGTCGAGCTCGACTTCGGCGCCGCTCCGACGACGAGGACTGTCACCCTGGGCAACGTCGGCTCGGCGCCGCTTGCCTGGGAGACCAAGGAGCGCAGCCGGGGCTCCAGCCCGCCGGTCATCGGTGGAGCGGCAGCCGGCACCGGCGCCTGGCGTCAGGACGTCAAGCCTGCGATCCGCATGCCCGTCAACGGCGGCGGCACCGCGGTGGCCCATCCCAAGGCCTTCAAATGGACGGCCGCCAACCCGACCGCCGACACATCGATCCTCGTCTACACCGACGACCCGATCCACCCGGCGCCGGAGACCTACGTCGACCAGGCCCTGCAACGGCTCGGCCTGTCGTACACGGCCCACTACGAGGCCGACTTCGATGGCTTCGTGGCCGACCTGGAGTCGGGCGACTGGGATCTCGTGATCTTTGCCGACGACAACTGGGGACCGGACTTCGCGGTCTTCGACAGCCTCAACTCGTATGTCGAGAGTGGCGGACGGCTCATCTTCCACACGTGGGTTGATCGAGTTCGATCCCAGCCATCCGCTCTTCGAGCGGCTCGGCTTCTCGTTCGCGGAGAGCATCTTCGATCCACCGAACCCTGTCTACTGGTGGCAGCCGGAGCATCCGGCCTTCACGTTCCCGGAGGAAGCCCCCGAGTTCACCGAGCTCGACGGCGAGATCTACGGGATCTACGGTCAGCGCGGTGACCCGCTCGAAGGGGCGGAAGCACTCGCCGGCTACACGACCCCCGGTCCGGACGAAGGCCAGGCGGCGCTCATCGTCGCCAACGAAGAACGCACCGCCTTCAGGGGCTTCCTTGACGGCCAGAACAGTGCCGATCTCGACGCCGACGGCGTCCCCGACGGTGTCGAGCTCTGGGAGAACCTTGCCTTCGGCATCAGCTCCGGCTTCTTCACCGACCTGCCGTGGCTGTCCGAGAGCCCGGCCTCCGGCTCGCTCGCCGTCGGCGCCAGCCAGGCAGTGACCCTCACCATCGGCGACCCGAGTCTCACCCCCGGTGAGTACCGAGGTTCCGTCGTTTTCCTCACGAACGCGCCCAAGCCGCGCCAGGTCACGGTCGACGTGACCCTGACCGTGACGCTGCCGGAATTGTGGGGCGGCATCTCGGGCACTGTCACCGACGCCCATAGCGAAGAGCCGCTCGCCGGCGTCGGACGTGACTCTCCATTCGGTGTGGAACGGTAGCCCGCTCGATGCCACCGCAACCACGGCCGGTGACGGGACATATACCCTCATCGCGCCCAGTGGCACGTGGCCGCTGGAGTTCGCCAAGGAGGGCTATGTCGGCCTGACGCGCGACGAGCTCGTCACGGCCGGTACGACGCGGACCGGTGTCGACGCAGCCCTCCATCGGAACCAGCCTCATGGGACCGTCGAGGGCGGCCCATTCACGTTCACCCTCACCCCGGGTCGCCAGGCCACGCGGGACCATCACGATCGCCAACCCGGACGGCCACGCCGATCTCACGTTCGATATCGGCGAGGTCAACCTCGGCGGCCCGACGGTCGCCGGCGTGACCGGCAAGCGGACCCTGATCGAAGGTCGCGCCGAACGCGACGTCGACCAAGGGAGCGAACCGTCCGGCGACAGTCGTCCCGCGCAGCATCATGTCCACTGGCGACGTCCTCGCCAGCTGGCCGACCGAGGGGGTCGCTCTGCCGTGGGCCGTCGGCTACACGGGTAACGTGTGGCTCGGCGATGCCTTCGACAACGGCGACCTCTGCGGCTTCGCAGGCGTCTGCAGGTCGACGGAGTTCACCACCGGCGGAGCCCTGACCGGCAACTCATTCGAGTCGCCGTGGATCGAGGCGTTCGGTGGCGACATGGCCTTTGACGCCGGCCGGAACCTGCTCTGGCAGGTCAACATCGGTGGCGACAACGGCATCTACGGTCTCGACCCGGCCGACGGCTCGGTCGAGCAGGTGATCACCGGCTCGCCCTGGGACTCCGTGGACCAGCGCGGCCTCGCCTACGACCCGGCGGCCGACGTGTTCTACATCGGCGGCTGGAACGAAGGCATCGTCTATCGCGTCGCCGGCCCGTCGCACCCGACGCCGGGCGAGACGCTCAACGAATGCCAGCCATCCGATCCGAACATTTCGGGCCTCGCCTGGAATAGCTCGTTCGGGATGCTCTGGGAAGCGACGAACAGCGATACCGACACGATCTACCTCATCGACCCGATCAATTGCGAAGGCTTCGATGGCGCTGCCGCACCCGAGTCCCGGGTTCAACGGCGCCGGCATCGAGCTCGACAACACCGGCAACATCTGGACCGTCAGCCAGAACGACGGTCAGGCGTACCTCATCGAATCCGGACTGCCGCTCTTCAGCGACGTGCCGTGGCTGACCGTCGACCCGGAGACGGGTACGGTGGCGCCCGATGGGTCCGCCGATCGTCGATATCCACGTCGACTGACCGGGCTCGCGCCAGGGGCCCATCGGGCGATCCTCGTCGTCCAGACGAACGATCCCGACCTCGGCAACGTCCAGGTGCCGGTCACGCTCCTCGTGCCGGCCTACCAGCAGGGCATCAACGCGGGTGGCTTCACGTACGTCGACCCGGCTACGGGCATCACCTACGTGAGCGGACCGCGCGTTCATGTCCGGCGCGTTCGGATACACGGGCGGCAGCTCCGCCTCCACGGCCAGCGACATCGCCGGAACTGACCGCGATCCGCTGTACAGGAACCAGCGTCTCCGGGATGAGCGACTACCGGTTCGCCGTCCCCGACGGCACGTATCGCGTCGACCTGTCATTTGCCGAGTTCCAGGCGAGTGGGCCCCGGTGATCGCATCTTCAGCGTCGCGTTCGAGAACGCGCCGCTGATCTGGCAGCTCGACGTCGCCTCGGAGCCGGCGGTGTGCTCACCGCCTACGATCGAAGTGTCATGGTCGAAGTCACCGACGGCGTCCTCGACATCTCGTTTGTCGGCCACGTCGGCGATACCCCGTTCGTCAATGGGATCCTCGTCACGGAGATCCCGCAAGGCAGCCCGTAATCCCCGTCCAACGCGGACAAGAAGAAGGCCCCGCCTCCGGCGGGGCCTTCGTGATTCCGCGATTGCCTCAGCTGCCGGTGACCGTCAGCGTCCCCGTCATGCCGTAGGCCTCGTGGCCGGGCAAATGGCAGATGAACGTCAATTGGCCCGGTTGGGCGAACGTCACCGTCGTCGAGCGCTCCGTGAGGGCGTCGATCGAGACTTCCGTCGGGCGAGCGTCGTGGACCGGCTCCGTTCCCGTCCGGTGTCGTTCGTGAAGCCCTTCGTCGCCGACGATCCACTCGTGATCGATCGGGTCCGTGTTGTGGATGACGAATGTCACCGGCCGTCCGGCCGGGACGCTGATCGCGGCCGGCTCGAACCTGGAGTAATGGATCGTCACGTCGACGACGATCGGCTCGTTCGAGCGAGATACGGCCCCGGCGACTGCCGCCGCCCCGAGCGCCGTCGCGAGCCCGAGTCCGAGAGCCGCGACGGCGCGATCGATGGACATGCTCTGTGCGCCGATCAGCCGAGCGCGTCGCTTGGCCGATAGCGGGTCATCAGGTGGATCCCCGCCACGCCCATGAGGGAGAAGAGCACTGCGAGCAGGAGGCGGGCGATGTCGGCCCCGCCACCGATCGACGGCGAGCCGGGCGCCGCCAAGCCGGCGTCGACCCGGGACGGCGCCCCGGCGCCGCTCGCATCGATCGCCAGGTCGTACGAGAGGCCACTGGCGGAGGAGTCGATGGCCACCTTCGTCAGCCACGCGGTCGTCGGGACCCACTCCATGCCCCGGTCCGACCGGAGGTCGTCGAGGAGGCTGTTCGTGGCAAGACGAATTGTGGTCGAGACGCATCCCGTTGCTGCCGGTCGGCGCGGGGAGCAGGACGGGCGGCGCGTCGGTCAGGAGGAACACGTCGGCGTCGATCCGCTCACTGCCCGTCTTGCCGAGAGCCAGGATCCGGAGTGGAACCCACGGGTTATCGGTCGGGATCGTGATGTGGACGGACGTTCCGTCACCGACCTGCTGGCCGCGCTCTGCCGCGGCATCGGCGTCGAAGGCCGCGGCGAGGAAGATCTGGCTGCGCGCAGCGTAGAACTCGAGGACCTCGGGCGCGTCGGGCGGGAGGCGGAAGCCGTGATCGCTCGCCCACGTCCCGATGTCGGCGGCGCCGCCGCGAAGCACGGTGATGTCGAGGGCGTCGATGCGGACCTTCATGAGCTCCTCCGCGCCGGAGGCAGCCGGGCTACCCGCCGCATCCGAGAGGAAGGTCAATCGCTGGGCTTCGGTCTCGCGGATCAGCCGCTGGAGGGTCCAGTCGCCGCCCTTCTCGACGCTCGTCGGGACCGCCGGCAACGGCGTGATCGAGCCGAATGCTCCACCACCACCGGCGAACTGGAACGCCGTGATGTAGTGCTCGACGCCGTCGTGGTAACCGGCGAACGTCGTCGTCCGGAGGAGGTTGACCGCGCCGTTAGGTCCGATGAGCCCGCCACAGGCGAGGGTCGGACCGGCGGTCAGGAGGAGTCCCAGCAGCGTGGCCGGGAGGATGATGCCGAGTCGTCGCATCGGTCGATCTCCTGGGAGTCGGACCTGGTGGGTCCGCGTGGCGCCCCTGACGCCTCCCGACAGCACGAGGTTCCCCGCGCATCGCGTGTCTGCGACCGGCCCTCCGAGACCTGGCGAGCCCGAGCCATGGCCGAATCTCGATTCGGACGTCGTCTACGCCGGCCTCCAGGAGGCTGTCCGGGCCGCCGTCGGTCGCCGTGAACACGATCCGGATCGTCTGCCCGGCCCATTTCGTCAGAGGGCAGCGCCGGCTTTCGTCCACTTGCCCTGCTGGATGACGCCGGCGCCGAAGTCCCGGAACACTCGAAACCGCGTCCCGCCGACTTCGACCCAGGCCATGAACGAGTCCTTCGTCGAGCTGTTCGAGCCGTGGGCGAGGTAGTAGCGGAACGTCAGCGAGCCGACCTTGGCGGGCAGCTTGATCGGAGCCGAACGGATCGTCGTCGTCCCGCCGTCGAGGTCGTACTGGTTGGCGCCGGTCCCGGCGGGTCCGCCCGTCACCATCGCCTGCGCCCCGGACGACGCCGTCCCGAGCTGGATCGGATAGCCACCGGAGAACGTCGGCCCCGGATCGCGCCGCGACCCACGTCGCCACCCGTGGCCGTATCCGTGCCGTACGGGTCCGTTGACCAGAAGCGGTAGATCTCGAAGTCGTCGTTGAAGGCGCCGCAGTGCGTCGTTTCCTTGGCCGATCGCGCGGTACGGGCAGCCGCCGATATCGATGAGGTAGAGGAGGGCGCCGCGGTTGCGGGCCGTCTGCGGGCGCGATCGCCTCGTCCGGCGAGTAGTGGTCGTCCCAGACGGACGCCTGTCTCCGGCGGGTAGAGCTCCCAGGTGAACGAGAAGATCCGGTGGACGCCGTACATCCAGTCGATCTGGTCGCCGTCGGTGATGTAGAGGTCGCTCGACTGCTCGGCCTTGTAGCCGTTGAGGCTCGCCATCGCCTTGCCCATCGCGACGAACGTGCTGTGGTCCTCGACCGACATGTCCGACGGGATGTCCGTTCGGGTGTAGCCGTACGGCCAGAGGATCAGCTCGCCGTTCGTGTGGAACGTGACGTGGGCGCGGATCTGCTGGATCCCGTTCTTGCACGCGGCTGTTGACGAAGTCGCGCATGACCCGCGCTTCCGTTGGCGTAGAACGGGCTCGAGCCGCGGTAGGTGATCGAGGACGGGTTGCCCGACGAGCCGCCGCAGCAGCCCCAGCGATAGTCGTAGTTGCGGTTGAGATCGGTCCCGATCGGCTGCCCGAAGCCGTTCGGCTGGCGGTTCTTGCGCCAGGCGCAGTACGGGGCGCGGACGCGCCGTCGCACGTCAGGTCGTACTCGCCGCCGTCCGGATTGAGGGCGAAGACGATCCAGACCTCCCGGCTGTTGACGAGGTTCGTGATCGGTCGCGTCCGAGCCGTAGTTGTCGGCCAGCAGGTGGAGGAGGTAGAGCGCCTGCTCGACGGTCATGTGCTCGCGGGCATGGTGGAGGGCGTCGAACAGGATCTCGGGCTCGTTCTCGTCGAGCCGCGACGTTGTCGCTGACCTTCGCGGCCCAGATGGTCCGGCCCTGGTGGCTCGTTGCCGAACTTGAAGACGTCGACGATCGCCGGTTCGGCCGCCTCGACGGCCTTGATCTCGAGCCTCGGTTTCGGCGTAATCGTGATAGGCGCCCGTCCCGGTCCGGGAAGCCGGCTGCGGCGGGACCGGCAGTGGAGGCGAGGATCGACCGACGCCAGGATCGCCGCGGCGGCGACGATTCGGGGGAGGGGACGTGACGGGGGGCGGCGGTGTCGTCCAACCATGAGCCTAGGGTGACCGCTGGCGGTGGTGCGGCGCAACCCCCACTCGGGGCCGGCACCCCGTACGAAGCTCTCATCGGGCGGCCGGCTGGGCGAAGATGGGCCGATGCTCGTCCGCCTCGCCCTCGCGCTGTTCGCTCTTCAGTCCGGGTTCCATGGCTTCACCGCCTCGCTGCCGGTTGCGCTCGCCCGGGCGGGCGTAGCCGACGCGGAGATCGGCGTCATCGTCGGGCTTGCGGCGGTCGTCCAGGTCCCGGCGGCCTTCGTCGGCGGGGCACTTGTCGACCGCTTCGGCGGGCTCCGGCTGCTCGCCGTCGGCGCCGTTGCCTACCTCATCGGCGCCGGCGTGCTGCTCCTGCCGGGCGTCGATCCGGCCGGCGACCGGCTGCCGTTCGTCGTCGCCCGGGTCAGCCAGGGGATCGGCATCGCGCTGACGCTGCCGGCGGCGCTGTCGCTCGTCGCCCGGCTCGTGGCGCCGGACCGCCGGGGCTTCGGCCTCGCGTTCATCGGCAGCGCCCACAACCTCACGCTCATCGCGATGCCGCCGCTCTCGCTCGCCGTGCTCGGCCGAGGGCTCCTCGCTCGATCCGGTCGCGCTCGTCGTCGTCGGCATCGTCGGCCTCGGGGTCCTGGTGCTCGTCGCGGCCCCGATCAGGCTGCGGCCGTCGACCGTCCACGAGCACCGCGGAGGCGCCAGCGAGCAGCAGCCGGACGCGCCAGGATCGAAGCCTCCCGTGCTCGCCTCGAGATGGCTCGGCTTCGCGTTCCGGCGGGAGTGGATCGCCGCTGCTCGTCATCACGCTGCTGTACGTGGCGCACTGGGGCGTCGTGACGGCCTACCTGCCGCAGCGCGCCGAGCTGGCGGGCGCCGACGTCGGGCTGTTCTTCGTCGCCGACGGGATCGCCGTGCTGGCGCTCCGCATCCCGTCGGGCTGGCTGGCCGATCGGATCCAGCCGCGCTGGCTCGTGCTGGCCGGATTGCTGGCGACGGCCCTCGCTATCGGCCTCCTCGTGCTGCCGCCGTCGACGCCCGTCCTCGTCGTCGCCGGCGCCCTGACGGGCGGCGGCGCGGGGCTCGTCCTGACGCCACTGCTCGTCGAGATCTCGCGGCGGAGCACCGATGCCGATCGGGGCAGCGCCTTCGCGATGCTCTCGGCGGCGCTGGCCGGGGCGCTCGTGCTCGGGAGCATCGGCGCTGCGCCGATCATCGCGTCGGCCGGCTTCGAGGCGACGATCCTCGCCACGATCGTCGGCCTTGCCTGTGCCGCGGTCGTTGCGCTGGCCGATCCACGACTCGCCCACTCGGCACGATCGCGGATCCTGCCGGCAGCCTGATGTCCCGGGGCGCGGCGAGAGCTAGTCGGCTTCGCCCGCGGCTAACCGGCAGCCGGAACCGGAACGTCGAGCCGCGTCCGGGCGCGCTCTCGACGTCGATCGAGCCGCCGTGCGCCTCGACGAGGCCGCGGGCGATCGCGAGTCCCAGCCCCGAGCCGCGTGAGCCCGGCGGCCTTGGCGAACCGGTCGAACACGTGAGGCAGGAGGTCCGGCTCGATGCCGGAGCCCGTGTCGCGAACCGTCACGACGACCGAACGCGGGCCATCGCCGCGTCTGGTCCGCCCGGGCCGCCGTCGTCCAGCCGGACGTCGAGCGCGATCGACCCGCCGGCGGGCGTGTGCCGCAGGGCGTTCGCGACGAGGTTCGAGATGACCTCGCGGATCCGGACCGGATCGACCTCGAGCAGCGGGATGTCGTCCGCGATCTCGATCTCGAGCTCGACCCCGGCGGCCTGGGCGGAGGACCGGAACGCCCCGACGGCATCCGTCGCCACGATGGCAAGATCCGTGGGCTCCCGGTGGAGCGGCAGGCTGCCACTCTCCGACAGGGCGACGGTCCGGAGGTCGTCGACGAGCCGGCCGAGGACCCGCGTCTCCTCGAGGATCGCGCCGAGGTGTGCCTCGTCGACCTCGTGGACGCCGTCGAGCATCGCCTCGATGTTGCCCTGGACCACCGCCAGCGGCGTTCGGAGCTCGTGGCTCACGTCGGCGAGGAGCCTCCGCCGCTGTGCCTCATCGGCTTCCAGGCGGGTGACCATCTCGTTGAAGCCGCGGGCGAGGTCGCGCATCGGCCGCGGCCCGGCCCGCGGGACCCTGACACGCGTCGTGTAGTCGCCGTGCTCGACGCGGTCGGCCGCCTCGACGAGCTCGTCGAGCGAGAACGCCACGCGGCGGAACATCCGGCCGGTTCCGGCGATCGCGAGCACTCCGAGGACGACGATCCCGATCCCCAGCAGCCGCGCGACGTCGCCGAATGGCCCGCTCGCCATCACGACGCTGCCGACGAGCCCCACGAGTCCGACCAGCCCGATCAGGAACGCGATCCCGAACAGGCAGCCGAACCCGCGCGCCCACGGTCCTCGGCGCCTCCCCCACGGACCGCGTCCACCGCGCGGCGGCCACGGCTCCTCGGCCGGCCACCAGCCCGGGCGCTCGCCGTGTCCCGCCCACGCTCCTCGGCCGCGCCCGCGACGCGATCCACTCACGGGCGATCGTCCGCGAACCGGTAGCCGACGCCGTAGACGGTCAGGAGATAGCGCGGCTCGCGCGGATCGGGCTCGAGCTTGCGGCGGATGTTCTTGACGTGGGTGTCGATCGCCCGCTCGTACGACTCGAAGGCGACGCCATGGACGGCGTCGAGGAGCTGCGAGCGGGTGAAGATCCGGCCGGGCTGGGCGGCCATCGTCGCGAGGAGCTGGAACTCGGTAGGCGTCAGTTCGATCGGCCGGCCGGCGATGTCCGTCCGCATCCGCGGAACGTCAAGGGTCAGGTCGCCGGCCCGGACGATCATCCCGGCTGCCCGGGTCGGGCTGGCGTCCCGGCGTCGACCCGGCGGAGCACGGCCTTGACCCGGGCGACGAGCTCGCGCGGACTGAACGGCTTCGTCAGGTAGTCGTCCGCGCCCAGCTCGAGCCCGAGCAGCTTGTCGATCTCGTCGTCGCGGGCGGTCAGCATCACGATCGGCAGCGACGAATCGCGACGGATCGCCCGCGTCACATCGAGGCCGTCGACCTCGGGTAGCCCGAGATCCAGGACGACGAGATCGGGCCTCGTCCGGCCGACGGCCTCCAGTGCCGATCGACCGTCCGCCGCGATCACGACGGCGAAGCCCGCGTGCTCCAGGTAGTCACGGGCAAGGGCGGCAATCTTCGGTTCGTCGTCGACGACGAGAATGGTCTTCATCGGATGCCATCGTAGGCTGTGAAAACGGAGGCGCCGGCCCCGCTTGTGGAGGCCGGCGCCGATCTTGTCAGCTCCGCGGCTGGTCGGTCGGATCCTTGCCCGCCTGGCCGCTCTCGCGGTGCAGCTCGTCGTGGATCTCCCGGGCCCGGTCGCTCCAGGGTCCGCGACCGTACTGGCCACCCCGTCCGCCCCAGCCCGGCCCGCCCCAACCGCCACGACGGCCGCCGCCCAGGACGGCCCGGAGCAGGGCGAAGACGAGGAAGATGAAGAAGAGCGTCCCGAGGAAGCCGAAGAACCCGAAGCCGCCGTGGCCCCAGCCGTAGCCATAGCCGCCGACGTACGGCCCCACGGCCTGGCCCGGCCCGATGACGACCTGGCCGCTCTCGACGAGGCCCGCCGTCACGCCCGCGTTGTACGCGGTGATCCCGATGACCGTTGCCCCGGCCACGAGGATGAGTGCCAGCACCACGCCGGCGATCGTCCGTCCGTTCATTTCGATCGTTTCTCCTTGTCGGCGACCGTTCTCGATCGCCTGGTGATGCCATCGTCGGGCTCGATTGTGAGCAGGCTGTGGAGACGCGGCGGAGGTCCAGCGGAGACCGGTTGAGCGGCCGGTGAGTGGCGGCTGCTAGCCTTGCCTGGTGCCCACCCTCGCGCCGCATGACCACCTCCTTGACGACCTGAACGAGGCCCAGCTCGAGGCGGTCCGCGCCGTCGACGGCCCGGTCGCGATCATCGCCGGGGCAGGGACCGGCAAGACGCGGGTGATCAGCCGGCGGACGGCGTTCGCGATCGCCTCGGGCGTCGTGCCGGCGGACCAGGTCCTCGTCGTCACGTTCACCGACAAGGCCGCCGGCGAGATGATGGAGCGCCTCCGGTCGCTCGGCCTGCCGGGCGTTTCGGCTCGAACGTTCCATGCCCATGCCCTCAGCCAGCTCCGCCACTTCTGGCCGCTCAACCATGACGGCGCGCCGCTGCCGGAGATCCTCAGCACGAAGCTGCCGATCCTCTCGAGGCTCGCGCGGGGCCTGCCCGGCCACTACCGCTTCACGCCGGCGAAGGACCTCGCCGACGAGATCGAGTGGGCCAAGAGCCGCCGCGTTCAACCCGGCGGGCTACGAGGCCGCGGCCGCGGCTGCGCGCCGCGAGCCGCCGCTGCCTGTGGACCTGTTCATCCGGGTGTTCGCCGACTACGAACGGGCGAAGGTCCGAGCCGGCCGGCTCGACTTCGACGACATGCTGATCGGCGCGGTCGATCTCCTCGAACACGACCTCGACGCCGCCGAGATCGTCCGAGCCCGCAAACGCTGGTTCAGCGTCGACGAATACCAGGACACGAACCCGCTCCAGCAGCGGCTGCTCGAGCTCTGGGCCGGCGACCGGCCGGATGTCTGCGTCGTCGGCGACGAGGACCAGACGATCTACACGTTCACCGGGGCAACGTCCGACTACCTGACCTCGTTCGCCGAGCGCCACGCCGGGACCAGGGTGATCGCCCTGACCGAGAACTATCGCTCGAGCCCGGAGGTCCTCGACCTGGCGAACCGGCTCATCGCCTCGGCGGGCCGCTCGAAGCGGCTGACCGCGACGCGCCCGTCCGGTCCGCGGCCGACGATCACCCGTCACCCGACCGCCGAGGCGGAGCTCGTGGCACTCGCCGCCGGGATCCGGACGCTGCTTGCCGCCGGGACCGAACCCGCCGAAGTCGCCGTGCTCGTCCGGACGAATGCCCAGCTCGCACCGATCGAGGCGGCCCTGACGCGCGCCGGGATCGGCTACCGGGTGAGAGGACTCGGGTTCTGGCGGCGGCCGGAGGTCAAGAGCCGCGATCGACCTGGTCCGGGCGGGCCGGGGAGGGGACCGGGGAGCGCCTGGCCAGCGCCGTTCGGGCCCTATGGACGAAGGAGCTCGGGTACGAGGAGGGCGCGGCGTCCGAACGGGGCGAGGCCGGCGAACGCGCGGCGGCGCTCGAGACGCTCGCCTCGATCGTCGCCGATCTCGTGGCGGCGGACCCGGCGGCGGACAGGGGGCGCTGCTGGCCGAGCTCCGGCGACGGGCGGCAGCGGAGGAGACGTCGACGGCGGCCGGCGTCGAGCTCGCGACGTACCACCGGGCGAAGGGCCTCGAGTGGGACGCCGTCTTCCTGCCGATGCTCGAGGAAGGCTTCCTGCCGATCCGCCAGTCGTTCGACGATGACGCGGCGCTCGAGGAGGAGCGCCGGCTGCTCTACGTCGGGATCACCCGCGCCCGGATCCACCTCGCCCTCTCGTGGGCGGACCAGCGGGAGACACGAGGCCGCGAGTCGCGCCGGCGCCCGAGTCGCTTCCTGGACGGCCTCGTGCCGCGCCCGGCCGGTGGCGCGGATCCCGATCTGTCCGCGACGCGCCGGCCGCGCGTCGTGCGGCTGCCGGATGGCTTCGCATCGCCGGCCGCGCGGGAGGGCGAATCGCCGCTGCTGGGGGCGCTGCGGGCGTGGCGAACGGAACGGGCCCGGACGGACGCGGTTCCTGCCTTTGTCGTCGCCCACGATTCGACGCTCGCCGCGATCGCCGAGGCCCGACCGGAGTCATTAGCCGGGTTGCGACGGATCAAGGGCATGGGCCCGCCTGAAGCTCGAGCGCTACGGCGCCGAGATCCTGGGCGTGATCGTCGCCTCTGGCTGACGGCGATGCCGGGGTCAGTTGACGATCGTGTTGGCCGTCGCGCTATTGGCGGCGTTGTAGACCGCCTGGGTGTTGCCGTTGAATTTCGGACCGTACATGTTCTTCAGGCCGCTGTAGCCGTAGGAGTTCAGAGAGTTGAGCGTGCCGCTGCCCGTCGCCTCGCTGAATCCCTTCAGCCACGGGCCGCCGGATGAGCCACCGGTCATCCCGCAGGCCATGCCCCAGGTCAGGTCATCGTTGAGGGCGTCGGTGAAGATGGGCCCGGCGCAGTAGACGAGATCCTTGCCCCGATACTTGCCGGCCGCCGGATAGCCAAAGGCATAGAGGGTGTTGCCGGCGCTCGTCGCCGAGAAGCTGATCGGGAACGAGCCGACGGTCGCATCGAGCTGCGCCGTGCCCGATTTGCCACCGCCTCCGACGACCGCGAACGCGAAGTCGTGAACGGTCGCCTGGGTATTGAAGCCGCCGGCGGTCGCGTAGCCCCGATGGACGACGAGGGCCTCGGCCGTCCAGCAGCCGTACGCCGTGTTGGCGCAGGTGAACGTCGGCGCGGAGTCGAACTCCGGGATGAACAGCCAGTTCGTCGCGAACGCCCGGGCGACCTCGTCGTAGGCGCAGTGTCCGGCGGTCAGGACCAGTGACTTCCCGCTCCGCGCGTCGGTCGCGACCGATCCGGAGCAGACGTAGGCCGATGAGCCCATGACGAAGTAGACCTTGCCGGAGCCCTTGAGGATGGCCCCGCCCTTCGTCCACGAGGCGCCGGTGCCGGCCCCGCCTCCCGGCTTGCCCTTCGGCTCGAACTTCCCGCCGGATCGGTCGAAATCACGCGGGGTGGCAGACCGGAGCCGGCCCGGCGTCCAGAACGCGACGATCTGGTCGTGACGCGAAACGGTCGGCCCGGCGGCGCCGACAGGTGCGGCCAGCGCCGGGATGGCGACGATGGCGAGCGCGGCGAGAAGGGCGAGGAGGGCGAGCGGGGAACGACGACGCACGGGGAAGCCTCCGGCTGTGCTGGGGGTTGGGCGTTGCTCACCTGTCTAGCTCCGGCGGGCGGCCGAGTCAAGCTGCAGCGGACGGAACGGTGCCCGTCGGCACCGGGCGTTCGGCTGCCCGGGACCAGGGGTACGGCCTTTGGCCCATGCCCTTCGGACCACGACGTCTGGGCCATCCGGGGGATGCACCCCTTGCATCGAAGGGGCATACTTCTCCTATCCGGGGTTTCCGCCCACCCAGAAGGCTGAAAACCACACACGTCGCTCCGGCAGTCACCCTGACCCGCTCACCGGGTCGCCCTCAGGCCGCTCACCGGCCCGAGTTGCCCACGCCGTGGGAGCCCCGTCCCGTCCCCGCGCCTGCCGGCACGACTCATCCACCGTCGCTCGTGGTCATGCACGGCGTTCCGGGAGAGAGGAGGCACGGGTCTTGCGTGTTCCAACAATCGGCGCCCAGAGGGCGTCTCGCCGCGAAACCTCGTCTTATCATCAATCTGCGTCTCGCTCGCGTTCGCGAACGCTCCTTGGGTCGCTCGTAGCGGCCTCGCTGCTGGCCTCGCTCATCGCCGCACCGGCCGCAGCTACCTCCCGGACGACCGTCCGGATCCCGTCGACGGTGACGATCACCACATCGGCTGTTGCCAAGTATTGGTACGCCGAGGAGCTCTACTACCTGGGGCTCGTGAACTGCACCCGCACCGGCGGATGGGTCCTGAACGATGGCACTTGCCGTGGCTACGGCAGTGGGCGCTACAGCGCGTATGTCTCGCCTCTCCGCTACACCGCGGGGATTTCGGACCTGGTTGCTCGTCCGTATGCGAGGTATCTCGCCGATACGAACCAGTGCAGCCACTTCCTCAAGGGAAATCCCGGCGACCGGCTGCGCAAGGCCGGGTACAACGCGTACAGCTGGGGCGAAAACATCGGCTGCCGATCCGGGTACCGCTATGCGGGCCCTGCCGTTCTCGCCTCTCATCTCTACTTCCAGAATGAGAAGTCGTCGAACGGCGGCCATTGGCGGAACCTCAAGAACTACAAGTTCAAGTGGATCGGGATCGGCATCTGGAAAACGTCCGGGCGCGTCCGCCTCGTGACGGATTTCTACTCCGGCTAGACCCCAGCTAGCCCTTGGCGGAGGCCCGCCAGGCGATCGACCGACGAGCCCGGTATGCATCGCGCATGCCGGGCTCTTCGCGTCGCTACGGCGTGACGATCACCCAGTACCCGACCCAATCGGCCAGGCCGTCTCGTTCCGCATAACGCGTGAATCGCGACGCCAGGCTCGCCGACGAGAGCCACGTGCCGGGCGCCGGATCGACATCCGGTCGGGGGTACCACGGGCCGACGATCTGGGCCGACGTCACCGTGAAGTTGCCACCGAGCGCCGGGTCGCTCGTCGCCGTGAACCCGACGAGGACGTTGGCGTGTTTGCCGTTGAGGACGAGGAGACCGACCGGCTTGCCGGTCATCCGCAGGTCATAGGCCGCGGCCCGAAGCGCCGCCGCGTACGATCCGTGCCGCTCCCAGTGGTACGTCGACGTCCGCGACGTGCCGAAATGTCGCATGGCGGCCGCCCAGCCCTGCGGGTCCGAGCCCTTCGAGACCGCGAGGCTGTCGTTCGCCTGCTCGTACGTGACGATCGCTCGCTGCTCGGTCGCGCTCGTGCGGGATCGATCGAGAACGAGGTTGAGCATCATCTGCGTCGCGGCCGCCGTGCACCACGAGGTGGTCGCCTGCGACGCGAACGCGCTCGAGCGCCAGATGCTGACGCTGCCGGTCCAGGGTCCCGTTACGGGTCGCGCCCCGACGCTCGGGCCGCGCGCGCCGGCGTCGGCCGCCAGGGCGGAGACGGGGGCCGCTGCCAGCATCGCCACGACGGCGAGGGCGATGGCGGTTAGCCGAACGGACGCGAACACGATCTTCTCCAGTGTGGTTCGTTGTGGACCATCGGTCCATGTCAACGATCTTCACGCCGCCACCGCATTCATTCCATCGACATATCGCCACCGGGAGGCAGGACGTCTGTCCCGGTTGCGCCGCCGGTCGTTGCGTCGCCGCTCAGCCCCGGGCCGGCCAGTCGAAACGCACGATCGTGCCGCTCGGTTCTTTCGAGTCGATGGTGAGCGACCCGCCGACCGCTGACGCCCGCCGGACCAGGTCGACCAGGCCCCGCGAGCCCGATCGGACGGCGTCGGCGGCGGCCGCGGCGGTGAAGCCGCGCCCGTCATCGGCGATTTCCAGCCCGACCCGTTGGGACGACACCGACACGCTCATCGAGATCTCCCGAGCCGCCGCGTGGCGGACGGCGTTGTCGAGGGCGACCTGGGCGATCCGCCACGCCGTTCGCTCGATGTCGGGCCGGGGCCGGCCGGCGGCGGCATCGATCTCCTGACCGACGATCTCGAGACCGACCTGGACGCCCGCCTCGGCTTCGGTCCGCTCGGCGAGGTCCTCGAGGGCCTCGACGAGTCCAAACGTCTCGAGGACGAGCGGCCAGCGATCGGCCATGATCCGCTCGAGCTCGAGATCCACGGCGCGGAGGCGTTGGGCCAGGGTCTCGGCGGGTCCGCCGGCTTCGACCTCGGCTATCGCCCGGCGGAGCGACGGCAGCACGACCGCATGCAGGTCGCCGGCCAGTCGTATTCGTTCGGCATCGATCGCCGCGGCACCCGCGTCCGCCTCGCCCGGGACCAGCTCGCGCAGGGTCGCCCGGAGACGATCGGCGAGCGGGAGGCGGCGAAGGTTGCCGTCCCCGACGTCGCCGGCGCCAGCGAGGCGGGCATCGGCGCGGCTGGCGGCTGCCCGGATGTCCCCGGCGACCCCGAAGGCGGCCAGGAGCAGGACGACCAGCCGGAAGAGCGCCGTCGGGCCCGTCGCGATGTCGACCCACGTCAATGCCGGGTCGTAGCCGAGCCCCGACGATGACGAGGATGACGATCACGAGGCAGCCCGGCGGAGAGCCACGCGACGAGCAGCATCGCGAGGGTCCGGACCTGGCGGGCGGCCGGCCGCTCCGGGCGGGTCGCGTAGAGCGCGGCGATCGCCATGGTCACGATCGCCGCCGCGCTCGAACGACCCGCGACGACAAGCCACTCGTCGAGCCCGATGACCCCGGGGTCGGCACCGCGGGAGAGCGAGATCGGGATGCTCGACGCCGCCAGCGACGCGACCACGAGCGAGGCCCAGGCGAGGCCGGCCGCGCGATGTCGGGCGAGGATCGCGAGACACAGGGCGCCGACCGCGATGAGGACTGGCACGAGGTCGTCCGGATGGGCCGGCGGCGCGAAGAGGACGAGGCCGATCCCGAGCCCGACCACCGCCACCGCACCGATGAACGCCACGCGGAAGCGGCCCGAGAGCCGACGCCGGGCGACCGTCGCGCTGGCCGGTTCGATCCAGCCGGCGTCCACGGCATCCGCGGACTCGCTGGTCACGCGTCGTTCCCCAGCCAGCCTTCGCGCACGGCGAGGAGCGCCAGTTCCGTCCGGCTGAGCACGCCGTACCGGCCGAACAGCCGGCGGAGGTGGCTCTCGACGGTCTTGATGCTGATCCCCAGCCCGACGGCGATCTCGTCGTTCGTCGCGCCTCGGGCCAGCAGGCGCAGCGCCTCGAGTTCCCGGGCGCTCGGCGGGCGGGGCGCGTCGCGGAGTGCGCTCAGCGTCACGGCCGGGAAGCGGGTCTCGCCGGCGGCGACGGCTTCGACGGCCGCGAGGATCTCGTCGATCTCGCTCGCCTTCGACAGGTAGCCGGCGGCGCCGGCCTCGAATGCCGCCCGCAGGAAGCTCGGTTGCTCGAAGCCGCTCAGCATGAGCATCAGCGGTCCGCGGCCGCCACCGAATCGCTTTACGAGCTGCAGACCGCCGGGCTGGCCGCCGATCCAGACATCGCAGACCACGACGTCGGGCCGGGTCCGCTCGAGGAGCTCGATCGCGGCATCGACGTCCGTCGCGCGGCCCACGACCTCGATCCCAGGCCGGGACGCTCGCAGCGTCGGCGATTGCGGCCAGGATCGCGGGGTGATCGTCGACGACCGCTAGGCGGATCATCGTCGGAGGGTAGTGGGCGGAACCCGTTCGGCGAAGCCGATGGATTCCCTCAATCCGGGCGGCCGGAGGTCACCCTTCGGCGGTGACTCGCTCGAGATCGATCGTCCGGACGCGGCGGGTTCGTCCGGCCTCGGTTCGCACGAGCGCCGAGGGGATGACTCCGCCCGGGAGCGACTCGACGACCGCTGTCTCGCCGGTGTACAGGCCCGAACCGATGATCCGAACGCGATCGCCGATCGCGAGATCTCGGCCGGAGGCAGCCCTCATGTCAATCGCGACGACTGTCGGTCGCACGTAGATGGGCTCCGGCGTGTCGCTGGGCGGTGGTGCCTTCTTGTTGCGTGGCGTGGGATAGGTGACCTTGCGCTTTCGCACGGTATCGGTGGTTCCTCGCTTCAGCAGTAGATGGCCGGGTGACGGTGGCTAGCGGCCCCGCTCGGGACGCCCGGTGTCCTTCGGTGGCCGCGGCTCGTGGCCCGGACGCGGCGGACGCGGCAACGTGCCCTTGGCCATATCGGCCGGTCGTTCGCGCGGCGGGCGCTCCCGGGCGGCCTTGACAGACCTCGCGAACGCCTCGGCGGTCGCTGCCGGCAGGCTCTTCATCCACGCGTCTTCGATTTCCTTGACCCGTTCGGACTCTCGAGCGCGCCGTTCGCGCTCCAGCTTTGAGTGCTTTGTCATCGATCCTCGCTTCGGTCGGCGGCCGGGCAGTGTGCACGGCCAACTGCAGTGTAGTCCCTCCCGCGGTGATTCCCGTCGCATTCGTGGTCGATTTCAAGGTTGTGCGAGAGGCTCGCGACTGGCCCGCTTGACCGCGTGGCGATCGCGACCCACGCTTGTCGCATGACCCGACGGCCGCTCGTCGCGGCGCTTCTTGCCGCGCTCGCCGTCACCTCGGCATTCATTTTCGTGCTGTCGCGTCCGGCTGCCGACCGATCCGATCTGAGCGGCGTCGCGCCGGGTATCGGCACGGCAAACCCGCCCGAGCGGACCGCGATCCCCATCCCGATCCCGGGTCACGAGGTGTACGGGTACGTGCCGTACTGGGAGATGGACGCCGGGATTGCCGATCACCTGGCAGGGACGGACCTCACGACCCTCGCGCTGTTCTCGGTCACCCACAAGAAGGATGGGGCACTCGCGGCGGGGGAGCGGGGATACAAGAGGATCGACGGCCCGATCGGCCGCGAGCTCATCGCCGGGGCGCACGAACGGGGTGTCCGCGTCGAGCTCGTCTACACCTCGTTCGGCCGAGGCAAGAACGCCGCGTTCTTCAGCGCGCCCGAGGCCCAGGATCGGACGATCGCAGAGCTCGTCGCCCTCGCCGCCGATCTGGGCGTCGACGGGATCAACGTCGACGTCGAGCTGCTGGCGCCGGAGCACGTCCGGGCATACGGCGAGTTCGTCGGCCGCCTGAGGTCCGCGATCCGCGCCGTCGACGGCGACGGCCAGGTCTCGGTGGCAACGCAGGCCAACATCAGTGGAATGTCGATGGCGGTCGCCGCCGCGGCGAGCGGCGCCGATCGGATCTTCATGATGGGCTATGACTACCACTGGTCCGGCTCCGAGCCCGGTGCCTCGGCGCCGCTCGATCGGCGTGACGGCAGCGAGAAGGACCTCGCCTGGTCGCTTGACCTCTACCGGGATGCCGGCGTCCCGGCGGAACGGACGATCCTCGGCCTCCCGCTCTACGGGATGAGCTGGCCCGTCGTCGGACCGGAGCTGGGAGCCACGAGGAGCGGTCGTGGGTCCGTCTGGGTCCCTGGTGACAACCTCGCGACGCTGCGCGATCGGACCCTCGTGCCCACACTTGACCTGCTCGAGATGGTCGAGCACCTGGCAGTGCCCGACGGCGACGGCTGGCGGGCGATCTATTTCGACTCGCCGACGAGCCTGACCCCCAAGCTCGCCCTGGCCGACGCCCGCGGGTTGGCCGGAGCCGGACTGTGGGCCGTGGGCTACGAGCGAGGGCTGGCCGACTACACCCGGCTCATCGCAACGTTCCGGGCCGGCGAGCTGTCGACCGCCGCGGGTCCGACGAGCCCGTAGCGGTGCGACGAACGCAGCACGAGGTCCTTTCCCGGGACCGGCTCAATCGCGCCACGCTCGCCCGGCAGCTCCTTCTCGAACGAGCCGCCATCCGACCGACCGCCGCCATCAGGCGGATCGGTGGCCTGCAGGCCCAGGAGCCCGCGTCGCCGTACCTCGCGCTCTGGTCGCGCCTGACCGCGTTCGACCCCGCCGCGCTGGACCGGGCGTTCCAGCGGCGCCGCGTGATCAAGGCCACGCTCATGCGGTCGACGCTCCATGTCGTGACGCGGGACGACTACCTCCACCTGCTGCCGGCGACGTTGCCGATGCTGCGCGGGCTCAACCGCCGTGGCCAGGGCCCGGAACCCGGACCGGAGCGGATCCATGCCCTCGCGGAGGCCGCCCTTGACTTTGCCAGCAGGCCGCGCGCCAACACCGAGCTCCGCGAGCATCTTGCCGGCCTCGTCGACGACATGTCGGCGGACGACGCGCTGTGGTTCGTCCGGCGCTACGCCGCGTGGATCCACGCTCCGTCGACCGTCCCCTGGTCATTCGGGCGACGACCGATCCTGACCGGCGCGTCCTCGTGGCTGGGCGAGACCTCGTTCGCGGGCGAGAACGCTGCCCTGGAGTACCTCGCACGCCATTATCTCGGGGCCTTCGGCCCGGCGACCGTGGCCGACATGGCGGCGTGGTCTGGTCTGGCCATCGCCCGGCTCCGGCCCGCCGTCGCCGGGGTCGATGCCGCCGAGGGACTGCATCGCTACTCGGACGAGCATGGCCGGGAGCTGCTCGACATCGCGGGAGCGCCCGTCCCGGCCGCCGACGTGGACGCGCCCGCACGATTCCTGCCGATGTGGGACAGCGTCCTGCTCGCCTACGCCGATCGGTCCCGTTTGATCGGCGACGAACACCGCAAGGTCGTCACCGCCAGGAATGGCGACACGCTGCCGACATTCCTGGTGAACGGTCGCGTCGCCGGCCTGTGGTGGGCCGAAGCCGACGGGGGAGGGCGCGAATCGCCCTCGAACCGTTCGTCAGGCTGAGCCGAGCGGAGCGACGCGACGTCGAGCGGGAAGGGGAGCGCCTCGCCGCCTTTGTCGGCCCGATCGAGCCCGACGTCTACCGCCGCTACCGGACGACGCGTGCCCGCGCATCGGTCCCGGCGATCCCGCGCCGGGCCAGCTCGGCGGCCAGGCCCTCGAGGTCGTCGACGCCGACGTAGATCGCCGGGACGCGCATGAATCCCCACGGCACCCGCTCCTTGAAGTCGATCCGCACGCCGCCGTGGGGACTGCCGGCAAAACTCACGTCGCCGTGCCGAACGCTCCGTCGCACGCCGATCGCGGTGATCCAGCGGAACGGGCCCTTCGATCCGCCACGAGGCGATGTTCGCGATCGGCGTTTGGAGTCGCAGCCGCCCGAAGTGGACGTCGAGCTCGTCGTTCACCTCGACGTAGGCCGATTCTGGGCGGGCCGTCCAGAGGCGGATGAAGCCGCGCGATCGTTGCCCGATCCGGATGGGGAAACGGAGCCGCGCCACGCCGCCAAGCCTAGCCGCACGTGGCGGCTAGCGGTCCTCCTCGATCCAGCCCTGGCGGGCCGCCAGCCGGACGAGCGCGGTGCGGCTCGTGACGTCATATCGATCGAACAACCGGCGCAGCTGGCTCTCGACGGTCTTGACCCGGAGGGCGAGCCGTTCCGCGATGTCGGCGTTTGCCAGGCCTTCAGCGACGAGGGCCAGGATCTCCAGCTCGCGCGGGGTCGGGACACGGAGCGCGTCGCTGGCGGCCTGCCGAGCCGCGACCGGGAAGGCGTTGCCGCCCGCCGCCACGGTCTCGACCGCCCGCACGATCTGATCGACCGTCGCCATCTTGGACAGGTAGCCCTTCGCGCCGAGCTCGACGGCCCTGACGTGATAGCTGGGATACCAGTAGGAGCTCAGGATGATGAAGGCGGGCCCCGGCGTGTGCCGCCGGACGACCTCGAACCCGTCGCCGGCATCCGAGAGCTTGACATCGCAGAGGACGACGTCCGGTGCCTCGCGCTGGATCAGCGCAGTCGCGGTCGCGACGTCGCGCGCGGTTCCCACGACCGTCACACCGGACGACTTCTGGATCAGCGCGGCGAGCCCGTCGGCGATCGCCGGGTGATCCTCCACAATCGCCAGTCTGATCATCCTCGCCCCCAGGGTTGATCGCCAGTTTAACCGGCCGCCCGGCGCGCGAGAGGAACTTGTACCGTCAGCACCGTGCCGGTTCCGACGACCGAGGTTGCTTCGATCTCACCGCCGTGAGCGGTGACAATTTCGCGCGCGACGTACAGGCCGAGCCCCAGGCCTGACCCCCGGTGCGGCTTCCCGAGCCGGGTGTACGCCTCGAACATCGCCCGCAGATCCTCGCTCGCGATGCCGGGCCCGTGGTCCCGAACCTCGATCACGGCATGCCGGCGCGACCGCTTCACCACGACCTCGATGGTCTTCGACGCGGGCGCGTGCTCGATGGCGTTCGCCAGGAGATTCAGGAACACCTGCTCGAGCCGGCCCGGGTCGGCCCGAACGAAGACGCCCGTTGGGGGCGCCTTGACCCGAATGGTCGGGGCCCTGGGCAGCACCTGGGCGACCTCGACGGCGGTCCGGACGACGGCTGATACGTCGATCCGGTCCAACCGGAGCTCGAGCTGGCCGGTCTGGATTCGGCTGACATCCAGGAGCCGCTCGATGAGCGTCGCCAGGCGTCTCGTCTGGACGAGTGCGCGCGCAGAGTAGGTCGCCGCCTCCTCCACGTCGCCGTCGGTGAGGTTGCGGTCGACGAGCTGGAGATAGTTGTGGATGGCGGCCGTCGGTGTCTTGAGCTCGTGGCCGGCGGCGGCCATCAACCGCTCGAGGCTCAGGCGCATCGTGCGCTCGGAGACATCCCGGATCGCCACGACGCCACCCCACGTCCGGTCCTCGACGGTGAGCGGCTCGGTCACGGCCTCGAACCACCGTCGGGCGCCCTCCGGTTCGCTCACGGCGAACTCCATCCGGAACCGTTCTCCTCGGGCCGCCCGCTGCTGCGGCCAGTCAGCCTTGGGCAATGGCAGTCCGGCCAGGTCCTCCGGTCGAAACTCCGCGTCCGGGCCACCGAACAGCCGGTCGTAGGCGGGATTCGTCGCGACCGTGTGTCCTGCGTGGTCGACGGCGACAACCGCGTCGCCCAGGCTCGTGAGGACCGATTGGAGCCGGTCGTGCTCCTCCTCGCTGTGCCGCTTCTGGTCCTCGAGCGCCACCGTCTGCAGCCGCAGCTCCTCGGTCCGGGCGGCCAGATCGTCATTGGCGATCCGGAGCTCCTCGACGCTGGCGGTCAGCTCCTCGTTGAGCGTCTCGAGCTCCTCGTTGGTTGCCTGGAACTCCTCGTTGAGCGTCTCGACCTCTTCGCGCCCGGACTGGGCCTCTTCACTCGCCTGGAGCATCACCTGGTTGGCCGTCGCGAGCTGGGCGACGTGATTGGTGAGCTCCTCGTTCGCGCGGAGGAGCCGGCGATTGACCGAGGCCGCGCGTTCGAGGCGATGCAGCGCCCGGGCGTATGTCAGGCGATCGCGTTCCGCCTTGGTGACATCGCTCAGTTCGAGGACCGCGCCCTCGATAGCGCCGGTCTGGCCCACGTTTGGTCGAACGACCGCCTCGATGTGGCGAGCCGCGTCGGGCGTGATGTCGGCCGCCTCGACCTGGTAGACCGCGGTCATGACCTTGCCGTTCAGCGCCGCATCGATGGCCGCCCGGACCTCGGTGGACGGAAGGGATTCGGCGAGGTGGATGAAGTCCTGGCCGAACGCCAGTGCCATGGATTCCCGAGCATCCGCCTCGCCGCGGCGTTGATCCTGGCGATGTAGTAACGACGATCGACGACCACGAGCCCCAGACCCAGGGTGAGAAGCAGGGCCTCGGCGGCCTCGGTCGAGTCCACCGCCATCCGGATATCGCGGCGCGTCGACCGGATCGCGGTGTCGAGGGACAGATCTGGATCGCGGGGGATTCGGAGCGACTTCGGCGGCGAGAGCGGGCCCACAGCCCGGCCGGGGACGCGGCGATACACCCGGAGACGAGGCTGTTCCTCGATGTACGGCGCTGGTAGCGCGGCGACTGTCTCCGAGGGACCCAGGACCAGGCGTCCGTCGGCACGGAGCGAGAACCCGAACGTCTCCAGCGCGGCCTGCTGCATCGGCGGCGTGAAGTAGATGAGCACGTTGCGGCAGAGGACGAGATCGATCCGTGGAAACGGGGCCCTGGCGCCAAGGTCGTGCTCGCCGAAGATCATCAGCGACCGCAATGTCTTGACGACCTCGTAGCCGCCGTCGGACTTCACGAAGTAGCGCTTCCGGAGCGCAGGCGGCACCTTCTGCAGCGCTGCCGGCGGGTACAGGCCGCGCCGGGCGAAGGCAATGGCCGCGCTGTCGATGTCGGTGGCGAAGACGCGCACGTCCAGGGGTTTTGGATCGTCGCCCATCGCCTCTGCGAGCGTGATGGCCAGCGAATAGGCCTCCTCGCCGGTCGAGCAGCCGGCCGACCAGACGCGAAGCTCGCGTCCGTGCCGCCGTGCCTCGCTGATCAGCTCCGGCAGGACCTCGTCGCGGAGGTACTGGAACACCTTCGGATCCCGGAAGAACTCGGTCACCTTGATCAGCAGGCTGCTGATGAGCCGGGCGTATTCCTCCGGATCGTGATCGAGGTGCTCGGCATAGGCGGCCAGCGACGGCTGGCCGGTTGCGCCCATCCGGCCGCGGAGGCGGCGGATGATTGTCGCGTTCCGGTACGTGCTGAAGTCGATTCCGCTGCGCTCGCGGACGCGCGCGAGCAATGCCGCGAACTCCTTGCCGTCGCGACCGTTGACCGGCACACCGTCCGCTGTGAGGAGATCGCGCAGGACCGCCCCGATCGAGTCGAGATCGGCCGTCGCGTCCACGAGCGACGGGGAGATCGAGCGGGGCATCGATGGAAACATGGCGGTCGCCGGGTTCTCGATGACAACGGAGCCGCCCGCCTGCTTGACGTGCCAGGCGCCGGCGGAACCGTCGCTGCCGCTACCGGTGAGGATCACCGCCGTCAGGCCGGGACCGAAGGCTGTCGCCGCCGTCTCCAGGAGCAGGTCGACCGAGGGGGCGATCCGGCCGGGCCTCGCCGGCCGCAGGTGCAGCTTCCCCCGGACGATCTCGACGAGCCGATTGGACGGGACGACGAAGATCACACCGTCCTCGAGCGACGCCGAGTCCTCGACGACCGTGATTGGCAGGGTGGCGTGGCGGGAGAGGATTTCGCCCAGATGACTGGGACGGCGCGGATCGAGGTGCTGGGCGATGACGATCGGGGCCGGGAAGTCCGCCGGCAGGCTGGCGACGACGCGGGACAGGGCCTCGATGCCCCCCGCCGAGGAGCCGATCACAACTAGTTGTGCGTCCGCCGCCTTCGTGGGCACGGCGCTCATTCTAGAACCACGGCGTCTGCTGCCTGTGTTGGGCTCCGTCACCCGGACGTGCGTGTTTCCATCCTCGCACACGCCTGCACGCTGCCGTACGTTCGCTCCGACGAGGGCTGGGGCCACGAGACCTCCTTCTCGCGTGGCCGCCCGCCAGGCGACTCTGGGACCGCCCTGGCCGGTCGCGCCGACCCTCGCCACTGACCGTTGACGAACGATCCGGCCTCCCCCGGGTCGTTCGTCACATTGATTTTTCGGACCATGTGGCAACCAGGAAGCGACCGATTCTGGGTGCCCAGGTCAAGTGCGTGATTTCATCCTCACAGCGCCGACGGCGCGCAGCGCGATTATCCGCTTGCAGGGCTCAGTGGGTCGACCCAGTGCCCCTTCCCTCTCGGGGAGTTGGTGTCTCCATCGGTTCTGCAAGCCCCTCGCCCCGGAACATGACCAACCGGAAGGCGAGGGGCTTCAATTTGCCCTGAAAATTGCGCCCAGGGCTGACGGCATCCCACACTTCCTCAGGGTCCCTGCGGTGAGGGCCGTCCGAAGTGTCGCTGGAGGCGTGGCGCGATGAAGTTCTGGAGCGAGGTCCCCTCCGCTCGCGCGCGGGAGGTGCTGGCCGATGTCGCGACCTGGATCTGGGTCAGCCTCTGGGCGGTCATCGCCTATCGGCTGTATTCGACGCTGGCGGGATTCGCCGAGGTCGGTCGGGCGATCGGGCAGGGCGGTTCGAACATCCAGGCGGCCGGATTCTCGGTGGGGGATGCCCTGAAGGGCCTGCCCCTGGTCGGCGAGACGGTCCAGGACCTGACCCGCTCGGCGTTCGGGGTGGCTGGCGAGCCGTTCGTGTTCGTCGGGCGCGAACTGGAGCAGCTCGCTGCTCATCATCGCGGCGCTGCTCGGCCTGCTCGTCCTCGGCGTGACCCTCGTTCCGTGGCTCAGCCGGTATCTGCCCTGGCGGGCCCGTCGCCTGTTCGAGCTGCGGACGGCGCACCGGGTGGTTCGCGTTGCTCGCAGCGACGTCCCGGACGCCGCCGTCGAACGCCTCCTCGCGTCGCGAGCGCTCCATCGCCTGACGTACGGCGAGCTCCTGGAGCACACGCCGGATCCCCTGGGCGACTTCATCCGGGGTCGGTACAAGCGCCTTGCCCAGGCCGAGCTCGAGAGTGTCGGCCTCCGTCTCTGACCGCATCGGCCGTCCATTCAAGCAGTCGGCGACAATGGACCCGATGCCCAGCCTGCTGACCCCGCCCGATCCAGCGCCGGAGTCGCCCGCCGGCGAGGCGGCGACCGCCGACGGGTTCACGGCGCTCGACCTGGATCCGCGCCTCCTCGGGACGCTCGGCGAACTGGGCTACGAGGAGCCCACGCCGATCCAGCGCGAGGCCATCCCGCTGCTCCTCGCCGGCCGCGACCTCCTCGCCGAGGCACCGACCGGGACCGGCAAGACGGCCGCCTTCGCCCTGCCGACGCTGCAACGACTCGCGATCGGCCGGGCCGGGCCTGGCAGCGCTTCGGCCCTCGTCGTCGTCCCGACGCGCGAGCTGGCCATGCAGGTGGCCGAGGCGCTTCATCGCTACGGTCGTGAGCTCGAGGCTCGCGTGCTGCCCGTGTACGGCGGCCAGCCGATCAGCCAACAGCTGCGCGGCCTGCGTCGCGGCGTGGACATCATCGTCGCTACGCCGGGCCGGGCCGTCGACCACCTCAAGCGGGGCAGCCTTCGCATCGACGAGGTCCAGGTCGTCGTGCTCGACGAGGCCGACGAGATGCTCGACATGGGCTTCGCCGAGGATCTCGAAACGATCCTCTCGGCGACGCCGAAGGAACGCCAGACCGCGCTCTTTTCGGCCACGATCTCGCCGACGATCACCCGGATCGCCAAGCGCCACCTCCGGGATCCGGCTCGGATCACCGTCCACGCCGAGAAGGCGACGGGCGACGGCGTCCCGCGAGTTCGGCAGACCGCGTACGTCGTCCGCCGCGTCGACAAGCTGGCAGCGCTGTGCCGCATCCTGGACGTCGAGGACCCGGCCTCGACGCTCGTCTTCGCCCGAACCCGCGGCGAGGTCGACGACCTGGCTGAAGCGCTGAGCAGCCGCGGACACGATGCCGGTGCGCTCCACGGCGGGCTCACCCAGGAGGGGCGCGACCGGATGCTGGGGCGGTTCCGGGACGGCAGCCTCGACGTCCTCGTCGCGACCGACGTGGCGGCGCGCGGCCTGGACATCGAGCACGTTTCGCACGTCGTGAACTTCGACGTTCCGTCGAACCCCGATGCCTACGTCCATCGGATCGGGCGGACCGGCCGGGCGGGTCGGGAGGGCGTCGCGATCACCCTCGTCGAGCCGCGCGAGCATCGGCTCCTGCGGAATATCGAGGCCGCGACCCATTCCCGGCTCCAGATCGCGCGGCTGCCGACCGTCGCGGACCTCCGCGAGCGGCGGGTGGAGATCCTCCGGGGCAACCTCCGGGAGGCGCTCGTCGCCGGGGGCCACGATCGCCTTCGCGGTGTCGTCGAGCCCCTGTCCGAGGAGTTCGACCTCGTCGACATCGCCCTCGCCGCGGTGAGCCTGATCGAAGGGGCCGGGGCTCGAGACGACGACGAGGTCGAGCTGGCACCCGCGGCGCTGCAGCAGGCCGGGCCGCCGCCACGGCGCGCCGGCGGGCCGATCCAGCGCCGACCCGGTCCTCCGCCCCGCGGACCCGCAGGCCCGCGTCCCGGCGGCCGTGCACCGGCCGAGCGTCCATCGCGGCCGGGCAACCGAGACGGCGACGGGGCGGGAGGCGGTGAGTGGGTCCAACTCTTCGTCGGCGGCGGCCGCCGGGCAGGCATCCGGCCCGGTGACCTCGTCGGCGCGATCACGAACGAGGCCGGCGTGCCCGGATCCGTGGTCGGTGCGATCCAGATCGCCGATGACTTCGCCCTCGTCGACGTCCGCACGTCGGTCGCCGAGGCGGTAGCCCACGCGCTGCGCGGGGCGACGATCAGGGGCCGGAAGCTGCCGATCCGTCGCGAGCGGGGCTGACCCGGCCGGGCGGCGTTCGAGGTGCCCTCATCCAGCCCTCACGGATGCGCGATTTGGTAAATCCGGGCAGGATGGACCGCATGGCCCGCCCGAATCGGCTTCCTGGGCCGCTCCTCGCGCTCATCGTCGCGCTCAGCCTGGGCGCGAGCTGGATGGCCGGCCCTGGGCACCTCGCCGATCGCTGCCGCCGAGCCGAAGCTGCCGGCCTGGGACGGTGGCGTCAACCTCTATCGCGAGGGGACGTTCACCACGCAGAAGTCGTGGCTCTGGTGCACGGCGGCCGACGTCCAGATCATCCGCAACATCGTCGAGGGTGCCAGCGACCACACGACGAGCGGCCAGCGACGCTATTTCGACTGGATGCGCGACCACAACAAGTACTCGCTGCCGGAGTCTGCGGGCGTCGACCCGCAGGGCTGGACCGCGGGGCTGCGGCAGTTCGTCGACGATCGCTACCGGCTCGTGGCCAGCAAGTCGTTCGACCTCGCGCTCGCCTCGGCCGTCACCAACCTGCGCCGGACGAACCTGCCGGTTGCGGTCGCGGTGGCGCATGGCGGACACGGCTGGGTGCTGACCGGGTTCACCGCCACCGCGGACCCGCTCCGGACAAGCTCGTTCAAGGTGACCAGCGTCCGCGTGGTCGGGCCGCTGTACGGCCTCCAGAGCAAGAACGGCTACGACATGCGACCGAACACGAAGCTGACGACGGCCCAGTTCCGGGGCTTCTTCACGGCCTGGCACTACGATCCCAAGCCGATGATCTGGGACGGGCTCTACGTGTCGATCCAGCCGATTCCGGCGAAGGCCGTTGCCGATCCAACCCCGGCGCCGACTCCTAGCCCGAGCCCGAGCCCCAGCGCTTCGCCCAGCCCACGCCCGACCCTCATCCCGACACCGAGCGCGTCGGCGGCGGCGATGGCCGTGGCGGCAGCCAGCCAGGCGCCTGCCCAGCCGACCGCTCCGGACGACCAAGCAGCGGCCGTGGCGGAACCCCCAACATCAGTTCTCGTGGCGACACTGGCGGTCCTCGCCGTAGTGGCACTCCTGGCCGCGCGCTACGCGGGCTCGCTCAGGCGTGGCCCGCGCGGGCCGGACCGGTGACCTCGACTGATGTCGTGGCGCGACTGCTCGAACCGCTCCCGCCGATCGACCTTCCGCGGGACGACGTGGCGACCTCGGCTGCGAGCCTCAACCTGAGCGCATCGCCGGACTTCCTGGCCAATCACTCGTTCCGCGCCTTCGCCTGGGGCGCCTGGTTCGGCCGGCGCGATGCGATCGAGTTCGACGCGGGAACGCTGTGGGTCGCCAGCGTCCTCCACGACATCGGCCTGACCGATGTCGCTCGCGGCTCGGACTGCTTCGAGGTCGACGGCGCCGAGGCAGCCGCGGCGTTCCTTCGGCAGCACAACGCAGCCGAGGACACGATCGAGATCGTCAGGCGGGCGATCGTCCTCCACATGCAGCCCGCCGTCTCGCCCGATGAGGGATCGATCGCCTTCCTCCTCGACGCGGGCGTGTCGTGCGACGTCTCGGGACGCCGCTACGAGGAGCTCGAGGCCGGGTTCCGGGATGCGGTCCTCGAACGATTTCCCCGGCTCGACTTCAAGCGCAAGTTCACCGCGCTGATCGCTGCGGAGGCCGAGCGCAAGCCCGACTGCCTGGCGGCCACGTACATGACCGAGTACGGGCTGCCCCGGCGGATCGTCGCGGCTCCGTTCGCCGAGTAGGCGCGTCATCGTTACCGGCGCGTGAAACATTCGGGGCCGTCGAACGTTCCATCCGGCGTGGAGCCTCCTCCGACCGCGATCCATGACGTCGACGCATCCCCGGTCCGCGCGCGTGCCGGGACTGGCGCGGAGGCGTTCGTCGTTGTCCGCCTACGAGGCGCACCACGCGGAGGTCTTTGCGTTCCTGGCGCGCGCGACTCGCGACACGTCCGTCGCCGAGGACCTCCTCCAGGACACGTACCTGCGGTTGACGAAGGAGGCCCGTGAGGGCCGCGCGCCGCTCGAGGTTCGCGCCTGGCTCTATCGCGTGGCGGCGAACCTCGTCATCAGTCGCGCCCGACGGCAGACCACGGCGGGTCGCTGGTTCGGCCGCTACGGGCGGCAGGAGCGGCAGGAGCTGACCGCGCCGTCCCCGGAAGCGGGCGTAGTGAGCCGCGAGGGCGCGGCCGAGATGGGGCGGGTCCTGGAGGGCCTCAGCGCCGACGCGCGGCTGGCGCTGCTGCTGTCCGGCGAGGGGTTCGCGGGGGAGGAGATCGCCGAGACGATCGGCCGATCCGCCGCCGCGACGCGGACGCTCCTGTGTCGCGCCCGAGCTCGCGTGCGCGTCCGGCGCGAACTCTTCGCGGAGGAGGCTCGATGACCAGCCACGAGCGCTTCCTGGAACTCGCAGCGGCCGCGATCGACTTCGAGCTCGATCCGGAGGAGCGGGCCGAGCTCGACCGCCACCTCGCCGAGTGCGATTCCTGCCGGCGAACCGCTGAGGCATTCCGCGACGACGCGGCCACCATCGCCTATGGGCCAGGGCCGCGCCTGGAGTCCGGGCAATCGGTGACGATCCTCGCCGCCGCGCTCCGGCCGCGGAAGAGCGGGCCCCCGGTGCGTCTCCTTGCCATCGCCGCATTGCTCGCGGTCCTGGGCACCGGACTCCTGCTCGCCGGCATGGAGATCCTCCGCCGCTCGAACGACCCGATCGTCGCCGTTGTCTCGCCAAGTCCCAGCAATCCGTCGAGCCCTTCGCTCGAGGCGAGCCCGCAGCCGTCGCCTCCCGATGGAGCGACGCCGCAACCGCCCGACGCTACGCAGCGCCCGGCCGGATCGCCGACCGTCGGGTCCATCCAGGTACGTGGCAACGGGCAGGATCTCGGGACGTTGATCCGGATGGTGCCCGGCGCCGCTGGAGACCTCTACGTCTCGATCCCGGCGACCGCTGGCACCGTCCTTGGCCGGCTCGACGCGACCGGTGCTCCGGCGCCGGGCTGGCCCGTCTTCCTGCCGGGTTCCGAGCTGTGCGACCAGCTCCTGCCCGTCGCGAGCGGTTCGGTCCGCCTGTTGTGCCACCGACCCGCAGCCGAGGAAGGACTGGGCGGCATGATCACGCGGGTCCATGCCTTCGACTCGAACGGCCAACCTCTGCCCGGCTGGCCGATCGAGATCGAGGACGTCGTTACCGGGCGGATGGTCCAGGACGACCTGACGCTAATCGTGAAGCCGTACGTCGGCGACGTCTCCGAGCCCGACGCCCTCGAGCCTGTGTTCATTGTGGTCATCGACGCGGATGGCACCGCTCGGAGGGGCGCAGAGGTGCCGATCGCATGCTGCGTGCAAGCTTGGGCGATCGGGCCCGACGGTGTCGCGTACAGCACGGTTCGTCACTTCAACGACCCAGCCACGATGGACCTGGTCGCGGTGAGTTTGGCGGGCGTGCCGGACGGCTTCCTCCCGCCGACCATCTACGGCGACGTCTCGATACCGGTTTTCGACGCCGGCTGGCACTATCCGTGTCACCGTTGGTTCGCCGAGACGCGCCCCCGGCGAAGACCCTCGTCTTCGATGCCCTTGGCAAAGCGGTGCCAGCAGGCTCGAGCGAGCTGGACATCGCGGCGACGAGCGAATGGTGGGGCGCCGGGGCCGACTACCCCGGGGCGCCGATCGTGGCCGGGGATGGGACGGCGTTCATCGTGAGCTCGGCCAACGCGCAGACCGACGTCATCGCACTCGACCCGAGCGGCCAACTGGTCGCGGGCTGGCCGTACCACTCCGACCTCGGGCTCCAGGAGACGGGATCCTGCGCGCCCGACGACACGGGTTGCGGAGGATTCCGAGCGGCCCCCGCGATCGGCCCGGGCAACATCCTGCACCTCGTCCACGCTCGGCCGAGCGACTCTGGCGGCGGCAGCGTGGTCGCGATCGGGCCCGATGGCCGCGTGATCGACGGCTGGCCGGTCACCCTGACGCGACGGGGCTCGGAGTTCTGGTCAGTCGTCGTTGGGGTCGACGGCACCGCATACGCGATGGCGATCGAGCCCGAACCGAACGGCAGCCACTCGGCAACGATCCTCGCGATCGCCCCGGACAGCGACATCCTCTACAACGTGACGATCGTCGAGCCGTAGGGTCGGTCAGGCCAGCCCGAGGACCGCCAGCAACAGGAACCCGACGAGGACCATCGCGCCCTCCGCGTAGGCGATGACCGCGAGGTGCCAGCGGTCGGCGAGGATCGGGGCGAGGCGCGGCCGCGTGGCGGCGATCGGGAGGAGGGTCATCGTCGCGTACGCGGGGACGCCGGCCGCGAAGGCGACGATCGTGAGCTGGAGCGTCGCCTCCGGCGATCGAGCCGACGGGGCGAGCGCGGCAACGATGATCCCGTAGGCCAGGGTCGCGGCAATCGCGAACACGGGCAGGAGGACGGTCAGTCGAGCCGTGGCATAGCCGCTCCGGTGGAGGGAACTCGCCAGCAGGCCGTAGCCGACCACGACTGCGCCGATGAGCAGCCAGCCGACCAGATCCGCGATCCTCGTCAGGCCGAAGGTCTCGAACAGCGGTCGAAGGGCGAACCACCCGAGAAAGACGGAGAAGAGGCTGATCGATGCGCCGGCGTACTGGGCCGCGGCCAGGTCGAAGACCGTGTCCTCGACGCGGTGGGAGACATTGGCAAAGAGGAAACTGGACGAGAAGTACCCCATGTACGCAACGACGATCATCGCCAGGACCGTCGTGAATGAGGTGCTCGCGGGATCGGGCACGTTGCGCGATTGGGTCACCAGGAAGACCAGCGCGGTGACGGCAAAGCCCGCAAGGGCGCTCATGATGCCGACCTGACGAGAAGCGACATCCCCGATCTCGAAGGTCGGATCGCGTCTGACGACGTGGTGAGGCCCCGCGACGAGAAGGGCTGCCGCGATCGCGATGGTCGCCGCGACGACAAACCCGACAACCGCTGCCATGCCGCGCACTTTACATTCCCCCCATGCCCAGACTCGTAGCCGCCGGCGTCGTCGGCGCGATCGCATTCCTGCTCATCGGCTGGAGCGGACTGCTCGTGCCGTCGCTTATCCGATCGGTCAAGGAGACGTTCGACCAGTCCGACGCGGGAATCGGCCTGTTCTACCTCCTGTTTTCGGTTGCCTGGGCGGCCGGCGCGTTCGGCGGCGGCCTCGTCACCGAGCGGCTCGGTCGCCGCAGGGTCCTGACGCTCGCGGCCGGGCTCATTGCCGTCGGCCTGATCGGGCTCGGATCGGCGCCAGATTGGGCGATCTTCCTCGTCGCCGCACTGCCGGGCGGCCTCGGCGCCGGCATGATCGACGGCGGCGGGAACGGGCTGTTCCTCGACCTCTTCGAGTCCGGCCGCGGTCGGGCGCTCAACCTGCTCCACCTGTTCTTCAGCATCGGCGCGCTAGCGGCGCCAGTGACGGTCGGTCGCCTCGTGGAAAGCGGCGTCGACTGGCGATCGATCATCCTGGCGACGGGGCTCGCGGCGATCCCGGTGGCCATCTTGTTCGGGATCGTTCCGATGCCGGGTGGTCGCAGAGAGCGTGCGCACGGGCCCGACTGGCCCGATGCGACGGCAACGCGTGCCCGCCCGCCGCGCCTGGCGGCGCCCCTCCTGCTGATGTCGTTCGCGATCGCGTGCTACGTGGCGTCCGAGGTGGGCGTCTCGAGCTGGCTGGTCCGCTACCTCGAGCCCGCACCGCTCAGCGTCGCGACCCTCGCGCTGACGCTCTACTGGCTTGGCATCGCGATCGGTCGGCTCCTGTCATCCATGCTCGCCGACCGCTTTGACCACCGTCGTTTCACCCTTGCCTGCGCGGCCGGTCTGGCCTTCGCGCTCGTCGCTGCGATCCTGGTCCCGTCGCTGCCGTTGTCGATCGCGTTCTTCGGCCTCGCCGGCGTCGCGTCCGGCCCGATCTTCCCGATGATCATCGCGATCGGCGGCGAGCGATATCGCGACCGGTCGACGGCCGTCAGCGGGTTCCTCGGCGGCACCGGCGTCATCGGCTCGATCGTCTATCCACCTGATCATGGGCTTCATGTCGGTCACCGTCGGGCTAACCGTCGCGATGCTCGGCAACGCCGTCCTGGCCGTCGCCTGCGTCGTCGCCCTCGTGCTCGTCGGTCGGTCGACCGCAAGTGCCGACAGGCTTGTCAATACTCCCCTGGAGTCTTGACACGGGGGTGGTAAGCTAGGCACGAACGGCTTGTCAAGACTTGACAAGCCCCTATCCATGTCCGGGTGGTCGCAGGCCCGGGCCAGGAGGTCGGTTTGGCGGTCGGCGTTGCAGCCGAAGTCAAGAACAAGCTCAGCGTCGTCGACGTCGTCGGTGAGTCGGTCCCGCTGAAGAAGGCCGGCACCACCTACAAGGGTCTCTGCCCGTTCCACGGCGAGAAGACGCCCTCGTTCACGGTCACACCTGCCCGCGATTCCTGGAAGTGCTTCGGGTGCGGCGAGGGCGGCGACATCTTCAGCTTCGTCATGAAGCGCGACGGCCTGACGTTCCCCGAGGCGCTCAAGGTCCTCGCCGCGAAGGCGGGCGTCGAGCTCGACGAGCGGACGTCACGCGAGGACGCCCACAAGAAGCGCCTTCGCGACGTCCTCGAGAGCGCGATCGCCTTCTATCACGCGGTCCTGACGGGCTCGAAGACGGGCGAGGCGGCGCTCGACTACCTCCGCGGCCGCGGCTTCACCGACGAGACGATCGCGAAGTATCAGCTCGGCTACGCGCCGGGCGGCTGGGACACGCTGACGCGCCAGCTCGCGGCCAAGCGCAACGTCCGCCCGGACGAGCTCGTCGAGGTCGGGCTCGCCCAGCCGCGGCAGTCGAGCCGGGGAGGCGTCTACGACCGCTTCCGGGAGCGGGTCATCTTCCCGATCCGCGACATGAACGGAGCGGCGGTCGGGCTTGGCGGGCGCGTGCTGGCGGCGGCCGCGGAGGATGGCGGCGACCACGGCCCGAAGTACCTCAACTCCCCGGCGACGCCGCTGTTCGACAAGAGCCGGACGCTCTACCTCATCGACAAGGCGAAGGGCCCGATCCGCAAGGCGAGTCAGGCCGTGATCGTCGAGGGCTACACCGACGCGCTGATGGCGCACCAGGCGGGCTTCGACAACGTCGTCGCGTCGCTCGGGACGGCGCTGACGCCGGGCCAGGTCGCGGCTCCTCACGCGCTACGCGAAGCGGATCGCGCTCGCCTACGACGTCGACGCAGCCGGCGAGAAGGCGGGGACGTTCGGGGTGCAGGCGCTCGAGGCGATCATTCCGCCAGCTCGCCGCCGCCGACACCGGGGTCGAGCTCGACGAGGTCCGTGTCGTCCGCCTGCCCGACGGCAAGGATCCCGACGAGGTGGTCCGCGAGACTCCCGATCGCTGGCGCGAGGAGGTCCGGACCGCCGAACCGATCGTCGACTACCTGATCGATTCCAGCACGCAAAGGGTTTCGACCTCAAGACGCCCGGTGGCAAGACCAAGCTTCGTCGATGCGATCGTGCCGACGCTCCGGGTCATCCCGAACCCGGTCATGCGCGATGCCTACCTCCAGACGATCCACAACGTGTCCGGAGTCGAGGAGCGGACCGTCCTCGAAGTCCTCCACCAGCGACCTGACGCGATCGCCGTCCAGGGCAGGATCTCAGCCGACGCCGTGATCGGTGCGGCCGACGCCCTGCCGGTCGATCGGATCCTCGCCGCGATCACGCCGGTCGAGGAGGAGCTGCTCCGTCTGCTGCTCCTCGCCCCGGAGCAGCAGGCCCGCGCGGCCGACGAGATCGGCCCCGACCAGCTGCCCTCGACGCCGGCCCGCGAGCTGTTCCGGGCGATCGTCCTGCAGCGCGCCCCGGACGATCACGGGGTCCGGCCGCCGTTCTCGATGTCGGCGCTGATGGCCGGGCTCGACGATGAGACCCGGGCGACCGCCCAGGCGATCCTCGCCAAGCCGTCGCCCGATCTCGCGCTCGTGGCGTCGGAGCGGATCATGTACGCCGTCGATCGATGCCTGCTCCAGCTCGAGCGGACGAAGCTCGACGAGCGCGCCGATTGGGTCGGTGGCGAGCTCCTTGCCGCGGAGTCGCGCGGCGACCGCGAGCTGGTCGGCCGGCTTGTCACCCTTCAACAGCAGAACAACGAAGCCCGTCGATCCGTGGATCGCCAAATCGAACAAGCAACCGTCTTGGTCCGAGCATGACCCAGGAGGTACCCGATGCCTGATCCGTTGATAAGCAGCTTGTCGAAGCCGTTCTGACCCGTCCGCGTCGAGCTCGGGCCGATGTCGAAGAGGCGAAGCTCGCCACGCGTGGCCTGCGGGCGGCGAAGGTCGTCTTGCCGAAGGTCGATGACGACGAAGACGACGACGACGATCTCGTCCTCGGCGGTAGCGACGACTCGGACGGCGGCGACGTCGCGGTCGAGGTCGTCGGCGAGAACGGCGAGGCCGTCGACAACAAGCTTCCCGCCGATGCACCGGCCAAGCTGGACCCGGCCGAGGTCGAGGAGCCGACTGCCGAGGAGCTCGACGCGATCTCCGCCGACATGATCGGGATCGACGACCCGGTCCGGATGTACCTCAAGGAGATCGGCAAGGTCGCCCTGCTGACGGCCGAGGAAGAGGTCGTCCTGGCCAAGGCGATCGAGCTCGGCGAGCAGCTCGTCGAGGCACCGTGGAAGGGCATGGTCTCGCTCCACGAGTGGACGCTCCACGACACGGAACGCAAGACCCGGACACTCAAGCAGCAGCATCGGCTGCCGTTCGGCGACGAGGCCCACAAGCTCATCTCGGATGCGGTCTCGGACAAGGCGGCCAAGGATCTTCTCGTCGCGACCCCGGACTTCCACCTCATCCGGGCCGGCAGGGACGCCCAGTCGGACGGGACGAAGGAGCTTCTGCGAGAGGCGAAGAAGCTGGTCCACGCCTACAACGAGAAGCCTGATCCGGGTTCGTTCCTGGCGCTCCTCGACTGGGCCTACTTCGCCGTCCACAACGGCGATCTCGACTCGCGCGACAACGTGGGGCTCCAGGCGATCCACACCTGGTCGCGCGACGAGGTCGCCTACCCGGCGCTCGAGCGCTGGATCACGTCCGGCAAGGACGCCGAGCTCATGAAGCAGCTGGGGTTCGACCCGGAGGTGCCGCTCAACACCAAGCTGGCCCATCGCAAGGGCGAGCTGGTCCGGATCGGGCGCGACGCCCGGGAGCAGCTCACGTCGGCGAACCTGCGGCTCGTCGTGTCGATCGCGAAGAAGTACATCGGCCGCGGGATGTCGTTCCTCGACCTCATCCAGGAGGGGAACATCGGCCTCATCCGGGCGGTCGAGAAGTTCGACTACGAGAAGGGCTTCAAGTTCTCGACCTACGCGACGTGGTGGATCCGCCAGGCGATCACCCGGGCGATCGCCGACCAGGCCCGGACGATCCGGATCCCGGTCCACATGGTCGAGACGATCAACCGCCTGATCCGCGTCTCACGGCAGCTGCTCCAGGAGCTGGGCCGCGAGCCGACGGTCGAGGAGATCGCCGAGGCGATGTCGAAGGGCCAGGAGGTCCAGGTCACGCCGGAGAAGGTCCGCGAGATCATCAAGGTCTCGCAGGAGCCCGTCTCGCTGGAGACACCGATCGGCGAGGAGGAGGATTCGCATCTCGGCGACTTCATCGAGGATCGCGGGGCCCTCGCCCCGGCCGAGGCCGCGTCACATCAGCTCCTGAAGGAGCAGGTCGAGGCCGTCCTCGACTCGCTGACCGGCCGCGAGCGTCGCGTCCTGCAGCTCCGGTTCGGCCTCGAGGACGGTCGCGCCCGAACGCTCGAGGAGGTCGGCAAGGAGTTCAACGTCACCCGCGAGCGCATCCGCCAGATCGAGGCGAAAGCGCTCCGCAAGCTGCGCCACCCATCCCGCGAGCCGGAAGCTCAAGGACTATCTGGAGTAGGGAGCGGCGGTGGATCTCGGCCTCGCGGAGCGACGGGTCCTCGTCACCGGCGGCAGCCGGGGGCTCGGTGCGGCCATCGCAGGGGCGTTGAGTGCTGAGCGCGCTCACGTCGTAACGGCCGCTCGAGCCGAGGCGCCGATCACCGTCGACCTGGCCACGGAACGTGGCCCGGCCGACGCCGTCGCAGCCGCGGTCGAGGCTCTCGGCGGCCTCGACGGGATCCTCGTCAACAGCGGCGGCCCGCCGCCGGGACGTTCGACGAGCTCGACGAGGGGCCTGGCAGAAGGCGATCGCCGGGACGCTGCTCGAGCTCGATCCGGCTCATCCGGGAGGCGTTGCCGCATCTGCGCGAGGGTCCAGATCCCGCGATCCTCGTGATCCTCTCGTCGTCCGTGCGTGAGCCGATCCCCGGGCTCATTACCTCGAACGTCCTGCGTCCCGGCCTCGCCGGCCTGTCAAGAGCCTGACCGCCGAGATCGCCCCGATCCGGATCAATGGCCTCGCTCCAGGGCGCTTTCGACAGGACCGGATCAGAGACCTCGACGCCGACCGAGCGCGCCAGGCGACGGGATCGACTGTCGAGGACGCCAACGCGCGCGACATCGCCCGATCCCGCTCGGGCGCTACGGCGATCCTGACGAGCTCGGCCGCGTCGCGGCGTTCCTGCTCTCGCCCGCCGCGTCCTACCTGACCGGGCGTGATCCTCCCCGTCGACGGGGGCATGATCAGGAGTCTGCCTTAGTTTGCGGGCGGCTCGCCGGGCTCCGACCCGGTCGCCATCGGCTGCCCGCGCCGACTCCAGTCGCTGAACGAGCCGGGGTAGAGGATCGGGATCCGGGCAGGCCGGCGACGCGCATCGCGAGCGCGTTGTGGCACGCCGACACGCCGCTGCCGCACGACGTCACGACCGGTCGTTCCCGGCCGCGGCGCCGAGCCGCCGAAGCCGCTCGGCCAGCTCGGCCTCGGGCGGCAGGAACCGGCCGTCGGGCCCGAGGTTGCCATCTCGGCCGGCGCATTGACGGCCGTCGGGATGTGGCCGGCGACCGGGTCGATCGGCTCGACCTCGCCGCGATAGCGCGCGGCGCCCGCGCGTCGATCAGGTCACCTCGCCGAGGCGGCCGACGCAGCTCGTCGCGATCGATCACGTGGCTCCAGCGATCGCCAGCTCGAAGGCTCGCCGGCGCGCCGGCGTTGGCACCTCGGTCGAAACGGGAAGCCCGCGCCGCCGCCAGGCCGGATAGCCGCCGTCGAGGATCGCGACGCCTCTCGTGCCCGAGGTTGTCGAGCATCCACCAGAGCCGCGCCGCGACCCAGCCGCCGACGTCGTCGTAGGCGACGACGAAGTCGGCCGTCCCGATGCCCGCCACGCCGAGCCGCCGCGAGAATTCGGCCGGGGAGGGGAGGGGATGCCGGCCGCCGGCTGCCCCGGTCGTGCGCGCCAGATCGCCGTCGAGGTCGACGATAGATCGCGCCGGGGATGTGGCCGCGCGTCATATGCCTGCGCGGCCTCGCCCGGGCTGACCGAGGTACCAGCGGACGTCGGCGATGCGAAGGTCCGGCTCACCGAGGCGCGCCGCGAGGGCTTCGGGCGAGATCAGCGGCGAGGTCGCAGTCACGACGCGAGTATGCCAGCCGAGCCAGGGGCGCCGGCCAACGGCCTCTGCTATCCTCTGGCGCGGCGCGAGCGCCCATCGGCGCACGCTCGGACCGGATCCCGGTCCCTCGCTCCGGCGTAGCTCAGTGGTAGAGCGGGCGGCTGTTAACCGCTTGGTCGTAGGTTCGAGTCCTACCGCCGGAGCCAATTACCTGGCGGTAGCACGTTTCTCGAGTTTGATCGACGCATTCCGACGGAGCCTATTCGGGCGGCCAGATGTCGTAGGCGGTGAAGTCGACCCAGACGCAGGTCGCGGGTGTTCGGGATCGCTGAAAGCAGGGCGTTCCCGATGTCCCGCGGCGGATCCGCGAGCGTGCTCCACCACGCCTTGTCGGACTGGTAGCCGAACTGGAAGCCGACCGGCGCCGGCGCGAAGGTCTGACCCCAGGCGCTGAACTCGTTGACCATCGCGCTCGAGCGAGCCGTGGCCCTGGCTGTCGTCCACGAAGACGAGCCCGTCGCGGTGCGGTCGGCGGCATCTTCTCGATCAGCCAGTGCTTGACCAGGACGAGGTCGGCTGGCGTCGTTCGTCCGCGTCCTGCGCGACCCACGCCTGCGCCTCGGCATCGGTCATCGGCTTGCCCGATGCGGGACAGGTCCTTGCGGTACCACTCGACGTCGACGCCGAAGCCGATGACGCTCGGGTGGTGGCCGTACTGCTGGTACATGCAGGTCGATCAGCATCGGCACGTCGCAGCTGGCCGGCTCGACCTGGAGCCAGACCTTGACGCCGGCTCGCGTCGAACGCGTCGAACGTCGACTCGAAGAGGTCGACGTCGTCCCAGTTCACGTTCGGCCACGTCCCGGTCGCCGGCTGCGGGAAGTGGGCCCAGCAGTTGCCCCGGCCGCCACCGCCCGAGACCTCGACGACGACCGCGACCTGCTCGCCGATCGATCCCGGGAATCGCGACGCCATCGAGCCGATCGAGTCGACCCACCACGTCGGCGACGGGAACGGCGTGATGCCGTAGTTCGAGGCGCGGAGGCCCGCCCGCAGGCCGGCCGGGATCGTCGGAGGTGTCGGCGTCGGGCCGGTTGCCGTTGGCGTCGGCTTGGGCGGCTTGGCGGCGTTGGCGGCCGGAGCCGTCTGACCGAGGCTCAAGGCGAAGGCCAGGGCGACGAGCGTCATCAAGGCGGCCATCGCGCGGATGGATCTCGACATGGGGTCCTCCCGTCGGCGCGTCCTCATCTCACCGCGCGCCGTCACTCCATGGTAAGCCTCGACGGAAGGGGTTCGGCCGACGGCCCTCGATCAGGGCGCCGTCTCCGGAAGGACGGCGACATTCAGCCAGCGGGCGCCGGTCGCCCGGCGCATCGCGAACGTGAGGTCGAACGGCGACGACCGCCGGTCGACGACTCCCAGCCTCGCCGTGCGTCTCCTCGGTCATCGTCCCTCGGCCACGCACCCCCAGGCTCAGTCCGGTCTGCGCACCGAATGGAACGAGGAGCGACACGTCGATAGCGTCGAACTGGTAGTGCGTGACGATGGTCGTGCCCCGATGCCGCTGCATCCCGGAGGCGCGCCTTGCATCTCGACGAGCCGGTCGCCGTGATCGACGGCGACGAGGATCGACTCGTCGCGGCGGAGGAGCGCCTGGTTCTCGAGCTCGAGGTTCTGGGCCAGGCTGACGACGACCTCGTGCATGCCCGTCGCCGGCGAGATCGTGGTCGAAGTCGATGACGTCCTGGCCGACGGTGATCGGCGGCAGCGTGGCCGGATCGACCGTCGTGCGGCAGGCGGTTCAGTGCCTCCGTCGAGGCCGGGACGACAACGCCGCGAGCCGGGATCCCGGCGGCGACGATGCCCGCGCCCGACGACGAGGACGAGAAGCCACCGCCGAGGCCGACCGCGCGGCCGACGGCCGCCCGTCGCCGAGCCGGCGGGCGAAGACCGCCAGGTCGTCGGCGGCGGACTTCGGCTCGGGGACGAGCCGATCGACCAGGGGCCGAACGGCGCAGACCACGACCAGCCCGGCGAGCAGCCCGACCTTGCTGCCGAACTCGTCCGCCTGGGGCGCCATCAGGAGCGTGCTCGCGATCGCGACGAGGACCCCGAACACGACCCGCCCGACCTGGCCGGCCGGCACCGTCTTCGGGTCCGTGATCATGAAGAACAGGAAGATCATGACCTCGGGCGAGCCGACGACGACCCGCCAGAAGTCGGCGCCGCAGACGGGCTCGAACGACCACCGGGCGGTCATGCAGTGGCCGGAGGCCGCGAGAATCCCGAGGCCGACCGCGAGCGCGATCCAGAAGCTTGCCGCCAGGACGAGGAGCCGCAGCCGCCGGGTGATCAGGAGCCCGCCGACGAGGATCACCGCGTACGCGGCGATCATCGGGAGGTTGAGCGGCGCCCACCAGAAGTCGAGCGGCTCGACCCGCGCGGTGCCGAGCACGATGAACGCGACGACGAGCCCGATGTTCGAGGGGTTGAAGACGTGCGAGCCGCGATAGCGGATGACGTACTTCGAGAGGAGCGACAGGCCGGCGACGGCAGCGAAGATCTCCCAGCCGTAGAACGTCCAGTGGTCGTCGAGCGGGGTCCCGACGACGCGCAGGATCAGGGCCACGCCGCTGCCCGTGAGCATCGCGCTCGCCGGCCACACGAACGCGCGGGACTGGCGGAACGTGATCGCGACCTCGAGGATCGCGCAGGTGAGGATCGCGGCGAGGATCTGCGGGACGCTGACCTGGAAGCGGAGCGCGACCTGGCCGAGGACGTGGATCGTGATGATCACCGCGGCCACGTGGAGCCGCGGGTCGCGGATGTTCGGCAGGATCAGTGGGTAGCTCGTCCCGCCGAGCGCGACCGTTCGGCCGCTCATCGACGGCAGCGCTCAGCTCGGGATGCGGTGGGTACAGACATGACGGTGCCCTAGGATACGCAAATGGCACGGCGGACTGATCCGATCGGGAGCAAGTCCGACACCCGGCCCGAGAACCAGAGGGTGGCAATGACACGTGATGCAGAGCGCTTCGAGCGCGCCAGCCAGGAACCGCTCGTCGGCGGCCTGCCGGATGTCCCCGGGATCGGCGTGGCGATGCGCCTGACGCCGGGGCTCGGCGTCCACCTGCGCGGCCTCGCCGATGAGATCCTCGTCCACGACTACCCGGGTGCGACGCTCCAGCGGCACGAGCGCGAGATGCTCGCCACGGCCGTGTCGGCCGCGAACGACTGCTTCTTCTGCATGGATTCGCATGCCGCGTTCGCGAACGCACTGCTCGAGAAGTCCGGAGCGGCCGACCTCGCGCCGGTCCTCGACATCATCAAGGAAGGCTCGTCGGACGGCCTCAGCGACAAGATGGGCGCGCTCCTCCACATTGCCCGGACCGTCCAGCGGGACCCGCGCGGCCTGGCCGACGTCGACGTCGACGCCGCGACCGCCGCCGGGGCCACCGACGCCGACATCCAGCTCGCGGTCCTCATCGCGTCGGCGTTCTCGATGTACAACCGGCTCGTCGACGGCTTCCGGGCGCGAACGGCGCCGACGACCGAGGCCTATCGGGCCCGGGCGGTCGAGATCGCAGAGCTCGGCTACACCGGCGCCGCCGCGACCGCCCCAACCTCGAGCTAGCTCCCGATCCCGCAACCGGCGGCAACTGCCCAGGCTCAGCCGGCGAGTGTCATCGCCCGATCGGGCCGCAGCTGGAACGGCGGCAGATAGGCCGGGATGTTCGAGAACGGCAGCACGTCCTCGTGGAGGGCGATGCCGAGCGCGTCGGCCATGAAGGCCCGCCGCGCCTGGATCCGTGACCAGGCCGCCGGATAGCGCGTCGCAAGTTCCTCGCGCAGGGCCCTGTCGGCGAGGGCGATCCCGTCCTCGATGTTCGTCGTGAAGTAGTCGGTCCCGGTCGCCGGGATGATGTCGACCTGGAACGCCATCCCCGAGCGGAGCTCGATCGTCGATCCGGGCGAGATCGGCGAGTTGACCCACTCGTCGAGGCTGATCTGGTGGCCCGGGTTGAGGAAGATCCCGAAGAACGGGTCGCCGAGCCGGCGATCGACGATCGCCTGGAGCGCGCCACCGACCTGGCCGATCCGGAGCGCGCCGTACCACTCAGCGACCGCCTCGAAGTAGGGCCCGACGAGCCGCTCGACGTAGTCGCGGATCCCGGCCGGCAGCTCGGCCCCGTCCTCGACGACGAACCCGGCCCGGCAGTTGAGCGCACCCCAGATCCCGAACGCGACCGTGAACCGGTCGCCGCGCTCGAACGTTCGGTCGCCCGGACTCAGCAGCCCCAGCGACGCCCGTGGGCCACCGGTCAGCATGAGGTGGCATGACAGTGGCGAGCCGTCCCAGCCGAGCAGGCCCACGGCCTCGCGCTCGGTCATGCCGGGGCGCAGGTTCCACAGGAGGTTCCGGACCCCGTCGGACGTCCGCCAGGCTGCGTACTCGAGCGCCGCCAGTTGGTCGACCTCGTTGATGACCCGGAGTCCATTCGCGGCGTCGATCAGGAGATCCGTGGCGTTTTCGACGGCGCCGGACGGGCCGGCGAGCCGCCGCAGCTCGTCGACGAGGTAGGACGGCGCGTCGCTCGCCGACCGAGCGCTGTACGTTTTCCAGCCGACGACGCCGATCCGCGCTCCGGCGACGACACCCTCATCGCGGAGGATCTCGGCGAGCGGCCGCGACCGATCGCGCGGCTGGCTCGGCAGGCTGAGGTCCTGGAGCAGGTGTCGCCGCATCGGGAGCGGCGCGGCGCCGGCCATGCCCCAGCACTCGTTCCCGACGAGAACGGCCGGGTCGCCGTCCGGACCGACGACGAGGAGCGCCTCTTCGAACCGTGGATCGAAGCCGGTCAGGTAGGCGAGGTTCGCACTGTGCTCGCGGTCGGCGTAGACGACGAGCCGGTGGTAGACCTGATCCGCCATCCGCGCCCGAAGGCGATCGATCCGCTCGACGTAGACGGCGGGGGACAATTCCGGCTCGGGGCCGGGCGGTCCGAAGTTCGGCAGGTCGAGCGTCGCGAGGCGGGCCGTCGTCATCGGTCGTGCTCCCTCAGGGTCGTCGCGGTGGCCAAGGCAATGCTTCGAACGCGCCGCGATCGATCGTCACGAAGCGGTCGGCGGCGACGGGGACCCACGGCCCGATCTCCCCGTCCGGCCACGTGACCTGGACGTCGGCACGGTCCGCCGAACCCAGGCCGACGTGGATCGGCCCCAGCTGGCCGCCAGCGTGGCCGCCACCGACCGTCACCTCGCGCTGGATCGTGCGATCGCCCACGCGGACCGCGACCCACGCGCCGATCGCGTCGCGGTTCGATCGCTCCGGGTCAGCGACCTGGATGCCCAGCCAGTGGCCGAGCGAGGCCGGCGCTTCGGCAGTCCCCGCGCCGACGTTCCGCCACACCTTCACGTTCTCGCGCCGGTTCACCTGGACGAGGTCCAGCAGGCCGTCAAGGTTGAAATCGACGAGCGCGCCACCTCGGGCGCGGGCGAAGTTGAGGATTCCGGCCGCCTCCGCCGATTCGGTGAACATCCCGTCGGCGCGGCCGATGAGGAGGTTGCTCGGATCCCGGGATGCGTAGTCCGGCATCGCCTCGACATTTCCCTTGGTGACGAACAGGTCCATGAAGCCGTCGTTGTTGACGTCCTCGAACTCCGCGTGCCAGGCGGTCGAGGGCAGCGTGTCGCCGCCCGCGAACGGCTCGCCGGCCGCGGCGCCATGGCTGACGGCGATGTTCTCGTACTTCGGCTCGGCCGGGCCGTCGGCGAGGGTTTCGAGCTTGTTGTCGCCCTGGCTCGTGAGGTAGATCTCCGGGTAGCCGTCGCCGTCCAGGTCCTGGCTCGCGATGCCCATCCCCCAGATCTTGAGCGTCTGCCAGCCGTCGGCCTCGGCGTACAGGTGTGGTTGCTCGCCCGGGACCACCTTCCAGAGCTGCTCCTCGCCGCCGCTGTAGTCGCCGTAGTAGTGGCGGTCGTTGCTCACGCGGAGGTCGCGCCGCCCCGAGCGATCCCAATCGCTGAACAGGAGCGAGAGCGCGCACCAGCCCGGGGTGAGCGCCGTCGGCGGGCCGTAGGACGTGCCTGAGGCATCCGGCCGGAGCAGCTCGTTCGCCAGGCACTTGCCGGTCCACTCGTCGTTCGCGTCGAGCTCGAGGTAATTGCCGAACGCCATCGTGGGCAGCGCCGCCGAGCCTTCCCATGTCGCGCTGAAGGCCGTCGTCCATTCGGTCCCGCCGTCGATCCCGAAGCGCTCATTCGCGCGCTCGAACCGGCAGCCGCCGATGCCACGCAGGACCACGTTCTCGCCGAGCCGGAGCACCGCGAGATCGGTCGCGCCGTCGCCGTCGACGTCGAGCGGGTACGCACCCACGACCGCCCCCAGGTCCGTTGCCGAATCTGCGATCGGCGAGAACCGGAGCGCGGCACCCACGGCGCTGTCGTTGCGATAGAGCGCCGCGGGCATGGCGCCGCCGGCGAGATACAGGTCCTGGTCGCCGTCGGCATCGCAGTCGAACGCCGCGACGCCGCCCCCGACGAAATAGTTGAAGTCGCCGTCGTACGCGTGCTCGATGCCGACGCTGGCGGTTTCGTCGACGAACCGCGGCGGACCGAGGGCGCCTCCCGACCCAATGGACGCCGCGATGATGGTGCCTCCCGCGACGGCGAGGGCGACGAGAACGGCGCCAGCGGCGGCCAGTCGCCGTCCCCGGCGGGACGTGGCGCCCGCGGCGCCCGGGCCGTCGTCGCGGCGCAGCGGTGATGGCACGTCCTAGACGACCAGCCCCACCTTGGAACGCGCGGCTTCATCCAACGCCACGAGTGTTGCGATGCTGCCGCGGCTGAAGGCAAGGTCGACGCGCGGCGGCGCCCCGTCAAGGATTGCCGACTGGAGGTCGTCGACTTCGGCTCGGTATTGGTCCAGGGACTCGACCGCGATCGTTTCGACCTCGCCGTCCCGAGTAATCGTCATCGACGGCGGCGGGCCGTCCGGCTCGGGCAGAAACGGATGGTCGATGACGAGGATCGCCTCGCTTCCGACCACCTCGACGCGCTCTCGATCCGGCGCCGAGAAGCCGCTCTCGAAGTGGGCGACGAGGCCGTTCGGGAAGTGGAGCAGGCCGACGAAGGTTCGGTCGACGCCGCGCTCGTCGAATTGAGCGAAGCCGGCGACACCGTCCGGCTCCTCGCCGGCGATCAGCCGCGAGACACTGACCGGGTAACAGCCGACGTCCCACAGCGACCCGCCGCCCTGATTGGGATCGATCCGTGGATCGTTCGCATGGTCGAGCAGGAACGAGAACGCCCCGCTGATCAGCTGGACGGTCCCGAGCGCGCCGGAGCGGATGAGCTCGAGCGCACGCAGGGTCTGCGGGTGATGGAGGTACATGAACGCCTCCGCGGCGATCCGGTCGTTGCGGTCGGCCGCGGCGATGATCCCGTCGACGTCCGCGACCGACAGGGCGAGCGGCTTCTCGCAGAGGACGTGTTTGCCCGCGTCGAGCGAGCGAATCGTCCATTCCGCGTGCAGGCCGTTCGGCAGCGCGATGTAGACCGCGTCCACGAGCGGATCGTCGAGGAGCGCGTCGAAGGTCGGATGCGTAACCGGGGCGCCGTACTTGGCCGCGAAGGCGCGGGCGCGGCCTTCGTCCCTGCCGGCGACGGCGCGAAGCTCGCCGCGGGGGTTTCCGTCGAGGGCCCGGACAATTCTGGGCGCGATCCGCCCTGGCCCGAGGATTCCCCACTGGAGCGGACTTCGAGTGATGGGTCGCGCGTCCGCCAACAGTCCCTCCTCGTCCTGATGGTTGCGCGCGCCTCGGCGCTACGCGAGATGCAATCTACTACGCTCGCACCCGTTTGGCCTGAGTCAGCCTGATCGTCGCTGAGACGACCCGACATCAAGGCTTCGCAAAACACTACGATTCGCGGTCAGGAGGGTGGTAGCCTATCGCCGACCCAGCGAGGCCGACGAGGGAACCATACGTGGAGGAGATCAGCACATGATGATTCGACGATTGGCTGCCTTGGCCGCCGGGGCGATCTTCGTCCTGGGCGCCTGCAGCAGCACTCCAGGCGGCAGTGGCGCCGCCGGATCGGGCGCGGCGGGTGCCGGATGCATCGTTGGCGTTTCGTGGAACAACTATTCGCAGGAGCGCTGGAAGAAGGCCGACGAGCCGGCCATGCAGAAGGCCATCGCGGCGAAGGGCGGCAAGTACGATGCGCGCCGACGCGAACGACAAGGCCGAGCAGCAGACCACGGACATCGCCAACCTGATCAACCAGGGCGCGAAGGTCCTGATCGTGCTCGCCAAGGACTCCGAAGCGATCAAGCCGGCGATCGCGGATGCGACGGCGAAGGGCGTCAAGGTCATCGCCTATGACCGCCTCATCGAGGATCCGAACACGTTCTACATCACGTTCGACAACAAGAAGGTCGGCACGCTGATGGCGCAGACGCTGATCGGGCTCGTGCCGAAGGGTAACTATGCGGTCATCCTCGGCGCCGAGACCGACCCGAACTCCGCGTTCCTTCGCTCGGGCATGACCGAAGCTGGTATCCCGGCTCTCAACGAGACGAATGCGGCTGGGATCAAGGTCGTGTTCGAGAAGAACACCGACAACTGGGATACCACCAACGCGAAGAACAACATGGAGCAGGCGCTCAACGCCAACTCCAACAAGATCGACGCCGTTCTTTCCGAGAACGACAGCATGGCGACCGGCGTCGTCCAGGCGCTCAGCGCGGTCGGTCTCAAGATCCCGGTCTCCGGCCAGGACGGCGACACCGCCGCTCTGAACCGGGTCGCGAAGGGCGAGCAGGCCGTCTCGGTCTGGAAGAACGCATTCGCCCTCGGCCAGACGGCCGGTGACGTCGCGATGCAGCTATGCGCTGGCACCGCCCTCAACGCCGTGAAGGCGCCGGGCGATCTGCCTCGCCGCCGCGGCACCGGCGTCGCTCGACGCGCAGGCGTTCGAGACCCCAGGCAAGAACAGCGTCCAGTCGATCATCCTCACTCCGACGGCGATCACCAAGGAAAACCTGAAGGACACGATCGACGCCGGCTGGATCACGAAGGACGCAGCGTGCGCCGGCGTGGCCGCTGGGTCGACTCCGGCCTGCAACTGACCTACCCCTCTTTCGAACACTGCGACCTGCCCCGCACCGCGGGGCAGGTCGCTTTCATTCAGGCTTGATGGCGCTCTGACTGACGAGGAGGACGATCGATGACCGGTTTGGCCGGGACTGCTCCGGACGAGTCTGCCCGCGGTTCGCGGGCGCGGGCCGGTGACGCGGTCCGCGCGACCGAGGTCGACCTTCGCCTGTTCGGCATGGTCCTCGCGCTTGTCGTGATCTGGGTCGGTCTGGGCCTGGCGAACTCGGTCATCCTCCAGCCCGTCAACTTCCTGACGTTCTCGGTCCAGGCCGCCTCGACAGCGGTCCTCGCCACGGGCATGGTGCTCGTGATCGTGTCACGCAACATCGACCTGTCTGTCGGGTCGGTGGTCGGGCTGATCGGCATGGGTTATGCGGTGTTCATGGCCGACATCGTCCCGACGACGATCGGTCTCAGCAATCCCGTCGGCTGGATCATCGCCCTCGCTCTCGGCATCCTGCTTCGGTGCCCTGATCGGCGCGTTCCAGGGCTTCCTGATCGCCTACGCCGAAATCCCGTCGTTCGTCGTGACGCTCGGCGGGCTGCTCGGCTTCCGCGGCCTCATCTGGCAGTTCAGTGGCGGCACGACGGTCGCCCCGAACCTGCCGACGTTCAACCTCCTCGGCGGCGGGCCGGAAGGCTCGCTCGGTGGCGTCTGGGCCTGGGCTCTTCGGCGCGGTCATCAGCGTCGCCGCCGTCCTGCTCCTGCTCAACGCCCGCCGCACCAGGCGCAAGTACGGCTTCCCGCTCCGGCCTATGTGGGCCGAGGCAGTGATCGCGGCCGTGTCGGTCGGCGCCGTCCTCGCCGGCGTCCTCGTCGCCAATTCCTACCACTGGCCGGCCGGGCTCGCGACCCAGTACGCGGTGGCCCACGGGATCACCGAGCCGCCGGGCGGCCTCCAGATCGAGGCGGGCATCCCGATTCCGCTCCTGATCGTCATCGCCGTCACGATCGCCATGACGTTCCTGTCGACCCGGCGGCGGTTCGGGCGCGACATCTTCGCCTACGGGGGAAACCCGGTCGCCGCTGAGCTGGCCGGCATCAACACCCGCTGGGTCGTCATGCGGACGTTCATCCTCATGGGCATCCTTTGCGCGATCAGCGCCGCGATCGCGTCGGCCCGCCTGAACGGCGGCACGCTCGACCTCGGCACGGGCTACGAGCTGTACGTCATTGCAGCGGCAGTCATCGGCGGGACGTCGTTCGCCGGTGGAATCGGGACGATCCCGGGGGCGATCCTCGGGGCGCTTGTCATGCAATCGCTCCAGTACGGGCTCGGCTTCCTCGGGTTCAACTCGCCGCAGGTCAACATGGTCGCGGCGGTCGTCCTCGTGGCGGTCGTCGGCCTCGATGCCTGGAACCGGCGGCGGGCACGATGACGGCGGAGGCACGAAACATGACCGACACGGCGACGACCCCGGCCCCGACTCCCTCGACGGCGGGCACGCCGCTCGTCGAGATGCGCAACATCAACGTCGCGTTCGGCGGTGTCCACGCCGTCCGCGACGTGACGATCGACCTCTTCCCGGGCGAGGTGGTCGGCCTCGTCGGCGGCAACGGCGCCGGCAAGTCGACGCTGACCAAGGTCCTGTCGGGTGCCCAGCGGGCGGACTCCGGGCAGATCCTGATCAACGGCGAGGCGAAGACCATCTCGAACCCGCGCGATGCCAAGGACTACGGGATCGAGTGCATCTACCAGACGCTGGCCCTCGCCGACAACCTCGACGCGCCGGCGAACCTGTTCCTCGGCCGCGAGCTCACGACGCGGATCGGCAACCTCGACGACGACCAGATGGAGGACGCGACCCGCAAGGTGATGGGCCGCCTGAACCCGAACTTCAAGCGGTTCACGACGCCCGTCCAGTCGCTCTCCGGCGGCCAGCGCCAGGCGGTGGCGATCGCCCGCGCGGTGTACTTCAACGCGAAGATCCTGATCATGGATGAGCCCACCGCGGCCCTCGGGCCGGCCGAGACCGCCCAGGTCCGGAACCTCGTCCGGCAGCTGAAGAGCGAGGGAATCGGCATCTTCCTGATCAGCCATGACATCCACGACGTCTATGACCTGGCAGACCGCGTGAGCGTCATGTACCACGGCCAGATCGTCGACACGGTCCGCAAGGAAGCCGTCTCGACCGACGACATCCTCGGAATGATCATCCTCGGCAAGAAGCCCGGCGACGTGACCCAGAAGGAGCTGGAGCAGCTCGAGCTCCGCGGCTGACGAACGGCCGGGTCAGCCGGCCCGGAACGTCGCTGCCAGCGCCGGGTAGAGGGCGCGGTATCCGGCGTGCCGCTCGCGGTAGATCGCGGCGTCCGGACCCGGCGCCGCGACGACGGTCGTGGCGACCCAGGCATCGGTCGCCGCGCCGACCGCAGGGAACCAGCCGGCACCGACGGCCGCAAGGACGCCAGCGCCGTACGCGGCACCCTCGGTCGTCGCGACCGTGGCGATCTCGGCGTCCGAGCACGTCGGCGAGGATCTGGCGCCAGAGCGGGCTGGCCGTGCCACCGCCGGAGGCCCTGATCCGGGTCGGGACCGGCATTCCGGCTTCCACCATGAGGTCGAGGCCATCGCGCAGCCCGAAGGCCACGCCTTCCAGGACGGCCCGCGTGAGATGGCGCCGATCGTGTGAGACGGTCAATCCCACGAACGCACCGCGGGCGAGTGGGTCCGGATGGGGACTCCGCTCGCCCGATAGGTACGGCAGGAACCACAGGCCCTCGCTGCCCGCGGGGACGTCGGCGGCGGCATCGGTCAGATCGGAGTACGCGACACCCGGAGCAACCGTGTCGCGGTACCAGCGGAGGCTCCCCGCGGCCGACAGCATGACCGACATCAGGTGCCAGCGATCGGGGACGGAGTGGCAGAACGCATGGACTCGTCCACCCGACTCGATGATCGGCCGGGCCGTCGGCGCGAAGACGACACCAGAGGTCCCGAGGGAGAGGACCGGTGTTCCCGGCTCCACCGCGCCAAGCCCGACGGCGTTCGCAGCCTGATCTCCGCCCCCGGCGACGACTGGCGTTCCGGCGCGAAGACCGGTGGCCTCGGCGGCCGCCGCCGTGACGAGGCCGGTGACCTCGGGGCCCTCGAACGTCTCGGGTAGCCAGCGCCGGTCGATCCCGAGTGCGTCAAGCATCTCGGGCGACCAGTCGCGGGCGGCCAGGTCGAACAGGATGGTTCCGGCGCCGTCGGCCTTGTCGACGGCGTGGTCGCCGGTCAGTCGCAGGCGGACGAAGTCCTTCGGCAGCAGGACATGGGCGACTTGCCGCCAGACGTCCGGCTCGTGATCGCGGACCCAGACGAGCTTCGGCGCAGTGAACCCCGCCAGGGCGTCGTTGCCGGTGATCGCGATCAGTCGCTCGGGCCCGACTGCCGCGCGGATCGCGTCGCACTCGGCTGCCGTCCGCTGGTCGTTCCAGAGGATTGCCGGTCGGAGGACCTCGTTCGCGTTCGTCGAGCAGCACGAGGCCGTGCATCTGGCCGGTCAAGCCGATCGCCGCGACATCGTTGCCCGCCGTGCCGGTCGCGGCGAGGACCGACCGGATCGCGGCGACCGCGCCGTCCCACCAGAGGCTCGGGCTCCTGCTCGCTCCAGAGCGGCTGCGGCACCTCGAAGCCGTACTCCGAGGCGCCGACCCCGCGGACCGCACCGGATCTCGTCGATCAGGACGGCCTTGGTCGCCGTCGTCGAGACGTCGATCCCGAGGACGTGGCCCACGAGGTCAGCGACCGGCGCGCGTCTTGACCCGTGCGGCCTGGTCCGCGGCCCAGATCTGCTGGTTCACCAGGTTCTCGAGGAGCTCCTGGCGCCCGGACGACGGATGTGGATCGATCTCGCCCGCGGCGACCTGTCCTTCGAGCGACGCGAGCGTCGCGTCGCCGGACAGGATCGACCGTTCCGAGCTCGCCCGCCCAGCCGGCGTAGCGTTCCTCGCGGAGTCGCTCCAGCGTCCCCGCTTCGATCATGCCGGCGGCGACGAGGAGCGCCCGGGCCAGCGTGTCGATCCCGCCGATGTGGCCGTGGAACAGGTCCGTCCGGTCCAGGCTCTGGCGGCGCAGCTTGGTATCGAAGTTGAAGCCGCCGGTCGTGAAGCCGCCGCCGCGGACGATCTCGTACAGCGGCGAGCGAGAGCTCGTCGACCGAGTTCGGGAACTGGTCGGTATCCCAGCCGTTCTGGTAGTCGCCCCGGTTCGCGTCGATGCTGCCGAAGATTCCGTTGGCGATCGCGTAGGCGACCTCGTGGTGGAAGCTGTGGCCGGCGAGCGTCGCGTGGTTCGCCTCGATGTTCACCCGGTACTCGCCCTCGAGCCCGTGGCGGACCAGGAAGCCGTGGACGGTCGCGGAGTCGTAGTCGTACTGGTGCTTGGTGGGCTCCTGCGGCTTGGGCTCGAGCAGGAGCGTGCCTCTGAAGCCGATCTTGTGCTTGTGCTCGGCGACCAGGGTCAGGAACCGGGCGAGCTGCCGTTCCTCCGCGTCCGAGGTCCGTGTTGAGCAGCGTCTCGTAGCCCTCGCGCCCGCCCCACAGCACGTAGTTCGGCGCCGCCGAGCCGCTTGGTCGCCTCGAGCATCAGCTTCACCTGCGCCGCCGCGTAGGCGAACACCTCCGGATCCGGGTTCGTGGCCGCGCCCGCGGCGTAGCGGGGATGGCTGAAGAGATTCGCGGTGCCCCACAGGAGCTGCGCGCCGGTCCGGGCCATGTGGGCCTCGATCTGGACGAGGACCATGTCGAGGTTCGCCCGCGTTTCGGCGAACGTCCGGCCCTCCGGCGCGACGTCGCGATCGTGGAAGCAGAAGAACGGGACGCCGAGCTTCGAGATGAACTCGAAGGCGGCGTCGAGCTTGGCGGTCGCGGCGGCCATCGGGTCGAGACCGGGGTCGAGCCACGGCCGGTCGAACGTGCCGACGCCGAAGACATCTGAACCCGGCCAGTTGAACGAGTGCCAGAGGCAGACGCCGATCCGGAGGTGATCCTCCATGCGCTTTCCGAGCACGAGCCGGTCCGGGTCGTAGACCTTGAAGGTGAGCGGGTCGGTCGAGTCGATCCCACCGAAGGCAATCGGCGCCGCGACGTCGGAGAAGAAGTCACCGTCCACGTCGATCCTCCTCCAGGAGCCGGGTCGCACGCGTCGCGCCAGCTTGGGCGCCGCGATCCCTCGTCGCGGTCGAGTATCGCATCTCGTGCGGGCCGAGCACAGGCCGGCGACGGTCTAGTGCATCGGTCGTACGCGCTTCGGGACCATCGCCCGACTGCGACTCATGCAACCACGTGTTCCGCGCGAACGGCCTCTGGACGTTCACTACGCCCATGGAAATCCGACGAGCCCGCCGGCACAAGAAGGCCGCCTCGGTCTTCCTCGCGTTCGCGCTCCTGCTCGTCGGCGGGGCGGCCGCTGCCTCGGCGGCACCGGACCTCTTCCCGGCCTCCGGCCCGACCGGCGGACCGAACGGGGTCCGCGGCGTCGAGGTCGGCGATCGCGTCACGCTGAACGTCCCGATCGGCGGCCTGGCTCCCGGCACGGCCACCCGCGGCCGCCACATCGTCGAGAACACGGGCGGTCAGCCGCTGCGCTACACGCTCACGAGCAGCAGCGTCGACGGCGACGGCAAGGGCCTCCGCAACGTCGTCCGGGTCACGATCAAGGCATCCGATCCCGCCGGCCCCGACGCCTCGTGCGACTCCTTCGACGGGACGACGCTCTATGCCGGACCTCTCGGCGCAACGTCGGCGGGCTTCGGCGATCCCCGGATCGGTGGCCATGCGGGCGACCGCCTCCTGGCGCCCGGCCAGCGCGACACGCTCTGCTTCGAGATCGAGATGCCGCTTGACGCGGGCAACGAGTTCCAGGGCGCGGTCACAGCGTCCGTCTGGACGATCGCCACCGAACAGGTCGACGGCAACGCCTAGCCGGACCCTTCGAGGCCCGCGACCCCTCGCGGCCCCCGCCAGATTGTCGCGCAATCGATAGGCCTCCCGGCGGGCGTATTTTCGGCCCTGTAACCGTCCCGCGGCGATGACTGACGCGCACCACTGGGTCGGCTGACCAGAGGGGTCAAGTCGCGCTGCGCGACGGCCGAACGGTGAAGACGCAGAAAGCGTGGAGGAGACCACATGCGTCGTTCATGGCGCGCCCTTGCCTTGGCATCGGCATCGATACTGTTGTTCAGCGCCTGTAGCTCAAGCGGTGGCAGTCCCTCTCCGGCGGGAACTACGGCCAGTCCCGGAGGTAGCCCGGCGGGCAGTCCTGCCGGGAGCGCCCCGAGCGGCTTCGATCCGTCGACTGTGACCGGCACCGTGATCCTGTCGGGTTGGCAGGCGAGCGGCGAGGAGGGGACCGCCCTCCAGGCGACGCTCGACGCCTTCGAGGCTGAGTATCCGAATATCACGCTCGACTATCAGCCGATCGCGACGGACTATCCGACGGCGATGGCCGCGAAGTTCAGCGCCCAGGAGCCGCCGGACCTGTTCTATGTCGACTCGAGCGTTGCCCCCGACTGGATCGACCAGGGCGTCCTTCAGGAGCTCGACACGATGGCCGCCGAACGGGGCTTCGACACGAGCCAGTTCTACGAGGGCTACCTGAACGCCTTCAAGGGCACCGACGGCAAGACCTACGGCTTCCCGAAGGACGGCAATACGCTGGCGATGGCCTATAACACGGACATGCTGACGGCAGCCGGCGTCGAGCCGCCTACCAATTGGGACGAGCTGAAGGCCGCGGCCACGAAGCTGACGACCGGCAACCAGAAGGCGTTCTGCCTCAATCACAGCCTCGACCGCGCGCTCGCTTTCGTCTATCAGAACGGTGGCTCGCTGCTGAGCGAGGACAAGACCCAGAACACCGTCGATTCGCCCGAGGTCCGGGAGGCGCTCCAGACCTATCTCGGGTTCTTCAAGAACGGCCAGGGAGCGCGCGCCGCCGACCTCGGCGACGACTGGTGCGGCAAGTCGCTCGGTGAAAAGCGAGTGGCAATGATCTTCGAGGGCGGCTGGGTCGACCCGTTCATGAAGACGAGCTATCCGGACACGAAGTACGCCTGGGCGGAGATGCCCGAAGGGAAGCAGAAGGCGACCCTCGGCTTCACCGTCAGCTACTCGATCGGTGTCGATTCGGAGAACAAGGACCCGGCGTGGGTTCTGCTGACCTACCTGACCGGAACTGACGGCATGACGACCTGGACGGAAGGCGGCGTCGCCAACCCGTCCCGCAAGGACGTGCCACCGGCGGCCGGCAAGGAGGTCCTCGTCACGGGCGCCGACTACGCGAGGCCGTGGGGCTTCATCCCCGGTTTCAGCAAGATCAACGACGCCTTCAACAACGCGATGACCGCCCAGATCGAAGCGAAGAGTGACGATCCGGCACCGGTCGTCGAGGCGACGAAGGCCGCCCTCGACGACGCCCTCGGCAACTGAGCGTCACCGAGGCCCGGGCACGCAGCCCGGGCCTCGGTTCCTTGTCCGGACGGAGGCGCCGCATGACCGCCGGGACAGCCAGCCGGGGGGTCAAAGGTGAGCGTCGCGCCGAGATGCTCACCGGCTACGCGCTCGTCGCGATCCCGCTGCTTCTCTACGCGACCCTGTTCTTCGGGGCCATGATCTATGCCGCCTACATCAGCCTCTGGCGGTGGGGACTGCGCGGGGCTCGGAACTTCCTCGGGTTCGGGAACTACGAGGACATCTTCTCCGACCCGATCTTCTGGAAGGCCGTAACGAACACGCTCTACTACGTCGCGGTCTGGGTGCCGCTGACGATGGCGCTCGGCCTGTTCCTCGCGGTCATCGTCAATCAGAAGCTTCGCGGTCAGACGTTCTTCCGGGCCGCGTTCTACTTCCCGACCCTTGCCAGTTCGGCCGCGATCACGGTCGTCTGGCTATTCCTCCTGCAGCCTGATGGGCTGTTCAACGGCATCCGCGGCGCGATCGGGCTGAATCCGCTGTTCGAAGCCCTCGGCTTCCCGCCCAATCACAACTGGCTGGGCAGCTCGAGGACGGCGATGAACTCGATCATCATCCTCAATGCCTGGACCACGTCCGGGACGGTCATGCTCTTCTACCTGACCTTCCTGCAGACGATCAGCAAGGACGTCTACGAGGCCGCGGCCATCGACGGGGCGGGGGCATGGCAGACGTTCCGTCGCATCACGTTTCCCCTCCTGAAGCCGGCCCACTTCTTCGTGGGCACGCTCCTGCTGATCGGCGGGCTCAAGCTGTTCGACCAGGCGATCATCGCCGGCGGTCGCGGCGGGGAGCCGAACAACTCCCTGACGACGATCGTGCTCTTCATCTATCGCGCGGCGATCACCGATAACGAATTCGGGTTCGCGGCCGCGGTCGGCCTCGTGCTGTTCGTGCTGATCTTCACCCTGACGCTCATCCAGCGGCGGCTGTTCGGGCAGGAGCCGAGCTGGTGAGGGGCACCCGATGACCGCCCCGGCCCCGCCCCCGATCGCGCCCACGGCGCCGATCGTGCCCGCCACGCCCACTCCGCCGCGCCCAGCGGCGCAAGCGGATGTTGCCATCGCGGGAGACCGCGGTCGCTCCGTCCGCCGGGCGATCGCCTACGTGTTCCTCATCGGCTACGCCCTCTTGATGCTCGTGCCGTTCGCGTGGCAGGTCATCACCTCGTTCAAGACCGACCGCGACGCATTGCGTCTCACGATCATCCCGGATCCGTTCACCCTCCAGGGATGGGAGAAGGGCTTCCTGACGCTCGATCCGTCGATCCCGCAGCTCTTCTTCAACAGCGTCATCGTCGCGGCCGGCGTGACGATCAGCAATCTCGTCCTGGCGAGCATGGCGGGCTATGCGTTCGCCCGGCTGCGGTTCCCCGGTCGGGAGATCCTGTTCCTGGCGATCCTCGGCACGTTGATGATCCCGGATCAGCTCCGTTTCGTGCCCGTGTACCTCATCGAACGGCAGCTCGGCCTCATCACCCGTGAGCCGCAGAACTATCTCGGCGTCGTCCTCGTCCTCGCGATCGAGGCACAGCAGCTCTTCCTGATGCGCCAATACTTCCTGTCGATTCCGCGGGATCTCGAGGAAGCGGCCAAGATCGACGGCGCCGGCTTCTTCACGACATTCCTTCGGGTCATGCTGCCGCTTGCCGGGCCAGCCTTGGCGGCCGTGTCGATCCTCGCTTTCCAGGGAGCGTGGAACGGCTTCTTCTGGCCACTCCTGATCCTCCAGGACCAGGCCCACTGGACGCTCCCGCTCGGGCTGTTCCAGTTCACCCAGGAGTTCCTCTCGTTCTGGCCGGCGTTGATGTCGGTGACGATTGCTGCGATCCTGCCGATTCTCGTGATCTACCTCTTCTTCCAGCGGTACTTCGTGGCGAGCGTGGCGGCCAGTGGCGTCAAGGGCTGAGCCGCTCCCGGCGCGGGCGAGCGGCGGGCTGAGGAACGCATTCCGCGCGGCCGCGATCGACTTCTACTACCAGTCGATCCGGGTCGTGCCGGCGAACGTCATCTGGGGGGTCGCGTTCCTCGCCGTGCTCGCCATCGTGATCGCGAGCGGCCCGATCGCGACGTTCGCTGCCCTGCCGTTGCTGGCCGTCCCGTACGTCGGCATCGTTCGCCTGGCTGCCCTCGTGGCCCGCGGCCGCGACGTCGTCCTGTCCGACGTCTGGCGGGCCTACCGGCAGTTCGGCGCGATGGCGCTGGCGATGGGGATCATCACCACGTTGGCCGCGGCCCTCCTTGCCTCGAACGTCGTCGTCGGACTGACGCTGGGCGGGCTGGGCGGCTGGGTGTTCGCCACGCTGGCCGCGTCTGGATTGCTAGGGATCTGGGTCGTCGGGTTCCCGATGTGGATCCTCCTCGTCGATCCGGAGCGCGCCGACCGTCGCCTCCGCGATCGGCTGCGCCTCGCCATTCTCCTGGTCCTGGCCGCGCCGGGGCGGATGGTCGCCCTCGGACTGCTGCTCCTGATCGTCGTTGCTCATCAGCACGGTGGCCTTCGCCGCATTGCTGACGATCTCGGTGTCGTATTCCGCGCTGGTCGCCGCGCGCTTCGTCCTGCCGCTGGCCGATCGCCTCGAGACCTGGCTCGCCGCACGAGAGGCCGGCCGCGCGAGCGAGTGACGCCCTGCGCCGGACCGGCCGGGTCCGGGCAACCTATCATTCGATCCGTGACGTTTCCGGTGCAGGTCGGTCCGACCGCGATCACGATGAATCGGGACGACCGCTTCATCGTCTGCCAGCCGGACGGCCGAATTCTCGGCGGCGTGGACGACGGCTTCTTCACCCGCGACACCCGGTTCATCTCCGGCTACGAGCTCCGGATCAACGGCCGCCGCCCGGTCCTCCTCAACTCCGCCCCGATCCAGTTCTTCTCGGCACGCTTCGAGTTCACGAACGACGAGCTCCTCGACGACGCCGGGAAGGTCGAGCGCCATGCCCTCTCGATCCGCCTCGACCGAACCGTCTCGGGCGGCGTCCACGAGGACCTCGACATCGTCAACTACGGCCGCCGCCCGGTCCGGCTGACGATCGAGATCGAGATCGAGTCGGACTTCGCCGACATCTTCGACGTCCGCGGCGACGCCCTCGTCCGTCGCGGCCAGCTGAACTCCCGCTGGTTCCGCTCCCGCCGCGAGCTCCGCTCGGAGTACGTCAATCGCGACTTCCGGCGGGAGCTGATCGTCGCCGTCGACCGCTCGGATTCGCCGCCGCAGTACGCCAACGGCAGTCTCGTCTTCGTCGCCCGGATCGCGCCCGAAGGCCGTCTGGCACACCTGCCTCAGGTGGCTGCCCGTCACGAGCTCCGATGCCCGCCGCCGGCCGACCACCCTCGCCGTGCAACGCCGTCGAGGTTCCCGCTCGCCGGCAACGGCCCGCGCCTGCCCGAGGTGACGATCGAGACGCCGAACGCGACCGTCCGGCGGGCGTGGGACCAGGCGGTCCGCGACATGGAGGCCCTCCGCCTCGAGGACCCGACGTTCGAGCGGGGCGTCTACATCCCGGCCGCCGGGGTCCCCTGGTTCGTGACGCTCTTCGGTCGCGACACGCTGATCGTGTCGATGCAGGCGATCTCCGGCTACCCGGAGTTCGCCTCCGGGGCGCTGCGCCGCCTCGGGGCGATGCAGGCGACCGGCGACGACCCGGAGCGGGACATGGAGCCGGGCAAGATCCCGCACGAGATCCGCCACGGGGAGCTGGCCCAGCTCGGGATCCTGCCGTACACGCCGTACTACGGCACGCACGACGCGACGAGCCTCTATCTCATCGTCCTGTCGTACCTCTACCAGTGGGTCGGCGACGCCGCCGTCCTGCGGCGCTACCTGCCGAACGCGGAGGCGGCCCTGCGCTGGATCGACCGCCACGGCGACCGCGACCGGGACGGGTTCCAGGAGTACAAGACCCGCTCGTCGCACGGCTACTACAACCAGGGCTGGAAGGACGCCGGCGATGCGATCCCGGAGGCAGACGGGACGCTGGCGCCGCTGCCGATCGCCCTGTGCGAGCTCCAGGGCTACGTCTACGACGCGAAGCTGCGGATGGCCGGCATCTACGACATCCTCGACCGGCCGACCGACGCCCGGCGGCTCCGGCGGCAGGCCCGGGAACTCTTCGATCGCGTCAACGAGCGGTTCTGGTGGGAGGAGGAGGGGACCTACTACCTCGGCCTGAACGGGAAGAAGGAGCCGATCCGGACGGTCGCATCGAACGCCGGCCATCTGCTCCAGTCGGGGATCGTCCCGAAGGAGCGGGCAGGCCGCGTCGTGAAGCGCCTCCTGGCCGACGACATGTGGTCGGGCTGGGGCATCCGGACACTCTCGTCGGAGCACGCCGCGTACAACCCGTTCAGCTACCACACGGGGACGATCTGGCCCCACGACAACGCGATGATCGCGGGCGGGTTCCGGCGGTACGGCTTCGATGCCGAGGCCGCCGAGGTCGCCAAGGGGATGTTCGACGCCGCGGAACGGCTGGTCGCCTATCGCCTCCCGGAACTCTTCGCCGGGCTGCCCCGCCACGAAGCGAGCTTTCCCGGTCCAGTACCTCGGAGCCAACGTCCCCCAGGCCTGGGCCGCCGGATCGATCTTCCGGTTCATCGCGATCCTCGGCGGGCATCCACACGATGTCAGACCGCGACGGCTCGCGGATCTACGTCAACCCGGCGCTGCCGGACTGGCTGCCGGCGCTCACGATCCGGAACCTGCGGGCGGGCAGCGGCTCGCTCGACCTCGCCCTCAACGATGGCTCGGTCGACGTCCTGTCGAACACGACCGGGTTCGAGCTGATTCACGGGCCCGCGCCGCGTCATGAGCTGGGAGCGCGAGCCGGACGCTAGGCCGATAGGGCCGTTTGCGATGCGCCTGCAAGTCGAACGGGACGCCACCGGCCGCAATCCTGTCGCCGCGATCCTCACGCTCTGCAACGTGGAACCGCTGCGGTCGCGCGGGAAGGGTCCTGCGCTCTTCCTGAACCCCGCGGACGACCTCGCGTTCGTCGGCGAGGTCGAACGTTTGGTGGATGGCGGCGCCACGGAGGCCAGCGAGCTCGAACGGCGCTTGCGCAAGACGTATCCGGACGCCGTGGTCAGGCCTCGGGACCTCTCCAATGAGCCCTTCGTCGTATGGTATGTGTACCGGGATGGCCATTGGGTCGCTTCTGGTTGAGGCCGGGGGACCGAAGACGCCGAGGTGAGGGGTATGTCCGAGACCGAGGATGACATTCGAACGACCTCCGATGCCGTTATCGCGGGAACCGACAGGCTGAAGTCCCTCGAGGAGACGAAACGGGGCCTCGAACCCGAGGACCCGGAGCGCGTGCTCATCGCCGCCGAGATAGCCGAGGTCGGGCGCCATCTGGAGAAGGCGACGGCCGCCGAGCACGAGCTTGCCCATCGGGCCAAGGACGAAGCGGACGAATCACCGGGCTCGCCCGAGAGTCCGATCGAGGGCTGACCGGCCGACGCAAAGGCTCGCGCCGCTCTCAGACGTTTCTCACGCCCCGGCGCGAGGATCGCTCCATCGATCCCAGCAAGTTCCCCTTCGAGGGCTCCTCCTCCCCCTCGTCCCCGGGCTCACCGTCGCCGCGTCCTGCGGCGGCGGTGGGTCCTTTCTGAGAGCCGGTCGCCCGTTCTCATGACACTCGAAGAAACGCGTCGGATCGTGGGGCGGAACAGCCCACTCCGCAATCAGCCAGCCGACGAACGGAGCACCGCATGCCCGAACCCGAGATCCAGTTCATTGATCGCCTGTCGCGACGGAACCTACGTTCGGCGGTGATCCTCGTCGGCGCGATCCTGGCGATCGTCGTGGGCGCCGCCGTCACGATGGGAGCGTCGCCATCGACATCGCCCTCGACCCCGGGCGCGACTGCCCAACCGGGGGCCAGCGGCGATCCGGGCACATTCGACAACGGGCCGTGGAAGGGCGCCGGCCGTGGCGACTTCGGCGGGCCGGGCCGGTTCGGTCCGATCACCATTACCTCGATCAGCGGCTCGAATCTCGGCCTGGAGACTGAGGACGGCTGGACCCGCACGGTCGCCATCACATCGACCACGGCAATCACGAAGGACGGCGAGACGATCGCCGCGAGCGACCTGGCGGTCGGCGACGAAATCCGACTCCGGCAGAGTCGCGCGAGCGACGGGACGTTCACGATCACGGCGATCGATGTCGTCGCAGCCGAAGATCGGCGGGACGGTCACCTCCGTCACGGCTGACAGCATCACCGTGACAGGTCGCGACGGAGCGAGCCACACGATCACCACCTCGAACTCGACGACGTACCGCCTTGGCGGCGCTGCGGCGAGCCGATCGGATGTCGTCGTCGGATCGAGGATCGTCGCGGCGGGCTCCGCGGGCACGGGCGATTCCTTCACGGCGACGACGGTGACGATCAAGGCGGCGCGCGTCGGCCGGGACGGTCACCGCGGTGACCGCCTCGACCATCACGATCAAGCAGCGAGATGGATCGAGCCTCACGATCAACGTCGACGCCGCCACGACGTTCGGCGTTGCCGGCAACCGGGCAGCGGCTCTGGGCGACGTCACCGTCGGGATGCGGCTCATCGCCGCGGGCCGACAGAACGCCAACGGATCGTTCGACGCGACCGCGATCCGGGCCGGCAACGGCCGTTTCCACGGCGGGAGCTCGACCAGGACGATGAGGGCCAGCCGAGTCCGTCGGCTAGCCCGTCCACGACCGGCTGACCATCGCCCAAGGCACGCCCCACGAAAACCGGCGACGAATGTCGCCGGTTTTCATCATTTCTCACGGTCTTCTCAGGCCGAATTGCTTTCCTGAGGTCATACAACCGCGAAGCCTCGACGGCGAGGCTCCTGACCCCCAGGAGGCAACTCCAGTGAACCCGTTCGATACCACCCCAAGCGACTCCCACCGCGCCGAACCGGCGCAGACGTCCTGGCACGCGATCGACGACCCCCCGACGCCGCCTGTCACGGCCGCGCCCCCCGTGTCCTCGGCCCGTCGCCCGGGTGGACGCGGCTTCCGCACCGTCCTCGCCGCGTGCGTCCTGTCGGCCACGCTTGCCTCAGCCTCGACGGCGGCACTTGTCTCGGTGGCAGTCGGCGGCTCCGGGCCCGCCTCGGTCGCCACGACGCCGAACGCGGTCGTCACCGGCACTCGCTCCGATACGGACGACATCACCGCTGTCGTCGCCGCCGCCCGCCAGTCGGTGGTCACGATCACGACCAGCGGCATGTCGACCCGCGGCATGTCGCCGTTCTCGGTGCCGGCGACGGGCGTCGGCTCCGGCGTCATCCTCACGGCCGATGGCTACATCCTCACGAACAAGCACGTCGTCGAAGGCAGTTCCTCGCTGACGGTCGCGCTGTCGGACGGCACGGAGTACCCGGCGACGATCGTGAGAGAGCTGCCGGACAACGACCTCGCGCTCATCAAGATCGAGGCGACCGGCCTGGTCCCCGCCACGATCGGCGACTCCAGCACGCTCCAGGCAGGCGAGACGGCGATCGCGATCGGCAGCCCGCTCGGGACCTACACCGAAACCGTGACGAAGGGCATCATCTCGGCGACCGGCCGCGACATCACCGTCACGGACGAGGAGACGGGCCGGCCGACGCAACTCCACGACCTGATCCAGACCGACGCGGCGATCAATCCCGGCAACAGCGGCGGCCCGCTGCTCGACGCGAGCGGGGCGGTCGTGGGGATCAGCACCGCCGTCGCCGGCAACGCCGAGGGCCTCGGCTTTGCGATCCCGATCAGCGCGGCGAGCGAGCTCATCGCCCTCGCGATCGGATCGGGGAGCTGAGCCAAGATCCTCAGCCGCTTCTCATCTGCCTCTCAGGGAGTCCTCGCATCCTGCGTCCTATGATCACCAGCCTGCGCTCGGTTGTCCCGGCTGACCCCACCGCCACGATCGTCGGATAGAGAAAGAGACAACGGATGCACCTCCTCATCGTCGAGGACGACGAACGCCTCGCCAGGGTCCTCAAGCGGTTGCTCGAAGAAGACCGCCACGTCGTGGACGTCGCCCACGATGGCGAGACGGGCGCCGCGATCGCCGAGGACGCGGCCGGGATCGACGTCGTCATCCTCGACGTGGGTCTGCCCGACATCTCCGGGCTCGACGTCGCGCGACGAATTCGCCGGACGCAGCCCGACGTCGCGATCCTCATGCTCACCGCTCGCGACACGGTCGGCGATCGGGTCACGGGCCTCGACGCGGGGGCCGACGACTATCTCGTCAAGCCCTTCGCGTTCGAGGAGCTTGCGGCCCGTCTCCGCGCGCTGTCCCGGCGGGCGGCCGGGCCCAGGCGCCCCGAGCCCGTGCTCGCGGTCGGCCCGATCAGCCTCGACGAGACGTCGCGCCGGGTTACTGCCGGCGGTCGAGACGTGGATCTGAGCCCCCGCGAGTTCTCCCTCCTCGAATGCCTGCTCCGTCATCCGGGCCAGACGCTGACCCGCGACCAGCTTCTCGACCAGGCCTGGCCGTTCAGCGTTGCGGTCACGCCGAACGCGGTCGATGCGTACGTGCATTACCTGCGCGCGAAGCTCGGCGAGGTCGGGAGCCGGATCGAGACCGTTCGCGGCGTCGGCTATCGGCTGAGCGATGCCTGACGGCGTCCCGCGTACGGGCGCCGATGACGCCGCCGACAGCGAGGCGCTCGCCACCGACGGCCGGCTGATCCGCAGCGTTCGCTGGCGCCTGGTCGCATGGAGCGGCCTCAGCACCCTCGCGGTTCTCGTCGTCCTGGGAGCGGCGCTCTACTTCATCGCCGCCCGAACACTGGAGTCGCAGGGACTCAGGCAACTCGACAATCGGATCGACCAGCTGCGCGGCATCCGGCCGGACGTCGATGAGCCCGGGCTCGGGTTCATCTTCGGCGGTTCCGGTTCGGGCACGTTCGCCATGGTTCTCAACAGGGACGGCGAGGCCGTCGGCCGGCGTCCGCAGCCCATTCCTGAGGGCCTGCCGATCCAGGCGTCGATCGACGCATGCGAGAAGTCGAAACGGGATGTCAGGCTGGCCACCGTTCGCGAGACGCCGCTGCGGGTCCTGACCGAGCGGATCGAAACAAACGTCGGCGCGGTGTATGTCCAGGTGATCGGCGACCGGACGGCCGAGGAGACCACCCTCAACGCGATCCTCCGCGTCCTGCTCTTCGGCGGCGCCGTGGTTGTTCTTGTCGCGCTCGGCTTCGGGGCGGTCTATGCCCGGCGGGCACTCGTGCCGATCCGCGAGTCACTTGCCACCCAGCGGCTGGCGCTCCGCCGCCAGCGGGAGTTCGCGGCCGACGCGAGTCATGAGCTGCGAACCCCGCTCACCGTCGTCCGGGCCTCGCTCGAGCACCTCCGCCGTCACGCCGACGAGCCGGTCCGCGCGGTGGGTGACGCCCTCGATGACATCGGGGCGGAGGTCGAGCACCTGACCTCGCTCGTCGACGACCTGCTCCTCCTCGCCCGCTCCGACTCTGGCGCAATCTCGCTCGACCGGCTGCCGCTGGATCTCGGCGACGTTGCCGCGGCCGCCGCCTCGTCGCTCGCCAAGCCGGCCGGTGCGAAGGATGTCAGCGTCGAGGTCGATCCGGAGCCCGCGATCGTCGAGGGCGACGCCGCGCGGCTCCGCCAGCTCGTCTTCATCCTCGTCGACAACGCGATTCGCCACAGCCCCACCGGCGGTCACGTCCGCGTCGCCGTCCGGCGTGACGGCGACTCCGCGCTGCTCGACGTCGAGGACGACGGCCGTGGCGTGAAGCCGGAGGACATGCCCCACGTCTTCGAGCGATTCTGGCGAGCGAGCGGCGCACCGTCGGGCGGCACCGGACTGGGACTTGCGATCGCCAAATGGATCGTCGATCGGCACCACGGCTCGATCGAGGTGTCGAACCGCGAGGGCGGCGGCGCCCAGTTCCGCGTCCGCCTCCCGTCACACGACGCCGGCGTGGCGTGACGCGGCCGCCGCGGCCGCCGCGGCCGCGGCTACGGGTCGATGATCGTCGTCGTGTAGAGAACCGAGCTGTCCGGGGCGATCGCGAGGACGCTCGCCGACGAGGTCCGGCTCGACTCCAGTTCGACGGCGAGGGCGTAGACGGTCCCGTCCGTGCCGACCGCCACCGACCAGAATTCGCTGCCGGCTCGCCGCAGCCCGACCGGCCAGCCCGCTCGCTCCCGGCCGACCGGGTCGACGGCAACGAGGCTTCCGCCGGCCGGTCGTATCTCGGGGCCTGGAGCGACAGGTACAGCGTCCCGTCGGGGCCGACGGTCGGCGCGGTCAGCCCCGGGCAGAACGCGTCCTCCTTGACGTATCGACTGTCGGGACGGACAAGTGTCGTGGCGGTCCGGTACGGCCAGCCGCCCCTTGCACCGTAGCGATGGATCGAGAGCGAGGATCCTGTCGTCCATCTCGCTCCAGACGAAGATCCTGGCGTTCGCGTCGACGACCGGCGGCTGCGGCTGGCTGGGCTGGCACCCGCCGGTCTCCGCATACGAGGACGTTTGAAGGAACAGCTCCGCCGAACTGGACGCAGTCCCGTCAGGGTCGAACATGAGGACGCGCGTCGTGCCTCGAACGTACGAGCTGACCGTCACCACGATTTGCCCGTCCGGGCCGAAGGCGGGCCGGGATCCCGTCCCGTCGAAGCTGATCGGCCAGCCAGCCCGCACCCCGGAGCGGTCCAGCGCCGTGATGCGGTTGACCTCGTCGAATCCCGCGTCGGCGCTGCGTTCGCGTCCGACGAAGTAGGCGACACCGTCGGGCCCGATCACCGGTCCGTCACCGTCGGCACAGCACGCCCACGGATCAGGCAGCCGAACGCCGTTCGTGAGCGTGCCATCGGCGGCCACGACGACGAGGCCACCTTCGGTGGAGGGCTGACCTTCTGCGATCACGTCGCCGAGGGACCAGGTCATCGCCAGGACGAGGTCGTCGCCGACCATCCGCCCGGCCAGGTAGAAGTCGGCCAGGTCCACGGGCCACCCCGCGAGGGGGCCACCGGTCGAATCGAACGCAAAAGCGGCGATCGGATCGAACAGATTCCCAGGATTCTCGAGCGTACAGACGACCCGGACCGAGCCGTCGGCGACCGGCAGGAGGAGCCCGCACGAGGTCGCATCGTTGATCTCGATCGGCCAACCCGGCGTCGGACGTCCGTCGCGGTCGATATGGGTCAGGACGGATCCACCAGGACCTGGGATCGCGACGAAGAGCGTTCCGTTCGGGCCCGGAGCCATCCGCACGCCTTCGCCCAGTTCAAGTGCATGGCCATGAACCGGGAGAGAAGCCGATGCCGGCCGATGCGGCGACGGCGAGACTGGCGGAACGCTCGATCCCGGTGTCGGCGCGGAGGCCGATGCCGGCTGCGAAGCCGGCAGCCGGGAGGCGCCCGGCGAGCTCGTCGGGGCAGGACTCGGCGCCGGAGCACAGGCGGCGAGGAGCGCCGCACCGATCACCACCACGAACAGACAAAACAGGCTGCGCATCGATGCCTCCGTCAGCCCTGCTCGTCGGGCGACATAGGCCAGAGCGAGAAGTAGTACGTCTTGCCGTCCGGCCCGCGGAGGTAGACCCGTTGGACGACGCCGCCCCTGTCCGAGAGACCCAGGGCGGACGCCTCGTCCGGCGACATGACGCGACGGCCCGACCTGAACTCCGCCAGGCCGGCGAAGTCTGCGGGAGCGGTGTCCGGCCACGGCCAGGCCACGGAGCCGAACTCGGCGATGCCAGGCGTCGTCCCGTCTCCGATGTTGGCGAAGATGCTCGTGTCCAGCAGGTTGCCGACGTAGCGGTCGGGCACCCAGACCTTCGTCGGGACGGCGCTCTCCCTGGCGACGTCGAATAGCCGAGTGATGAGCGGTCCGTGGGATTCGGTCCCCCAAGATCAACGCGTTTCTCGAAGCCAGCCGGCACGGATCGTGAGGATCTGCGACGCCGATACGTCGGTGTCCTGCGTCTCGTACCGGTCGCAGGCGCCCGCGAGCCCGCCATCGGCGAGGGCGAACCGGAGGAGCGCCTGAACCTGGAGATCGCCGAGTCGAGCGATCGTGAACGGGTTGGCCCGGACGATCGGTCCATCGGGCGGCGGAAACTTTACGTCCGGGTTCCGAACGATGATCGTTCCGTCGCCATAGAGCGTGAACTCGGGCCCCGGACTGAACTGTTCGCCGGCGAGATCGCTGACCCCGAAGTCGGGCCCGAGGTCGTACCGGAGGACGACGTCGTTCGGTCCTGTCGGATGCGCGATCCGGCCGACAGGAATGCCGGTCGGTTCGCCGCCGGGCGCGGGCGCGGCGGCGGCTCCGTCCAGCGCCACGGCGACCGGGACGCTCGTGCTGCTGCAGCGCATTGTGGTGCCGAGCTGGCCCCGCGCATTGGATCCCCAGCACGTGACGCCATCGGTCGTCCGCGCGCACGTGTGCATGCCGCCGACAGCGATCCCCGTTATGCCGCGAAGGCCCGAGACTTCCTGCGGCAGCGGGGAGAACGCATCGGACGTGATGCCCCGCCCGAGCTGGCCGTACCAGTCGTTGCCCCAGCAGGCCGCGCCTCCGTTCCCACTGAGCACACAGTTGTGGCTCTCGCCCAGCGTGATTCCGGTAACGCCGCCCGCGACCCCCGAGACGTCGACCGCGACCATCCTGTCGGCCAATGTCCGCCCGGCGGCGGTCCGTAGTTCAGACCCCAGCACGTGAGCCTGCCGCCCGACCGCGAGCGCACAGGTCTGGTCCTGGCCAGCGGCGATGGCGCTGACGCCACCGGCAAGCCCGGGACCTCGGCCGGGACGCTGGTGTGAAAGAACGATCAGGGTCGTCAGATTGGCCGTCGCCCCAGCAAGTGACTCCACCATGCTCTGTCGATGGCACAGGTGTGACCGCCACCCGCGGCGATCCCGCTGATCCCGCTTGCGAGGCCCACGACGTCGACCGGGACGGCGCTGTCGGTCTTCGTGCCGTCCCCGAGCGCGCCGCTGTGGTTCTCGCCCCAGCACTTCACGCCGCCGCCGTTCGTCAGGGCGCAGGCGTGGCTCCAGCCAACCGAGATTGCGGTGACTCCGCTCGTGAGACCCACGACGTCCACCGGGTCGCTTGTGCCCAAGCTACCGCCGTTCCCGAGCTGGCCGTACATGTTGTCGCCCCAGCACTTCACGCCGCCCGCGGTCGTTAGTGCGCAAGTGTTAGTGCCGCCCGCGGCGATCGCCGCGACGCCGCTCTCGAGGCCAAGAACATCGGCCGGTGCGGTGCCGAGCCCTTCAAAGGAGCCCATGCCCCAGCACTTGACCCCGCCTTCGTTCGTAATCGCGCACGTGTGCTGGTAGCCGGCCGCGATCGCCGTGTTCTTGGCGACGGCCGCTGGCGACGGCCACGGAATGGGGGTTCGGCGAAGGGGCCGTTGCCGGTGCTGCGGTCTGTGTCGGCGGCATCGACGGTGACGGCGTCGGCGCCGGGCTCGCGGCGGACCCACAGGCGGCGACGAGGAGTGCGACGACGATCGTCGCTGTGACGGGCGAGAGCGAGGCGCGCATCGGGTGTCCTCCAGACAGTGTGGCAGAGAGACAACCCGTAGCGCCGTCGTGGTGCGCCAGCGGCCTGTCGGCGTGCCGACACCGGCCCTCAACCTGGCGCGAGCGGCCAATCCATGACCCTGAGACCCTTCTCAGACGACTCTCAGACGGACCGGCTGGAATAGAAGCACCCCTCGCGGCGGACTGTCGCCGGGACAACCGCCCGATAGGAGATCATTGTGACCTCGCCCGTGCCAGCCGATCGATCCAACACCCGGCCGCCCTTCCTGCGCAACCGATGGCTTGCTATCGGTTTGGGTGCGTTCGTCGTCGCCCTCCTCGCAGGTGGAGCGATGGGCTTCTCGTACCTGTTCCTGCGCGACCCCGCGCCCGCGGCCGTCGGCCTGCCGAACGCGTCGCCGACGCCGACGGCCACGTCGGCTAGCAGCGAAGCCTCGACCGATCCAGCGACGAGCCCCGCCGCGACGTCGTCCTCGTCGACGACGGGCATCGGGCTCGACGGGACGTGGACCATCGATCCGTCGGTCGGCTCGTTCAGCGACTTCTCGGGCTCGTTCGTCGGCTACCGCGTCGATGAGGAGCTCGCGACGGTTGGCGCCGCCACCGCCGTTGGGCGGACGCCGGACGTCACAGGCAGCCTCACACTTGCCGGCAGCCAGATCATCGCCGTCGAGATGAGCGCCGACCTCTCCACCCTCCAGAGCGACAAGTCCCAGCGGGACGGGCAGCTCCGGCGCCAGGCCCTGGAAACGGGTCAGTTTCCGACCGCGACGTTCAAGCTCACTCAGCCGATCGATCTCGGCGCGGTGCCGACCGACGGCGTCGTGATCAAGGCCACCGCGACCGGCGACCTGACGATCCATGGCGTGACGAAGAGCGTCGAGATCCCCGTGGAGGCCCTGCTCTCCGGTGACGTCGTGACCGTGACCGGCTCGATCGAGATCCTCTTCGCCGACTACTCGATCAGCCGCCCGACGTCGTTCGCCGTCCTCTCGATCGCCGACCACGGGACGATGGAGTTCCAGCTCCAGTTCACGAAGGGCTGATCGGCGGGCCCGGCTGGCCGGCGCGCTGCCCCCGATCTGGCCAAATAATCACCGGGGGACTGTAAGGACAGATAGGTAGCCGCTGGCGACCCCTTACGGGGCCTTTTTCGAGGCGCAATTAGCCGCTCACGGCTGATTTCGACACTCACGCGGGACCCCTCGGAGGCCGATACCTCGCCTAACACTCCTGGGGCGCATATTTGGCCAGTTGGAGAGCGATTCACACGTAACGAAAGCCCGGGTCCCTTGCGGGCCCGGGCTTCTTGGTACTAGTTCGCCTGTCGTCAGCGCGGCTTCGTTCGGTTCGCTGCCACGTGGGCGCTCCACTCGGAAGAGCGGCCGTCCGGAGAAGCACTAGAGCCGTGCCAGCCACAGACGCAGGTGATCGTCTGTGCCTGGTGCTTGTACTCAGCGATGACGTGCTTGAGCGGCTCGGGCGCCCGCGGCGTGACGCCGGGCCGTGGCGGCACCGTCATCGTGGCCGGTTGCGTACGGGTTCGCTCGTCCGTCACGCCTCGCGCACCTTCACCGCGCGCGGCCCCTTCGGGCTCGCCTCGACTTCGAAGTCGACCTTCTCACCACCGACGAGTCGATCGAAGTCGAGCCCGCCCTCGAGAGCGCCACGGTGGAAGAAGTAGTCCTTGCCGTCATCGGCAGTGATGAAACCGAAGCCGCGATCGGCTACGAGCTTCTTGACAGTCCCGCTGGACATGTTGCCTCTTGTTTCTTCTCGAACCTGGTCGGCCTACGCACGGCCGGTTCGAGAGGAACCATCGACCACGCGGGGGACGCCCGGCTGTCGGGCGGACGCACATTGTACCCGCGTTGCCTATCCTCCGCCGATCACGCCCGGGTCCAGGAGGGCGAAGCCATCGTCCGTTCCGGTCCAGCGTCGTCGGAGGTCCTCGATCCCGATGCGCCGCCGCACGTAGCGCATCGCCACGACGGCAACGACGACATCGTCCAGCGGCCCGAGCACAGGAATGAATTCCGGGATCAGGTCGATCGGTGACAGGATCCAGGCAAGGAGTCCGATCAGGACGAGCCGCACGTCGAGCGGCGCCGACCTGTCCCCGATGACGGAACGCAGCAACCGCAGGACGTCGGGGATCAGCCCGAGCAGCTCGCGCACCGACACGTTCTTGGGTCGAAGCACCCAAAACAGAAGAAGGAAAATCGCCCACAGCGCGATCAGACCAACGGCGATCGCCAGGATCACCTCCATGGTCCGACCGTCAGACGATCCCGAGGTGGGCCGCCCCGTTCCACAGCTCGATCACCCGCCGCTCGCGCTCCCAGCCGAGTCGCGAGATCGTCGCGGTCGACAACTCGAACAGCGCGCCGGCAGCGGGCTCCAGGCCGAGCCAGCGGGCCGCGAGGATCCGCAGGCAGTGGCCGTGCCCGAAGATCGCCACGTCGCCGTCCACGTCGAGAGCCCTGGCAATGACACGATCGACCCGCTGCCCGACGTCCGCGACCGACTCGCCGCGCCTGATCTGGGCGGTCCAGATCGTCCAGCCCGGGATCTCCTCGCGGATCTCGTCAGTTGTCCGCCCTTCGAACTCGCCGTAGTTCCATTCGCGGAGCTCCGGGTCGATGACAGCGACGTCGCCGAGCCCGCCGATCCGGCACGTATCGAGGGCGCGCGACAGGGGACTCGAGAAGACTGCCTTGAACGTGTATCCGGCAAGTCGCTCGCCAAGCCGCTCCGCCTGCTCGGTACCGTTCTCGTTGAGCGGAATGTCGGTCCAGCCGGTATGGCGACCGCTTGCGGACCACTCCGTCTCGCCGTGCCGGACGAGGAAGAGCCGCGTCGTTGCGGTCACGATTCGGTCTCCAGGCTCGTCTCGGGCGTGGCACGGTCCGCCTCGGACGCCTCGAAGAACGGGCGCGATTTCCAGCCCAGGAGCAGCGCCAGCAGGAGAGCCGGAAGCTGGGCGATCCGCGTGTTGTAGCGGTAGACCTGATCGTTGTAGAGCTCGCGGCGGTCGGCGATCATGTCCTCGAGCCGCTCGATCTCCTCCTGGAGCGCCATCACGTTGCCGGCGGACTTCACCTCCGGGTAATTCTCGACGACGGCGAACAGGCGATCGGACCGCCGCCGACGTCGCGGCCGATGTCGCCGCCTGCTGCGGGATCGGTGCCGCCGGCGAGTAGGCGGCCCGCGCCGCGGCGACCTGCGTGAGGACGTCCTGCTCCCAGGCCATCACGCCGCGGACGGCCTCGACGAGGTTGGGCAGCTGGTCGAAGCGCTGCTTCAGCGCCACGTCGATGTTGGCCCAGGCCTTGTCGATCCGGAGCCGCAGGGCGACGACGGCGTTGTAGGTCGAGAAGACGAGGAACGCGACGACGACGATCACCACGGCGACGGCGAAGGCCGCGGCCATCGATGCCGGCGTCATCCGCCGAGCCCTCCACCGAGCATGAGCGCGATGGCCATCGCCGAGCCGATCGCGACGACGGCACCCAGCAGCCCGAGCGAGGAACTGGCGCTCCTGGCGGCCGGCGGCGACCGACGGCGCGCCAAGGGCGATGATGAGCGGTGCATCGGGGGAGGCGGCCAGGATCAGCGCGTCGGGGGCGATCTCGAACGTTCGCTTGAAGCGGGCGGCGTCGTCCGGCGTCGCGAGCGGCAGATCGGTGGCGGCGTCGTCGAGCTCCGGCTCGCGGACGGGCCGTCCGATGCCGAACCCCGGGATCGCGGCGTTGCCCCACGCCTCTTCCGGATCGGAGGCGAGCGTGCCGGCGGCCCGGGCAGCCGCGAGATCCGCCGCGATCTCCGGATCGTTCGCGAGCGACAGAGCCGTGTCGTAGGCGTTCGCGGCGTCGGGGTCCTCGAGCTGATCGAAGGGCATCGCCCGGCCGATGACCGTGACGACCTCGCCGGGCTCGATCCGTGCCTCGGTGTAGCTCCGCGCGCGCCGCGCGACCCCGAGATGGGCGGAGGCGAAGCCCTGCCATCGGCCGCCGTCGTCTCCGGGCAGCCCGTCGCCGGCTGGCCGAACCGTGAGGAGCGCCGCGATCTGGGACTCGCGGTCCTGGCCCGGTCCGAAGGCCGGGCCCGACCGGATCCGGAGGCCGGACGGCGTCTCCCCGAGCGCACCCGTTCGCTCCTCGAAGCGGGCCGGAACGTCGAACCGGGCGCCGCGCGGAAACACGCGAAGCTCGCCGCTTTCGTCGCGGATCCGGAATCCGACCGCTGCCTCCTCGCGGAAGGCGGCCGTTGCGTCGTCGTCGCCCCGCTCGTCGATCCGCGCCCGGTAGAACACGCACGGCTCGCTCTGGAGCGGCGAGACGAGGGTCAGCTCGGCGACCTCTACGACGCCGCTCACCAGGACTTCGCCGACCGCGATCGAGGCAATGCGGGACGGCGACGTATCGCTGATCCGGGCGGCCTCGCGGTAGCCGGCAAAGCCCCGCCCGAGCAGGACCATGCCGCCGATGACCCCGCCGCCGGCGAGCGCGAGGAGCTGGGGATCCACGGTCGGCTGCGCCTCGTCAGCCGGCGCATGTCTGGCGCGGGTTCAGCGACACGCTGCCCGCGTTCGCCTGGACATCGAGGACGATCCGGATCGGGGCGGTCGCGAAGCCCGGCGTCTCCCAGGCATCGCCCGACCTGACGAGGCCCTCGTCCTCGAAGTTGTTCGACGAGATCGGGTTGTCGCCGGTAGCCAGCCGCAGGCCCACGTCGCCCGGAGCGCAGATCGACAGCGAGCCCGCGTTCACCGTCAGGTCGCCCTCGAGCGGCACGTCGGGCAGCCAGACGACAGCGGAGCCCGCGTTGACGGTTCCGTCGAGCGCCGAGGCCGCGGCCACGTCGCGCAGATCGATTCGGAGCGAACCGGCGTTGACCGTGATGTCGACCGACGCCAGGTGGGCGCCAGGGAGGGTCAGCCTGCCGGAGCCGGCGTTGAGCTCGACGTCGAGGTCGATCGTCGGATCCGTTGGCAGCGTGATGTTCCAGCGTTCGCGGGCCCCCGAGATGCCGAAGACGCGCCCGCTCTCGGCGGCCTCGACGGTGATGTCATCGCCGTCTCGCCTGATCGTCGGCGGGGTGCCATCCTCGGACGTGCCTTCGACGCGTCCAGCTGCTGCCGTCCGTGGTGTCGACCGCCAGCTCACCGCATTGGAACCTGACGTTGACCTGCGCCCCGTCGGGCAGCTCGCCGGACTCCCGTGCGAAGGCGACGCCGGCCTCATCTCCGCCGCAGCCGATCGACAGGCCGGCCCCGCTGCCGACGAGCCCGCCGGCCATCACCCCGAGGCAGACCGCCGTCACGAGGCCGCCCAACCGTGCGGCCGGGCTGCGCGCGAGGACGATCGACAGCCCTGCGGCGATGAGCAGGACCGGCCAGAGCTGCCAGGTGCGCTCGGCGACTGCGGTCGGGATCCAGCCCTGGCGGACGCCCAGCAGGATCGCCCCGAAGACGATGAAGAACAGGCCGAACCCGATGAGATTGCTGTTGGCCTTCATGGCGCGCACCCTCCGATCGGAACCGTACACGACTGTGCTAGCCTCGGCCGGTCGTCGCGGCATCGGGCGACGCGACCGACATGCGAGGCGAGGGGAGGTTCGATGCGGCTCAGCGAATGGCGGGCGTCCAGCCCCAGCAAGGAGGCCGGCTCGGCGAAGGTCGCGGCGACCGTCGACCCGGTCCTGCGGTCGCTCGGCGCCGACCCGGACCCCCAATGCTGGGTCGCCTGGGGAGAAGAGCCAGGCGTTCGCTACACGATCTTCGCCCCGACCGCCGCCGGCCTCGTCGCGACGTACGTCAGGGTCAACGTCCCGGGCGAGGGCCCGCGGGCCACCGGCAAGCTCATCCGATGGAGCCGGGTCCAGCTCGGCGAACTGTCGGTCGAGACCCAGGCCAACCATCGCCTCTTGAGCTTCCAGGTCGAGCAGCAGGTGCTCCACGGCTCCGACGAGAAGGCGGACCGCATCGCCCGCTTCGCCCTCGAGCTGCTCGCGGCGGTCGACGGCAGAACGATCCCACCCGAGCCGACCAGGAAGCGAGCCGCGCCGAAAAAGGCTTCGTCAGGCGCCGCCGCGCCGAAAGCGGCCAAGACCTCCGCCGTCACGACCGGCACGCGCCGCAAGTCGCCGACCGGCTGACGCGCCGTGGCGATCGAGGGGCCGCCGCGGGAACCTCGCGCGCCCGCGCCAAATCGCCTGCCCGGCGCCCCGATCCACCCGGTCCGCCGAACGATCCGCTACTGGGTCAGCCGCATCGTCGCGTGGCTCGTCATCCGCGCCTACCTGCGGCCGCGCCTCGAGAGCCGCGAGCACTTGCCGGCCGGCCCCGCGATCTATTGCTTCAACCACATGAACTGGACCGACCCGTTCGTCCTGATGGCGATCCTGCCCTTCCGGCCGAGGCTCTACTTCTTCGGCCCGAAGGAAGAGGACATGGGCGTCGGTGGCCGCAATCGGTTGATGGCGTGGACCAGGGCGACCGTTCCGTATCGGCCGGGCAAGAACGACCTGCTGGACGCGACCCGGCGAGTCAGCGCGGTGCTGGCGTCGGGCGGCGTCCTCGCGATCGCGGGCGAGGGCCGGATCCACGCGTCCGAGCACGAGCTGCTGCCGCTCCAGGAAGGCCCCGCCTATTTCGCCCTCCGATCGGGCGTGCCGCTCGTCCCGATCGCCATCAACGGCACGAGCTGGCTCCGGCTCGGTCGACGAGTGACGGTTGCGATCGGGGAGCCCCTGGCCGTTGATGGTCGACCGAGCCGGGAGGCCGTCGACGAACTCACGAAGCGCTGCTGGGCGAGCCTCCACGCCCTCGTGGCCGACCGCCCGGATTTCCCGCCGCCCGGTCCCGTCGGCCGCTGGCTGACCGAGGTCTTCAACGACTGGCCCGAAGGAGCGCGACCGGTCCGGTCGGCCGGCTGACCGGCGCGTCTGGCATACTCGGCGCCGTCCCCGATTGCACTGGAGGCGACGTTGGCGACGAGTGGTCTGTCGGCCGATCCGAAGGAATACCGCAAGCGCCTGGCGGACCAGAGCGACGAGCAGATCGACGCCTGGGCGTCGGAGCTGATGCGCGATGTGGTCATCCGCCGCGGGGTGATCCGGGTGATCGATGACTTCCGTCGGACGGCCAAGCTGACCGAACCAGAATTCGAACGCGTGTTCGCTTCCGGCGGCGGGCCGCCCGCGGTGGTCGGGCGCGACCGCGAGGGCAACATCATGGTCCCGGCGATCACGCTCTTCGCCCTCGTCCCGGGGATCCGCTCGCAGGTCGCCGATGGTCGCGCTCGACTCATCGAGTACCTCGTCGCGAACTTCGACGAGATCGTCTACGTCTGACGCCGCGGAGGCCGCGGGAATCCCGGCTCGGCTCGCGGGCCTCGTCCGCCTCGTTCATCCGTTCCCATCGATCCTTGATGGGATCGTTTCGGGGGCCGTTGCATACTCTCGCCGGCGCGCCACCGATCGACGCCCTGAGGCTGGGGCTGGCGATGACCGCGCTCCAGTTCGGCATCGGCGCGACGAATGACATCGTGGACGCGCCGCGCGACGCGGGGCACAAGCCCGGCAAGCCCATCCCTTCGCGTCTTGTCTCCCCGCCGATTGCGGGCGCCGTCGCCGTCGCGGGCTTCGGCCTGGGGCTCGTGCTGTCGAGCGCCTCCGGTGCGCCGACCGTCGCTGTCGCCGTCGCGGTCATCGCGATTGGGCTTGCCTACGACCTTCGGCTCAAGGGCACCGCCTGGTCGTGGCTGCCGTTCGCCGTCGGGATCCCGATCCTGCCCGTCTTCGGCTGGCTCGGCGCCACTGGCACGTTGCCACCGGTCTTCGGGATCCTCGTGCCCGTTGCCGTCGTGGCCGGCGCCGGGCTGGCAATCGCCAATGCTCTCGCGGACGTCGAGCGCGACCACGCAGCGGGGACGGCATCGATCGCGACGGCGCTCGGGGCCGGGCGGGCGTGGGCGGTCCAGGCAGGACTGATCGGCGTCGTGGTCGTCGCGGCCATCGGATCCGCGGCGATCCTCAGTGCGTCGACCGGCCGGGCGCTGCTCGTGGCCGTCGCCGGATGCGTCCCCATCGCCGGACTCGCCCTCGGACGGGGTGGGGGAGCGGACCGGCGGGAGCGGGCGTGGCAGGTGGACGGCGGTTGGTATCGCCGCTCTCGGCGTTGCCTGGATCTGGGCCGTCTTCGGCTGACGACCCGGCCGGACGAATCGAGAAGCCGGCACCGTCGGGTGCCGGCTTCGCTACTGCCGAGGCTGCGCGGCTCAGTCGCCGGTGTCGCCGCTCCGGACCATCGCGATGGCGTTCTCGAGCTTCAGTTTCGCGATCGTCAGGTATTTCGCGAGGTTGGCTCGGTCCGTTTCAGGGATCGAGCGGACCACGTCGGGTGCCCGCAGGACGCCGACGAGCTCCTCGACCGCATCCGCCAGGTCGTGCCGCGCCTGGACGAGCGAATCGTCGCTGAGGCTCGAGGTCGCACGTTCCTGGCGCTGGCCGGTCCAGCCGGCCCCGATCTCCGCTTCGTCCCGGACGTCCGGTGCGTGGCCGTTGCCGCCGACTTCGATCGGAAGCTCCTCGACGTCTTCTCCGAGGTCCTCAACAGGTCGCCGCCGGCGTCGGGCGTCCGTCGATCTTCTCGCGGAGTTTCACGAGGGAGAGCTCACCGCTCGCGACGCGGGCCGCCAGCCGGCGCCGCTTCTTCTCGTCGGTGACCTTCATGAGCTCGTACGCATGGGACAACGTGTCTTTGCGCACAGACACCAGCTCGCGGATCTCCTCCGGGGCGTCGGCCAGGCGGAGGCGGTTCTCGAGGTAGCCCTTGTCCTTGCCGAGCTTCTCGGCCAGCTTCCGGATGCTGTAGCCGTGCTCGCGGACCATCCGGTCGTACATCGACGCTTCTTCGAGCGGCGACAGGTCCTCGCGCTGGAGGTTCTCGATGATCGAGATCTCGAGAGCCGTGTCGTCGTCCAGCTCCTCGACGAGGGCCGGGATCGTCGCGAGGCCGGCCTCCTTCGACGCCCGCCAGCGGCGCTCGCCGGCGACGAGCTGATAGCGGTTGTTGCCGAGCGGCCGGACGAGGATCGGCTGAAGGACGCCGTGCTCGCGGATCGACGCGGACAGCTCATGGAGCGCGTCGACGTCGAAGATCATGCGCGGCTGCTGCGGGTTCGACTCGATCCGATCGACGGGGATCGTCCGAACCCCGACGGTCCGCCCGGCGTTGTCGGACGAGATCAGGCTGATGATGGCTGGCGAGAGCTCGCGGTCCTCGGACAGACGGCGGGCCGCGGCGGCGCGGAAGTCAGGCCTGGCCAAGATCGATCACCTCCCGGGCAAGGTCGCGGTAGTTGCGTGCCGCGTCCGACTGGCCGGCGTACGTCGTGATCGGTCGCCCGGCCAGCGGCGCCTCACCGAGCTTCACGGTGTTGCGAATGATGCTGTTGAAGACGTGGTGGTCGCCCACGACACGGAGCTCGTCGAGCATGTCGCGAGCGAGATTGGTCCGGCCGTCGTAGAACGTCGGCAGCAGGCCCAGGATCTTGAGGTCGCGATTGAGCTTCATCCGGATCATGTTGATGACCTTGACGAGGTTGTTGAGGCCCTTCATCGCGTAGTACTGGGTCTGGACCGGGATGATGACGCTGTTCGCGGCGACGAGTCCGTTGACGGTCAGGAGGCCGAGGTTCGGCGGGCAGTCGATCAGGACGTAGTCGTAGGCGCTCGACGCGATCCTCGAGCGCATCGCGCAGGACCTGCTCGCGGCCGAGCGCCGTGAACAGCTCGCCCTCGGTGCTCGCCAGGTCGATGTTGGCCGGCGCGACGTCGATGCCTGCGCTCTCCGTCGGGCGGATGATGTCGGTCAGCGTTGCGCGGCCATCGGCGAGGACGTCGGCCATCGATCGCTCGACGGTGTTGAGGTTGATGCCCGAGGCCCGCGGTGAGATTCGCCTGCGGATCCATGTCGACGCAGAGGACGCGATAGCCCTCTTCCTCGAGCGCACCGGCGAGATTGATCGCGGTCGTGGTCTTGCCGACGCCGCCCTTCTGATTCGCGATCGCGATCACATTCGTCACCGGGATTTCACCTCGAAACTCTGAGCGGACGGATGATTCGCGCGGTGGACCGCAGCGGAATTGCCGTCATGCTACCCGACGAACGATGTGGTTGAACGCGGGGTTATCCACACAGTTTCGGAGTTGTTCACCGATTCTGTGGATAGTTCGGCGATTCGGCGGACGCGGCAGGCGGTCGTTGCAGGGCGGCATTCGGGCATCGTTTTCGCTTGTAGCGCGCTAATCGCGCGACTGCGGGGCTCTATCATGGCGGCTGTCCTTGCGCAAAGACGGCCAGCGGAGAACAACGTTGCCGACGAACGAAGAACGCATCGCGCGGCTGCAGGCGATGCGCGCCGAGTCGCTGCTCGGTGGCGGAGAAGACCGGATCGAGCAGCAACACAGCCGCGGCAAGCTGACCGCGCGCGAGCGCCTCGACCTGCTGCTCGATCCGGACTCGTTCGTCGAGCTCGACGCGTTCGTCACCCATCGGTCGTCGGACTTCGGGCTCGACGCGCAGATCGTCCTCGGCGACGGCGTCGTCACCGGCCACGGAACGATCGACGGGCGGCTCGTGTTCGTCTTCAGCCAGGACTTCACGGTATTCGGCGGCTCGCTGTCGGAGGCCTATGCCGAGAAGATCTGCAAGGTCATGGACCTCGCGATGAAGGTCGGCGCGCCGATCATCGGGCTCAACGATTCGGGCGGCGCGCGAATCCAGGAAGGCGTCGTGTCGCTTGGCGGCTACGCCGACATCTTCCTGCGCAACACGCTCGCGTCGGGCGTCGTGCCCCAGCTGTCCGTGGTCCTCGGTCCGTGCGCCGGCGGCGCGGTCTACTCGCCGGCCATCACCGACTTCATCGTCATGGTCGAGGAGACGAGCTACATGTTCGTCACCGGACCGAACGTCGTGCGCGCCGTGACCCACGAGGACGTCGACGCCGAGCGCCTCGGCGGCGCGAGCGTTCACACGACGATCAGCGGCGTCGCGCACCTTGCGGCCGGCGACGAGGCGGAGGCGCTCGCGGTCATCCGCCGGATCCTCGGCTACCTGCCGCAGAACAACCTGTCGGATCCGCCGATCAAGCCGACGTCGGATCCGGCGGACCGGCGCGACGCGGCCCTCGACGCGATCGTCCCCGACGATCCGTCCAAGCCGTACGACATGCACGACGTCATCGGCGGCGTCGTCGACGACGGCGACTTCCTCGAGATCCAGCCCGGCTGGGCGCAGAACATCATCGTCGGGTTCGCGCGACTCGGCGGCAGGAGTGTCGGGATCGTCGCGCAGCAGCCCGCGGTGCTGGCCGGTGCGCTCGACATCGACGCGTCGACGAAGGCCGCTCGCTTCGTCCGCACCTGCGATTGCTTCAACGTTCCGCTCGTCACGTTCGTCGACGTGCCCGGCTTCCTGCCCGGCGTCGGGCAGGAGCACGGCGGGATCATCCGCCACGGCGCGAAGCTGCTGTTCGCCTACTGCGAGGCGACGGTTCCGAAGCTGACGGTCATCACCCGCAAGGCGTACGGCGGCGCGTACGACGTCATGAGCAGCAAGCACATCCGCGGCGACATGAACTTCGCCTGGCCGACCGCGGAGATCGCGGTCATGGGCGTCGAGGGCGCGGTCAACATCATCTTCAAGGACCGCATCGCCGCGGCCGACGATCCAGCGGCGGAGCGTGCCCGCCTGGTCGCCGACTACGAAGCCCAGTTCGCCAACCCGTACGTCGCGGCGGCACGTGGCTACGTCGACGACGTGATCATGCCGTCCGAGACGCGGCCGCGGCTCATCGCTGCCCTCGAGATGCTCGCCGGAAAGCGCGAGTCGAATCCGCGCAAGAAGCACGGCAACATCCCGCTGTGACGTCGGCCTCGCAGGCGGACCGACCCGCCGTGGCGTCTTTGCGCAAAGACGGTCGACCGCCGTTCGCGCGGGTGCTGATTGCGAACCGGGGCGAGATTGCCGTCCGAATCATCCGGGCCTGTCACGAGCTGGGCATCGAGGCGGTCGCGGTCTACAGCGACGCAGATGCGGAGGCCGGTCATGTGCGTGCCGCCGACGCGGCGATCCGCCTGGGCCCGGCGCCTCCTGCCGAGAGCTACCTCCGGGCCGACGCAATCGTGGCGGCGGCACTGGACACCGGGGCCGAGGCGATTCACCCGGGCTACGGATTCCTGTCGGAGCGGGCGTCGTTCGCGCGCGCCGTCGAATCGGCCGGACTCGTCTTCGTCGGCCCCGACTCCGAGACAATCGCGGCTCTTGGCGACAAGCTCGCGGCGCGCCGCCTGGCCAGCGAGGCCGGCGTGCCGGTCGTCCCGGGCACCCTCGAACCCGCTGCGGTCGACCGGGCCGACGGCATCGACGACCTCGCGGCCGAGGCCGACCGGATCGGCTATCCGTTGCTCGTCAAGGCGGCAGCCGGGGGTGGGGGACGGGGCATGCGTCGCGTGACTTCCCGCAACGAGCTGCCGGCCGCCCTTGCCGCAGGATCCGCGGAGGCGGCCTCTGCGTTCGGCGATGGGTCGGTCTACCTCGAGCGAGAAGTCCTGCCGGCTCGCCACATCGAGGTCCAGCTGATGGGCGACGCGGAGGGGTCGGTCGTCGCCGTCGGCGAGCGGGACTGTTCGCTCCAGCGGCGCCACCAGAAGCTGGTCGAGGAGGCCCCTGCGCCCGGCCTGTCCGACGACGAACGTCGCGAGCTCCACGACATGGCCGTCCGCCTTGGCCGCGCGGCGCGGCTGCGCAACGCATCGACGGCGGAGTTCCTCTTCGACGAGGACCGCCGGTTCTGGTTCCTCGAGGTGAACACGCGGCTCCAGGTCGAGCACGGGGTCACCGAGCTAGCGGCCGACGTCGACCTGGTCCGCGAACAGCTCCTCGTCGCCGCCGGGCGGCCGCTATCGGCACGGATGCTGGCCGCCGCCGAGAACGCCGCCAGACCGACCCGGCACGCGATCGAGGTCCGCCTCTCGGCGGAGGACCCGGGCCGCGACTTCGCGCCGGCGCCGGGACGGATCGGCCGCTGGCGGATGCCCGGCGGCCCCGGTGTCCGCGTCGACACTGCCGCTGAGGCGGGCGACCGGGTCCCGCCCGACTACGACCCGCTCGTCGCCAAGCTGCTCGTCGTCGACGTCGACCGGGCCAGCGCCATCGAGCGTCTGGGCCGGGCGCTCGACGAGGTCGAGGTCACCGGGATCCAGACGACGCTGCCGTTCCACCGGTTCGTGGCTGCCCACGACGGCTTCCGGGCGGGCGAGCTGTCGACCGGCTGGGTCGCCGCGGAGTGGGACGGCGCCGTCGGAGCCATCCGCGAGAAGGCGCTCGATATCGCGGCGAAGGCCGCTGCCGCCGTGGGCGGCGACCGGCAGCGCCAGCCAGGCGCCTCGCCGCCGAATCAGGCGAACGCGGCGGCTGGGGCGTGGCCGCCCGCGAGGACGCCATCGACCGGTGGCCCCGATGAGCCGAGCCCGTCAGGGTCACGCCGGCTCCCGCCAGCCGGCTGCCTGGCGACGAACCTCGCGATATCGACCCGACAGCCGCCGAGGTGCAGCCGCTGGGGCGTGGCCGGATGCTGGTCCAGACAGCCGATGGCCGACGGGCCCAGGCCCTGATCGGCGAGGATCACGGCTGCGATCCCCACCAGGCCGAGGACCGTCGAGGTCGTCGTCGACGGCTGGCGGTTCGAGCTCGAGGTCGAGGACGCCGCCCGGGCCGCCCTCCGAGCGCGGGCCACGCGGGCGCGCGTCACCGGGCCGGGGAGCGGGCCATTCGAGGTCCATGCCATGATCCCGGGGCGAGTCGCCGCCGTGACCGTCGCGGTCGGAGACGCGGTCACGGCTGGCCAGACCCTCCTCGTCGTCGAGGCAATGAAGATGCAGAACGAGCTCCGGGCGCCACGGGACGGGGTCGTCGAGCGGGTGTCGGTCGGGGTGGGGGAGACGATCGATCTCGGCGACCTGCTCGTGGTCGCTCGAATGACCGAGCCACGCGATCCGGGACGCGAGCGCTGGCGCGAGACAACCCGGGCCAAGGCACTCGGCCAGGCGCCCGAGCGGCGCGAGCGCTTCGCCACCTCGTCCGACATCGAGGTCCAGGACCTCTACACCCCGGCAGACCTCGAGGCGCTCGGCTTCGATCCGGCCCGCGACCTCGGGCTGCCGGGCGAGTACCCGTTCACCCGCGGCGTCCAGCCGACGATGTACCGCTCCCGGTTCTGGACGATGCGCCAGTACGCCGGCTTCGCCACGGCCGAGGAGACGAACCAGCGCTTCCGCTACCTGCTCGAGCATGGCCAGACCGGCCTGTCGGTGGCGTTCGACCTCCCGACCCAGATGGGCTACGACTCCGATTCGCCCGGAGGCCGCCGGCGAGGTCGGCCGGGTCGGCGTCCCGATCAGCTCCCTCGCCGACATGGAGATCCTCCTCGACGGCCTCCCGCTCGGCGAGGTGAGCACGTCGATGACGATCAACTCGACGGCGGCGATCCTGCTCGCCCTCTACGTCGCGGCGGCGGAGAAGCGGGGCGTGGCCCGTGACCGGATCTCGGGGACGACCCAGAACGACATCCTCAAGGAGTACATCGCCCGCGGGACGTGGATCTACCCGCCGCGGCCGTCGATGCGCCTCGTCACCGACATCTTCGAGTTCTGCGCCGCGGAGCTGCCCCGCTGGAACACGATCTCGATCTCGGGCTACCACATGCGCGAGGCGGGGGCGACCGCCGCCCAGGAGCTCGCCTTCACCCTCGCCGACGCGATCGCCTACTGCGAGGCGGCCATCGCCCGGGGCCTGCCGATCGACGAGTTCGCCGGTCGGCTGTCGTTCTTCTTCGCGGCCTGGTCGGAGCTGTTCGAGGAGGTCGCCAAGTTCCGGGCCGCCCGTCGGATGTGGGCCCGGATCGTCAGGGACCGGTTCGGCGCCACGAGCGAGCGGTCGATGATGTGCCGCTTCCACGTCCAGACCGCCGGGTCGTCGCTGACCGCCCAGTCGATCGACAACAACGTGGTGCGGACGACGATCCAGGCGCTGTCGGCCGTGCTCGGCGGCGCCCAGAGCCTCCACACGAACGCCCGCGACGAGGCGCTCGCCCTGCCGACCGAGGAGAGCGCCCGGCTGGCGCTCCGGACGCAGCAGATCCTCGCCCACGAGAGCGGCGTCACCGACACGCCGGATCCGCTCGCCGGCTCGTATTTCGTCGAGAGCCTGACGACCCAGCTGGAGGAGGCGGCCCAGGGCTATCTCGACGAGATCGAGGCGATGGGCGGGACGCTGGCCGCGATCGAGGGCGGCTTCCAGCAGCGCCAGATCCAGGAGTCGGCGTACCGGGTCCAGCAGGCGATCGAGCGAGGCGACCAGGTCGTCGTCGGCGTGAACAAGTTCCGCGACGACGCCGCCCTCAGCGTCGCCCCGGCCATCCAGCGGATCGACCCGGAGGGGGAGCGGCGCCAGATCGAGCGCGTCCGCCGCGTCCGGGCGGAGCGCGATCCGGTCGCCTGGGAAGCGGAGCCTCAGGCGTCTCGAGGAGAACGCCCAGGCCGAGGCGAACCTCATGCCCGCACTCATCGAGGCGGTCGGGGCCTACGCGACGGTCGGCGAGATCAGCGACCGACTCCGGACGGCCTGGGGCGAGCACCGCGAGCTGATCACGGTCTGAGCGAGGCTACGCGAGGCGCCTGATGCCCAAAGACCAGCCGGCCGATCGCGTCCCCGACCACATCCGCGGCCTCGGCACGGATCCACCACGTCGCCGTCGATCGTCGGCTCGATCGACGCCGGCGCTCGGGTTCTGGCGCGACTCGCTCGGCCTGGAGCTCGAGGTCGTCGACGGACATCGGCGCACGACCGCGTCCGGATCGCATTCCTGCCGGTCGGCGAGTCGAAGATCGAGCTCGTCGAGCCGACCGACGACACGACCGGCGTCGCCCGCTTCCTCGCCGAAGGGCGGAGGGCTTCCACCACGTCTGCTTCGAGGTCGGAACCTCGCCGAGACGCTGCTCCGCCTCGAGATCGACGGGATCGAGCTCATCGACACGGCGCCCCGCAAGGGCGCCGAGGGTCCCGTCGCGTTCCTCCACCCGCGGTCTGCCACGGCGTCCTCGTCGAGCTGATCGAGGCCCCGGGCGGGCCGGCCTGGGCCGCCCTGGGTTACTGAGCGGGCTTTCGGGCCAGGATCGAGAAGAACAACGGCAGCTCGCCCTTGACCGACGGCGGCAGGCGCCAGGCCTTGTCATCGTCCTCGACGAGGAAGGCGAGCTTCCACTCGACGAACGGGTACTCGCGGAGCGACTCGATCCGGAGGCCGGCGTCGATGAGGGCCGTGACGATCTCGCCGAGGCCGTGGTCCCAGCCGTACTCCTTCGGGACCGTCACGGGCGCGTCGGGATCCGCGTACGACCCGATGTTTTCGAACACCAGCGGCTCACGATGCTCCCAGTACGGATAGGTGAGTCGCAGCTCACCGGGCTCGACGCCCTCGTCCTCGAACGCCTGGCCGACGGGGTGGATCTCGGTGATGTAGAAGATCCCGCCGGGGCGGACGAAATGAGCCACGACCTCCGCCCAGCGCCGAATGTCGGGCAACCAGCCGAGCACGCCCCGGGACGTGTAGACGACGTCGAAGTCGCCCTCGAGCGCGTCGGGCAGGTCATACAGGTCCGACCGGACGAACCGGGCGTCGGCGATGCCGATCTCGGCCGCCGTCGGACCGAGCGAGCGCTAGGGCCGCCTCGCTGAAGTCGGCGCCCGTGACCCGCGCCCCGAGGCGCGCCCATGACAGCGTGTCGATCCCGAAATGGCACTGGAGGTGGAGGAGGTCCTTGCCCTCGACCGGGCCGACCTCCTCGATCTCGTACGGCCGCAGCCGGATGCCGCCTCGCTTGAACCCCTCGAGGTCGTAGAACGCCGAGCGTTCGTGGATCGCCGTCCACTCGTCCCAGAGCGCGTTGTTCGCCCGGATCGGGTCCTGAGCGTCGGGGTCGCTCACGGACTCGTCACAGCGCCCAGGCGAAGATCACGTCCGGCGACCGATCGGCCGCCCGGGCGAACCGGACGATCTGGCCGGCGAGCTCGCGGATCCAGGGCTTCTCTTCCCGCGGCAACTCGCCGAGGTCCTCCTCGACGAGGTCGATCCAGCGGCCGGCCACGGCATCGACGTCCTTGTCGGGCAGGCGGGCGATTGCCCCGAGCCAGGCCGGATCGACGCGCTCGATCGACCGTTCGGCCAGCTGGCCGGGGCCCGGCGAGCTCGCTGCGGGCATCGATGAAATCGGCGGGTGCCTCGCCGCCGGTGACCGATCGGACCGCCTCGGAGAAGAGGTCGAGCCACGTCGGGTCGAGCCCGCCACCGAGCGACAGGTGGGCGTCGAACCGCGACCGATCGCTCAGCGCCGCCCAGTCGTCGACGGTGAGAACAAGCAGGATCTCGCGCGCGTCGCCGGCGACGAGATCCATGAGAGCGCCCATGGCCGCGTCCTCAGCCCGTGTAGCCGGCGTCGCGGAGGAGGGCCGGCAGCTCGGTCGGGGAGCCGGCGACGCGGATGCCCGCCGCCTCCAGCGCCGAGACCTTCGATGCAGCGGTCCCGCGGCCGCCCGAGATGATCGCCCCGGCGTGGCCCATCCGCTTGCCCTCGGGCGCCGTCCGCCCGGCGATGAACGCTGCCATCGGCGTCCCGCGGAGATGCTCGCCGGCCCAGGCCGCGGCCTCCTCCTCGGCCGCCCCGCCGATCTCGCCGATGAGCACGATCGCATCGGTCTCGGGGTCGGCGGCGAACAGCTGGAGGACGTCGAGGAACGTCGTCCCGATGACCGGATCGCCACCGATCCCGACGCACGTCGACTGGCCGAGGCCGGCATCGCTCATCGCCTGAACCGCCTCGTACGTGAGCGTCCCGGAGCGCGACACGACGCCGACGCGGCCCTCGCGGTGGATCGAGCCCGGGATGATCCCGACCTTGGCACTCCCCGGTGACGTCGCGCCGGGGCAGTTCGGCCCGATCAGGCGGGCGCCGAGCGAGCGGACCAGCTCGACGGCGGGGATCATGTCGAGGGCCGGGATCCCCTCGGTGATGCAGAAGATCGTCGCGATGCCGGCGCTCGCGGCCTCCATCACCGCGTCGGGCGCGCCGGCGGCCGGGACGAAGATGCACGATGCATTGGCGCCGGTCTCCCTGACCGCCTCCGCGACCGTGTCGAACACGGGAATCCCCCGATCGAGCGCCTGCTGGCCGCCCTTGCCCGGCGTCACGCCGGCGACGATCGTTGTGCCGTACTCGGCCATCGCCCGTGAGTGGAACTCGCCCTCCCGGCCGGTGATCCCCTGGACGAGGAGCCGCGTCTCGGGACCGATCAGGATGCTCATGCCCGCGCCGCCGCCGCTCGGCTGGCCTCGACGGCCTTGGCAGCCGCCTCGTCGAGCGAGGCGGCCGTCTCGAAGTGGGCCTCGGCGAGCAGGATCGCCGCCTCCGCCGCGTTCGTGCCGACGATCCGGACGACCATCGGGACGTCCCGCTCCTGCTGGGCTCGCGCCTCGATCAGGCCGCGAGCGACCTCGTCGCCGCGGGTGATCCCGCCGAAGATGTTGACGAGGATCGCGTTCACCTTCGGGTCGGCGAGGATGATCCGCATCGCCGCGGCGACCTTGTCGGCCCGCGCCCCGCCGCCGATGTCGAGGAAGTTCGCCGGCTCCCCGCCGGCGCGCTTGACGAGGTCCATCGTCGTCATCGCCAGGCCGGCGCCGTTCACCATGCAGCCGATCGTGCCGTCGAGCTTGATGAACGTCAGCCCCGCCTCGCGCGCCTCCCGATCGGCCGGGTCCTCCTCGTCAGGATCGCGCAGCGACTCGAGCTCCGGATGGCGCGGCAGCGCGGAATCGTCGAGGGTGACCTTGGCGTCGAGGCAGACGAGCCGCTCGACCGAGCGCGCCGTCCGGCCCCGACCTCGCGGACGATCGCGAGCGGGATTGATCTCGACCAGGTCGGCGTCGTACGCCCGCATCGTCTGGACGAGACCCTTCGCGATCCCGACCGCGGTCTTGAGGTGCGCGCCGAGGCCCATCGCGAACGCCAGCTCCCGCGCCTGGAAGTCGAGCAGGCCGAGCGACGGGTGGGCGTGGAGGGTGACGATCGCCTCCGGCCGCTCCTCGGCGACCTGCTCGATCTCGACGCCGCCCTCGGCCGAGCCCATGAGGAGGATCCGCCGGGCCGCCCGATCGAGGACGGCCGACAGGTAGAACTCCTTGACGATGTCGGCGGCCGGTCCGACGAGCACCTTGCGGACCGTGATGCCCTTGATGTCCATCCCGAGGATCGCGTCGGCGACGGCGTCCGCCTCATCGGCCGAGCCCGCGAGCTTCACGCCGCCGGCCTTGCCGCGGCCGCCGACGAGGACCTGGGCCTTGATCACGACCTGGTCCGCACCCGCGGCGAAGAACCGTTCCGCGGCCGCCCGCGCCTCGTCCGGTCGTGCGGGCGACTTCCCAGTCGGGAACCGGCAGCCCCTGGGCGACGAGCAGCGTCTTCGCGTCGGCTTCCTGGATCTTCACGCGATCGTGGGCTCCATGCGACGGGTGCGACCGAGGGTCGGGGAGGGAGATGGTAGCCGAGCGGCGACCACGCGGACGGTGGATTTGGAACGATCATGCCCCATCGCCTCGCCATACTCACCGAGCGTGGCCACGTCGGTCGCGCCACCGCCGAGGGGCGTGATGCAGCTGGAACTCGTGGAGCGAGCCCGACGAGGCGATCATGACGCCTTCGCCGCGCTGGCAGGCGCCGCGCTCTTCCGGCTGGATGCCGCCGCTCGGCTCATCCTGCGCGATCCCGACCAGGCCAAGGACGCCGTCCAGGAGACGCTCGTTCGGGCCTGGCGTGACCTGCCCACATTGCGCAGCCCCGACCGCTTCGACGCCTGGCTTCACCGCCTGCTCGTCCGCGCCTGTATCGATGAGGCGCGCCGACTGCGGCGCCATCGCTTCGACGTGGAACTCACTCCGATCCACACCGCGGCCACCGACGACGACACATCGTCGATGGCCGACCGCGACCAGCTCGAACGCGGCTTCAGCCGCCTCGAGCCGGAGGCGCGGGCCATCATCGTCCTTCACCACTACCTCGACCTGCCGCTGCCGGAGGTCGCCGTCGTGCTCAGGATCCCGCTCGGAACGGCGAAATCGCGCCTCCACCGAGCCCTCCAGTCCATGCGAGCGGCGCTCGATGCCGACTCCCGGCCGCGGGCCGAAGTCGCGGAAGGTCGCCTCGCATGAACCGTCACGAAGGCTTCGACCGGACGATCGCCAGCTGGCTCGACGTGGAGGCTGGGCGCGGCGCGCCGGGCTACCTCGACGAGATCCTGGCGCGAACGACGAAAATCCGTCAGCGCCCGGCATGGTCGAGCCTCGAAAGGTGGCTCCCGGTGCAACTCACCGCACGCTTTGTGCCCGTCCCCAGGGTCGCCTGGCTCCTGGTCATCCTTGCTCTCGTCGCCGCGATCGGCTTCGCCCTCCTGACGATCGGAGCTCCCTCGCCGCGACCGCTGCCCTTCGGTCCGGCGGCCAATGGCTCGATCGTCTACGGGACGCCGGCCGGCGACATCGTCGCCTTCGACCCGGTGGCCAGAACTTCCGCGACGATCATCTCCGGAGCGACGAAAGACGAGACGCCCGACTTCTCGCCCGATGGCTCGCAGTTCGTGTTCGCCCGCGGGACTCCGGACGGCAACAGGTGGCAGCTCATGGTCGCCGGCTGCCGATGGCTCCAACGCCCGGCCGTTGACCGGGCCGATCCTGCCCGACCTGGAATTCCTGGTCGCCCGACAGCACGCGGGTGGCGGTCGTCGACACGGCGCCCGCTGTCGACACACTCTCGATCTATCAGCCTCGATGGGACCCAAGCCGAGACCTTGCCGCTCGACGGCCTTGTGCCCGACCGGGTCCAGTGGCGGTCGCCCACGGAGCTGGTGTTCCTGGGCGCAAGGGCGCCGACCTACGGCCTGTATGCCATCTCCACCGACGGCACCGCGCCGCGGGCGCTCCTGCCGCCACGACCGCGACGACGGACTGGCTGCAGCCGGTTCTCTCGCCGGACGGGACCAGGATCGTCTATACGAAGTGGTCGTCGACGGCCCGGTCATCCACGTCCTCGACATCGCGACCGGGTACGGACGTCGTCCCCGTGTACGACGGGACCGCCGAAGGCGACGGCTGGCCGACGTGGTCCCCGGATGGCACGAAGCTCCTCTTCAGCCGATGGGACGGCAAGGAGAACCACCTCGCAGTCGGCCCTGTTGCCGGCGGCCATGTCGTCGAGATGGGGCCGGGCTTCCCGGACTTCACCGACGGCGCGGTCGGGGTGTTCTCGCCCGATGGAACCCTGATCGTGGCCCGCTATGGCTTCGACCCGGAGGCCACCTGGCTCCTCGACCCGGCCGGCGGTCCCGGCGAGCGGGTGCTCACCGGTGTCTCGGGCTCGGTCAGCTGGCAGCGAACGGCGCGCTGACCGCGAACGCTCATCGATGACGGCGGCCGGCTCCTCACGGAAGCCGGCCGCCGCCTCGCGTTCGCCTCGCTAGAATGGCCGCATGGCCCACCGAGTCACCCTGATCCCCGGCGACGGCATCGGGCCGGAGCTGGCGGAGGCAACCCGCCGCGTCCTCGATGCGACCGGCGTCGAGTTCGAGTGGGAGACGGTCGACGCCGGCGAAGCCGTCATCGCCGAGTACGGAACGCCGCTCCCGGAGCATGTCCTCGAGTCGATCACGCGCAACAAGGTCGCGCTCAAGGGCCCGATCACGACCCCCGTCGGCGAGGGCTTCCGGAGCGTCAACGTCACGCTTCGTCAGGCGCTCGGGCTCTACGCCAACCTCCGGCCGGCGCGCTCCATCAAGGGCCTCGAGACGCGCTACGACGACGTCGACCTCGTCATCGTCCGCGAGAACACCGAGGACCTCTACGCGGGCATCGAGCACATGGTCGGACCCGACGCCGCGGAGAGCATCAAGATCATCACCCGCGCAGCGTCGGAGCGGATCGCCCGGTTCGCGTTCGACTATGCCGTCGCCAACAGCCGCCGCAAGGTCACGGCGGTCCACAAGGCGAACATCATGAAGCTGTCGGACGGCCTCTTCCTCGAGAGCTGCCGGACCGTCGCCGCCGAGTACGACGGCCAGATCGAGTTCGAGGACCGGATCGTCGACAACATGTGCATGCAGCTCGTCCAGAAGCCGGAGCTCTACGACGTCCTCGTGCTGCCGAACCTGTACGGCGACATCGTCAGCGACCTCGCGGCCGGCCTCGTCGGCGGGCTGGGCGTCGCGCCGGGCGCGAACATCGGCACGGAGGCGGCCGTCTTCGAGCCGGTCCACGGCTCGGCCCCGAAATACGCCGGCCAGGACAAGGCCAACCCGACCGCGATGATCCTGTCGGGCGCGCTGATGCTCCGCCACCTCGGCCACGCCCGAGGTGGCCGACAGCCTCGAGCACGCCGTGCGCGACGTGATCGCCGCGGGCGAGACCGTGACCTACGACCTCGGCGGGACCGCCGGGACGAGCGCCTTCGCCGACGCGATCATCGCCCGCCTCGTCGACCTGCCGCTCGTCCGCGACATGACAGCGACACCCACCCCTGCCGGGCCGATGCCGGCCAAGCCGGCCGGAACCGCCCAGCTGGGACTCGGGCGAACCGCGCGGCGCGACGCGTGGTGGATCGCGCCAGGGGTCCAGGCGATCGTCTTCACGATCTGCGCCACCTACCTGGGCGTCAGCGGGATCCTCTTCACGCCGCTGTTCGGCACGCCCTACGAGGTCGAGGGCTACCTCTCGCCGCTCTTCTCGCCCCTGATCCGGCCGGACTGGCTGCCGAGCTGGATCAGCCCGGGCTTGCTGATCCTGTGGATCCCGCTCGGCTTCCGGGCGACCTGCTACTACTACCGCAAGGCCTACTACCGCTTCTACTTCGCCGATCCGCCGGGCTGTGCCGTCGGTGAGCCGACGATCCATCGCCGCTACAAGCTGGAGGCCGCCTTCCCGTTCATCCTCCAGAACCTCCACCGCTATTTCCTGTACCTCGCGTTCGTCCCGCTGTTCTTCCTCTGGCACGACGTCTTCCTGGCGTTCTACCACGAGGGGAAGCTGCGGCTCGGGCTCGGTGGAGCGCTGTTCCTCGTCAACGTGACCCTGCTGACGGGCTACTCGCTGTCGTGCCACTCGCTCCGCCACCTCGTCGGCGGCAAGCTCGACTGCTTCTCGTGCACGCGGCGCCAGCAGGTGCGCTACTCGCTCTGGCAGCGGCTGACCTCGCTCAACCGACACCACATGGCGTGGGCCTGGGCGAGCCTCATCTCGGTGACGGCGGCCGACGTCTACGTCCGGCTGCTGGCGCTCGGGGTCATCGACGACCCGGCCATCCGCCTGTGAGCGACGGTCCTGAGCGATACCCGCACGACGTCCTCGTCGTCGGGGCCGGCGGGGCCGGCCTGCGGGCAGCGATCGAGGCGGCCGCCCGGGGCGCGTCGGTCGGGCTCGTCTGCAAGTCGCTGCTCGGCAAGGCCCACACGGTCATGGCCGAAGGCGGCGTCGCGGCGGCGCTCGCCCACGTCGACGCCAAGGACAGCTGGCAGGTCCACTTCCGCGACACGATGGTCGGCGGCAAGCTCCTGAACAACCCGCGGATGGCCCAGCTCCATGCCCAGGAAGCCCCGGACCGCGTCCGCGAGCTCGAGCTGTGGGGCGCGGTCTTCGATCGGACCCGCGACGGGCGGATCCTCCAGCGGCCGTTCGGCGGCCACTCCTTCCCGCGGCTGGCCCATGTCGGCGATCGGACCGGCCTCGAGATGATCCGGACGCTCCAGGATCGTGCCGTCGCCGACGGGATCACGGTCTACATGGAGTGCACGATCACCCACCTCCTGTCGCGGCCCGACCGGGTCAGGGGCGCGTTCGGCTACTGGCGGACGACCGGTGAGCCCGTCGTCTTCCCGGCCAAGGCCGTTGTCCTCGCGACCGGCGGGATCGGCCGGGCCTACGAGGTGAGCTCGAACTCATGGGAGTACTCGGGCGACGGCCAGGCGCTCGCGTACCTCGCCGGCGCCGAGCTCATCGACATGGAGTTCGTCCAGTTCCATCCGACCGGCATGGTCTGGCCGCCGGGCGTCCGCGGCCTGCTCGTCACGGAGGCGGTTCGGGGCGAGGGCGGGATCCTTCGCAACAAGGATGGCGAGCGGTTCATGTGGAAGTACCTGCCCGAGGACCGCCGCCACGAGTACGCCGAGAACGACGAGGAGGCCGCGCGCTGGGTCGAGGCGCTGAGCGCGGGCCAGGCGACCGACGCCCGGCGGCCACCCGAGCTGTCGACCCGCGACAACGTCTCGCGCGCGATCTACACAGAGGTCCGCGAGGGCCGCGGCTCGCCGCACGGCGGCGTCTTCCTCGACATCAGCTACCTGCCGGCCGATCACGTCCGTCGCAAGCTGCCCTCGATGTACGAGCAGTTCAAGGAGCTGGCCGACGTCGACATCACGGCCGGGCCGATGGAGGTCGGGCCGACGACCCACTACATCATGGGTGGCATCCGCGTCGACGCCGAGACCGGCGCGACGACGCGACCCGGGCTGTTCGCGGCCGGCGAGGTCGCCGGCGGGATGCACGGCGCGAACCGGCTCGGCGGCAACTCGCTCTCGGACCTGCTCGTGTTCGGTCAGCGGACCGGGGCCGGGGCAGCGGACTTCGCCGCGACGCAGCCGGACGCCGCCTACGTCGATCCAGCCGCCGTTCAGGCCGCCGCCTCGGAGCTGGCGGCGCCGCTCGCGGGAGGCTCCGGCGAGGACCCGTACCGGCTCCACGCGGACCTCCAGTCGCTGATGCAGTCGCACGTCGGCATCTTCCGGACCAAGGACGACCTCGACGAGGCGATCGGCCGGATCGCCAAGCTCCGGTCCCGCTGGCCGTCGATCCGGATCACCGGCGGCCGCGCCTACAACCCGGGCTGGGGACTCGTCTACGAGGTCCGCAACATGCTGATCGCGGCCGAGGCGATCGCTCGCAGCGCCAAGCAACGTCGCGAGAGCCGCGGCGCCCACAGCCGGCTGGACTTCCCGGAACCCGATCCGAAGTGGGCCAAACTGAACAGCGTCGTCCGACTCGCGGGCGACGCGATGGAGGTAGGAACCTCACCAGTCCCGGCCGTGCCCGATGAGCTCCGCCCGCTCATCACGAAGGAGTTGAGCTGATGCCCGACGTCCACATGAGTGTCTTCCGCGGGACGCCGACGACCAAGCCGACGTTCGTCGAGTACGACGTCCCGGCGGAGGAGGGGATGGTCGTGCTCGACGCCCTCCACTGGATCCAGGCGAACGAGACGCCGGACCTGGCCGTCCGCTGGAACTGCAAGGCGGCGAAGTGCGGATCGTGCGGCGCCGAGGTGAACGGGCGGCCGAGCCTGACCTGCAAGACGAGGCTGTCGGACTTCGAAGAAGGCGAGACGATCACCGTCGAGCCGATGCGGGCGTTCCCGCTCGTCCGCGACCTCGTGACGGACGTCTCCTGGAACTACGAGGTCAACAAGCACATCCCCCCGTTCCAGCCGCCGGCCGACAAGCCGCAGGAGACGTGGCGCTGGCAGCAGCAGGACATCGAGCGAGTCCAGGAGTTCCGGAAGTGCATCGAGTGCTTCCTCTGCCAGGACGTCTGCCACGTCCTGCGCAACCACGAGACGGACCAGCCGTTCATGGGCCCCCGCTTCCTCGTCCGGAGCGCCGGCCTCGAGATGCACCCGATCGACACGGCCGACCGGACCAGGCACCTGAAGGACGAAGGCGGCATCGGTCTCTGCAACATCACGAAGTGCTGCACCGAGGTCTGCCCGGAGCACATCAAGATCACGGACAACGCGATCATCCCGCTCAAGGAGCGCGTCGCGGACAAGTATTACGACCCGATCCAGGTGGTCTGGCGGAAGCTCCGCGGCGATCGCGCCACCGAAGGGTCGCCGATCCCGCCGCTACCCGGCCCGCCCGCCGACGGCAATCCCGGTTGAGCGTGTCCGACAGCGATCCGACGCTGTGGCCGGCCCCGCCCGACGCGGCGAGGGGCGATGTGCTGCGGCTCGTCATCCGGACCGACGGCGCGGCGCGCGGCAACCCGGGCCCGGCGTCGGCAGGGGCCGTGCTCATCGACGCGGCGCGCCCGGACGCGCGCGACCCGCGAGCACCGGCCGACGCCACGATCTCCGACTATCTCGGCATCCAGACCAACAACGTCGCGGAGTACACGGGCGTGGTCCGAGCGCTCGACCTGGCCCGCGAGCTCGGGGCCCGGGAGGTCGCGCTGATCCTCGACTCGAAGCTGATCGTCGAGCAGCTGGCGGGTCGCTGGCGGGTCAAGGACGCCAAGCTCATCCCGCTCTGGGAGGCTGCCCGCTCGACGCTCCGGTCGTTCGATCGGTGGTCGGCCGTCCACGCCCCGCGCGCCCAGAACTCGGCCGCCGACGCGCTGGCCAACGAGGCGATCGATCGCGCCCAGGCGGGCGGCCCCGCATCTGTCGTCCGCCGGCCGGGAACCTGAGCCGCGGGTCTGCCGTCGGGCGCCCGTGCGAACTGTTGCCATCGTTCCTCGTCGCCGTCGTCGTTCTGGCGCTGATCCTGGCCGCATGCGGCGAGTCGGACCTGATCCGGGAGGCGCGCCCAACGACCCTCGTCGGCTCCGCCTGGCGGGTCGTCGCCATCAACGGCCGGCCGCCGATCGCGGGCAGCGAGCCGACGGCGGTCTTCGCGGCAGCCGAGGTCAAGGGGTCCGCAGGCTGCAACTCCTACGGCGGCCGCTACACCTACGACCCCTCGACGGGCGCGATTGCCTTCCGGGACCTGGGCATGACGTTGATGGCGTGCGCCGAGCCTGCCCGGAACGACATCGAGGCGCTGTTCACCCGGGCGATCAATCAGGCGGCGACCGCATCGATCGATCCGGCAGGGCGTCTCGTCCTGAGCGGGCCCGGCGGCGAGATCGTCCTCGCCGTCGACGCGGTTGCCCAGTAGGCGGTCGGCGCATCGCCCACGGTAGAATTGGGTGTCAGCGAGGCGGTCGGATGGTCGCGCGCATCAAGGGGCAACCTGAGGTGCGTGAGGAAAGTCCGAGCTCCTCAGCGCAGGGTAGCGGGTAACTCCCGTCCGCCGCGAGGCGAGGACCAGTGCCACAGTGACGATGCCGGCCCTTCGGGGCCGGAGTGAAACGCGGCAAACTCTACCCGGAGCAAGGCCAAATAGGAGGGCGCAACCCGGTTCGCCGGGGGAGAGGTGCGCTGCCCAGCCCTCGGGTCGGCCGCACGAGCCGGCGGGTAACCGCCGGCCACAGATGGATGGCCATCCCCGCGTCGGGCGAAAGCCCGGTGTGGGACAGAACTCGGCTTACAGACCGCCTCGCTGACACTTAGCCCTGATCGCCGGATGGCGGCTTTCGCTGCGTGGCGGCGAGGCTAATCCTCGTCCGGGCGGAACGTGTGCGGCGCCGTGCAGGCGTTGCAGATCGGGGACGCGGAGTCGAGGTCGCCCAAGGGGATCGGGACCCGTCGGTCGGGGAGCAGGCACTCGACGTCGTACAGCCGCTCGCGTCCGAGATCGACCTGGATCAGCCGCCGGAATGTGCAGCGCTTGATCCGTTGGGGCGCAAGGCGATACGCCTCCGGATCCGGCGGGACAATCGGCAGTGGCAGGGCCATCGAGTTGGACGGGGCCTCGATCGGGGGTTGAGCACGTTGCTCGGTTGGGCGGCGGAGCCTAACACCCTGCATGTTGCGACGACAACCTGCCAAACGTACTAGACTCCGCGCCGGGCAACTGAGGGAGGCATACGGAGGGTTCGTGCGGGAGGTCTCAGGCCGGTCCGATCCGGCCGACGATGAGTGGCATGTGACCGTCGATCGGTCTCATCCGACCGACCGTTCGCTGAACCCCGAGACCTGTCCGTTCCTGCGCACGGTGGATCGCGCCGCCCTGCTGCGGCCGCCCGTCGAGGCCCCGGATCCCGCCAATCGCTGCACTGCCGTGGGGGCGCCGACGCCGCAGTCCGCGCGCCAGCAGGAACTCGTCTGCCTGACCTCCGGCCACAGCAACTGTCCGCGCTACCTCCGCGGCGAGCTGGTCGCCGCCGAGCCCGTCGTCAGGCCGGCGGTCCAGCGGGGCCCGTCGACGCCGGTCATCGCGTCGGCGCTGCTCCTCGTCGCAGCCGCGGCCGCTTCGGTCGGCTTCCTGCTGGTCCGAGGAGGGCTGAGCATCCCGACCCCGTCGATCGCCCCAGGCAACGTCGCCGCGGTCATCGCCACGCCCCGCACCGCCATCGGCCGTCGCGGTCGTCGAGTCCCCGAACCCGATCAGGCCAACGGCGCCGCCGACTCCGACGCCATCGCCGACGGCCGCCCCGACGCCCACCATCGCCCCGACGCCGACCCCGACAACGGCCCCGACCCCCGCTCCCACGCCGGCCCGTGCCGACGAGCGATCGCTACGCGGTCCTCGACCCGTGTCCGGGCACGCCCGACTGCTGGATCTACACCGTCCGCTCCGGCGACAACTTCGTGAGCATCGTCAACTGGTTCGGCGTTCCCTACGACACGGTTGTTCGCATGAACCCGGAGATGGGCGATCCGACCACGATCCGGGCCGGCGACAAGATCCGCATGCCGCCGCCGACCCGCTGACGTTGGCCGCCGTCGCGTTCGCCGAGTTCGAGGCGCTGACCTTCGACTGCTACGGCACGCTCATCGACTGGGAGGCCGGCATCTCCGCCGCCCTCGGCGGCATGCTGTCGAAGCACGCCATCGCGCCCGACACCGAAGAGCTCCTCCAGCGCTACGCCGGCCATGAGGCCGCGCTCGAGGCCGGGCCGTATCGGCGCTACCGCGAGATCCTGGCCGAAGCGGCGAGGCGGGTCGGCCGCGACTATGGCGTGGAGCCGTCGCAGGACGAGGTCGAGGCGTTTGGCGCGTCGGTCGGGGAGTGGCCGGCATTCCCGGACTCCGCGGCCGCGCTCGCCGGCCTGGCCGGGCGCTACCGGCTTGGCGTGATCACGAACTGCGACGACGACCTGTTCGCCATGTCCAATCGCCGCCTCGGCGTTACGTTCGACTGGGTCGTCACCGCGCAGCAGGCCGGGAGCTACAAGCCCGACCCGCGGAACTTCGAGCTGGCGTTTGCCCGGATCGACGTGCCGCGTGAGCGCATCCTCCACGTCGCCCAGAGCCTGTTCCACGACCACGTCCCGGCCAAGGCGCTGGGCCTGACGACCGTCTGGATCGATCGTCGACGCGACCGCCCCGGGTTCGGGGCGACGCCACCGGCCGAGGCGACGCCCGACCTGGTTCTGCCCGACATGGCCTCCCTCGCCGCGGCGGCCCTGGCCGACTGACCCTTGCCGGCCATCCGGCGACCCGGCCGCGGTCCGCCGGCCGTCGGCCTCGCTCGCCCCGGCCCGCGTGGCGCATCTCATCAGTTTTGCCCATTGACGGAGCCTCTTTGCGCGCTATGATGCGGGGAAGTGGTGAGAAGTGGCCCAAAGTGGGGTAGCACAACCCACCGGCCGCTCCCGACCAATCCGCAAATGGGGAAGCCGTCAGGTGTTCACCGGCGAGTACCGGCACTCGGTGGACGACAAGGGACGAATCGCTGTCCCTTCGAAGTTCCGCGCCCAGCTCGACAGCGGGGCGGTTGTTTCGCGCTGGCTCGACTCGTGCCTGGCGATCCACACCAAGTCCGGCTGGGACAACCTCGCCGACAAGATCGCGACGCTGCCGATCACCGACGAGCCCTCGCGGCTTTTCTCCCGGTTCATCTTCGCCGGCGCCGTCGAGGCGTCGCTCGATGGACAGGGTCGCGTGCTCATACCTACCTACCTGCGCGAGATGGCCGGCCTCCAGGGAGAGGCCGTGATCGTCGGCTCGCGCGACCACGCCGAGATCTGGGCTCCGGCGCGCTGGGATGACTACCGGCGCGCCCTCGAGGACCCCGACAAGCTCGCGAAGGCCCTCCAGGGCCTCGGGATCTAGGCGGACCACATGCGCTTCCAGGATTCGCTCGGTATCCGTTCGTCGATGGTGGAGAAGAAATGAAGGAAGGGCACATGCCGGTGCTGGCGGAGGAGGTCATGTCGATGCTCTCGCCCGCTTCCGGAAGCCTTCAGATCGATGCCACGGTCGGCGGCGGTGGGCACACCGAGCGGATCCTGGAGGCGACCAATCCTGATGGCCGCCTCCTCGGTCTAGATGCCGACGGGGCGGCCGTCGCCAGAGTCGGAGAGCGCCTCGCCCGCTACGGCGATCGGCTCGTTCTCCGCCAGGCGAATTTCCGCGAGCTGCGGACGGTCGCGCCGGCCACGGGCTTCGCGGCCGTCGACGGGCTCCTGTTCGACCTCGGCCTGTCGAGCTACCAGCTCGCCGACACCGACCGCGGCTTCGGCTTCCGAGCCGGCGGCCCGCTCGACATGCGGTTCGACACGGGGCGGGGCGTACCCGGCTGCCGAGCTGCTGGCGACGCTCGACACGGGCGAGTTGACCGCGCTCTTTCGTCGGTTCGGGGAGGAACCGTACTCGCCACGGATCGCCCGGGCGATCGTCGACGCCCGTCGGACCGCCCCGATCACGACGGCCGAGGAGCTCGCCGCTCTCGTCGAGCGCGTCGCGCCGCGGGGCGCGCCCGGACGTCGCCGGATCCATCCCGCGACGCGCGTCTTCCAGGCGCTCCGGATCGCGGTCAACGAGGAGCTCGATGCCCTGGAGGAGGCGCTCGCCGCGGCGGTCGATCTCCTTCGGCCCGGCGGCCGGCTCGTCGTTCTGAGCTACCACTCGCTCGAGGATCGGATCGTCAAGCGCTTTCTCGACGCCGAGCGCAAGGGCTGCATCTGCCCGCCATCGGTGCCGGTCTGCGTCTGCGGCCGGACGCCGCGCCTCCGACTCGTCACGAAGCCGTCGCTGACCCCGACGGACGCCGAAGTCGCCGCCAATCCCCGGGCTCGCAGCGCACGGCTGCGGGCCGCCGAACGCATCGCCGCGTGACAGCCCAGGTACCGGAAGGAGGAGTGACGTGAGCAAGCGACACCAGGCCAGCCGTCGTCGGTCGTACGGACGCCGCCAGCATGAGCTGCACGAGCGGGAGGTCCGCCGTCACTTCCCCGAGCCGCCCGACAGCGCATCTGACGATGCCGGCGCGACCTCCTCGAGCGATCCGTTCGCGTTCATGGATCCGCGCACGCCGCGGCTCCGCTACGCCATGGGCGACTAGGCATGGCGATCTACGAAGGCGCCCGCCCCCAGTCACAGCTCTTTCCCGGGCGCGTCAAGCGTCGCGAGATCCCGGCGGCCCCGTCGCGCCGCCGGATTCGCGGCGCCGTTCGCGCCCGTCGCCGCTCGAACCGGCTGTCGGTGCTGCTTGGTGGGATCGTCATCGCCTTCGTCCTCGCGTTCTTCTCGCTCGCCCAGTCGGTCCGGGTCTCGGCGACGGGCTACGACATCAATCGGCTGCTGACGGAGCGCGACGCGCTGCTCACCCAGAAGCAGGAACTGCTGTCCGATCTCAACCGGCTGGGCCGCGAGCCGGCGATCCGCAAGAAGGCCCTCGACGCCGGTCTGGGCCAGCTCGCCGAGCCACTCGTCCTGACCGGCCGCTGACCGAACGCATCGAAGATGCTCGGTCGCACGGATTCGCGGCGCCGCCTCCTGTTCCTTCTCGTCACCTTCGCGGTGGTGGGAGCAGCGCTCCTGACGCGCCTCGCGTACTGGCAGCTCGTCCAGCGCGACCGGCTCGCGTCGGAAGCGTTCGCCCAGACGACGATGCGCCAGGAGTCACCCAGCCGGCGCGGTGATATCTACGATCGGAGCGGGATCGTCGTGCTGGCCACGACCGTCGATCGCGAGCGGCTCGCGGCGATGCCCTCGGAGCTGAGCCCTGCTCGGCGGCGGGAGGTGGCCACAGAGCTCATCACCCTGCTCAGGCTTGGCGACGACGAGGCGAAGCTCCTGAAGACCCGGATGGCGTCGGACAAGAAGTACGTCGTCCTGGCCCACGGCCTCGACAGGAAGACCGCCGATCGGGTCCGGGCCGCCGCGGCAGGCAAGCAGATCGAGGCGGTGCTCCTCGAGTCGGAGCCGGTGCGGGTCTACCCGCACGAGGGCGCGGGGCCCGATTCGACCCTCGCCGCTCACCTCCTCGGGTTCGTCAACCGGGACGGCGTCGGCCAGTACGGCGTCGAGCAGTACTACCAGGCCGAGCTCGGCGGGCAGCCACGGATCGTCCACGCCGAGCGGGATGTCGCCGCCAGGGCGATCCCGGACACGATCGTCGTCGAGGACGCGGGCCTGCCCGGCGAGGACATCCGCCTGACGATCGACGCGGGGCTCCAGCTCGCGCTCGAGGGCGAGGTCCTGGCCGCCTGGGCGGCCGACACGGCGAAGAGCGTATCGGCCGTCGTCATGGACCCGTACACGGGCGAGATCCTGGCCGAGGCGACCTACCCCTCGTACGACGCCAACGACTACCGCTCGATCGCCACAATCGACCCGACGCGTTTCATCGATCCGATCGTCAGCTCCGTCTACGAGCCGGGTTCGGTCTTCAAGATGCTGACCGCGATCGCCGGCCTCGAAACCGAAACCGTCACGACAAAGTCGAAGATCAAGGACGTTGGCACCCTCAAGCTCGACGGCGGTCGGACGCACGTCGACGACGCCGACCACCGGGGCATGGGCTGGATGACGTTCGAGGACGCGGTTGCGTATTCGCGCAACGTCGTCGCGGCCAAGGTGGCCCTCGGGCTCGGCGAGACCACCCGCGAGTCATCGGCAATCCTCCACGAGGCGTGGTCGCGGCTCGGGTTCGGACAGCCAACCGGCGTCGACCTCGCGGGCGAGGTCCGCGGCCTCGTCAACGACCCGACGATCAGCCCGTGGAGCGAGATCGACCTCGCCAATGGGTCGTTCGGGCAGGGCATCGCGGTGACCCCGATGCAGCTCGCGGCCGCGTTCTCGGCGATGGTCAACGGCGGGACGCTCGTCCAGCCGCACGTCGTCACGGCGATCGGGACGCGGGAGATCGATCCCGCGCCACGCGGCCAGGTCATCGACCCGGCGCTGTCGACCACCCTCATCGGGATGATGAATCACGTCGTCACGGAGGTCCCGTTCTATCGCGATCGGACACTCGTCGAGGGCTACTACGTCGGCGGCAAGACAGGCACGGCCCAGATCTGGGATGCGACGGCACGTGAAGGCCGGGGCGACTGGAAACACAACCTTTTCAACTACAGCTTCGTCGGATACATCGGCCGGGATGCCGGCGTCCCGGATCTCGTCGTTTCCGTGAAGATCAACGAGGGAACGCCGACGATTGCCCGGATCGGCCAGCTGGAGATGCCGGTCATGTCGTTCGAGCTCTTCCGCCGCATCGCGACCGATGCGATCACCCGCCCGGGGCTGCTGCCGGAGCGGCGAACGCCGGCCGCACCACTGACCGCCGACCGGTGACGGCCCCGTATGCGACACTGGAGACCGTGACCGATCCAGCGTCGCAGGCCCCGTCGACCGATGGCGCCGCCGCTACCGGACTGACCACTGACGACCTTGTGGCCGCCACCGGCGGCCGGATCCTCGCGCGCTCGTCGCGGACCGTGCTGGGCGCCGCGGTCGACTCGCGGGAGGTCGTTTCCGGCAACCTGTTCGTCGCCCTCCCGGGCGAGCGGACGGACGGCCACGCCTTCGTCGCGGAGGCGGTGGCGCGGGGAGCGTCGGCGGTCCTCGTCGCGCGAGCGCCCGAGGGCATCGATCTGGCGTCGGCCGGGGTATCGGTCATCGAGGTCCCCGACACGCTTCGCGGCTTCCACGCGATTGCCGCGGCGTGGCGCGCGCGGTTCGACCCACTCGTAGTCGGCGTTACGGGCAGCATCGCCAAGACCTCGACGAAGGAAGCGATCGCAACGGTCCTGGCCGGCGATCTCGTGACCCTCAAGAACGAGGGCAACCTGAACAACGAGGTCGGCCTGCCGCTGACCGTGATGCGCCTCCGTCCGGACCACCAGGCGGCCGTGTTCGAGATGGGCATGTATGTCGGCGGCGAGATCGCCGACCTCGCCCGGATCGGGCGGCCGGAGATCGGCGTCGTCACCGCCGTCCAGCCCGTCCACATCTCACGGATCGGGACGATCGAGGCCGTCGAGCAGGCGAAGGGCGAGCTCGTGGAGGCCCTCCCGGCCGATGGAGTCGCGGTCCTCAACGCCGACGACGAGCGGGTCCGGCGGATGGCGTCGCGGACCGAGGCTCATGTCGTCACCTACGGCTTCGCGGCCGATGCCGCCGTGCGGGCGGAGGAGGTCGAATCGGCCGGGACCGAGGGGATGCGGTTCAGCCTCGTCGCCGACGGAGCGCGTCGGCCGGTCGCGATCCCGACCCTCGGCCGGCTGGCGGTCCACAACGCCCTCGCCGCAGCGGCCGTGGGTCTGGCGTCCGGCATCGCGCCCGAACGGGTGGCCGCGGCCCTCGCCCGGGGCTGGTCGGCGCCCCATCGCGGCGCTCTCGTCGAGGCCGGGGGAGTGACGATCGTCGACGATTCCTACAACGCCTCGCCCGGGTCGGTCATTGCGGCGCTGGACCTGCTTGCGGGGATGCCCGGCCGGCGGGTGGCGGTCCTCGGCGAGATGCTCGAGCTCGGCGACGGCGCGGCGGCGGGCCATGAGCGCGTCGGGGTCGCGGCCGCTGCGGTCGCCGAACTCCTCGTGGTGGTTGGCGCGGGTGCGGAGGGAATCGCTCGCGGCGCGCGCGAGGCCGGCCTCGCCGCGGAACGCATCGTCGAGGTGGGGGACCGGGCGGCGGCGCTGGCGGCGCTCGAGGAACGGCTCCAGCCCGGCGGACGTGGTTCTGGTCAAGGCGTCGCGCGGGATCGAGCTCGACCTCCTTGTCGACGCCATGGTCGAGTCGCGGGGGGCGGGTCGGTGACCGTCGAGCTCATCCAGGGCCTGCTGCTCGCGTTCGCGATCGTCGTGATCCTCATGCCGCCGTACATCCGGCTGCTGCGGACGACGGGCTTCACGAAGCAGATCGCCGTGGAGGGCCCCGACAGCCACCAGATCAAGCACGGGACGCCGACGATGGGCGGCCTGCTGCTGATCGTTGTCGTCGTCGCCCTGTTCCTGCTCCTGCGCGGCGTCCCGGAGGCCGGGATCAATGCCCCGCTGGCGGCCCTCGCCGGCGTCGGCCTGCTCGGAGCGTTCGACGACTACCTCAATGCGAAGACCGGCGAAGGGATCCGGGTACGCCAGAAGCTGATCTGGCAGGTCGTCTTCGCAGTCGCGGCGGCGTTCCTCATCCAGCGTGTCTACGCGATCGACCAGATCGCCGTGCCGTTCCTCGGCCCCGTCTTCGTCGACCCGGCGATCTACGTCACGTTCGCCGCGTTTGCGATCGTCGCCGCCAGCAACGGCGTGAACATCACCGACGGCCTCGACGGCCTCGCAGGCGGGACCCTCGTCTTCGCCTATGTCGCGTTCCTGCTGGTGGCGCTCCTCAACCAACCTGACCCCCAGCCCAACCTCGCGTTCCTCTGCGCGCTGATCATCGGCGCCCTTCTCGGCTTCCTGTGGTTCAACGTCCATCCGGCCCAGATCTTCATGGGTGATTCCGGGTCGCTCTCGCTCGGGGCGACGCTGGCGGTCATCGCCCTCATCACCGGCCAGATCCTCGTCCTTCCGCTCATCGGGCTGATCTTCGTCATCGAGACGGCGTCGGTCCTGCTCCAGGTCGCGTACTTCAAGGTGACCGGCGGGAAGCGGCTGTTCCGGTTCACGCCGATCCACCACCACTTCGAGCTGGCCGGATGGGACGAGGAGAAGATCACGCTCCGCTTCTGGATCGTCGGGATCCTGTCCGGGCTCCTCGGCGTGACGCTGTTCCTCGCCTCGATCCGGCAGCTCGAGTGAGCGCCACGATGACGACCGAACGGCCGATCGACCTCGACGCACTCACGCTCGACGGCGTTCGCGGCGGGGACCTGCACGGTCGCCCGGTGACGGTGCTCGGCCTGGCCCGGAGCGGCGTCGCGCTGGCCACGGTTCTTCGCCGACGCCGGAGCAGACGTCACGGTCTACGACGGCCGGCCCGCTGCCGAGCTGGCCGACGCCATCGGAGGCCTCGAGGGACGCCCCGTCCGGATCCTGGCCGGCCCGGACGTGGCCCCCGAATCGGCCTGGGCCGGCGCCGCGCTCGTCGCGACGTCGCCGTCGATCAACCCCGACTACCCGACGACCGAACCGATCCTTCGGGCGGCGCTCCAGGATCTGGTCGCTCGGCACGTCGCGGATCCTTCGGCCGCGCCGGCACTCGTCTCGGAGGCGGACCTGTTCCTGCGCCTCTGCCCGGCCCCGACGATCGGGGTCACGGGGACGAAGGGCAAGACGACGACGTCGTCGCTGATTGCCGCGATCCTCGCCGCGGATCCCGACCATCCGGTGGTCCTGGGCGGCAACATCGGGATCCCGCTGGTGGAGCGGCTGCCCGATCTCACGCCGGAGCACCGCGTCGTCATCGAGCTGTCGGAGCTCCAGCTGCCGACGCTGTCGCGCGGCACGACCGTCGCCGTCTACACGAACGTCACGTCCGACCACCTCGACCGGCACGGGTCGCTGGAAGGCTACCGAGCGGCGAAACGCCGACTGGCGGAGCTCGTCGACCCCGACGGGGCGCTGATCCTCAACGGCGACGACCCCGTGGTGGCTGCGTACGCCGCCAATGCCCGCGCGCGATCGATCGTCTACCGGCTCGGGCCGCCGCCGCCCGGGGGCGTCGGCATCGAGGGGGAGTGGATCGTCGGCGACGGCGTCGGGCGGGTCCTCCCGACCTCGGAACTGACGATCCCCGGCCGCCACAACGTCTCCAATGCGCTGGCCGCCGTGAGCGTCGGGCTCTTCTTCGGGATCGCCCCGGAGGCGATCCGTCGCGCGGCAGGTCCGTTCCCTGGCGTCGAGCATCGTCTCGAGCCGGTCTTGATCCTCGACGGCGTGCGGTTCATCAACGACTCGCAGGGCACTCAGCCTGACGCGGTGATCGCCGCGCTGCGCGCCTTCGACCCACCCATCGTCCTCATCGCCGGCGGCCGCGACAAGGGTGTCGACCTGTCAGCGCTTGCGCCGGTCGTCGCCGAGCGGGCCGCCGCCGCGGTGCTCATCGGCGAAAGCGGCCCGACCCTCGAGGCGATGTTCCGCGCGGCCGGACTCGAGCAGACACAGCGTGCCGGGAGCATGGAGGAAGCGGTTCGGATGGCGCACGACCTGGCGCGCTCGATGCGCGAGGTCGGCGAGCCCCATGCGACCGTCCTGCTGAGCCCGGCCGCCGCCAGCTTCGACATGTTCGAGGACTACGCCGCACGAGGGCGGGCCTTCACCGACGCGGTCGTCCGTCTCAGCGACGAGCGGCAGGAGGAGATCGAAGGATGAGCGTGACCCTGCCCGTCCCGCGAGCCGACGTCCGATCCGCCCGGCCGCCCGCCAAGCAGCGGACCGGGGCGCTCAAGCGCGAGCGCCACCAGGCCGACTACACGATCCTCGTCACGGTCATCGCCCTCGTCGCGATCGGCATCCTGATGGTCTATTCGTCGTCGGCGATGAAGGCGTATCTCGAGGACGACGACACCCTGGGCATCGTCGGTCCGCAGATCGGCTGGGCCGCCCTGGGCGTCGCGGCGATGGCGACGATGATGCGGATCGACTACCGCTACCTGCGGATGATCTCGGTGCCGGTCTACATCATCGCCGTCGTGCTCCTCGTCCTCGTCTTCGTGCCCAGTCTCAACATCGTCGTCGGCGGCTCGGCTCGCTGGCTGAAGATCGGCCCGCTGCCGGCCATTCACCCGGCCGAGATCGCGAAGCTCGCGATGGTCATCTACCTCGCCCACTGGTTCGCCAAGCGCGGAACGAAGGTCAGTGGCTTCTGGTCGGGGACGTTCCCGTTCCTCGTCATCACGGCCCCGATCCTCGCGCTCGTCTTCCGCGAGCCGGACCTCGGCACGACGATGGTTCTCGGCCTTACGGCGGTGACGATGTTCTACCTCGCAGGCGCCAACCTGGCGCACCTCGCGGCAATGGCCGTGTTCGCCGCCTTCGCGATCATTGCCGCGGGCCTGCGCGGCTACCAGATCGAGCGTATCCAGGCCTGGTTGAACCCGTGGGCAGACCCGATGGGCAAGGGCTTCCACACGATCCAGGGCCTGCTCGCGCTCGGCCTCGGCGGGCTCTTCGGTGCCGGACTTGGCGAGAGCCGGCTCGCCGGCGGCCTGTTCCTGCCGAACGCGAGCAACGACTACATCTTTGCGATCATCGGCGAGGAGTTCGGGCTGATCGGGGCGGCGATGGTGATCGGCCTGTTCGTCCTGCTCGCGTACTCTGGCATCCGGGTGGCCCTCGCCGCGCCCGATACATTCGGTGCGCTGCTCGCCGCGGGCATCACCGCCTGGCTCTGCATCCAGGCATTCATCAACATCGGCGTCGTCGTCGCGCTCATCCCGGTGACCGGCATCACGCTACCGTTCATCAGCGCCGGGGGCTCGTCGCTCACCATCAGCCTCGCGGCGGTCGGCATCCTGCTGTCGATCTCGCGAGAGACCATCGAACGAGGAACCTGGAACGATGCGCCTGCTGATCGCGGGCGGCGGCACGGGCGGGCACATCTACCCAGCCCTCGCCGTGGCCCGCTCGCTCCGCGATCGCCCGAACGCGCCTGAGCTCGTCTGGCTCGGCGGCCACCGCGGACTGGAGGCCGCCCTCGTCCGAGCCGAGCGGATCGCCGTTCGTCGCCTCGTGCTCCGCTCGCTCCGGTCGGTCGACCTCAGCGTCCACGCGGTCCTCGACCCGCTCCGGCTGGCCTTGTCCGTGCCGCAGGCGGCGGCCATCCTCGCCCGCGAGCGGCCGGCGGCGATCTTCACGACCGGCGGCTACGTCGCGGTGCCGACGCTCATGGCGGCCGCCCCGCTGCGGATCCCGGTGATCCTCTGGGACGGCAATGTCGTCCCGGGCCGGGCCGTCCGGCTGACCGCCCGGCTGGCCGACGCGATCGCGGTGTCGCACGAGGCGACCGGCCGGGCACTGGCCCGGCCGGGTATCCCGTGGTTCCTGACCGGGACGCCGATCCGGGACGTGTACGCCACCGACCGAGGCGATGCCCGGGCCCGGCTCGATCTCCCGCCGGACGCCCGGGTCATGCTGATCTTCGGCGGCTCCCAGGCGGTCCAGCGCTTCAACGCGGCCGTCGCCGACGCGTTGCCTCGGCTCGTCGAGCGCGGCCACATCCTCCACGTGACCGGCGACGACGGCTACGCGGCCGCCCTCGCCGCCCGGGAGCGACTGCCTGCCGACCAGCGATCACGGTACCGGCCGTTTCCGTTTCTGCGCGAGGACATGCTCCCGGCGCTCGTCGCCGCGGACCTCGTCGTCGGGCGGGCGGGTTCATCGACGCTGGCCGAGGTCACCGCCCTGGGGATCCCCTCGGTCATCGTCCCGTACCCGCACGCGGCCGGCCACCAGACGGCGAACGCCAAGGTCCTCGCCGAGGCCGGCGGGGCGCGGCTGATCCGGGACGAGGACTTCGGCGCCGACGCCCTCGCCGAGGCCGCCGACCTGCTCGCGGACGACGCCGCCCGCGCCCGGATGGCCGACGCTGCCCGCTTGTTCGGACGACCCGGCGCGGCCCACGCAGTCGCCGAGCTGGTGATGGCCGCAGCCGAGCGCCGGCCGCTGCCCGATGCCGCCGAGATCGAGCGCCTGTCGCGCGGGGCGCTCCGATGACGGCCGCGACCGAGAGCGGCTTCGACCCGATCGCGATCGGGACCGCCATCCAGCGCCGGATCGGGGTCAAGACGGTCCGGGACGAGCCGCTCGCCCGGTTCACGACGATGCGCGTCGGCGGCCCGGCGGACCTCTTCGCGACCGTCCACAACGTCCACGAGCTACGAGCGCTCATTCGCTTCGCCCGCAGCCGCGAGCTGCCGCACACGCTCCTCGGGCGGGGGAGCAACGTCGTCATCGCCGACGCCGGGATCCGCGGCCTCGTCATCCAGGACCGGGCCGAGGGATCGAAGGTCGACGGCGACCGCTACACCGCGGAGGCGGGCGTGCCGATGGCGCGGGCGGCGACCGAGACCCAGAAGGCCGGTCTCTCCGGCCTGGAGTTCGGGCTGGCGATCCCGGGCACGGTCGGAGGCGCCGTCTGGGCGAACGCCGGCGCCCACGAGAACGACGTCGCCGCGGTCCTCGAATCGGCCGACGTGCTGCTCGCCGACGGGACCGAGGCCCGCCTCGAGGCGGCGGAGCTCGATCTGGGCTATCGCCACAGCCGGTTCAAGGTGCCGATCGCCGAAGGCGCCCCGGCCGACCTCGTCCTCGGGGCGACGTTCCGCCTCGCTGCCGAGCCCGCCGACGTGATCAAGGGCCGGCTCGACGACATCCGCCGCTGGCGCCAGGCCCACCAACCGCTGGGGCTGCCGTCGGCCGGCAGCGTGTTCCGGAATCCGCCGGACGGGCCGTCGGCCGGCGAGATCATCGACGACGCTCGGCCTCAAGGGCCTCCGGATCGGCGGCGCGGTCGTGTCGGAGAAGCACGCCAACTTCATCGTCAACGACCAGAAGGGGACCGCCGCCGACGTCCGCGCGCTCGCCGAGCGCGTCCGGGCCGAGGTCCTCGAGCGCACGGCGACTGCCCTCGAGTTCGAGATCGTCTTCCTCGGCGACTGGGGCGCTCCGTCGTGACCGCCCCGGGTCGACCGCCGGTCGTCGTCCTCCTCGGCGGGCCGTCCGCAGAGCATGACGTTTCGATCGTCTCGGGCACGGCGATCGCCGAGGCCCTCGCCGGCGCGGGCGTCGCGGTCGAGCAGGTCCTCATCGACCTCGACGGCCGCTGGTGGCGGCTGCCGGCCGGCCACCGGCGCGAGGACCGCTCGCCCGCCGACTACGACGATCCCGTGCGCCGTCGCCGCGACCGGTCCCGAGTCCGTCGGAGCCGCCATCGATCGCCTCGCCGCCGCGGCGCCGCCAACCGGTCGTGTTCGTCGCCCTCCACGGCCCGTTCGGCGAGGACGGCACGGTCCAGGCGCTCCTCGAGGCTGCAGGCCTCGCCTACACGGGTTCCGGCGTGACGGCCTCCGCGCTCGGGATGGACAAGGCGGTCTTCAAGCGGCTCGCCCGCGGCATCGGCCTGCCGGTCGCCGACTGGCGGGAGGTCCGCGCAGCTCGCTGGGCGGCGGACCGGGCTGCGGTCCTCGCGGAGCTCGAGGCGTTCGCCGGCGGCACGGGCGACCCGCGGCTCATGGTCAAGCCCTCGCGGCTCGGGTCGTCCGTCGGGATCACCCTGGCCCACGGTCCCGAGGAGTACGGCCCCGCGCTCGACGAGGCGTTCCGGTTCGACACCGTCGCCCTCGCCGAGGCGTATCTCGCCGGCGCCCGGGATCTCGAGGTCAGCGTCATCGGCAATGACCATGCCCGCCTCGAGCTGTTCGGCCCGGGCGAGATCGTCGCCGGCCACGAGTTCTACGACTTCGCCGCGAAGTACACGCCGGGCCTCTCGGAGACGTCGCGGAGCGCCGAGGTCCCGGCCGCGACGAAGGCATCGATGCTGAAGATCGCCCGCGACGCGTACCGGGCGATCGGGGCCGAGGGCTTCGCCCGGGTCGACTTCCTGCTCCGCGGCGACGAGATCTTCCTCTCGGAGATCAACACGATCCCGGGCTTCACCCCGATCAGCCTCTTCCCGACGATGCCGGCGGAGGGCGGCTATTCGTTCGCCGATGTCTGCGTCAAGGTCGTCGACCTCGCGATCGAGCGCCACGCGGCGACGAGCCGGCGGGCGGCTGAGCCCGTCGGACCTGCCGCGATGACCGCTGGGACCGCGGTCACGTCGGCGACGTGCCCGAACCCGGGGACGTGAGCGCAGTGACCCAACGGACGTTCCGCAGAGCCGGCGGCCCGGGACGTCGGACGCGCCCGATCCGGCGGGCGTCGGCGGGTCTCACCCCGACCCGGGCTGGGGCGGCCCTGGCGATGCTCGTCTCCGCGCTGGCGGTCTACGGCCTGTCCGCGACGTCGGCCTTCGGGTTCGGCCGGCTCGAGATCGACGGAGCGATCCTTACGTCGGAGGCCGCCATCCGGGACCGCCTCGAACTGGTCGAGGGCCAGAACCTCTTCGAGATCGCCACCGAGCCGCTCGAGGCCCGCATCCGCGAGATTCCCGCGGTCGCCGCGGTCGACATCTCGCTCGGGTTGCCCGACACCGTCGCCGTCCAGATCGTCGAGCGCGTGCCGATCCTCGTCTGGCAGATCGGGGAGCGGCGCCTCCTCGTCGACGACTCGCGGCCTGCTCTTCGCGCGGCTCGACAAGTCGCCACCCGCGTCCGTCGCCGACCTGCCGGTCGTCCTCGACGCCCGGGCCAACTCGGTCAAGCTCGCCGTCGGGCTCCCGATCGACCCTGTCGATCTCGACGCGGCGACGCGCCTCGCCTCGCTGACCCCGGCCGCGGTCGGCAGCGCCGCGAGCGGGCTGTCGGTCGGCGTGACCGACGGGAACGGCTTCGTGCTCAGCTCGGTGCCCGAGAGCTGGGTCGCGGTCTTCGGCTTCTACACGCCCGACCCTGCGAAGGACCGATCTCGTGCCGGGCCAGGTCCAGGCGCTGCGCGAGCTGCTGATCAGGGTGGGCGAGCCGACCGTTGGGCTCGTCATCCTCGCCGACGATCGGAACGCGACGTACATCCCGAAGACGTCACCGGCTCCGTCTAGCCCACCCGCGCCGTGAGTCGCTCCACGGCTCAGAGCCCCCGCTCGGGTTGCCGCCCTTCGCTCGCGTCGAGTAGCCTTGCCCAAACGCACCGGAGTGAGGGCGGCGCCGAGTGTTCTTACCCCTGGCGGGTCTCCTCGTGGGCGTCCTCGCCGGTCTCGTCCTCGACGTCAATGTCAGTTTCGAATTCAGCCGGTACACGGCCGTGGCGATCCTGGCGGCCCTCGACTCGGTGCTGGGGGCCGTCCGGGCCGAGCTCGACGGCGTCTACGACAATCGGATCTTCATCAGCGGATTCATCGCGAATGCGATCGTGGCGGTGATCCTCACGTTCATCGGCGATCGGCTGAGCATCGACCTTTACCTGGTGGCGCTGATCACCTTCGGGTTCAGGATCTTCAACAACGTGGCGCTCATCCGGCGCCACTTCGTGTAGCGGGAGGTACGGACGACGGCGGTGGAGAGAGAAGCGGTCCTCGTCGGGGTCGACGTCGGCACGTCCAAGGTCTGCACGCTCATCGGCGAGGTGAGTCGCGACGGCCGGCTGACGATCATGGGCCACGGGACCGTCCCGTCGTCTGGACTCAAGAAGGGCGTCGTGGTCAACATCGACCAGACGGTCCGATCGATCGCCGAATCGGTCGAGCGGGCCGAGCGCCTGTCGGGCTGGAAGATCGACCGGGCGTTCGTCGCCGTCGGTGGCCAGCACGTCGAGAGCCTCAACTCGCCCGGCCAGGTTGCCGTCAGCGGCCAGCGCAAGGAAGTCACCCGCGAGGACGTCAACCGGGCGATCGAGGTCGCGCGGGCCGTGTCGATCCCGTCGAACCAGGAGGTCCTCCACGTCGAGCGGCGGGGCTTCAAGGTCGACGGCCAGGAGGGCGTCAAGGACCCGCTCGGGATGAGCGCCCTTCGGCTCGAGGTCGAGGTCCACATCGTCACCGGCTCCGCGACCGCGGTCCAGAACCTCTCGAAATGCGTCAATGCGGCCGGCGTCAAGATCGACGAGCTCGTGGCCTCGGGCCTGGCCGCGGCGGAAGCCGTCCTGTCCGAGACCGAGAAGGAGCTGGGCGTCGCGGTGGCCGACATGGGCGCCGGGACGATCGACCTGGCGATGTTCGCCGACGGCTCGCCGTTCCGGACCGCGGTCCTGCCGGTCGGCGGCAACAACGTCACGAACGATGTCGCGATCGGGCTGAAGACGAGCCTCCAGGTGGCCGAGGAGCTGAAGATCCAGCACGGGACCTGCAGCCTCGCGTCGGTCGGCGAGGACGAGGAGATCAGCGTATCGGTCCTCGGCGAGGAGGCCGGCCGGACGATCCAGCGGCTCGAGGTCTGCCAGATCATCGAGGCGCGGATGCGGGAGACGTTCGAATTCGTCCGGGGCGAGATGGCCCGGGCGGGGAGCGGGATGCTGCCGGCCGGGATCGTCCTCACCGGGGGCGCGGCGCAGCTCGCGGGCACGGCCGAGCTGGCCCGCGACGTGCTCCAGATCCCGGTCCGCGTGGCGGCGCCGGCGGGGATCGGCGGCCTCGTCGATACGCTCCTCAACCCGAGCTATTCGACCGCGGTCGGGCTGCTCCAGTGGGGCGCCGGATCGCTGTCGGCCGGCGAGCCGCTGCGCTACGAGTCGGCGCCGGCGATGGGTGGCCTGGGCCGGATCCGCGACGCGCTGCGGAGCATTTTCCCCTGAGGCTGGTGGCCGGTCCGGGTCACCGGTGTCGCCCGGGATGAAGACGACCGAATTGACCGTTCGGACCGGGACGGAACCGGGGCTCACCGACCTCACCCCGGCTTGCGCGCGTTTCGTCGAGGGCGAGGGCGACGGGCTGTTGAGCGTGTTCGTGCCGCATGCGACGGCGGGCCTCGTCATCGTCGAGCTTGGTGCCGGCTCCGACGTCGATCTCCTCGAAGCGCTCGACCGACTCCTGCCGCGGGACGACCGCTGGGTCCACCGGCACGGATCGCCCGGCCATGGCGCCGATCATGTCGTCCCGCTCCTTGCCTCGCCGTCCCTCACGATCCCGGTCGTCGACGGTCAGCTGGCGCTCGGTACGTGGCAGTCGATCGCGCTGCTGGACCCGAACCGCGACAACCCGACCCGGAAGGTTCGGCTGAGCCTCCTCACGGGCTGAGGCTCCGGCCGCGCGAGGTCGAGGGTGACTAGCGCCGCGGCTTGGCCCGGGCGAAGGCGAGCGACGCGGCCGGGACGAGGAACATCGCAAGGGCGGCGAGCACCAGCAGGATTGGCACGGACGGCGAGCCGGTCGGCGTCGCGGGACGAGCCACCGCGTCAGTCTCGGGAGGCGTCACGCCGGGAGTGCCGACAGCGCCGAGCACGCCTCCGCCGGTCGCGGTCGGCGCGGGCGTCGGCTGGATCACGTCGGGTGTCGCGGTCGGCTCCGGGGTCGGCGTCGGCTCGACGACGTCCGGCGTGGGCGTTGGTTCGGGGCAATTCACCGAGATGCTCTTGGTTTCGGAAGCAAGGGCGACCTCGACGGCAAGATCGGCTTCGACCCCCGTCGCCTCGGCTCGCCAGCCCTCGAGGGTCGTGCAGCCCGCGTCGTCGACCGTCGCCGTCGAGCGGTCGCCACGAATGTCGAGGAGCAGGGGAGCGGCCCCCTCAGCCGGGCGGGGAACCCCGCTGATCACGACGGCGCCATCCGAACCCATGATCGCCGCCGGCAGAGACGCGGGACTCTCGTCGCCCTCGTGGTAGAAGGAGAGCTGGATCGAGGCGCCCGCCATCGGGCCGTCGTCGGGATCGACCCACGTGACCGTCACGACGCCGTCCATGACGACATCGGACGTCGGCTCGCCGGCCAGGACGAGCCCCGCCCCCGGCCAACGACATGATCAAACCCGCGGTCAACGCGACCGCCCACCCTCGGTACTTCAGTCCCACGCGCGCTCTCTCCGAAAGTCCTAGTCACCGATCGGCGGCGAGGATCGCATCTCGGCTGGACCCGCGTCCATACGGCGTTCGCCCCATTCGGCGAATGTTGTGCGGCGGCGCACCGCCGGGCATGACGGCCAAGACGACTTCGTTGTCCCGCCTCCGCGACCCCGGTGATAGACTCCGCCCCTGAGCGAGGCCGAATGCGTCCCCGGAGGGGGCCTCGATCGGTTAGTACAACGAACGAACATTGGTCCGGACAGCCACCGGAGGAGAGTCGATGCCGTTGCGTTCCGATTCCGAGAACTTCGCGCTGATTCGGGTCATCGGCGTCGGTGGCGGCGGCAGCAATGCCGTCAACCGGATGATCCGGGCCGAGATGATGGGCGTCGAGTTCATCGCCTGCAACACCGACGCGCAGGCGCTCCTCCAGTCGGACGCGCCGCACAAGATCCGGATCGGCGACAAGATCACCAGGGGCCTCGGGGCCGGCGGTGACAGCACGATCGGGCAACGGGCGGCCGAGGAGGACTCCGAGAAGATCGCCCAGGCCCTCGTCGATTCGGACATGGTCTTCATCACTGCGGGCCTCGGCGGCGGGACCGGTTCCGGCGCCGCTCCGATCGTCGCCCAGATGGCCAAGGAGGCCGGCGCGCTGACGATCGGTGTCGTGACGAAGCCGTTCAGCTTCGAAGGCGCGAAGCGCAAGCTGGTCGCGGAGAAGTCGGCCGAGGAGCTGAAGGCCCAGGTCGACACCCTCATCACGATCCCGAACGACCGGCTCAAGGACGTCGTCCAGAAGAACACCTCGATCATCGACGCCTTCCGGGTCGTCGACGACGTCCTCCGCCAGGGCGTCCAGGGGATCAGCGACATCATCACGATGCCGGGGCTGATCAACCTCGACTTCGCCGACGTCCGGGCGATCATGAAGGACGCCGGGTCGGCGCTGATGGGCATCGGCCGGGCGACCGGCGAGAACCGGGCGGTCGAGGCGGCCCGCATGGCGATCGCCAGCCCGCTCCTCGAGGTCAACATCCAGGGCGCGCAGGGCATCCTCTTCAACATCACCGGCTCGTCGAGCCTGAGCCTCTTCGAGGTGACCGAGGCCGCCGAGGAGATCCGCGCAGCCGCCGATCCGGAGGCGAACATCATCTTCGGGACGAGCTTCAACGAGCGGCTCGGCGACGAGGTGATGATCACCGTCATCGCGACGGGCTTCGACGGGATGCGGAAGCGCGACACGCGCCACGCGGCAGCCGCCCAGACGAGCGACACCTCGGCGTCGGTTCGCGCCCCACGGGAGCGGGACTTCCTCGAGGAGCTCGAGCGGCAGCGGGTCCAGTCGAACGACGGCGGCTTCGAGATTCCGCCGGCCGAGACGGACCATGGCGCGGCTGCAACGGCGCCGAGCCCGCGAGTCGAGCGGTCGGTCGGGGAGCCGGTGCCCGTGAAGCGCGCCGCCGCCTACGACGCCGACGACCTGGAAATCCCGAGCTTCCTCCGCCGCAAGTAGGCGTGGGCCGGTGGTAGCCGGCGCAGACGATCAGATCGCGATCCTCGCCGCGCGCGTGAACGCGTCCTCGGCCGAATTGCCGATGCGGCCGCCCGGGCCGGACGCGATCCTGCCTCAGTCACGCTCGTCGCCGTCTCGAAGACCGTGCCGGCAGAGCGCCTCGTCGCGGCCGTCGCCGCGGGCCTGACGACGCTCGGCGAGAACCGGGTTCAGGAAGCGGAGGCGAAGGCCGACGCCGTGGCCGGCGCGACGTGGCACCTCGTCGGTCCCCTCCAGTCGAACAAGGTCCGTCGGGCGCTCGAGGTCTTCGAAACGATCCAGTCCGTCGATTCGGTCGACCTCGCCCGGCGCATCGACCGGCTTGCCGCCGAGGTCCGCCCCGGCGAACGCGTCCCGGTGCTCCTCCAGGTCAACGTCGACGACGACGAGGCGAAAGCCGGGTTCCAACCGGCGACCCTCGATGGCTCGCTGGCGGACGTCCTTGCCCTGGAGCGCCTGGAGGTCCGCGGCCTGATGACGATCGGCCGGCTCGTCGAGCGGCCCGCGGACGCCCGGCCGACGTTCGCCGCGCTCCGTGCCATCGCCGAGCGGCTTCGCGCCCGCCACCCGGCGCTCGGGCCGGAGCTGTCGATGGGAATGAGCGACGACTACGACATCGCGGTCGAGGAGGGCGCAACGATCGTCCGCGTCGGCCGGGCTTTGTTCGGCGAGCGGCATTGATCCTATGGCGATCCCGGGCCTCGGGGCGTAGACTCGATCGGTGGTGTACGTCCTCGGGGACCCGGTTCAACCAGCCACCCCATCATCGACCGCGGGGCTGAGCCCTGGCTGACGCCGACGTCCGCTTCGCCGTTCGGTTGACCCCGCGTGCCGGGGCCGATCACGTTGACGGTGCCGTCGACGGTGTCCTGCGGGCCCACGTCGCCGCTCCGGCCGTGGGCGGGGCCGCCAACCAGGCGCTCCTCCGGCTCCTCGCCGACGAGCTCGGCGTCGGGCGTCGCTCCGTCCGACTCGTCGCCGGCGCGGCGGGTCGCCAGAAGCTGATCGTTGTCGAAGGAGTCGAGGCCGACGTCGTCGTTGCTCGCTGGCCGGGCCTCCGGGTATGATCGCCGCCGCGATCTCGCGGGCGATTAGCTCAGTTGGTTAGAGCGTACGGTTCACATCCGTAAGGTCACTGGTTCGAGCCCAGTATCGCCCACCATAGCGACCCAACCGTGCAGGGCCTCCGGGCCCTGTTTTCGTGCTCGGATCGGCAGGCGCCTTCATCGAAGCGGGTCGAGTTCGAAGACAGGTCGACCCTCGGCCGCTTCCACCGGATGGTTGAGATCGACCCCGTCGAGGATCCTGATGAACCGGACACCGAACGGGATGCCGCGTGCGAGCGGAAGGAGGGTGTCGCGAAAGAATGCAACCCGCTGCGCCGGGTCCAGCTCGGTGGCCCGAACCTCTTCCTTCCGGCCTCGGACGGTGATCGTCGCGTGGCCGGCGGCGCGCAGGTTGCGCACCCAGTGGACGTCGCCCCAGGGGCACCAGACCCAGCGACTCCCTGCGACCGCGATGATCGCCACAGCCGTGGTGCGCGGCAGGCCGCTCTTCCGGCCGCGGATGGTGATTAGCCCGTTGAAGCCCAGCGGAACGCCGGCGGCCAACAGGCGCTTGGCGATCGGGTTGAACAACGGGACCACCCATGGGACGCGGGCGGCGGCAATCTGATCGTTCATTTTGTTTGGCTCCTTCTCGCATGTGCGTTTTGGGGTTCCACACAGGGGACCCGCAAGAAGGCGCGGATGTGACCGCTGCCCGACGGACTCGACCCTCAGCGAGCGACCGCGGTGAGGTCCAGCTGGCCGAGCCGGTCCGGATCCGCAAGGATGTCGATCGCAACGATCTTTCCGCTCCGGACCGTCAGCGCGACGACGGCAAATGGGCTCCCGTCGGGCGCCCAGGCAACGCCACCCGGGATCCCGTTCACCAGGATCCGGGTCGCCGTTTCGGCAAACCGACGGAACGTCATCGCCCCCTCTGCGACGGCCTGCGCGCCTCTGAGGAGCGAGATCAGCTCCGGACGCGCTGCCCCGCCGTCGGAGCGCAGGACGACGTCCGGGTCGAGGACGGCCAGGAGGCGTTCGAAGTCGCCGTCACGCGCCGCCGCGAGGAATGCGTCGACGACGGCCCATTGGCCATCGAGACCGACGTCGGGCACGGGCGCTCCCTGGACGCGGCGGCGGGCACGGCTCGCGAGCTGCCTCGCCGCCGCCGGCGTTCGGCCGACGATCGGTGCGATGTCGTCGAACGGCACGGCGAAGACGTCGTGCAGCACGAAGGCGACCCGTTCGGCGGGCGCCAGGGAGTCGAGGACAACGAGCAATGCGAGCCCGATCGAATCGCCGAGCAAGGCTTCCTGCTCGGGGTCGACTCCCTCCTGCGGACTCAGGATGGGATCCGGCAGGTGGGTCTCGAGGGACGCTTCGCGGCGCGTCTTGCGCGATCGCAGCATGTTGAGGCAGACCCTCCCCACGACCGTCGTCAGCCAGGCCCGCAGGTTCTCGACATCGCTCGTGTCGGTCCGGCTCAGGCGGATCCAGGCCTCCTGGACGGCGTCGTCCGCCTCGGTCAGGGAGCCCAGCATCCGAAAGGCGATGCCGCGCAGGTGGGAGCGGTTTGCCTCGAAGCGCTCGGCGAGCCAGTCCTGATCGTCCACGGGTCACGCTCCTGCGGTTAGTCGGGTCATGTCAGTGACCCGCCAGCCCGCATTCATGTGACCAACCTCGTCCTCAGTCGTCCCACCGGACCCGGATCTGCTGCCGAAGACCCGGCAGCGGCATGGCCGCAGCCTCCGCCTCCACTGCGTCGCGGTCCGGGCGCGATAGTCGCCGCCACGACGCGATCGTCACGTCCGCCTGGGCGCGTCGCCAGGTCCCGACGATCTCGCCCTCCACGAGGACGGCGCCGGGCCAGACTCGAGGCGTCCAGAGCTCACGACGGCGGCCGGCGTCAGGGACCAGGAGCTCGCGATCGGCCCCTTGCAGGAGGAAGTACGCGTCCCCGCTCGGGAGCAGCCGCGCGGTCGCGGCCGCTCCGCCGGGGAGCGCGGAACCCCGGCTCGTCCTTTGTCAGGATCCACGCGTCGCCGACGGGCGTTCGCACCGGCGTCAACGATCCCGCGAGTGCGTCGAACGCAGCGCGGCCGCCTGGCGGTCGAATCCCGGCCCATTGGGCGAATGCCGCGGGCGTCGCCGGACCGAAGACGTGCAGGAATCGGCGGGCGAGCTCGAGGCGCGCGTCGCCGGGGTCGACATCCGGCGCCGGCACGGTCCAGATCGTGGGCTGGCGCGCACCTTCCCACCGGATCAGCACCCTGCCGGTCGGCGCGGCGTACCTCAGCTGGTTCGGGTTCAAGCCCAGCCCGCGCCCCGCCTCGCCGTAAGTCATCGTTCGGCCGTCGAGGAAAGCATGTAGCCGGGCGGCGAGGTCCTCTGCGCAGCGACTCGCCGCGCGGGGTCGTCGGGAAGCCGCCCGAGCGAGAACACGGCCAGGTCGCGCGCCGCGACGACGTAGGCGCTGAACCGAGGCCCCCACAGCTGCACCAGCGATGGGTCCTCCCACGTATCCGGTCCGGTCCCTTGGACACGTGCATGGATCGAGAGGACGGCCGCCCGCGGCATGCTGTCCTGCAGGCCCGCCCAGGCCGCGCGCCGGAGCGACGCCGGCCCCGGTGGCAGCCGCTCGTCGAGAACGTTGACGGACTGGCGGTACCCGAGAATCTGCTCGCGCGTGAGTTCCAGCCGAGCCGTCGTCACGCTCCCGGGCCCAAATCCGCGCGCGCTGCGATCAGCGTCGCTTCGGCTCGAGCGCCGATCCGGCTCGACGGTGCGCCATCCCGTGCTCGACGCGTTTCGCCGCACCCCACGACGCGTCGCGCGCGGTCCGTTCGTAGCCCGCATTGGTGAGCGAATCGAGCTCGGCGAACAGGTCCTCGTCCACCTTGGAGAAGTTGAAGCACGACTTGCCCTGCATGCGCCGTTTCAGCTCGGGCGAAATCGTTTCGGCGAGGGTGGGATCGACGTACACGGGCATCAGGTAGTAGCTGACGTACCGCTTGCCCAGTCGCACGCCGCCGAACCAGGTCGTCGGGTTCCGCTCGCCTTCAGGCGCAACGTCGATCCCGTAGGAGGTGGGGCCTTCGTCCGTCACGTACAGGCGCCGCCCGAACGGCTCGAGGATCGACTTCAGACGCCGGAAGACGGGCTCGAGGTCGGCTGACATGACGCCTCCCGGACGTGTCGTCCCTGTCGTTGCGTGGCCTCTGGATCTTACGGGTATTGACATTGAAGCGACTCCAAGGTCTAGCGTGAGCTCATGACCACACCCGAAACCGGTTTTCTCGTCATCGCCGACCTCTCCGGCTACACCGCCTACCTTGCGCAGAGCGAGATCGAGCATGCACCCGCGATCGCCGGCGACCTCCTCGAGACGATCGTCGGCAGGCTTGAGCCACCCTTCCGCCTGGCCAAGTTCGAGGGCGACGCCGCGTTCTTCTTCGTCGAGGACGGGCGCGCCGATGCGTCGTTGCTCCTCGACGCGATCGAGGCGGCCTACGTGGCGTTCCGGCGGCGGCTCCGCAGCATCGACCAGGCGACGAGCTGCGACTGCAACTCCTGCAAGCTGGCCCCCCGACTCGATCTCAAGCTGTTCGTTCATCACGGCTCGTTCATTCGAAGTCGAATCGCCGGTCGAGACGAGTTGGCCGGATCCGACGTCATCCTCGTCCACCGGCTCCTCAAGGGCACGGCGGCCGCGGAAGCCCGCGGCAACGGTTATGCGATGTTCACGTCGGACGCCGTGGAGGCCCTCGGCCTCGAGCCCGCCGACATGGGTCTGAGATCGGGCGAGGAGTCGATCGAGCATTTCGGTCGCGTCGTCACCTGGATCCTCGATCTGGAGAGTCGCTGGCGAGACGAGACCGACGTTCGCCGCCTTCACCTCCCCGAAGCCGACGTCGTGCTCGATGTCGTGGCGACGATCGCCGCGGAGCCGTCCGTGGTCTGGGCGTACCTGACATCGCCGAGCCTCCGGACGCGCTGGGAGGGACCGCTCCTCATCGAGGAGACGTCGACCGGCGGCCGGCGCGGCGTCGGAACGACGACCCAGTGCGTGACGGGCAGGCTGGCGACGCTCGAGGAGATCGTCGACTGGCAGCCCTATGACCACATCGGCTGGCGATTGGCCGTGCCGGGGCTTGGACCCGTCGCAGCGATCGCCGATCTCGAACCGGCCGATGGCGGGACTCGGCTCCAATTGCGCTGGGCCTACTAGCGGCGAGCCGCCCGCCGACGCCGCGGAGATCGAGCGGATCCGCGCCGACAAGACGGCCGCCGTCGCTCGTCTCGGATCGATCGTCGCCGGCGCGCTGCCCGTGGTGGCTGGATAGGCGCTTGACATCGGAGCCACTCCAAGGTTTGCTGCCCGGGTGAGGATCGGCGAACTTGCCCGCGAGGTGGGCGTCTCGACCGACACCGTGCGCTTCTACGAGCGCTCGGGTCGACTGCCGCGCGCGGATCGACGCGACAATGCCTACCGCGAGTACGGCCAGGCCGACGTCGAGCACCTCCGCCTGCTGATCGACTTGCGCAGGCTCGACGTCCCGCTCGAGGATGCCGCCAGGATCGCCGGCTGGTGCCACTCGGGCCACTGCGCGGACATGACGGCCGAACTGCCTCGCCTCATCGGCGAGCGGCGCGCCGAGATCGCCGACCGGATCGCCGGCCTCCAGGCACTTGACTCACGCTTGGCCGCGCTCGGCGGGCACCTTGAGCGGCCACGGAGGTCCCTGCCCGTCGTCGACGGGTCGTGTTGCGAGGCGGCAGGGGCAGTCGCCGGAACCGCGGCGGGCGAGTGCGCCTGTTGCTCCCCGACGTCCGGAGCGCCCACCTGAGGCGACGCTAGGCCGAATCCCGCTCCCGTGCGGCGAGCGCCCGAACCATCTCCGCGCGGTGCTCGAGCAGGACGCGCTGGAGCCGCGGGTCGATCCCGGTCACCGCGAGGGCCTCGTCGGTGCGGGCAACGATCGCGGGTTCGACGAGCACGGCCGGGAAGAGGTGGCGACTGAGGGTCACCGCGATCTCGTACGTCCGCTCCTGCCACATCCGGGGCATCGTCGTGAAGTACGGCTCGACGTACGGCCGCCCCAGGTCCGCCTGCTCCGGATGCCAGAACCCCCGGGCGGTGGCGGCGACGAGGTGGTTCGAGAGCGCGTCCGAGTCGATCAGCGCCGACCAGGCCGCGGCCTTGGCTTCCGGCTGCGGCAGGCTCGCCCGGGCCGTCGCCGCATGCTCCATGCCGGATGAAGTGGGATCGCGGTCGAGTTCCGGCCCGGATGAACGACTCGTCGATGGCATCGAGGACCGCGAGACGGCGGACGATGAGCCAGCGGAGTTCGACGTCCATGACCAGCCCGTCGGGAACGTCCGCGCCGTCGAGCCAGCGACGGAGGAGGGCGACGTCTTCGGGACTCGCGGCCGCTCGACCGAACGACCGGGCGTGGGCGAGCTGGACATCGCCACCGGGCTCGGCGCCGCGGAGGATCTCGAGCGAGCGAGCCGCCATCGCACCGAGCCGTTCCGCGCGCCTGTCGGCTCGGCCGAGGAAGTCGATCGACTCCCGAACGTGCTTGATGAGGTCCTCGGTGACCCCGATGGCGCGTTCGCGGACGATGCCGTCGAGAACGAGTCGGACGTAGTCCCCGGGCGCCAATTCCGCATCGCGCGTCAGGTCCCAGATCGCGGCCCACAGGAGCGCTCGGGGGAGCGAGTCGTCGAGCCGGGCGATGCCCCCGTCGAGGACCGTCGCCATCGACCGATCGTCGAGCCGGATCTTGGCCCACGTATGGTCCTCGTCGTTGACGAGGAGCAGGTCCGGCACGACGACCCCGGCCAGGGCAGTCACGTCGGTCCGGGCGCCGACGACGTCGAGCTCGACCCGCTCGCGACGGACCAGCCGTTCGCCGTCCCGGTCGTACAGGCCGATCGCGATGCGGTGTTCTCGCAGGGTCGGCCACTCGGGCGGCGCCGTCTGCTCGATGACGACCCGCTCGTACGTGGCCGGACCGTCCGTGTCGCGAAGGAGCGTGACCTCCGGTCGGAGGGTGTTGACCCCGGCCGTCTCGAGCCACGACTTCGACCAGCCCGACAGCTCCCGCCCGCTCGCCCGCTCGAGGGCGGCGAGCAGATCCGCGAGCGTCGCGTTCGCATACGCGTGGGTGACCAGGTAGTCGCGCAGGCCGACGCGGAACGGCTCGAAGCCGACCCACGCCACGAGCTGCTTGAGGACGGCCGCGCCCTTGGCATACGAGATGCCGTCGAAGTTGAGCATCGCGGACGCGCTGTCGGGGACAGGCCCCGACACCGGGTGGGTCGAGGGCATCTGATCCTGCTCGTAGCCCCACGCCTTCTCGGACGAGCAGAACGTCGTCCACGCATCGCGGAAGCGGGTGGCTTCGGCGAGCGTGACATGGGCCATGTAGTCGGCGAACGACTCGTTGAGCCAGATGTCGTCCCACCAGCGCATCGTCACGAGGTCGCCGAACCACATGTGGGCCATCTCGTGGGCGATGATCTCGGTCCGGGTCTGGCGCGACGTGTCGGTCACCCGGGCACGGAAGACGAACTCATCGGCGATCGTCACGCAGCCGACGTTCTCCATGGCGCCGGCATTGAACTCCGGCACGAAGACCTGGTCGTACTTGCCGAACGGGTAGGGGATGTCGAGCAGGCGGTGGTAGTAGTCGAACGATTGGTGGGTCGCCTCGAGGATCTCGTCGGCCTCGAGGAACGGAGCGAGGGACTGCCGGCAATGGATGCCGAGCGGGATCCCGTCGTGGTCGTCGGTCACCGAGTGGTAGCGCCCGGCGGCAAGGGCGAAGAGGTACGTCGAGATCGCCAACGACGTTTCGAACGACCAGCGACCGGGCTTCTCGCTCGTCCCGGTCGTGTTCCCGATGACGATCCAGTCGTCAGGCGCGTCCACGGTGAGCTCGAACGTCGCCTTGAGGTCGGCCTGGTCGAAGCAGGCGAAGATGCGGTGGGCGTCGTACAGGAACGACTGGGTGTAGAGGTAGACCTCGCCGTCGGCCGGGTCCTCGAAGCGATGGAGGCCTTCGCCGGTCGTCGAGTAGGCGCAGTCGGCGACGACCGTGATTTCGTTCTCGGCGAGGAGGTCGGTGAGCGGGATCCGGTCCCCGACGAGGCTCGCCGGATCGATCGGCCGGCCGTTGAGGACGATCGACTCGACGTGCGGCGCGAGAATCTCGATGTACGACGAGGCGCCGGCCTCCAGGCAGCGGAATCGGGCCCGGGAGACGGACCCGAAGCGCTCGGCGCCTTGGGTGAGATCGAGGCGGACCTCGTATGAATCCACCTCGATGAGACGGGCCCGCTCGACCGCCTCCTCCTGGGTCATGACGTGCATCGCTGCATCGTGCCGCAACCGCGTCACGCCGGCATCGCCGATCTCGCGTCCCGAGTTGCAAGGGCCAAGCGACGCCTCGCGGCGAAGCTCGTGGGCGCCCGTCAGGACCAAAACCCCACTCTCCGGGAGATCAGGCCAGGTTTTCGGAGGATTGCATGGGCAGGTTCGCGCTCGGGTTCATCGTGGCGCTCATCGTCGTGATCTTCATCGTGGTGCAGTGCGCTCAGGCGCTCCTTTGAGTCCTGCCGCTGCCGTCCCCCGTTGCGGCGGCCCAGGAGCCGGCGCAATGACCGCCAGCGATTTAGTGCCCGCCGGTCCTCGCGAGTCGAGAGCGTGACCCCGGCGAAGCGGGCGAGGGCGTAGTCGGCCGCGAGGAGATCGAGCCGGAGATCGCTCGTCCCGTTCGTTCGCAGCCGGCGGGCGTGCTCCGCGGGCGTCTCCGCCGGCTCGCGTCGGACGACCGGCCGATCGGCCAGGTCGGCAATGAGGGCCTCGTAGGCGGTCGCCGCGTCGACCGGGGCCAGCGCACGACCGAGACGGCGGCCTCGCCAACCACGGCGCGGTCGCTCGCCCCCGTGGTCGATGGTGCGCGTCTCCCGGACATCGTCCTCGACGATCGGGATCCGCCGCATCCACAGCCGCGCCAGGAGGATGACCCCGATCGCCGCGAGGACGAGCAGCAGCCCCGCGCCGATGGCGAGCGCCTCGTCGGGCGGCGAGGCCACCACGTTCGGCGGCGGTGCGACGGGGTTGTCAGGCGTGGGGCTGGGACCGCCGACCACGTTCATGAAGGTCGCCACGGCCACGACCGCGATCAGGGCGAAGGCGAGGAGGCGGGCCGTCCGCCGGTCGAATCCGACCACCAACCCGATGACCAGTAGCGGCACGATCGAAACGCCGACGACGAACCCGATCGCCGGAGCCGCGACCGAGGAGGCCGGGATCGCCAGCGTGCCGGCCGCGAGGACCAGCACGGCCAGCAGCCCGACCGACGTGGGATTGCGGCGCCAATCGAAGCCCGAATCGGCGCCGACGGCTGCCAGCCGGGTCAGGGCGAGGGCGACGGTCGCGGTCGTGGCGAACACGATCACCGCGACGATGGCATCCCCGAGAAACTGCCCGCGGAAGGGCTCGGCGACCATGCCGCCGACGATCGCGGCGATCGCCAGGCCGGGCACGCCCGCGCCGAGGAGCCGGCCGATGGTCTCCTCGCTGAGCGGCAGCCGGGCGTGGGCGAAGCCGCGGAGGATCGCGAGCGCGGCGAGCCAACCGCCCGGGTTGGCCGCCAGCGCATCGCCGAGCGCCCCCACGCCCAGCGCCGCCCGAGCCTCCGGCGAGCTCAGCCAGCCGGCCGCGCCGCCGGCCAGGCACAGGCCGAGCCCGACCAGGGGCCAGCGCTCACCGAGGCGCGGGCCGACGACGCGGGCGGCAACCACCCCGGCGGCGACGAACGCGGTCAGCGTTGCGATGCTCATCGTCGGGGGATGCAGCGTGAACTCCTGGACCAGCCCCGCGACGACCGAGATCCAGGCCGCCTCGGCGACGATGACCAGGGCCAGCGGGACGACCGGCAGGAGGGCGCTCGCCGGCCGCGCGCCGCGGGCTCGCGGGGGTGCTCATCGGGCCACGAGGAGCGTTTCGGCGGTCCGCCATGGTCCATCGAGCCGGGCACTGCGCGCGGCGAACCCGAACGCCCGGGCGCGAGCGGCGTCGTCGTTCGCGTGCCGGCCACAGGCCAGGACGACCACCCGGCTGCCCGATCGCTCGATCCGCCGCAGGTGGGCCACGAACGGCGACGGGTCGCGGGCCGTGAGGACGAGGACGGTCGTCCCCGGGCGGGCCACTCTCTGGACGAACACGAGCAGCCGTTCGAACGGCGCCGAGGCATGCGACGAGAGGCGGGCGAGAAGATCGAGGACGCGTTCCGCCTGGCCGGCGGCGGCCGACACAGGGACATGGGCGAGCCGTGTCTCGGCGCCCGAGTAGCCCGCCGCGGCGATCCCGAACATGGCGTGCTCCGCGGCCAGCGACCGGGCGATGGATGCCGCGACGACGTACAGCCCCTCGACCGTCTCGTCGTCGAACGCCAGGTCCCAGGCGGGTCCGTGGGCGGTCTGGACGTCGAGCGCGATCAGCACCTCCCGGTCGCGCGACGGCTCGAACCGCTTCGTGACGGGCCGCCCGAGCCTGGCGCTCGATCGCGGATGGATCCGCCGGATGGGATCGCCGGGCGCATATGGCCGGACGCCGGCGAATCGGGCCGGATCCTCCGTCAAGCCCCGCCCGAACACGCTCGACGCCGCCCCACCGCTCCGGTCGTTCGAGGTCCGGCGTGGCGACGGTCCGCGGGCGAACGAGGAACGTCTGCGTCGTCGAGGGCCGACTCCTCGGTGGCCGCCTGGCGCGCGACGAGGTCGCCGACGGCGAGCGTGACCGGTCCGAGGACGAAGACGCCGCGCCGCTCGGCCCCGACGTGGAAGCGGCGGGTCACTCGCTCCCACGGGGCAAGCGTCCAGACGTTCCGCAGCACGCCGCCGTGCACGCCCTCGACGAGGTCGCGTTCCCGGACGACGACGCCGTGCGTCGCCTCGTCGTCGGCCCGCAGCCAGGCGAGCGGCAGGCGCCTTGCGGTTCCAGACCTCGATCGTCAGCGGGATGTCGTCGCCCCACGTCGTCCGATCGCGTCGCGAGGCGCCGGCGATACGTCACGTCGCGCAGGCCGTAGCGGGCCCAGACCTCCCGGATCGTCTCGAGCAGCAGGGTGACGAACCCGAGGACGATCGACGATCGGCACGTTCGAGCACGCGTGCCGGCGAGGATCAGGAAGATCGCCGCGAGCGCCTGACCCGTCATCGGCACGCTAGCGACCCGGCGAGCGGCGGGACCGGCACGGCTTCGAGAATCGCGGCCGAGCGCCGCATTCGGCGCGTCGCGCCGCGCAGGCTCCGGTCGAGGTCGACGACGAGCCGATGGGCGAGGACGGCCGCCGGCCACCGCCTTGACGTCGTCGGGCAGGACGAACGCGCGGCCGGCGAGGACCGCCGCCGCCTGCGCCACGCGGTAGAGCGCGACCGTCGCCCGCGGGCTCGCGCCGAGCTGGATGTCGTCGTGCTCCCGCGTCGCCCGGATCGAGCGCGACGACGTAGGCCTCCACCTCGTCGCTCGACGCGGACCCGGCGGACCTCGTCCCGCAGGGCGAGCAGCTGTCCGGCGTCGGCGATCGGGGCGATTCGCTCGAGCGGCTCCGCGTCCGCCTGGTGGCGGCGGGCGATCCGGCGCTCCCCGGCTTCGTCCGGGTAGCCGACCTGGACCCGCAGCGAGGAACCGGTCGAGCTGCGCCTGGGGCAGCGCGAACGTCCCCTCGAACTCGACCGGGTTCTGGGTCGCGAGGACGAGGAACGGGTCCGGGAGCGGGTGGGTCGTCCCCTCGATCGAGACCTGGCGCTCCTGCATCGCCTCGAGCAGCGCCGACTGGGTCCGCGGCGTCGCCCGGTTGATCTCGTCGACCAGGAGGATGTTCGTGAACACCGGGCCCGGCGACGAACCGGAGGCCGCCGCCCTCGAACATGCTCGACGCCGGTGACGTCGGTCGGCAGCAGGTCGGGCGTGCCCTGGATCCGGGCTCGTCCGAAGGTCGAGGGCCCGGGCGATCGCCCGGGCGAGGAGCGTCTTGCCGGTGCCCGGCACGTCCTCGACGAGGACGTGCCCGTCGGCGAGCAGGGCGAGCGTCACGTAGCGGAGAGCCTCGTCGGCCCCGACGACCGCGAGGCCGACGGCCGCCCGCAGGTCGTCCCACAGCCGCCGCCCTGACGCGACGGCGCCGGGACGCGCCTCGACCCCGTCGCCGATCCCGATCTCGGGCGCCTGGGTCTCGGCGTCCATCGGCGTCAGGACTCGTTCGCGAGTCGCCGCAGGACCGCCGGCAGGATGCCCCCTTGCTCGTAATAGCCGACGTCGATCGGCCCGTCGAGCCGGGCGATTGCCTCGAATCGCCGCTCCGTGCCCCGCTCGTCGCGCGATTTCGACCGTCAATCGCTGGCGCGGGGCTGAGCCCATCGGCCAGGCCGCGGATCGTGTACTCCTCACGGCCCGTCAGGCCGAGCGAGGCCGCGCTGTCGCCGGGCAGGAACTGGAGCGGCAGCACGCCCATCCCGACGAGGTTCGAGCGGTGGATCCGCTCGTAGCTCTCGGCGATGACCGCACGGACCCCGAGCAGCGCCGTGCCCTTGGCCGCCCAGTCCCGGGACGATCCCGATCCGTACTCGCGGCCGGCGATGACGACGAGCGGGACGCCCTTCGTCGCGATAGCGCATCGCGGCGTCGTAGATGAATTGCTGCTCGCCGTCCGGCAGGTGGACCGTGTACGGGCCCTCCGTTCCCTCGACGAGACGGTTGCGCAGCCGGATGTTGGCGAACGTCCCCCGCATCATCACCTCGTGGTGCCCGCGACGGGCGCCGTACGAGTTGAATTCGAGCGGGCCGACGCCGTGCTCCTGGAGCCACTGGCCGGCGGGCGACGACGGCGAGATCGAGCCGGCCGGCGAGATGTGGTCGGTCGTGACCGAGTCGCCGAGGACGGCGAGGACGCGGGCGTTCTCGATGTCGGTGAGGGGCGGCGCCTCGGCCGGGAGGCCCTCGAAGAACGGCGGCTTGGCGATGTACGTCGACGCGGGATCCCAGGCGTAGCGATCGCCCGACGGGATCGGCAGCGCCCGCCATCGATCGTCGCCCTCGAAGACGACGGCGTAGGTCCGCCGGAACAGCTCGGGATCGATGGAGTCGCCGATCACCTGGCGGATCTCCTCGGGCTCCGGCCAGAGGTCGGCAAGATAGACGTCGCGGCCGTCCGAACCCGTGCCCAGCGGCTCGCTGCAGCAGGTCGATGTCGACGCGGCCGGCCAGGGCGAACGCGACGACGAGCGGCGGCGAGGCGAGGTAGCTCGCCCGAGCCAGCGGGTGGATCCGGCCCTCGAAGTTGCGGTTGCCCGAGAGGACTGCGGCGACGACGAGGTCGTTGTCCTCGACGGCCTTGGCGACCGATGCATCGAGCGGCCCGGAGTTGCCGATGCACGTCGTGCAGCCGTAGCCGGCCAGGGCGAATCCGAGCGCCTCGAGCGGCGCCATCAGCCCGGCCGCCTCGAGATAGCCGGTGACGGCCTTGGAGCCCGGCGCGAGGGACGTCTTGACGGTCGGGCCGACGGTCAGCCCGCGGGCGACGGCGTTCCGGGCGAGGAGCCCGGCCCCGACCATGACCGTCGGGTTCGACGTGTTCGTGCACGAGGTGATCGCGGCGATCGCGACCGAGCCCGTATGGATCGTCGCCTCCCGACCATCCACCGAGATCATGATCGGCGTGTAGCTCCGTCCATCACGGCTCGCGGGCTCCGTCGCCGGCTCGGCGGAGGCAGGCGGTTCCTCGGTCGCGTCGGTCGCAGCGAAGGACGGCGGATCGCTGGCCGGAAAGGATTCGGCCGACGACTCCTCGACCGGCCCACCGTGGGGTCGGCGGCTCTCCACGCCGGCGTCGTCGAGCGCCTCGAGGCCGTTCGGAAAGTTCGTCCGGAAGTTGTCGCGGAGCGCGGTCAGCGGAACCCGATCCTGCGGCCGGCGGGGCCCGGCGACCGACGGGTCCACGGACGCGAGGTCGAGCTCAAGGGCTGCATCGAACTCTGGACCGGCCCCGGGCTCGCGCCACAGGCCCTGCGCCCGGGCATAGCGCTCGACGAGCGTGATCCGCTCCTCGCTCCGGCCCGTAAGCCGGAGATAGGCGATCGTCTCGTCGTCGATCGGGAAGATCGTTGCGGTCGCGCCGAACTCCGGGCTCATGTTGCTGATCGTCGCCCGGTCGGCCAGCGACAGGCTGGCGAGCCCGTCCCCGGCGAACTCGACGAAGGCGCCGACGACGCCGTAGGAGCGGAGCATCTCGGTGACGACCAGGACGAGGTCGGTCGCAGTCGAGCCCCGCGGCAGGGTGCCCGGTCAGCCGGACGCCGACGATCCGCGGCATCGGCTGGTAGAGCGGCTGGCCGAGGAGGACCGCCTCCGCCTCGATCCCGCCGACGCCATAGCCGAGGACGCCGAGGGCGTTGATCATCGTCGTATGGGAGTCGGTCCCGACGAGCGTGTCGGGATAGGCGATCCGGCCGGTCCCCGTCGGGTGCCTCCACATCGGTGACTACCGTCGCGAGGTACTCGAGGTTCACCTGGTGGACGATGCCGGTCCCGGGCGGGACCACCCGCAGGTCACGGAACGCGGTCTGCGCCCAGCGGAGGAGCTGGTAGCGCTCGCCGTTGCGCTCGTACTCGCGCTCCACGTTGAAGGCGAACGACCCGGGCGTGCCGAACCGGTCGACCTGGACGGAGTGGTCGATGACGAGATCGGCCGGGACGAGCGGATTGACCCTCGCCGGGTCGCCGCCGAGATCGGCCATCGCGTCGCGCATGACCGCGAGATCGACGACGGCGGGCACCCCGGTGAAGTCCTGGAGTACGACCCGGGCCGGCATGAACGGGACCTCGGCCTCCGCGGCGACGCCCGGCCGCCAGGCGGCGAGCGTCTCGACGTCCTGCGTCCGGACGATGCCGCCGCCGGCGTGGCGCAGGACGTTCTCGAGGAGGATCTTCAGCGTCACGGGCGCGGCCCGGAGGTCGATCCGATCGGCCAGGACATCGAGTCGGTAGTAGTCGGGTAGCCCGGCGCCGAGGCTGGCCCGGGCGTCGAACGGATCGGGGCTCGGCACGCGTTCTCCGTCGCTGCGGTCGGTACACTCGTTGAGTGGAAGAGTACCGCGAGTGGGCCGCGCCTCGGTCCCGCGGCCGATGAAGGCGTGGAAGGGGCCGGACCCGGGCGAACCGGATCACTCCGCTGACGAGCCCGCGGCGCGCTCCGAAACCATCAAGGCCATCGAGGATGCCGGGATCGACCTGGACCCGCTGCCACCGGGCCACCATCGCCATGGCGCTGATGTCCACGAGCACGACCATCCGCATCCCCATGTCCGGAGCGAGGGCGGCGAGCCGCCGGTCATCGGAATCATCGGGGCGGGAGCGGTCGGGACGGCCCTCGGCGTCGCCCTGACGCGGGCCGGCTGGCGCGTCCACGCGGTCGCCAGTCGCGACGCCGCCCGCCGCGAGCGCTTCCGGGGCCTGGTCGAGGGCAGCCGCGCGTTCAGCGAGCCGACGGCGCTCGTCGAGGAGGTCGAGCTCATCATCGTCGCCGTCCCGGACGACGCCGTCGCCGAGGTCGCGTCGGGGATCCGGATGTACGGCGGCCAGGCGATGGTCCACACGAGCGGTGTCCTCGGCCCGGAGGTCCTGGCGCCCGCGACGGCGGCCGGGACGCAGATCGGATCCTTCCACCCGCTCGTCGCGTTCGCCGACATGGAGCGCGCGATCGCGGCCCTCCACGGGGCGACGGTCGCGATCGAGGGCGACGATCAGCTCGCGGCGCTGCTCGGCGAGATGGCCGAAGCGCTCGGTGCCATCCCGGTCCGGCTCGCGCCCGGCGCCAAGGCCGCCTATCACGCCGCTGCCGTCCTGGCTGCCGGCGGGTTCGTCGCGCTCCTGGACGCCATCGCCGAGCTGGGGCGCGTGGCTGGTCTCGACGAGGCCGGCGCGCTGGCCATCTACGGGCCGCTGATCGAGCAGACATTGGGCAACGCGCGGGCCCTCGGGATCCAGGCCGCGCTCACCGGACCGATGACCCGGGGCGATCGAGGAACCCTCGACGCCCACCTGGCGGCCCTCCGCGAGCACGCCCCCGGCGTCCTCGACCTGTACATCGCCGCGGCCGAACGAGAGATCGCCCTGGCCGAAGCCCGTGGCGCCCTGACACCGGAGGCTGCCAGGAACCTGCGATCGTCACTTGCAACGCCGGTCTGACGCGGTACCATTGCCCGGTGGAGGACAGCATCGCCGCGAAGTACGCGGCCCGCTCGGCGGCCCGATTTGTGCACCCGTCGTCGCGGGCGCGCGAACGGCATCTAGGTCTTCGCGCAGCCGGCTCGTTCCAGGCCGCGACGACCCGGGCCACCGTCCTTCGCCGCCCCGACGGCAACGTGCTGGCCCGGCTCCGAGGTGGCTGGCGCGCCTTCCGCGCAGCCCGGCCACGGCGGGCCACGGACGGCCGGCCGCGGCCCGCGATCGCGATGCACTGGGAGCGTTCCGGCCGAGCCGGGACGGACCACCGGTCCAGCGCCGCCATGGCGCCGTGGCGCGGCTGAGGACCACGACCGCCACTTCTGCCGGCGGGATCGTCGTTCGCTTCGAGTCTGGAAATCCGCACCTCGTCGTCGGCTCGCGTCGACGCGACCGCGACATCGTGACCTGGACCCTGCCGAAGGGGACCCCCAACCCCGGCGAGACCCGTGAGCAGACGGCGATCCGCGAGGTTCGGGAGGAGACCGGCCTCGAGGTCCGCATCACCGGCCCGCTTGATTCGATCGAGTACTGGTTCGTCCAGCGGGGGCTGCGGATCCACAAGACCGTCCACTACTTCCTGATGGAGCAGATCGGCGGTGACCTCGACCGCCACGACCACGAGTTCGAGGCGGTCCGCTGGATCAGCTTCGCAGAGGCGCAGCATCTCCTCACGTTCGAAACCGAGCGCGCACTCGTCGCGCGAGCGGGCGCGCAGGTCGCCGCCGCCGGTCAGCCTGACCCGGCCGGCCGGCCGGGTGCTGCGGGCCAGGGAGCGCCCGCCAGGCAGGGCGCCTGACGTGACCAACGCGGTCGATCCCGGGGTCCACCTGACCCCGCTCCACGATCGACACGTGGGGCTCGGTGCGAAGGTCATCGAGTTCGGCGGCTGGCTGATGCCGCTTCAGTACGCCGGCATCCTCGAGGAGCACCGCGCCGTCCGCGAGCGGGCCGGCCTCTTCGACCTGTCGCACATGGGCGAGCTGTTCGTCGAGGGTTCGGACGCGGGCAACGCCCTCGCCTTCGCCCTCGTCACGAATCCACCGGCGATGAAGGAGGGCCGGGCCCAGTACTCGATGATCTGTGCGCCCGACGGCGGCGTCCTCGACGATCTCATCGTCTATCGGCTCGGGCCGGAACGGTTCCTCGTCGTCGCCAACGCCTCCAATGCGCCGGCCGTCAGCGATGCGCTCGCGGAGCGGTTGACGAATTTCAAGGCCGTCCTGGACGATCGGTCGCTGGCGATGGCGCTCGTTGCGATCCAGGGTCCGCGCTCGGTCGACATCCTCACCCCGATCACCGATATCGACCTCGGCTCGCTGCGCTACTACGCGATCGCCGAGGGGTCGGTCGCGGGCATTCCGTCGCTCGTCGCGCGGACCGGCTACACGGGCGAGGACGGCTTCGAGGTCTTCGTGGAGAACGCCCGGGCGCACGAGCTCTGGGACGCCCTGTCCGAGGCCGGCAACGGACACGGCCTCGTGCCGGTGGGTCTCGGGGCCCGCGACACGCTCCGGCTCGAGGCCGGCATGCCGCTCTACGGCAACGAGCTCGACCGGGAGACGAACCCGTTCGAGGCCGGCCAGGGCCGGATCGTCAAGCTCGACAAGCCGGGCGACTTCGTCGGCCGAGCGGCCCTCGAGCGGGTCGCCCGCGACGGTCCAGCGAAGCAGCTCGTCGGGCTCACGATGCAAGGCCGCGGGATCGCGCGCCACGGCTATCCCGTGCACTCCGGGGACCGCCGGACCGGCGTCGTGACGAGCGGAACGCAGTCACCGACGCTCGGCAAGGCCATTGCCATGGCCTATGTCGCCCCCGCCGATGCCGAGCCGGGTACGATAGTCGACGTGGAGATTCGCGAGCAGCGAGTAGCCGCCGAAGTCGTCGCGCTTCCCTTCTACAAGCGGAACGCTTGAGGCCCACGTCCCGCGCGTGACCGTCGATCTTGATACGAGCTCCCTTGTCGAGCCGGCACGCCGCCATCCGAGGACCGAGGCGACGCTCCGCTAGCCATCGGTCCGAGGAGACGCCGACGATGGTCCCAAGCGATCTGCGCTACACGAAGGACCACGAATGGGTCCGCGTCGACGGCGATGAGGCGACCGTCGGCATCACGGAGTACGCGGCCGGCCAGCTCGGCGACATCGTCTTCGTCGAATTGCCGGATGCGGGCCGCAAGCTCGAGCAGTTCGCGACGTTCGGCGTAGTCGAGTCCGTCAAGGCGGTCAGCGACCTGTTCGCCCCGGTCTCCGGCGAGGTGCTCGCGACCAATGAGGCCCTCACCGGCTCGCCGGAGCTCGTCAATGCCGACCCGCACAAAGGCGGCTGGATGATCCGGATCAAGCTCGCCAAGCCGGAGGAGGTCGACGCGCTCCTCGATGCCGAGGCGTACGACGCCCTGATCGCAGCAGGCTGAGGCGATGCCGTACGGACCCCACACCGACGAGGACCGCGAGCGGATGCTCGCGACCCTGGGCATCGGCGGCGTCGACGAGCTGTTTGCGGACATCCCCGCGCCGCTGCGCGCGAGCAGGCTCGATCTGCCCGAGCCGGAGCCTGAACTCCAGCTCGCCGCTCGACTCGAGGGCCTCGCCGCGAAGAACCGGACGGACCTCGCCTCGTTCCTGGGGGCGGGCGTCTATCGCCACTGGACCCCGGCGGCGGTCGACCAGCTTCTCCTGCGGGGCGAGTGGTACACCGCCTACACGCCCTACCAGCCCGAGATCAGCCAGGGGACGCTCCAGAGCATCTACGAGTACGAGTCGCTCATCGCCGAGCTGATGGCTCTCGACGTCGTCTCCGCCTCGCACTACGACGGCGCTGCGGCCACGGCGGAGGCGGCCTTGATGACCTGTCGGGCGACCCGCCGCGAGCGGGTCCTCGTGTCGCGGGCCGTTCATCCCCACTACCGCCAGACGGTCCAGGCCTACTTCGGGGGCGGCCTCGAGGTCGAGGAGATCCCCGTCGTCGCCGAGGGACCGGACGCCGGGACGACCGACCTGGCGGCGCTCGAGCGGCTCCTGGCCGAAGCCGATCGGCCGGTGGCCGGGGTCGTCGCCGGCACAGCCGAACTTCTTCGGGCTGCTGGAGCCGATGGCCGAGATCGGCCGGCTCGCACACGGCGCCGGGGCGCTGTTCGTCGCGGTCGTCGAGCCCGTCTCGCTCGCGGTCCTGGCGCCACCCGGCGAGTACGGCGCCGATATCGCCGCCGGCGAGGGCCAGCCCCTCGGCATCGCGCCCCAGTACGGTGGGCCGTACCTCGGCCTCCTTGCCTGCACCGACGCGCTCGTCCGCCAGATTCCCGGGCGGCTGGTCGGGCATGACGACCGACCTCGATGGCAAGCGGGCCTTCGTCATGACGATGCGCGCGCGCGAACAGGACATCCGTCGCGACAAGGCCGCGAGCAACATCTGCACGAACCAGGCGCTCCTCGCGCTCGCGGCGAGCATCTACGTCGCGATCCTCGGTCCGCACGGGCTGCGCGACGTCGCCGCCCTCGGGGCCGCCCGCGCCGCCGAGCTCGAGGCGGCCCTCGCCGGCGTCGGCGTCGGCGCGGCTGCACCCGGGCCCGTACCTCAACGAGTTCGCGGTGCGCGTCCCCAGCGCGCGGGACGTCCACCGGCGGCTCCTCGACCGCGGCATCCTCGCCGGCCTGGCGCTGGCCGACATCGAGCCCGACGATCCGACCCTCGCCGATGCCCTGCTCGTCTGCGCGACCGAGGTGACGACGAGCGAGGAGATCGCCCGGTTCGCGTCCGGACTCGAGGACGTCCTGTCGGGCCGCCCGCCGGTGGGCGTCGAGGCGGGCGCGGGCGCCGAACGGGCACGGCACGGACGTCACGGCGCGGAGCGGCCGCCGGAGCCGGCGCCGACGCGAGTCCGGGCATGAGCGTCGTCGGCGAGCGACTCCAACCGACGATCTTCGAACGGTCGCGCCCGGGCCGGGGCGGCGGCAAGATCCCGCACCCGCCCAAGGACGCGCTCGATCGGATTCCGGCCGCGGCGCGCCGGGCGACGCCGCCCGCCCTGCCCGGAGCTCAACGAGCCCGAGGTCGTCCGCCACTACGTCAACCTCTCGCAGCTGAACTACGCGATCGACACGGGCTTCTACCCGCTCGGCTCGTGCACGATGAAGTTCAACCCGAAGCTGAACGAGTGGGCCGCCCGCCTGCCCGGTTTCGCCTCGCTCCATCCGCTCGCCCCCGACGAGGTTGCCCAGGGCACGCTCCAACTGCTGTGGGAGCTCGAGGGGATCCTCGCCGAGGTCAGCGGCATGCGAGCGGTCACGCTCCAGCCGGCCGCCGGCGCCCAGGGCGAGCTGTGCGGGATCCTCATGATCCGGGCGTATCACCGCAGCCGCGGCGACACCGCGCGCGACGAGGTCCTCGTCCCGGACTCTTCCCACGGGACGAACCCGGCGACGGCGACGATGGCGGGCTTCCGGACGATCACGATCCCGTCGGCGGCCGACGGGGGCGTCGACGTCGACGCGTTCCGCGCGGCGCTCGGGCCGCGGACGGCCGCGGTCATGATCACGAACCCCTCCACGCTCGGCCTGTTCGAGCGGCGGATCGGCGAGCTCCTCGACGCCGTCCACCAGGCGGGCGCCCTCGCCTACATGGACGGCGCGAATCTCAACGCGATCCTCGGCCGGTTCAAGCCCGGTGAGGCCGGCTTCGACGTCATGCATTTCAACGTCCACAAGACGTTCAGCACGCCCCACGGCGGCGGCGGTCCCGGGGCGGGCCCGGTCGGGGTGGGGGAGCGGCTCCTGCCATACCTGCCGGCGCCGCGCGTCCTCCGCGAGGACGACGGCTCGTTCCGACTCGAACGACCCGGCGAGCGTCCGACATCGATCGGCCGGCTCCGGAGCTTCGTCGGCAACACCGGCGTCCTCGTCCGGGCGTATGCGTACCTCCGGGCCCACGGCGGCTCGGGTCTGCGCCAGGTCAGCGACGACGCGGTCCTCGCGGCGAACTACCTGAAGGCTCGGGTCGCGACGGCCTACCAGATCCCGTATGACCGGCCCTGCAAGCACGAGTTCGTGGCATCGGCCGCCGCGATCAAGAAGCGGACGGGCGTCCGGACGCTCGACATCGCCAAGCGCCTGATCGACCACGGCTACCACCCGCCGACGATCTATTTCCCGCTCATCGTCGAGGAGGGGATGCTGATCGAGCCGACCGAGACCGAGTCGGTCGAGACACTCGACGCGTTTGCCGACGCCCTGATCGCGATCGCGGCAGAGGCCGACAGCGACCCGGACCTCGTCCGGAGCGCCCCGCACACCGCCCCGGTCCGCCGTCTCGACGAGGCGATGGCGGCGCGCCAGCCCAACCTGCGCTGGCGCGGCATGACCGGCGCTCAGACTCCGTGCCCGGACTGATGGCCGCCCGGTCGGCCGTTGCCGGCCTGCTCGCGATCACCCTGATCATCGGGGGTTGCGACGCCAACCTGGCGTCGCCGGTGGCGAGCCGCACGCCGTCGGGGACGATCCCGCCCAGCAGCACGACGCCGGCAGTCGCGATCGACCTCACCCAGACCGCGTACGCGGCCGAGGCAGGCACGGACGGCGGTGCCGCCGTCATCGGCGATTGGCAGCAAGCCAACCAGTTCAACCCGTACTACCTCCGCGAGGGATCCGAACAAGCCGTGGCGTCCGCGGCTTGGGCCACGCTCGTCACCGTCACCCATGATCGGCGCTACCTGCCGGATCTCGCGACGTCTGTCCCGACGGTCGACAACGGCGGCGTCGAATTGCCCGGCGAGGACGGCGACGTGATGACCGTCACCTGGAAGCTCCGCGACGGCCTCAAGTGGTCGGATGGCGAGGCCTTGACCTGCGACGACTTCAAGTACACGTGGGAGTGGGTTCTCGACGACAACAACTTCGGCGTCGTCACCGCGGGCTATGACGACATCGAGAATCTCGAGTGCAAGTCGGACACCGAGATGATCTGGCACTTCGGAGCGGTGTACGAGGGCTACCTCACGCTGCTCTCGACCCCGCTACCCCGTCACTACCTCGAGCCGATCCCGATGGACCAGCTGACCCAGGGGGTCGGCTTCCGACCCGACGAGATCGCGAAGGTGCCCGTGAGCGGCCCCTTCCGCTTCGAAACCGTGACGCCCGATGTCGAGCTCAAGATGGCGAAGAATCCGGCGTATGTGAGCCCGAGGACCGGCAAGCCTGCCCATCTCGACTCGCTGACGTTTCGGTGGTACCCGGATCAGGCCGCGCTGATCGCCGCGTATCGGGCGGGTGCGGTGAACGTCGCAAGTGGTTTCACGGACGTCGATCTGCCGAAGGTGGCGGACCTCGGCGACCAGGTCTCGACCCGACCTTCCTTGACGTACGAGGCGTTGCGACCGAACTGGTCGGACGAGACCTGCGCGACCGACCCGTCGGTCAGGGGCCGCGGGGTCGGCTGCCCGATGGCCGACCCGGCGATTCGTCGGGCGCTCGCGCTGGCGATTGATCGGAGCGCGATCGTGACCAAGGCTTTCGGCAGGACCGTCGCCGTTCCGGCAACGAACGTCGATCCCCTCGCCTGGTTCTACGCCGACCAGCCGCTGCCCCCCTTCGATGCGGATGAGGCGATGCAACTCCTCGAGGAAGCCGGCTGGACGGACGCCGATGGCGACGGAATCCGTGAGAACGAGGGGCTCGACGCCCGCATCCAGATCTGCACGACGGACCGCCAGGCGCGGCTCGACACGGCCGCCCTCGTGACGGCGTCGCTCGCGGAGGTCGGCATCAGGGCCGTCACGACGGTTGTCGATCCCGACGATTTGTTCGTGCCCTACGACCGGTCAAGCAGTGCGACCCAGTGTGCCCTGCAGCGGGGCAACTTCGATCTCGCCCTCCACTCGCTGACCTCCTCGATCGATCCCCGCGACTACTACTTCAAGTACCACAGCAGCCAGTTCGAGCCGGACGGCCAGAACGACGCGCGGGTCGACAACGTGGGCATCGACGTCGCCCTCGAGACGGTCGGGGGCAGCGTCCATCTGGCGGTGATCCGGGACGCCATGATCGAGTTCCAGGAAATCTATGTTGAACAGACCGTCGAGATCCCGCTGTACGTATCGGAGACCGTCGAGCTCCACGCGCCCGAAGATCGGCAATGTCGTGGGTGGCTCGCCCGTGGGCGGCTCGACGTGGAACGTGGCCGACTGGTTCGTCAAGAGCTGACCCCGCGCGACGGTCCAGTTCGTGCGTGGAATGAACCATTTGCACGCGGCGCCCGTATCGTGTAGACAAGAGAGGCCCCGGGGGCCCCGATCCGCGCGCACGGAGATCGAACCACGGACGACACTGCGGGAGGCGCAGAGTCGGAGGCCATCAGGAAACATGACGCCGCGCTGGTGCGGCGTGTCCAGGCCGACGATCTCGACGCCTTCGAGGAGTTCTTCGCCCGGTACCGCAACCCCATCTATCGGACGGCCTACGGGCTGACCGGTGATCGGCAGGCTGCGGAGGAGATCCTGCAGGACACGTTTGCGCGTGCCTATCAGCACCGCCACGCCCTGCGCCTGGACATCTCGCCGCTCCACTGGTTGCACCGGGTCTCGCTGAACCTCTGTTACTCGCGCCTCTCGCGGCGGCGCCTCGTGGCGAGCCCGATCGACGAGGCGACGCAGACCGTGCCCGACGACCGGCAGCTGCCGGCGGAACGGGTCGAGGAAGAGGAACTGCGCCTGATCGTCCGGGACGGCATCGCGACGCTGCCACAGAAGCACCAGGCCGTGATCGTCCTGTACTACCTCCACCGGCACTCGCTCCAGGAGACGGCCGACGCCCTCGGAATCCAGGTGGGAACCGTGAAGTCACGGCTCCACTACGCGCTGCGTCGTCTCCGCGGCCACTTCGAGGATCAGCAGCGGATCGGCGACGAATACCTGCCGGTCATGCGCGAAGAAATGGGGCCGAAGCCGCTGTGATCGACCTGACGGGCAGCTGCCGCCGGCACCGCGCGGCATTGATCGACTTCGTCGATCGGGGCGACCTGAGCGATTCGGCTGAGGCGGCGTTCTCACACCTCGAGCGCTGCGGCCGTTGCGTGACTGAGCTCGAGACGACGGCCCTGACGATCACGGCGCTCCGGCGCCTCGGCGATGCGATGGCCCGCCAGGAGCCGCGGCCGGACGCGTGGCCCCGGTCTGCGTGACCGGATCACGCGGCGCAGTCGCGTCCGATCGGTTCTCATGTCGCCCGCGACCGGCATGGCCATGAGCCTGGCGATCGTCGCCGTCATGGTGATTCCCCTGAGTTTCGGCACCGGCGAGGCCACGATTCTCGCACCGACCGTCGCCCCGGCCGCGCCCGGTAGCTCGCTCGAGCTGAGCGTCGATCGATCGCGTCCGATCTCCATTTCCACCAAGCCGACGCAAGTCGTCATCTCGATCGACCCCGCCAGATGGGCAGGTCCTGACGGTCTCGGGGTCCAGGTTTCAACCAGCGGACGGTCTGTTCCACGCCGCAGTGGTTCGGGCGGCCCGGCATGAGTCACGAGGAGGTGAACTCGAGATTGGTGTCACTCCGGAGGGTGGCAAGTTTGACATCCCGCGTCCCGATCGCGCATCGTACGCGGAGCACAGCGGCCGGAATCCGTGATTGCTCGTGCGATTCTCGCATGTCCAGGGCCACAGCCAGTGGCCGAGTCACGCGACTCGCAGACGGTGGGAATCGACGGCGCCGGGATACGGCCGTGTTCGTGGGAGTATTTGGGCAAAGCCCAACTTGGAGGAGAACTTGATGCAGAAACGCCTATTTGGGCTGCTTGCGAGCGCCGCGCTCGTCATGTCAGCCTGCGGCACGGCGGCGCCTTCGGCGTCGACACCCGCCGCTTCGACCCCGGCCGGGTCCGCCCCGCCGGCGTCCGTGGAGCCGCCGCCGTCCGCGGTGACGGGCTTCACCGACGACCTGCTGTTCACGCCGGCGGCGTATACGCCCGAGACCGGTACGCCCGGCGGGTCGATCGTCGTCTCCGACTGGCAGACGTACAGCATTCTCAATCCGTATTACACGAGTTCGTTCAAGAACTCCCAGGTGATGGCGGCGACCTTCGCCCCGAACTGGGACATCAGCCCCGACGGGAAGTGGATCCCCGAGCTGGTGACGACCGTTCCGAACCTGTCCAATGGCGGCGTCGTCATGGACGCGAGCGGCGCGGGCTTCACGCTCACCATGGATTACAAGCCAGGCCTCCTCTGGAGCGACGGCAAGCCCCTCACGATGAACGACATGAAGTGGACCTGGGAATTCATCATGGATGAAGAGCAGGTCGGTCTCGTGTCAGGCACCGTCGGCTGGGACCTGATCGACAAGTTCGACGTCGACAGCGCAGGCCTCAAGGGCACGATCCACTTCAAGGAAGGTTATGCGGGCTACTACGGCCTGCTCGCCACCGGGCCGCTTCCGAAGCACTACATGGAGACGTTCTCGCCGGCCGAAGCTGCCGACAAGTCGTATCCGGTCGGCACGCCTGAGCTGGCGAATGTCCCGACCTCCGGCCCGTTCAAGTACGGCGCCGCTTCGGCCGACACGGTCGAGCTGCTCCGCAACGACAACTACAAGGCCGGCAGCCATGTCGCCTATCTCGACAAGCTGATCTTCAAGTTCTACACCGACGCCAAGGACGCGATGATCGCGGCCTTCCTGGCGAAGGAAGTAGACGTCGCGACCGACCTTCTCCAGGGCGACTACGCGGCGATCCAGGGCGTCGATCCGGCCTGGGGCCAGGCGCTCATCGGCCCGGCGTGGGAGTACGAGCACCTCGACCTCAACCAGCAGAACGAGGCGTTCAAGGACGCCAAGGTCCGCGAGGCAGTCGCCCGCGGCATCGACAAGGACGCGCTCTGGGACATCGTGTACCCGGGCGTGCCGAAGACCGAACCGGCTTGCGCCCCGACGCCTCCCGGCCTGTACTGGCGGGCTGAGGGTCTCGAGTGCGCCGCGTACGACGTCGAGGCAGCCAAGGCGCTCCTCACGGAAGCCGGCTGGACGGACTCCAACGGCGACGGAACCGTCGACAAGGGCGGCACGGAGCTCGAGCTCCAGCACTGCAGCACCCCGGCTCCGTTCCGTATCTCGGCCGGCGACGTGATCGCCTCACAGCTCAAGGAGATCGGCATCAAGGTCACCCCGACCTACGATGCAATCCTCTTCGAGGCCTGGAGCGGCACCACCCCCGAGACCCAGTGCAACATCTATCGAGGGACCTACGACACGGCGGAGTTCGCCTACGTCCTGACCCTCGACATCTTCGGCGACTACTACTACTCGTATCACTCCAGCCAGGTCCCGACGGAAGAGAACGGCGGCGAAGGCGGCAACACCATGCGGCTCAATGACCCGACCATGGATGCTGCCCTCGACGAGCTGTACAAGACCGTCGACCCGGCCAAGATCTTCGACATCGCGCAGGACCTCCAGCAGATCTATGCTGAGAGCAACTTCGAGGTCCCGCTCTACTATCGATCCTCGGTTCGCGGTCTCAGCAACCGGGTTGGCAACTTCGTGAAGAATCCGTCAACGGCTTCCGACATGTGGAACACCGAGGACTGGTTCGTCAAGGAGTAATCTTCACCGCACGTAATGGGACGGGGCGCGGCACCACCGGTGTCGCGCCCCCGTTCCACCTAGAAAGCGCGGGACGGTGGAATGGGCAAGTATTTCATCCGCCGACTCCTCGGCCTCATACCGCTATTCATTGCGGTCGTGGTCATCAGCTTCTTCCTCATGCAGTTCGCCCCGGGTGGACCGGAGCAGGCGATGAAGGAGAGCAAGAAGCTGACGAACGCCCAGATCGAACGATGGCTCAACGCCTGGTGCCTCGAGGGCGAAGACTCGATCGTCGCCACCGCCAAGGAATTCGGCGGCTGGGCAGGCATCCTCAATTGCAACAACGACGGCTGGAACGCCTTCTTCTCGGAGCAGGGCGGCCTGAACTTCCTGCCGCGAACCCTCGGCGGCGGCGATAACGGCATCCTCCACGGCGACTTCGGGCGGAGCATCGCCAACGGCCGCGAGGTGCTCGAAATCATCACCGAGCGGTTACCAGCGACGCTCCTGCTGGCCGGCGCGGCCCTCTTCGTCTGGGTCAGCCTGGCCCTCGTGATCGGGGTGATCGCCGCCGTGCGCCAGTACGGCAAGTTCGACCAGGCGTCGACGTTCCTCGCCTACATCTTCTACTCGCTGCCGACCTTCTGGCTCGGCCTCATGCTGATCTTCTTCTTCGCGGTGTATCTCCATTGGTTGCCGACGAGCGGGATGGTCAACGCCCGCGAGTGGCCGCCGTTCGGGACGCCCGACTTCGGGGTAGCCGTGGGCAAGGACCCGCTCGGGGCGATCAAGGAGATCGCCTCGCACATGGTGCTGCCGCTGATCACCCTCGTCGCGGTCAACATCGCCGGCGACAGCCGGTTCGTGCGAGCCTCGATGCTCGACGTGTTGAACCAGGACTACGTCCGGACGGCGAAGGCCAAGGGCGCCGCGCCGCGCCGCGTCTACGGCCGCCATGCGCTCCGCAACGCGCTGCTGCCGGTTGTCACGAACGTCGGCCTGGAGCTCCCGTTCCTCGTGGCTGGGGCGATCGTGACCGAGACGATCTTCGTCTGGCCGGGGATGGGCGCGCTCTTCATCCAGTCGCTCAGCGAGAGTGACTACTTCGTGCTGATGGCGGTGATCATGATCACCTCGGCGATGATCCTCCTGGCCAACCTCGTGGCGGACTCGTCTACGCGATCGTCGATCCGCGCATTCGGTACTGAGGGCATGGATCCGATCCAGGCCACCCACGTCGAAGGCATCACCCAGACCGGCGTCGTCGAGCCAAGCGGCCCGGCCACCGACTTCGAGGTCTCGCTCGAGTCGCTCAACCAGTGTCAGCTCGCCTGGCGGCGGTTCAAGCGCAATCGCCTGGCGCTCATCGGCTCCGGGATCTTCCTGTTCATGGTGGGCGTGGCGATCTTCGGGCCGGTCCTGCTGCCGTACGACCGGCTCGACATTCAAGGCGTCAAGAAGCCGGGCGGCAACCCGCCGTCGCTCGAGTCGATCAAGACGATCTTCGGGACCGACAACCTCGGCCGGAGCGTCCTCGTCCTGACCGCGAACGGCGCCCGGCTGTCGATGCTGATCGGCGTGATGACGACGATCATCGCCGTGTCGATCGGCGTGACCGCTCGGCGGACTGGCCGGCTTCTTCGGCGGCAAGATCGACGGCGTGCTGATGCGCCTCGTCGACCTCCTCCTCGCCGTCCCGTTCCTGTTCATCATCCTCGTCGCGGCCCGTTTCTTCGGCGGGGGCGATCCGATCATCATCATCCTGATCTTCGGGCTGCTGTCGTGGCCGGGCCTTGCCCGCCTCGTGCGGGCGCTGTTCCTGTCGCTGCGCGAGCAGGACTTCGTCCTCGCGGCCCGGGCGGTCGGGGTCAGCAACAGCCGGATCACCTTCCGGCACATGCTGCCCAACGCGCTCGGCCCGATCATCGTCTCCGCGACGCTGCTCGTGGCCGGCACGATCGTCCTCGAGGCGTTCGTGAGCTTCCTGAACTTCGGCGTCCGGGCGACCGACGTCACCTGGGGCAACGCCCTCGCAGCGCACAGGGGACGCTCATCCGTGGGCAACTGGTGGTGGGCGTTCTTCCCGGGCATGGCCATCGCGCTGACGGTGATCGCCATCAACTTCATGGGCGACGGCCTGCGCGACGCCCTCGACCCGCGGAGCAGTCGATGAACCGAGCGACCGATGACGATCCCCCGGCCCGAGGCGACATGCCGGCGCACCAGTGCGCGGGGCCGCTGCTCGACGTGCGCGACCTGCACACCCACTTCCACGTCATGGACGGCGACGGTCAAGGCCGTCGACGGCGTCAGCTTCTCGATCAACCCGGGCGAGACGCTCGGCATCGTCGGCGAATCCGGCTGCGGCAAGAGCGTCACGGCGCTGTCGATCATGCGGCTGCTGGACATCGCCGCCCGCCGAGATCGTCGATGGCAGCGAGGTCATCTTCGAGGGCCGCGACCTGCTGAGCCCTCGACGACGAGCGATGCGCAAGGTCCGCGGCAACGACATCGCGATGATCTTCCAGGAGCCGATGACGAGCCTGAACCCGGTCTTCACGATCGGCGACCAGATCGCCGAGGCGGTCCAGCTCCACCTGGCGTGTCTCGAAGAAGGAAGCCTGGAACAAGGCGATCGAGTCGCTTCGCGCGGTCGGGATCAACAACCCCGAGCGGCGGGTCAAGCAGTACCCCCACGAGATGTCGGGCGGCATGCGCCAGCGGGTGATGATCGCGATGGCCCTGTCCTGCGACCCGAAGCTGATCATCGCCGACGAGCCGACGACGGCCCTCGACGTGACGATCCAGGCCCAGATCCTCGAGCTCATCCGGAAGGTCCAGGACGAGACGGGGGCGGCGCTCATGCTGATCACCCACGACCTGGGCGTCGTCGCCGAGATGGTCCACGACGTCGTCGTGATGTACGCCGGCCGGGTCGTCGAGCGCGGCACCGTCGACGAGGTGCTGCTCGCGCCGAAGCACCCCTACACGGAGGGTCTCCTCGCGTCCATCCCGTCGAAGGGCAAGCGCGGCCAGCGTCTGAACGTGATCAAGGGCACGGTCGCCCAACCCGTTCAACCTGCCGCCGGGCTGCAACTTCGCGCCGCGCTGCCCGTACGCCTTCGAGCCGTGCCCGGTCCATGACCCGCGGATCGACGACGCGAACCCGCCTGACGTCGCGTGCTGGCTCTACACGCCGAGCGCCGGGCGAGCCGCCGCCACCGCGCCAGCGGCCGGTCGTGCCGCCGCTCGAAGCGAACCGATCGTGATCGATCCCGCTACGAACTCGGAACTGGCGGCGGCGACCGCACCGGCGCCCGAGGCAGAGGAGCCGCTCGTCGACGTCGAGAACCTCGTCAAGTACTACCCGATCTACGGCGGCATCCTCCGCCGCAAGATCGGCGACGTGAAGGCCGTCGACGACGTCAGCTTCGAGATCCAGCGCGGCGAGGTCTTCGGGCTCGTCGGCGAGTCCGGCTGCGGCAAGTCGACCCTCGGCCGGACGCTCGTCCGCCTGATCCCGCCGACCTCGGGATCGGCGACGCTCAACGGCGAGGACATCTTCAGCCGAGAAGGGCGACGACCTCAAGAAGTTCCGGCGCCAGATGCAGATCATCTTCCAGGACCCGGTCGGGCTCCCTCAACCCGCGGATGCCGGTCAGCGACATCATCGGCGAGGGCCTGCTCGCCCAGGCCGACAAGGAGAACGGCTGGGGCAAGCGGAAGGTCCGCGACAAGCGGGTCGGCGACTACCTCGACGCGGTCGGGCTCCGGCGCGACTACGCCCGGCGCTACCCGCACGAGTTCTCCGGCGGCCAGCGGCAGCGCATCGGCATCGCCCGGGCGCTCGCGCTCGCGCCCGAGATCGTGATCTGCGACGAGCCGGTCTCCGCGCTCGACGTCTCGATCCAGTCCCAGATCCTCAACCTCCTGCTCGACCTGCGGGCGGAGTTCGACCTGACCTACCTGTTCGTCGCCCACAACCTGTCGGTGGTCCAGTACATCAGCGACCGGGTCGGGGTCATGTACCTCGGGAAGATGGTCGAGGTCGCCGGCGTCGACGAGATCTACTCGAACCCGCGCCATCCCTACACGATCGCGCTGCTGTCCGCCGTGCCCGAGCCGAACCCGCGGATCCGGAAGCGGCGCATCGTGCTCAAGGGCGACGTGCCCAGCCCGGCGGCACCGCCGTCCGGCTGCCGGTTCCACACGCGCTGCTGGCTGCGCGAGCAGCTCGGCCGGCCGGAGTCGTGCGAAACAACCATCCCCGAGCTGCGCGAGATCGCCGGCGGCCACCGGGTCGCCTGCCACTTCGCAGAGACGGTGACCCCGGAGGCCGCTGCGGAGGCCTCCCACGTCGTCGTCCCCGTCGCCCTCGCCGTCGAGGGCATTGCCGCCGATGCGCCGCTCGCCGCGATCGCCGGGGCCGAGGTCGAGGAGACCGAGAGCGACGTGGCGGAGACCGCCGCCGCAAGCAGCTCGGCGACGGTTCGCCACAGCGCCACCGGGGCGGACGACTCGGGCTCGGCTTCAGGCCGGCCGCCGGCTGACGACCTGCCGACCTAGGATCCGACCGCCGACGTCACCCCGGCCGGCGATGTCGCCGTCGCCCGCTTCGCGGCGTCGATCGCGGCGCGCGTGCCCGACTCCGAGCCCGCGCCCCGGAAGTGGCAGGCGGCCAGGTGGTCCGGCGCCAGCTCGAGCAGCGGCGGCTCGTCGGTCACGCAGATCTCCGGCCCACCCAGCTCCGCCCGGAGCTGGCAGCGCGGGTTGAAGTGGCAGCCCGATGGCGGGTTGACCGGTGACGGCACGTCGCCGCGGAGGATGACGCGCTGGCGCCGGAGCTCGGGATCCGGAACCGGGATGGCCGACATGAGCGCCTGGGTGTACGGGTGCTGCGGTTCCCGGAACATCGCCCGGCGGTCGGCCAGCTCGGCGATCTTGCCGAGGTACATCACCGCGACGCGGTTGCTGATGTGCTCGACGACGCCCATGTTGTGGGCGATGAACAGGTAGGTCAGCCCGAGCTCGCGCTGGAGCGACTTCAGCTCGTTGAGGACCTGGGCCTGGATCGAGACGTCGAGCGCCGAGACCGGCTCGTCGCAGACGACGAGGTCGGGCTCCAGGACGAGCGCCCGGGCGATGCCGATCCGCTGGCGCTGGCCGCCCGAGAACTCGTGCGGGTAGCGCCGGGCGTGGTACGGCGCCAACCCGACCATGTCCATCATCTTCATGACCTTCGCCCGCCGCTCCCTCGACGAGCCGAGGCCGTGGATCCGGAGTCCTTCGCCGATGCTGTCGCCGATCGGCGTCCGCGGGTCCAGCGACGCGAACGGGTCCTGGAAGATGATCTGCATCCGGCGCCGGTACGGCTTCAGGGCCGCGCCCTTCAGCCCGGCGATATCCGTCCCGTCGAACCGGATCTGGCCCGACGTCGGGTCGATCAGCCGGAGCAGCAGCCGGCCGACCGTCGTCTTGCCGCAGCCGGACTCGCCGACGAGGCCGAGCGTCTCGCCCCGGCGGATCTCGAAGCTCACGCCGTCGACCGCCTGGACGAGCCCGACGGTCCGCTGGAGGACGCCGCCCTTGACCGGAAAGTGCTTGACCAGGTCGCGGACGACGACGAGCGGCTCGGTGTCAGGCCCGGGCGCGGGTACGGGCGCGGGCACTGGCGTGACCGCTGGCCGGGGCGCCTGATTCGGCAGGGCGCTCACGTGCCGGCTCCGACGCCGGGCGCCGTCTCGGTCCGCGGGACCCAGCCCGGCGGACGGGGGATCGGCTTGCCGTTCATGTCGTGGTAGAGGAAGCAGCGGACCTCGTGGCCGGGACCGAGCGGGTAAAGACCGGGATGGACGTCGAGGGCCAGCGAGTTCTCCTCGGGCACCCGCGACGCGCAGCGCGGGGCGAACCGACAGCCCTTGGGCAGGTCGATCAGGTTGGGGACGTTGCCCTGGATGACGGCCAGCTCCTCGCGCTCGACGCCGACGACCGGCAGCGAGCCGATGAGACCGCGGGTGTACGGGTGACGGGGCGACCGGAAGAGCGTCGTCACGTCGGCGTGCTCGACGATCTCGCCGGCATACATCACCGCCACCCGGTCGCACATCTCGGCCACGACGCCGAGGTCGTGGGTGATGAGGATGATCGCCGTCCCGGTCTCCTCGCGCAGGTTCCGCATCAGGTCGAGGATCTGGGCCTGGATCGTCACGTCGAGGGCGGTCGTCGGCTCGTCGGCGATCAGGAGCTCCGGCTCGCAGGCGAGCGCCATGGCGATCATCACCCGCTGGGCCATGCCGCCCGACATCTCATGCGGGAAGTTCTTGAGCCGGCGCTGCGGGTCCGGAATGCCGACCATCCTGAGCAGCTCGCCCGCCCGTGCGCGAGCCGCGCCCCGCTTCATCCCGCGATGGAGCTCGAGGACCTCGCGCGATCTGGCGGCCGACGTCCCAGACCGGGTTGAGCGACGAGGTCGGCTGCTGGAAGATCATGCTGATTCGCTCGCCCCGGACCTTGCGCATGTCCTCGGGCCGGAACTTGAGCAGGTCCTGGCCGTCGAACATGACCTCGCCTGCCTCGATCCGGCCGGGCCGGGCGACGAGCTGCATGATCGAGAGCGACGTCACGCTCTTGCCCGAGCCCGACTCGCCGACGATGCCCATGATCTCGCCCCGGTCGACGTGGAAATCGATCCCGGCGACGGCTCGGACGACGCCGTCACGCGTATGGAAGGACGTCGTCAGGCCGCGGACCTCGAGCAGGGGCCGCTCGCCCCGTTCCCGCTTCGGTCGCCGCGCCGAGGCCGGGACGAGCTCTTCGACGACGGTTTCCGACAGGCTCGGGCCGAGGCTGCTGGGAAGCGTCTCGGTCGGCGCGGTCGGGTCGGTCGTCTCGGTCACCGTTGGTTCGGTCATCGGCCGGTCGTCAGCGGTTCAGGCGCGGGTCGAGCGCATCGCGCAGCCCGTCGCCGAGGAGGTTGAACGCGAGGACCGTGAGCGCAAGGGCAACCCCGGGGAAGATGACGAGGTGCGGGGCGGCGAACATCGAGTTGCGAGCCTGGCCGATCATCGAGCCCCATTCCGCCGTGGGCGGCTGGGCCCCGAGGCCCAGGAAGGACAGGGCGGCAACGTCGATCACCGCGCCGGCGATGCCGAGGGTGCCCTGGACGATGAGCGGCGTCAGCGCGTTCGGCAGGATCCGCCGGACCAGGATGCCGCGACCGGACTCGCCGAGCGCCTGCGAGGCGGTCACGTAGTCGCGCTCCTTGATCGAGAGGACGGACGCTCGCATGATCCGGGCGTAGATCGGGATCGCGACGATGCCGATCGCCAGCTGGGCATTGATGAGGGTCGTGCCGAGGACGGTGACGATGGCGATCGCCAGGAGCAGGGCCGGGAACGCGAGGACGACGTCCATCAGCCGCATCAGGATGTTGTCGGTCGCACCGCCGAAGTAACCGGAGACCGCCCCGATCAGCGTCCCGATGACGATCGCGAAGCCGACCGTCAGGAACCCGATCTGGAGCGAGACGCGCGTCCCGTGAACGACCCGACTGAACACGTCGCGGACGTTCTGGTCGATTCCGAAGAAGTGCTCCGGTTGGGCGGCGGGGCAGCCGAGGGCGTGGATGCACGGCCCCGCCAGCTTCTTCGCCCCTTCCTCCTGGCCGAGCAGGACCGAGCACGGGGTCGATGGTCGCGATCTGGTCGGCGAAGATGGCGACGACGATGAAGAAGATCAGGATCGTCAGCCCGACGACCGCGTTCCGCTGGCGGAGGATGTTGCCGAGGGTGTCCCGCCAGAGCGATGTGCGGCCCTCTCCGGATAGCTGGCCCGCGAGGACGTCCGGGATCGGGGGTGCGGTCGCGGCCATCGGTCAGCCCAGCCGGACCCGGGGATCCAGGTAGGCGTACGAGATGTCAACGATGAGGTTGACGATGACGAAGCCGACGGCGATGACGAGCGTGAAGCCCTGGATGACCGCGTAGTCGCGCGAGCCGATCGCTTCGGTCACCGCCCGGCCGACCCCCGCCAGGTTGAAGACCGTCTCGGTCAGGACCGCCCCGCCGAACAGGCCACCCAGCTGGAGGCCGATGACCGTCACGACGGGCAGCAGCGCGTTCCGGAAGCCGTGCCGCATCACGACGCTCCGGTCGCGCAGGCCCTTCGCCCGGGCCGTCCGGATGTAGTCGAGGCCGAGCTCGTCGAGGAGGCTCGAGCGGGTCATCCGGGCGATGATCGCGAGCGGGATCGTGCCGAGGGCGAGGGCCGGCAGGATCATGTGCTTGACGGTGTCGGCGAGCAGCGTGAAGTTGAACGTCACGAGCGCGTTGAACGTGTAGATGTTCGACAGGAAGTCGACGATCAGCCGGAGCGGCCCGCCGACGCCCTCCATGCCCCAGGCCTCCGCCAGCGGGGTGACGGACACGCCGGCCGTCAGGCGGCCCGACGGGGGCAGGGCGAACGGGGTGTCCTTGAACGTCACCGCGAACAGGTACGCCAGCACGAGGCCGAGGACGAAGACCGGCGTCGACACGCCGAGGTTGGCGAACATCATCGTGCCGACGTCGACGATCGAGTTCCGCCGGTAGGCGGAGATGATGCCGAGCGGAATGCCGACGACGATCGCGAACAGCAGCGCGTAGAGCGCCAGTTCGACGGTCGCCGGGAGACGCTGCAGCAGGAGGTCCGTGACCGGCAGGCCGAACTTCGACGACACGCCGAAGTCGCCCTTGAGCAGCGAGCCGACGTACTGGACGAACTGGTTCTCGGTCAGGGTCGCCGGGATCTCCCCGATGCGGAGCTCGATGTCGCCATCGACCCGGAAGAAGCCGGGGATGATCGCCTTGTCGAGGCCGTGGGCCGCGCTGTAGGCGGCGCACGATGTGGGGTTGGCCCGCTCGCCGAGGGCGGCGACACACGGGTCGCCCGGGATGATTCGGGCCAGGGCGAAGACAACGAAAACGATCCCGATCAGGACCGGGATGCTGAGCAGGAGCCGCCGGATGAGGAAACGCGTCATCGACTCAGTCGATCCTCAGACGGGTCCGGATGGAGTGAAGGGGCGCCACAGACGTGGCGCCCCTTCGTAGCGGGCCTGGGTTACGGCGCCGGAGGCGGCGGGTTCAGGAACCCGGCGAACAGGAAGGTCCAGTACTCGAACAGGCCCTCCCGTCCCTTGTGGAGTGGATGCTCGGCGTCCCACTGGACGGCGTACGTCGTGACGACGTCGTTGGCGTCGAACGTGGCGCCGTTGTGGAACGTCACACCTTCCTGCAGGGTGCAGGTCCAGAGGCTTGAGTCGGCGTTGGCCTCGCAGCCGGTCGCAAGGAGCCGGCTCGGGATCGGTTCCGCCGATCTTGTACGAGTAGAGCGGCTCGAGGACCTGCTCGCAGACCCGGAGCGACTCACCGTCGGTCTCGTCGGCGCAGTACAGGCCGCCCGGCTCACCGTTCTGGAGCCAGATCAGCGTGTCCCGGTCACCGGCCTTCATCGCGAAGAGAGCCTCGTTCCCGAGCGGGGACGAGTGGCCGCCGACGACATCGGCCTTGAACACGGTGGCGGAGCCGCCGTGCGCGATGGGGACCATCGGGACGTGCAGCTTGATCGCGTCGTTGGCGGTCTTGTAGAGCTCGGCGCGGGCGGCCGGGTCGGCCGTCTTGCCGCCCTCGACGAGCGGCGCCGTGATGTCGTCGAACTTCGTGCCGAACTGGTCGGACGCGCCGACACCGAAGTGGACGTCGAGGAAGTTCGTGACGTCCGGATAGTCGGCACCCCAGCCGAGAAGGTGGATGCCCGTCAGCTCGCCGCGGCTCGCCGTCGTCAGGTACGTGGTCGCGTCCTGGACGTCGATCTCGGCGGTGATGTTGAGGTTGGCCTTCAGCTGGGCCTGGATGTCCTGGGCGACGGTTACGGGCGACGGCAGGTAGCCGCGCACGACGTCGCGCAGGTGGAGCTTCGTCGTGAAGCCATCAGGGAAGCCGGCCTCGGCGAGGAGCGCCTTGGCGGCCGCCGGGTCGTAGGCATACCACTCGTCGCCGCTGCAGCCACCGGCGATGTCGCACGGCGTGAAGTGCGAGGCGACTTCGGAGCCGGGCGGGTAGAAGTTGTCGACGATCCGCTTTCGGTCGATGCCCTGGGCGATCGCCTGGCGGACCTTCTCGTTGTCGAACGGCGCGGCGGTGTTGGTGAACCCGACGTAGAAGACGTTCAGCGCCGTGCGCGGGATAGAGCTTGAGATCGGGGTTGGCCTCGATCGTCGCGAAGTCGTCCGGACCGGGGTTGTCGATGCCGTCGGCACCAACGCCACCGGTGAGCTCGATGAGCCGCTGAGCGGCCTCGGGGCTCCAGCGGATGACGGCGTTCGGGGTCATGGGCGGATCGCCCCAGTAGTCGGCGAAGGTCTCGAGCGAGATCTCAGAGCCGGACGTCCAGGCCTTGAGCTTGTAGGGACCCGTGCCATTCGGGTTGCGGAACAGCGCCTCGCCGCCGCCGCCGGTCTCCTCGAGGAAGTCGGCGTCCTGGATGGCGAGCGACGTGAACGCGATCTTCGACAGGAATGCCGCGTCAGGCGCGCACAGGCTGAACTCGACGGTCTTGGCATCGATCGCCTTGATCGAGCCGACCTGGCCCTGGTAGCCCTCGGTCCCGCAGGCGGACGAGCCGTCCTCGGGATACTGGAGCCCCTCGTAGGCGGCGACGCTCGCCGGCGGCTGGCTGGCAGCCTGGCTCGGCGCCGCGGCGCTCGGGCTCGGTGATGCCGCGACGCCACAGGCAGCGAAGACGAGCACAGCTGACGCGCACAACGCGAGCAGCGGTGACCACCTCGGTGATCGGGACATGCGGTTTCTCCTCCTCAAACGGCTCCCCCGGGCTCGTCGATCCGATCCGGGCGGAGCGGCCGTTGCCGCGCGTAATCGGCCCGCAGGCCGCAGGTCGCGTGCGCGGAAGCCTAGCACCGCCGAGTACGCGTCGTCACCCATGAACGTACCGTTCGAACCGGCTCCGGGTTCACGATGAGTGAGGCCGCGTGCACGGGTCCCCTGCGGCCGGCTACGCCCTGCGAACCGCTATCCTCCGTGCGTGACGCAGCTCCGCATCGCCCTCGCTCAGATCGCCCCCCGGCTCGGCATGTTCGACGAGAACCTCGCCCTCCATCATCAGCTCATCGGCGAGGCTCGCGCGAAGGGCGCCGGGCTCGTCGTCTTTCCGGAGCTTGGGCTGACCGGCTACCTGCTGCAGGACCTCGCTTCGGAGGTCGCGATCCGCCTCGACGACCCTCGCCTCGCGACCCTCGCGGCCGAGACGGAAGACCTGTCGGTCGTGGTCTCGTTCGTCGAGGAGTCCGGCGACCATCGGCTGTTCATCTCAGCGGCCCTGCTCGAGGACGGCCGCATCCGCCACGTGCACCGGAAGCTGTTCCTGCCGACCTACGGCCTGTTCGACGAGCGCCGCTTCTTCGCCGCGGGCGATCTCCTGCGGGCGACGCCGTCGCGGCTGGGGGTCGGGGTCGGACTCGCGGTCTGCGAAGACTTCTGGCACCTCTCCGTGCCCCAGCTCCTGGCCCTCGACGGCGCCCAGATGCTGATCAACGTCTCGTCGTCCCCGGGCCGCGACCTGGCGGCGACGAACGAGGTCGGCCTCGGGACCGCGACGTCGTGGCGAACGATCATGCGGACCTACGCCCAGCTCACGACGTCCTTCGTGGTCTTCTGCAACCGCGTCGGCATCGACGAGTCGATCTCGTTCTGGGGCGGCTCGGAGGTCATCGCCCCGACCGGCGAGCCGCTCTTCTCCGCGCCGTTCTTCGAGGAGGGGCTGTTCACCGTCGACGTCTCGCTGGCGGACGTCCGACGCGAACGGGTCGCGCTGCCGCTCCTTCGCGACGAACGGCCCGAGCTCGCCGTCCGCGAGATGTCGCGGATCGTCGCCGAGCGGGCCGGCCTGCACCCCGACTCAACCGCCGAAGACGGGGCCGAGCCGGGCCTCGACGTCGCTCCGGGCGACCCGATCGAACGGCCCCTCGGCTTCCAGCCGGGCGCCCGACGGTGACCGCCGTGCCCGCCGTCTCGGACACGGGCGGCCTGTTCGAGCTGCCGGCCGAGCTCGCGATCGACACCGATGTCGCCCGCCGCGTCATCGGCCAGTTCATCCGCGGCCAGCTCCGCCAGGCGGGCTTCGAGCAAGCGTGGTCCTGGGCCTGTCTGGCGGGATCGATTCGGCGCTCGTGGCCTACCTGACGGCCGAGGCGATCGGCGCCGAGAAGCTGCTGTGCGTGATGATGCCGTACCGGGCGTCGTCGCCTGCGTCGCGGGCCGACGCGGAAGAGGTCGTCCGACGGCTTGGCTCCGCCAGCGAGGTCGTCGACATCAGCCCGATGGTCGACGCGTTCTTCGCAGCCGACCCGGACGCGACGCCGCTCCGTCGCGGCAACTTCATGGCCCGCCAGCGGATGGCGGTCCTCTACGACCGATCCGTCACCTGGGGCGGCCTCGTGGTCGGGACCGGCAACAAGACCGAGTCGCTGATCGGCTACACGACGCTGTTCGGCGACAGCGCCTGCGCGTTCAACCCGATCGGCGACCTCTACAAGAGCCAGGTCCGCCAGATCGCCGCAGCGATCGGCGTTCCGGAGGGGATCATCACGAAGGCGCCGTCGGCCGATCTCTGGCCGGGCCAGACCGACGAGTCCGAGGCGGGCTTCAGCTACCCCGTCCTCGATCGATTGCTCTTCTGGCGGATCGACAAGCGGCGCTCGATCGATGAGCTGGTCCAGATGGGGTTCGACCGGGCGCTGGTCGAGCGGGTCGACCGGATGGTCGCCACCTCCGAGTTCAAGCGCCAGGTCCCCCCGATCGCGAAGCTCGGGCCGCGGACGGCGGGCGTCGACTATCTCTATCCGCGCCGTCGGCCCGGGTTCCGCGCGAGAGTGACCGGCGGGTCGTCGGGCGGCCGACTCTTCGTCGTCGCGACGCCGATCGGGAACCTCGGCGACGTCACGTTGCGGGCGCTTGAGATCCTCCGGACCGTCCCGCTCATCGCCGCCGAGGACACCCGGATCACGCGGCGCCTGCTCGATCGGCACGCGGTCGAGACGCGGACGATCAGCTATCACGCGCGGAGCGGCCCGGGCCGGGCCGCGGAGCTCCTCGACCACCTGCGGCGCGGCGAGATCTGGCCCTCGTGACCGACGCCGGGACGCCCGGCGTGAGCGATCCCGGCACTGAGCTCGTCGCCGCCTGGGCGGCCGAGGGTGGCATCGTCGTCCCGATCCCCGGCGCATCCGCGTTGCTCGCCGCCGTCGTGGCGAGCGGGATAGCCGGGGCGCGCTGGTCGTTCGAGGGGTTCCTGCCCCGGAGTGGCAGGGAGCGCCGGGAGCGAATCGCACGGATTGCTGGTGACGAGCGCGGCATCCGTCGTCTACGAGGCGCCGAGCCGGGTCGTGGCCACGCTGCGCGACCTCGCCGCCGCCTGCGGCCCGGACCGGCCGGCGGCGGTGTGCCGCGAGCTGACGAAGCTCCACGAGGAGATCGTCCGGGCGCCGATCGGGTTGCTGGCCAGCCGGGCCGCCGATGGCGAGATCACGCTCCGGGGCGAGTTCGCGATCGTCGTTGGCGAGCAGCCCGGCGGCATCGCCAGCCAGCGCGGCGACGGAGGCCGCCGCGGATGCGGCACTCGCGCGGCCACGCGCCGACGTCGAGCGACTCGTCGCTGACGGCACGTCCCGCGGCGACGCCGCCCGGCGGATCGCTGCCGCGACCGGCATCCCGCGCCGCCAGCTCTACGGCGCGCCCGAGGATCGCTAGGATTCGGCCATGACGGCTGCGCACCCGCCGGCTCCCGGCGGCATCCCGATCCTGGGCCCGCTCGGGCCGACGACACGGATCTTCCTCGTCGCGACGCTCGTGATCGCACTGGTAGCGATCTTCCTCGACCTTGTGCTGCACGCGGACCCGACGATCCTCTTCATCGCCTCGGCGGCGGCGATCCTCGGCCTCGCCTGGGTCGTCGGCCTGTCAACGGAACGTCTCGGGGCGATCAGCGGGCCGCAGGTCGGCGGCATCCTCAACGCGACGTTCGGCAACATCGCCGAGCTGATCATCGCGTTCTTCGCCCTCCAGGCCGGGCTGATCGAGGTCGTCAAGGCGTCGATCACGGGCTCGATCATCGGCAACCTCCTGCTCGTGCTCGGGGCGAGTGTGCTGCTTGGTGGCTTGAAGAACGGCACGCAACAATTCAATCGGCAGGTGGCCGGCTCCAATGCGGCGCTCCTCGTCCTGGCCGCCATCGGACTGTTCATCCCGGCGGTGTTCGCCGCGACGACGGCCGTCCCGACGGAGGGCAACCTCGTCCAGGAGTCGGTCCTAGTGGCGCTGCTGCTGATGGCGGGATATGCCCTGTCGCTCGTCTTCCAGTTCACGAACCCGGCCGAGACGCTCGGCGGCCACGGACCGGCCGAGGGCCACGGCGGCCCGAATTGGACGGGCCGGACCGCTGTCTTCGTGCTGCTCACGGCGGCCGTCCTGCTCGCCTTCCTGTCGGAGATCCTCGTGGGGGCGATCGAGCCGGTCATCGAGCGATTCGGGCTGTCCGAGTTCTTCGTCGGCGTGATCCTCATCCCGACAATCGGCAATCTCGCCGAGCACCTCGTCGCGGTCCAGCTCGCCTTCAAGAACAAGATGGAGTTCGCGATGGCGGTGAGCTTCGGGTCGAGTCTCCAGGTCGCGCTGTTCGTCGGCCCGGTCTTGGTCCTGCTCGGGATCGTCCTCGGCCAGCCGATGGACCTCGTCTTCGCGCCGCTCGAGGTGGCGGCCGTCGGCGTCGCCGTCGGGATCAGCGCGCTCATCGCGTTCGACGGCGAGTCGAATTGGCTCGAGGGCGCTCTGCTGATGCTCGTCTACATCATCCTGGCCGTCTCGTTCTTCGTGTTCGTCGGCCCGCACGCCTGAGCGGACCGGCGGCGGGGAGGGATGACCGCCGCCGGCCCGGCAAGACGAGAGTCGACTTCGGGATCGGTCAGGCGGCTACGGTCTCCGCCTCGTCCGACTCGTCCGCGGTCAGCGGCTCGCCGGCAGCCGCGACCGCCGCGTCCTCGTCGGTGGCGTCGCCATCGCCGTACGCCGCAGCCTGTGTGGCGAGGGCATTCGCCGCTGACTCGGCCGCGTAGTCCTTCTTCCGCCGTCCGGACAGCATCTCGACGTGGTTGGCGACAACCTCCGTCTTCCAGTGGCGGACGCCGCGGTCGTCGTCCCAGCTCCGGGTCTGGAGCCGGCCCTCGATCGCGACCTGCTGGCCCTTGCCGAGGAACTCGCCACAGGTCTGGGCGAGCCGGTCCCAGGTGACGATGTTGTGGTACTCGGCCTTCTCCTTGCCCTGGCCGATGTACTCGTTGGTGGCGATGCTGAACTGCGTGACGGTCTTGCCGCTCGACAGACTCCGCATCTCCGGGTCGCGGGTGAGGCGACCAGTCAAGAGGACCTTGTTCACGGTCCGTGTTCTCCTTCTCGGCCGGCCGACGGGGAATCGGGCCGACCCTGCGTGGTCCGGCGGGATCGACGCGGCGGGCTGGGGCGGTATGCGGCGGGCATCGCGCGGGGTTGCCGGCCCCGGCGGGCAGCCCGGGCGGGTCGGCGGACCTACGGTGGTCTGCAATCCGTCGGTGCGGCGGTCGGCGAGGCCGGCTGGAGCCTGGCGGGCACGTCGGACGCTAGCAGGGAGCTCTGCACGGCGACTCACCCCGCGCTTTACCGCGGATTTGGAGCGGCGCTTGGGCTCCTCGCCGGTCCGGCTGGCGGACCAACGAGCGGGCGAGGCGTCTGAATTCGCGGCTCAACCGCGTTTCCTGCGCCAGTTGGTCCCGCTTGCGGACCAAGGAGCGGGGGACGCACCCGAACGGGCCGCTCAAGGGAGGCTCCTCCGCCCGTTGGTCCGGCTGGCGGACCAGGACGGCCCGGCGGAGGGGCTGGCGGCCACGCGTCGCGGGAGGGCCGCGGGACGAACGTCGGAAAACGATTGAGCCGCGTCCCAGAAAACGGGACGCGGCTCAATGAGTGCGACTGAGCCCGGCGGACGGTAGGAGGCTCGAGTGACTCCTCACCAGACCCACAGATATATGCCAGACAAATCCCCGGCGGGCTAGGCCATTGTGCGGCCCCTGAGGGCACTCAGGCAACTAGGTAGAAGTCCGTAATTCGCAACTGGCGGACGGTACTTCCGGCGACGGCAGCGGGTACCTCCGGCAGGTCCGAGACGAACGGGCGGACGGCTACGCTAGGTCGGTGATGCGTCTGCTCGGGGGCCTGGGCCTCGTTGCCCCGGTCGTGCTTATTGCTGTGCTCTTCGGCATGCCAAGTGCCGTGGACTCGTGGGTGGACGAAGGCGCTCGATCGATCGTCGCGGCCGTGGCCGCCGGCTCGATCGGCGTGTCGATGACCGCCACGATCGTGTTCCTGTACGTACGCATCCGTTTCTGGCGGATCATCCGCGCCTCGGAGCGCCTCGCCGCGGGCGAGCTCGGTGTCACGGTTCGGGCCCCGGCGACCGGTCACGGCCTGGAGGGCCGGCTGGCACGCGCGGTGAACGCGATCTCCGCCTCGCTGGCCGAAACAACCGACGCCGCGACGATGGACAAGCTCACCGGCGTCGCCAACCGGCGCGCGCTGCTCGTCGACCTGTTCAACGAAGTCGAGCGGGCCAACCGCTATGAGCGCCCGCTGTCGGTCGCATTCGTCGACATCGATCACTTCAAGGCCGTCAACGACACCTACGGCCATGCCACCGGCGACGTCGTGCTGCGGGGCGTCGCGCAGGTGATCCAGACGAACCTCCGGGCGACCGACATGGTCGGCCGCTACGGCGGCGAGGAATTCATGCTGATCCTCACCGAGACGGACGTCGAAGAGGGGGCCGTCCTGACCGAGAAGCTCCGCACGATCGTCGCCCGCGAGCGCTTCCCCGTCGACGGCAACCCCGAGTTGTCGGTCACGATCTCGATCGGGATCGCCGGCGGCGCGGGCTCGCGCCTGACGAGCGACACCCTCGTGCGCGACGCCGACGCGGCGATGTACTCGGCGAAGTCGCTCGGGCGCAACCAGACGTACATCTTCGCGGAGCCGGACGAGGACGCCCGTATCCCGCGAGCGCCGATCTCTGCTGCCGGGCGGGCACGCGCCGTCGAGATCGGCCAGGCGGCGCGCGACGCCGCGACAGCCAGCCTGACCGCCGTCATCTCGCCCCTGCCGCATTACAGCGGCCAGCCGTCGGCCCTGATCGCCTCGATCGTCGTGGCGATGGCGAAGAACCTCGCCCTGCCGCCCGCCGAGGTCGACCGGATCCGGGTCGCGGCGCTCCTCCATGACGTCGGCAAGGTGGCCGTCCCCCAGGACATCCTCGACAAGCCGACGGCGCTCACGTCGGCCGAGTGGCGGTCGGTCGTCCAGCACCCGCGGATCGGCCAGGTCATCCTCGAGCAGGCGGCCGCGCTCAAGGAAGCCGTGCCGATCATCCTCCACCACCACGAGCGCTACTCGGGTCACGGCTACCCGTTCGGGCTGCGGGGGAGCGACATCCCGCTCGGCGCCCGGATCGTAGCTATCGCCGACGCCTACGACGCGATGACCCACGACCGGCCGTACAAGCGGGCGATGAGCCATGACAACGCGATCATCGAGCTCCGCCGCCACGCCGGCACCCAGTTCGACCCCGAGCTCGTCACCCTCTTCTGCGACCTGTTCGCGAAGCACGCGCCGGCGCCCGATCCGGTGGTTGCCTCGATGATCGGGCTCGATGCCGCGACGATCGGGCTGATCGCGGAACGGAAGCCGCGCCGACGCCGCTCCAGCGACGCGTCGACTGCCCAGATCCCGCTCGCGACCGACGCCCCAGACGACGACGCCGCCAGCGGGTTCGCCGCGAGCTGATTCGGGCGCGAGGCGACCTCCGCGCTGCTATACTCCGCCCGTCCTCGACAGCCCGCGGGAAACGCCCGCATCCAGGAGGTCGGCCGTTGCTCGAGGAAGGCGCGTCGTTCGTCCCGTGAGGCGAGCCCGAGTCTTCGATCAGCCCCGGCGCCGAACCGTCGGCGCGATACGGGAGACGTATATCCAAGTCTCAGTCCATCGGGCCTGGGGCTTTTTTCTTTGGTCGTCGGGCCCAGGGAGACCTCGACTGATGCCGGCCACGGTCATCGTCGGGCTGCAGTGGGGCGACGAGGGCAAGGGCAAGACGACCGACTTCCTCGCCGAGCAGGTCGCGATGGTCGTCCGCTACCAGGGCGGCGACAACGCCGGCCACACCGTCGTCAGCGGCGACGAGGTCTTCAAGCTTCACCTCGTCCCGTCGGGCGTCCTGTATCCCGCACATCACGTCGGTCATCGGCAGCGGCGTGGTCGTCAATCCGGCGACGCTGATCGGCGAGCTGGACATGCTCACCGCGCGCGGGATCGACACGAGCCGTGTTCGGGTCAGCACGGCGGCCCACGTGATCATGCCGTACCACGTGGCCCTCGATCGGGCGATGGAGGCCCGCCTCGGCGACGGCAAGGTCGGCACGACCGGGCGGGGGATCGGGCCGGCCTACGGCGATCGGGCGTGGCGGGTCGGGCTGCGGATGGAGGATCTCCTCGACGGCTCGCTGTGTTCGGGCGAAGCTCGCCAAGATCCTGCCCGACAAGAACCTGCTGCTCGCGTCGCACGACGGCAACCAGGCGTTCGGGCCGGACGAGCTCGTGGCCCAGGCCGTCGCGTGGGGCGAGCGGCTCCGGCCGCACATCGCCGACGCCACGTGGCTCGTCCAGGACGCGCTCCGCCGCGGCGACCACGTCCTGCTCGAGGGCGCCCAGGGCACGCTCCTCGACCTCGACCACGGCAGCTACCCGTTCGTCACGTCGTCGAACCCGGTAGCCGGCGGCGCGTGCACCGGCGGCGGGATCGGGCCGCTCCAGGTCGACGAGGTGATCGGGGTCATGAAGGCCTACTCGACGCGGGTCGGGTCAGGCCCGTATCCGACCGAGCTGACGGACGCGATCGGGGCGGGGATCGCGGCGCGCGGCAACGAGGTCGGGACGACGACCGGCCGGCCGCGCCGCGTGGGCTGGTTCGATGCCGTGCCGCTGCGCTATGCGGTCGCGGTCAACTCGGTCAGCTCGATCATGCTCAACAAGCTCGACATCCTGTCCGGCATCGACCCGATCCGGCTGTGCGTCGCCTACGAGGTGGCAGGTCGGCGGGTGGAGGCCTGGCCGTCGTCGGCGACGGTCCTCGACGGCGCCACCCCGATCTACGAGGAGTTCGCCGGCTGGTCGGAGCCGATCCACGCCGTCCGATCGCTCGGCGACCTGCCGGAGAACGCCCGGCGCTACGTGTCGGCGCTCGAGGAGCACGCCGGCGTGCCGATCGTCCTCGTCTCGGTCGGACCGGAGCGGACCCAGACGATCGAGCGGGCCTGGCGGCCGATGCGCAACCGGCCGGCCCCGCCGAAGTCCGCCGCCGCCGAGGTCGCCCGATGAGCCGGCCGGTCATGCCGACCCGGATCCTCATCGTCGGTGGCGGCGGGCGCGAGCACGCCCTCGCCTGGAAGCTCGCCGCGGAACCGGGCGTCAACGAGATCGTGGTCGCCCCCGGATCGGACGCGATCGCGCGAGGAGCCCCGCGTCCGGATCGCGGGCGAGGCGGCAGCGCTCGACATCCGACGCGATCGTCGCCGTCGCCCGGCGCCGATCGGTCGAGCTCGCGGTGATCGGGCCCGGAGGCGCCGCTCGCCGCCGGCGTCGCCGACGCGCTCCGCGAGGCCGGGATCCGCACGTTCGGCCCGATCGTGCCGCCGCCGCACGGATCGAGTCGTCGAAGGCGTTCTGCCACGAGGTGGCCGCGGCGGCCGGCGTCGCGATGGCCGCGCGGCGTCGTTCGACGGATCCGGCGCGAGGCACGCGAATATGCGCCGCCGCGAGGCGGCGCCGGGCGACGGGGTCGTTGTCAAGGCCGACGGACTCGCGGCCGGCAAGGGCGTCGTCGTGGCCGAGTCCGCTGACGAGGCCGTCGCCGCGATCGAGGCGCTCGTCCGGGCCGGGGTCGAGCGAATCGTCGTCGAGGAGCGCCTCCGCGGACCCGAGGCGAGCGTCATCGCGATCTGCGACGGCGAGCGACGCCCTGGCCCTGCCGGCCGCACGCGACCACAAGCGGCTTGCTCGACGGCGACGTCGGGCCGAACACCGGCGGGATGGGCGCCTACTCGCCGCTCCCCGACCTGTCCGACGACGAGGTCGAGGAGATCGTCGAGACCATTCACCGGCCGCTGCTGGCGGAGCTCGCCCGGCGCGGGACGCCGTTCCGGGGCTTCCTCTACGCCGGCCTGATGCTCACCGCCGACGGGCCGCGGCTCCTCGAGTGCAACGCCCGGCTCGGCGACCCGGAGGCGCAGGTGATCCTGCCGCGGCTGGCGGTTCCGCTCGGGCCGTTGCTGCTCGACGGCGGCGCGTGGCCGGCTCGAGACCGCCGCCGGCGAGCGGATCGCGGTCCTGCCCGGCGCGGCCGTGGGGATCGTCCTCGCCGCCGGAACCTATCCCGATGCACCCGGGCAGCGGCGATGCGATCGACGGCATCGACGCGCGCTCGTGCGACCGGGGCGCTCGTGTTCCACGCCGGGACGCGGCGCGACGGCGGCGGCGGATTCGTGACGAACGGCGGCCGCGTCCTGACGGTCGTCGGGCGCGGCCCGGACCAGGCGGCGGCGCGCGCCGTCGGCGGAGTCGGCCGCGGATGCGATCTCGTGGCCCGGGCATGCAGCGCCGCCGCGACATCGCCGCGGCGGCGCCGGTCGCGGCCTCGGCCGTGGGCGCGGCCGATGATCCGCCGCTACACGCTGGCCGAGATGGGTGCCCTCTGGACGGACCAAGCGCGCTTCGAGGGGATGCTTCGCGTCGAGCTCGCCGTCGCCCGCGCCCAGGCCGCTCGCGGCCTGGTCCCGCCCGAGGCGCTCGCCGCGATCGAGGCACGAGGCCACGGTCGATCCGGAGCGGATCGCCGAGATCGAGAAGACGACCGACCACGACGTCATCGCCTTCGTCTCCCAGGTCGCCGAGTCGGTCGGCCCCGAGGGCCGCTACCTCCATCTCGGCCTGACGAGCAGCGACGTCGTCGACACCGGCCTCGCCCTCCAGCTGCGGGCCGCCGGGGAGCTCCTCCTCCGCGACTGCGACCGGCTCCTGGCGGCGCTCGATCGCCCGCGCCCGGGCGGAGGCCGAGACGCTGATGATGGGCCGGACCCACTCGGTCCACGCCGAGCCGATCACGCTCGGCCTGAAGCTCGCCGGCTGGGCGTTCGAGCTCGACCGCGGGCGGCGCCGCCTGGCGGTCGCCGTCGACGAGATCGGGACGGGCAAGATCTCCGGGCCCGGTCGGGACGTACAGCCACCTCGGGCCGGACGTCGAGGCGGAGGTCCTCGCCGAGCTCGGGCTCCACGCCGATCCGGCGAGCACCCAGATCGTCCAGCGCGACCGCCACGCGGCGCTCCTCACGGCGATCGCCATCGTCGGCGGCAGCCTCGAGCGGTTCGCGACCGAGATCCGCAACCTCCAGCACACCGAGATCGGCGAGCTCCAGGAGCCGTTCAAGGCCGGCCAGAAGGGCTCGTCGGCGATGCCCCACAAGCGCAACCCGATCCTCGTCCGAGCGGATCGCCGGGCTCGCCCGGCTGCTCCGCGGCTACGCCCACACCGCGCTCGAGGACCAGCCGCTCTGGCACGAGCGCGACATCAGCCACTCGTCGGCCGAGCGGGTGATCCTGCCCGACGCGACGATCCTGCTCGACTACATGCTCGTCCGGATGACGGGGCTCGTCGAAGGGCTCGTCGTCCGCAGCGAGCGGATGCGGGAGAACATCGAGCGCGGCCTCGGGCTCCACGCCAGCAGCCGGGTCCTCGTCGCGCTCGTCGAGCGCGCCGGCCTCTCGCGCGAGGAGGCCTACGCGATCGTCCAGCGCGCCGCGCTCCGCGCGGCCGACGAGCGGCGGCCGCTCCGCGAGCTGCTCGCCGTCGACCCGACGGTCGCGAAGAAGCTCCGCGCTCGCCGAGCTCGACGCCTGCTTCGACGATTCGGCGTTCCTGCGCCACGTTCCCACGGTCATCGCCCGACTCGACAGCCTGGAGGCCGAGATCCATGCCGCCCGCTAGCCCGCCCGCCGACTCGTTCCTGCGCTCCGGCAAGGTCCGCGACCTCTACGCCGTCGGCGAGCGACCGGCTGCTGCTCGTCGCGTCGGACCGGATTCAGCGCGTTCGACGTCGTCCTGCCGACCGAGATCCCGGACAAGGGCCGCGTGCTGACCGGAATCTCGCGGTTCTGGTTCGCGCGAGACCGAGGGAATCGTCCCGAACCACCTCGTCGGCACGGACCCCGGACGATGCTCGCCGCCGGAGCTCGTCGCCGGTCCGGACGTGGCCGCCGAGCTGCGCGGGCGGATGATGCTCTGCCGCCGCGTCGAGGTGCTCCCGATCGAGGTCGATCGTCCGCGGCTACCTCGCCGGCTCCGGCTGGAAGGACTACCAGCGAACCGGCGCCGTCTGCGGCATCGCGCTGCCGGCCGGGCCTGCGCGAGAGCGAGCGACTGCCCGAGCCGTCTTCACGCCGTCGACCAAGGCCGAGCAGGGCGAGCACGACGAGAACATCGAGCTTCGACGGAGGCCGCCCGCGCTGATCGGCGCCGACGCTCGCCGAGCGCGTCCGGGACCTCGCCGCTCGCGCTCTACCGCTACGGCGTCGCCGTGGCGGAGCCGGCGGGGATCATCCTGGCCGACACGAAGTTCGAGTTCGGCGTCGACCCGAAGACCGGCGAGCTGCTCCTCATCGACGAGGTCCTCACCCCCGACTCGTCGCGCTTCTGGGACGCCGCCGACGTACGAGCCGGGCCGGCCGGCCGCGAGCTTCGACAAGCAGTTCGTCCGCGACTGGCTCGAGGGGCAGGCGTGGGACAAGACGCGCGCCCGGGCCGGAGCTCCCGGCGGACATCGTCGAGGGGACCCGGGCACGCTACGTCGAGGCGTTCGAGCGGATCACCGGCGCGAGCTTCGATCGCTACCTGGCGGAGGACGTGATCGCCCGATGAGCACGGACTTCCGGTTCGCCGTCAACGTCACGCCGAAGGCGGGCATCCTCGACCCGCAGGGCCGGGCGGTCGAGAGCAGCCTCGGCCACCTCGGGATCGAGGGCGTCTCCGCCGTCCGGGTCGGCCGGCGGGTCGAGCTGACGGTCGCCGCCGACGACGCGGCGGCCGCCAGGGCGACGGTCGAGCGGCTCGCCGTCGGAGCTCCTGTCGAACCCGCTCATCGAGTCGTACGTCGTCGAGGAGATCGGGGCGGCCTCGTCGATCGTCGGGGCGCCCGCATGACCGTCCGGATCGGGGTCGTGCTGTTCCCGGGCTCGAACCGCGACATCGATGCCGTCAACGCGCTCGAGATCGCCGGCGCCGAGCCGGTCATCCTGTGGCACGAGTCGGCGTCCCTCGACGGCGTCGCCGGGGTGATCCTGCCGGGCGGCTTCGCCTACGGCGACTACCTGCGGGCCGGCGTGATCGCCCGGTTCAGCCCGGTGATGCGCTCCGTGGCCGCGTTCGCCGCCGATGGCGGGCTCGTCCTCGGGATCTGCAACGGCTTCCAGGTCCTGACCGAGGCGCATCTCCTGCCCGGCGCCCTGCTCCGCAACCGCGGGCTGCGGTTCGTCTCGCGCGAGGTCTCGATCGTCCCGGAGCGGCTCGACACGCCGTTCACCCGGGCGATCGGCGAGCGCCGGCCGCTGCGGATGCCGGTCGCCCACGGCGAGGGCTGCTTCTACGCCGACGACGCGACGCTCGACGAGCTGGAACGGGCCGGCCAGGTGCTGTTCCGCTACGCCCGGGCCGACGGGTCGACGGCGGACGAGACGGGCGACGCCGCCAACCCGAACGGCTCGCTCCGGGCGATCGCCGGCGTCATGAACGCCGCGGGCAACGTCGCGGGCCTCATGCCCCATCCCGAGACCGCGGTCGAGGCGATCCTCGGCTCGGCCGACGGGCTCGGGATCATCCGCTCGTTCGTCGAGAGCGCCGCCGAGCGAGCCGCGGCCGGGCGTGCCGGTCGAGGTCGGCGCGCGATGACGCTGGCCGAACCGATGGCCGACCCCGCGAGGAGCCGCTCCACCGCGCGCCTCGGGCTCACCGACGACGAGCTCGACGCGATCCGCGACCGCCTCGGGGCCGCGAGCCGAACGACCTCGAGCTCGCGATGTTCAGCGTCATGTGGAGCGAGCACTGCTCGTACAAGAGCTCGCAAGCCGCTCCTGCGGACGCTGCCGACCGCCGGCGAGGGCGTCGTCGCCGGGCCCGGCGAGAACGCCGGGGTGATCTCGATCGGCGACGGGCTCGCGGTCGCGTTCAAGATCGAGTCGCACAACCACCCGAGCGCGGTCGAGCCGTACCAGGGCGCCGCGACCGGCGTCGGCGGCATCCTCCGCGACATCTTCACGATGGGCGCCCGGCCGATCGCCGTCCTCGACGCGCTCCGCTTCGGCGACCCGTCGATCGGCCCGGACGCGCCACCTCGTCGACGGCGTCGTCCGCGGCGTCGGCGGCTACGGCAACTGCGTCGGCGTGCCGACGGTCGGCGGCGAGCTCGTCTTCGACCCGTGCTACGAGGGCAACCCGCTCGTCAACGTGATGGCGATCGGCCTGCTCGAGGAGCGGCTGCCTCACCCGCGCCGCGGCGCCGGGCCCGGGCAACCTCGTGGTGCTGTTCGGCTCGACGACCGGCCGCGACGGGATCGGCGGGGCGTCCGTCCTCGCCAGCGCGACGTTCGGCGACGCGGAGACGCTCGAAGCGCCCGTCGGTCCAGGTCGGCGACCCGTTCGCGGAGAAGCTGCTGATCGAGGCCTCGCTCGAGCTGATCGAGCGGGGCCTCGTCGAGGGGCTCCAGGACCTCGGCGCGGCCGGGATCACCTGCGCGACGTCCGAGACCGCCGATCGGGCCGGGACGGGGATGCGCGATCGACCTCGACGCGATCCCGCGCCGCGAGCCGGGCATGGAGCCGTTCGAGGTGATGATCTCCGAGTCGCAGGAGCGGATGCTCGCGATCGTCCGACCCGAGCGCTGGGACGCCGTCCGCGCCGTCTGCGAGCGCTGGGGCCTGCCGGTCGCGGTGATCGGCGACGGTCACGGACGACGGCGACATCGCCGTCGTCGACGGGGACGTCGGGAGCTCGCCCGCATCCCGGCCGCGGCCCTCACCAGCGACGCGATCGTCCACGAGCGGATCGCCGCGCCGCCGCCCCGCCGCCGGCCGCGCCCGCCCCGGGCGCCCCGGCGACGACGCGAGCGGCTGCTGCCGGAGCGCGGCATGGACCCGGGCGCGGTGCTCCTCGCGCTCCTCGGCTCGGCCAACCTCGTCGCCCGCCGGCCGGTCTTCGAGCAGTACGACTCGACCGTCCAGGCGAACACCGTCGCCGGGCCCGGGCCGGGGCGCCGCGGTGCTCCGGATCAAGGGCACCACGAAGGCGCTCGTCGCGACGACCGACGGCAACGCAGGCGGTCGGGCGCCGCGACCCGTGGCTGGGCGCGGCGATGAGCGTCGCCGAGGCGACCCGCAACGTCGTCGATCACCGGCGCGCGGCCGCTCGGCGTCACGAACTGCCTCAACTACGGCGACCCGACCCGGCCGGAGGCGTTCTGGCAGCTGTCCGAGGCCGTCCGCGGCCTGGGCGACGCGTGCCGCGCGCTCGGCCTGCCGGTCACCGGCGGCAACGTCTCGCTCTACAACGAGTCGCCCGGCGGCCGCGATCGCCCCGACGCCCGAGATCGGGGTCGTCGGGCTGCTCGACGACGTCGATCGCGCTGGTCGGCCCGGCGTTCCGCGCCGACGGCGACGCGATCGTCCTGGTCGGCGAGGCGACGCCGGGCCTCGCCGGGCAGCGAGTACGCGCGGCTCGCGGGCGTCGCGCCGGAGGACGGCCCGCCGGCGCTCGACCTCGACCTGCGAGCGCCGCGCTCCAGGCGTTCGTCCGCGAGGCGGCCGCGCGCGGCCTCCTCGCCTCGGCCCAGGACGTCGTCGGGCGGCGGCCTCGCGGTCGCCCTCGCCGAGTGCGCGATCTGGGGCGACGCGATCGGGGCTCGGCGCCCGCCTGCGGCTGCCGGTCGCGAACTCGCCGGCGGTCGACCTGTTCGGCGAGAGCCCGTCGCGGCTCGTCGTCTCGGCGCCGCCGCGCCACGTCGCCGGCGCTCGTGCTGCTCGCCCGCCAGCACGGCCTCGCCGTCGAGGAGCTCGGGTCGGTCGGCGGCGAGCGGCTCGTCGTCGAGCTCGCCGGCGCCGGCGCGACCGGCGCCGCGGAGGAGCGGGGCAGCCGGGTCGCCGACGCGCTCGACGTCGCCGCTCGCCGACCTCCGCCACGCCTGGGAGCACGGCCTGCTCGCGGGCCCTCGGCTGGGACGGTCACTGACGATGTGCGGCGTCTTCGGGGTCGTCGCTGCCGCCCGGCACGGGCACCGAGGCCGCGGCCGTCGCCGCGCTCGGCCTGTTCGCGCTCCAGCACCGCGGCCAGGAGTCGGCCGGCGTCGCGGTCAGCGACGGCGAGCAGCTCATGCTCTACAAGGACCTCGGGATGATCGCTCAGGTCCTCGACGAGCGGCGGCATCCCGTCGCTCCGCGGCGACCTCGCGATCGCCCACTGCCGCTACTCGACGACCGGCTCGACGGTCTGGGAGAACGCCCAGCCGACGTTCCGGCTCGGGCCGCGGCGGGCGCTCGCGATCGGCCACAACGGCAACCTCGTCAACACCCGCGAGCTGCTCGACCAGCTCGAGCGGCGGCCGCGGCCGCCTGCCGGCCATCGACCGACACGGAGCTCCTGACCGCGCTCCTCGCCGACGAGCCGGCCGCCGACACGGTCGACGCCCTGCGTCCGGGTCCTGCCGCGCGTCCGCGGCGCGTACAGCCTCGTCGTCCTCGACGAGCGCCGGGTCATCGGCGTCCGCGACCCGTTCGGGTTCCGGCCGCTCGTCCTCGGGCCGGCTGCCGCGCGAGGTGCGCCGCGGCGAGCGGCGCGACGGCGGCCTGTGGGGCGACGACGGCACGAGCGACGGCTGGTCCTGTCGTCGGAGACGGCCGGGCTCGACATCGTCGGCGCCGAGTACGTCCGCGACGTCGAGCCGGGCGAGATCGTCATCCTCGAGGCCGGGCGCGAGCCCCGGTCCGTCCGCTTCGCGGACGCGACGCCCGGCGCTGTGCGTGTTCGAGCTGATCTACTTCGCCCGGCCCGACTCGTACATGGAGGGCCGCAACCTGTACGAGGTCCGGCGCCGGATGGGCGATGCAGCTCGCCGCCGAGCATCCCGGCGGACGCCGACCTCGTGATGCCGGTCCCGGACACCGGCGCCCCGGCCGCCGCGGGCTACGCCGAGGCGTCCGGCATCCCGTACCGCGAGGGCCTCGTCCGCAACCGCTACAGCGGCCGGACGTTCATCCAGCCGTCCCAGACGATGCGCCAGCGCGGCGTGACGATCAAGCTCAACCCGCTGCGCGAGGTCGTCCGCGGCAAGCGGCTGACGGTCGTCGACGACTCGATCGTGCGGGGCACGACGACCAAGCAGATCGTCGTCGCTCCTGCGCAGGGCCGGCGCCGCGGAGGTCCACGTCCGGATCAGCGCGCCGCCGATCTACCACCCCTGCTTCTACGGCATCGACACCCAGGTCGAGACGGAGCTGATCGCGGCGACGCACATCGGTCGAGGAGATCCGCGAGTTCATCGGCGCCGATTCGCTCGGCTACCTCTCGATCCGGGGCGTCCTCGCGGCCCTCGAGCTGCCGTACGAGCGGTTCTGCTTCGCCTGCTTCGACGGCCGCTACCCGGAGCCGGTCCCGTACGACGTCGCGTCGCGCAAGTTCATCCTCGAGGAGCCACTGCCCTGTCCGTGGCTGAGCCGCCGACCGCGTCGCGCGTATGTCGCCGCCGGCGTCGACGTCGAGGCCGGCGAGCGGGCCGTCGAGCTGATGCGGGCCGCCGTCGAGAGCACGCGGCGGCCGGAGGTGCTCGGCGGCATCGGCGGCTTCGGCGGGGCGATCACGATCCCGGCCGGGTATCGCGAGCCGGTGCTCGTCGCCTCGACCGACGGCGTCGGGACGAAGACCGCGATCGCGGCGGCGCTCGGGCGCTACGACACGATCGGCATCGACCTCGTCGCGATGTGCGCCGACGACGTCGTCTGCAGCGGCGCCGAGCCGCTCTTCTTCCTCGACTACGTCGCCGTCGGCCGGCTCGATCCGCCGCAGGCCGCCGAGCTCGTCGGCGGCGTCGCGGCCGGCTGCCGCGAGGCGGGCTGTGCGCTCGTCGGCGGCGAGACGGCGGAGCACCCGGGCCTCATGGACCCGACGTCGTTCGACCTCGCCGGGCTGCTGCGTCGGCGTCGTCGAGCGCGACGGCTGATCGACGGCACGCGCGGCCCGGGCCGGCGACGCGATCGTCGGCCTGGCCGTCGAGCGGCCTCCACGCCAACGGCTTCTCGCTCGTCCGCAGCGCTCCTCGCCCAGTGGGACCTCGATCTTGCTCGGCCGTACCAGGAGCAACTGCTGCTGACGCTGGGATCGGACGCCGGCCGCCGCGACCATCGCCGCCGAGCCCGAGCACGGCCTCGCCACCCTCGGCGAGGTCCTCCTCGCCCCGACGCGGATCTACGCCCGGCCGCGTCCTCGCGCCTGCGCGCGACCCTCATCGCGTCGGGGACACGACCTCCGCGGCCTCGCCCACATCACCGGCGGCGGCCTCCCGGGCAACGTTCCGCGGGCGCTGCCGCCGGGCCTCGGCGCCCGGCTCGATCCCGGCCGCTGGCGGATGCCATCGGTCATGCGGCTGCTCGGCGCGCTCGGCGGGCTCGACGACGACGAGATGCGGGCGACGTTCAACGGCGGGATCGGCATGGTCGTCGTCGTCGCCCCGGAGGCGGTCGACGCGACGATCGCGAGCATCGAGGCGCGGCGGAATCGCCGCAACGGTCATCGGCGAGGTCGTGCCCGTCGACCGAGCTCGGCGGCGCCCGGTACGCCGAGGTGCCTGCGGCGTGAGCGGCCGGATCGCGGTCGCGGTGTCGGGCGCGGGATCCAACCTCCGGGCGCTTCACGCGGCCGCCGTTCGGGGTGAGCTCGGCGGGGAGATCGTCCTCGTCGTCGCCGACCGACCGTGTCCGGCGATCGACTGGGCCGGCGGAGCAGGGGATCGACGACGGCCATCGTGCCCAGGTGGCGATGACGCTGCGCTCGCCGAGCACGCTGGCCGCCGCCGCCCCGGACGTCGATCGTCCTCGCCGGCTACATGCGGCTCGTCGGCCCGACCGTCCTCGCCGCGTACGCCGGCCGGATCCTCAACACCCACCCGTCGCTCCTGCCGGCGTTCCCGGGCGCTCAGGCGGTCCGCGACGCGCTGGCGCACGGGGCGGCGATCACCGGCGCGACGGTCCACCTCGTCGACGAGACGCTCGACGGCGGCCCGATCGTCGCCCAGGAGGCGGTCCCGATCCTGCCCGACGACGACGAGTCGACCCTCCACGAGCGGATCCGGGCCGTCGAGCACCGCCTCCTGCCGCGTGCGGTCGCGCTCCTGGCTGCCGGTGCGCTCGCGGTCGGCGCGGACGGGCGCCGTGTCCTGGTCGATCTCGGCCGAGCGGATCGAGGCCGTCCCCGTTCCGCGCCGGGCCCTCCTGTCGGTCTCCGACAAGACCGGGCTCGCGGAGCTCGGCCGGGGCCTCGTCGACGCCCGGCTTCGAGCTCGTCTCGACCGGCGGCACCGCCCGGGCCCTTCGCGAGGCCGGCCTCCCGGTCACGGACGTTGCCGCGGTCACCGGCTTCCCGGAGATGCTCGACGGGCGGATCAAGACGCTCCATCCGCGGGTCCACGGCGGAATCCTGGCGGATCGCCGCCGGCCGGAGCACCGCGAAGCGCTCATCGCCGCCGCGATCGCGCCGTTCGAGCTCGTCGTCGTCAACCTCTACCCGTTCGCGGCCGCCGCCGAACGCCCGGGAATCACGTTCGACGAGCTCGTCGAGGAGATCGACATCGGCGGGCCGTCGATGGTCCGGGCGGCGGCCAAGAACCACGCGTCGGTCGCCATCGTCACCTCGCCGGATCGCTACGCGGCGATCCTGGCGGCGATCGCCGAAGAGGGGAGCGTCCCGGCCGGGCTCCGCGCCGCCCTCGCCGTCGAGGCGTTCCGTCACACCGCCGCCTACGACGCGCGGATCGCCGCCGAGCTGCCGCGCCGGATGGTCGAGGCGGGCTCGAGCTGCCGGACGAGCCCGGCCTCCCGAACGCCGCCGATCCCGTACCCGTCGAGCGTCACGATCGCCCTCGAGAAGGTCGAGACGCTGCGCTACGGCGAGAACCCCCACCAGGTCGCCGCGCGCTATCGCCGGCCCGGTGCCAGCGCCGACGACGGGCCGTTCGCGACCGGCGCCGCTCCGCTCCAGGGCAAGCAGCTGTCGTACAACAACGTCCTCGACGCATCGGCCGCGGCAGCGATCGCCCGCACGCTCGAAGATGCCGGCTGCGTCATCGTCAAGCACACCAACCCGTGCGGCGCCGCAGAGCGCGACACGCTCGTCGACGCGTGGGCCGCGGCGCTCGCGGGCGATCCCGTGTCGGCGTTCGGGGGCGTCGTCGCGGTGAACCGCGAGGTCGACCGAGAGACCGCCGAGGGGCTCGTCGGGATCTTCCTGGAGCTCGTCGTCGCGCCCGGCTTCAGCGCCGAGGCCCGGCGAGACTCTCGCGACGAAGCCGAACCTCCGGCTCATCGTCGATCCCACGCTCGCCGCGACCTCGAAGCCGCCGCCCCGCGATCCGGACCCGCTCGGGTCGATCCGGACGGCCGGTGGCGCCGTTCTCGTGACCGCTCCGGACACGGCCCCCGACGATCCCGATGCATGGCAGGTCTGCACGACGCGCCACCCGACCGACGCCGAGTGGCGCGACCTCCACCTAGCCTGGCGCCTCGTCCGCGCCGTCACCTCGAACGCGATCATCCTCGTCCGCGACGGCCGGCTCATCGGGCTGGGTTCCGGTCAGACGAGCCGGGTCGATGCCGCGCGTCAGGCGGTCGACAAGGCGCTCGCGATCAGCGGGGAGGCGGTCCTCCGCGGCGCCTCGTGCGCATCGGACGCGTTCTACCCGTTCCCCGATGGCGTCGACGTCTGCCTCGGCGCCGGGGTCACGGCCTTCGTCCAGCCAGGCGGCTCGATGCGAGACGCCGACGTGATCGCCGCGGCGGAGAATGCGGGAGCGACGATGCTCCTGACCGGGGTCCGCCACTTCCGCCACTGAGCGGCGAAGCGGATACTTGCGTCTCGCGCCGGATGGAGGGGCAGTCCATGGCCAATCAGACCACGAACGAGGAAGTCATCCGCCGCTACCTGGAGACGTCGGTGGCGAAGGACTTCGACGCCCTGGCCAGCCTGCGGCATCCGGACTGGCAATCGCTCTGGCCGCAGTCCGGCGAGCGCGTCGTCGGTCACGCCCACTGGGCGGAGATTGCCCAGAACTACCCGGGCGGCGCGCCCGAGGTCGTCATAGGTCGCCTGGTGGGCTCGGAAGATCGCTGGGTCGTCACGCCCGGCAACACGGTGGCTCGGGCCGCCGGCACCGGCGATTTCTGGTGGGGCGAGTGGCGGATGCGCTATCCAGACGGAAAGACCTACCTCTGCGTCGCACTCCTGGAGCTGCGCGACGGGCTCATCTGGCGGGAAACGGTCTACTGGTCCGAGCCGTTCGACCCCCCGGACTGGCGGCGCCAGCTCGTCGAGGTTCCGAAGCAGTCGACCGGCTGACTGACGCTGGCGCACGCTTGACCCCACCTCGCCGGGTCCGGCATGATCGGAGGCGTGGAACGCTACGGGAGCCTGATGGCGATGCCCGGGCGGCACCGCCTCGGACGCTCCTGACAGGACGCCGCGGGCGGGTGGCCGCCGTTTCGCCCTATGCCCAGCGCCCGCTGCCCAACGCTCGGTGCGCCCAGCCCGTCACCCAGGAACCGTTCCATGCCTGATCGCTACTACCTGACGACCTCGATCGCCTACGCCAACAACAAGCCCGGCATCCACACGCTGTACGAGGTCATCGGCGCCGATGTCGTCGCCCGCTGGTATCGGATGATGGGCGTCGAGACGCGCTTCCTGACCGGCACCGACGAGCACTCGATCAACATCGCCCAGGCCGCCCTCGACGCGGGGCGGTCGCCGCGCGACTTCGTCGACGAGCAGGTCGGCTACTTCAAGGCCGCCGAGGACGCCCTCGGCATCAGCGCCGACCGGTTCATCCGGACGACGGACCCCGATCACGTCGAAGCGGCCCGGGAGATGATCCGCCGGGCCTATGCGGCGCGGCGACATCTATCTCGGGACGTACGAGGGCTGGTACTGCCCGAACGAAGGGTTCCTCAACGCGACGGATGTCCAGGAGACGGCCCGCGGCACGATCTGCCCGAACCACCCCGAAGTTCCGCTCCAGTGGCTGACCGAACGGAACTGGTTCTTCCGTCTGTCGGCCTACCAGGAGCGCCTCGAGCGCCATTTCGCCGACCATCCCGACTTCGTCCAGCCCGACTTCCGGCGCAACGAGATGCTCGGCTTCATCCGCGGCGGCCTCCAGGATTTCTCGATCAGCCGCGAGCGGACTCCGGGCAACTGGGGGATCCCGTTCCCGATCGCCGAGAACGGCGAGACCGCCGCAGCGCGAGGACGGTTCCTGGGATCCGGAGGCCGGCGTCATCTACGTCTGGTACGACGCATTGATCAACTACATCACCGGAGCCGGCTTCCCGGCGGACCCGGAGTCATTTGCCAAGTGGTGGCCGGCCGACGTCCACGTCATCGGCAAGGACATCGCCCGCTTCCACTCGATCTTCTGGCCGGCGATGCTCTGGAGTGCCGGTCTCGAGGCGCCTCGTCACGTCTGGGTCCACGGCTTCCTCATGGCCGCCCACGGCGAGCGGATGAGCAAGAGCCGCGGCAACTTCCTCGATCCGGGCGACTTTGTGGCGGCGTTCGGGAGCGACGGCGCCCGCTACGTCGTCCTCCGCGAGGTCCCGTTCGACAAGGACGCCGAGGTTTCGTGGGACTCGTTCGTCCGGCGCTACAACGCCGATCTCGCAAACGACTTCGGCAACCTCGTCAACCGAACCGTGTCGATGGCGAACCGCTACCTGGACGGTGAGCGGCCGGGCCCGAGCCTCGCGACGCTCGAACCCGTCTGGACCGAGCGATTGCCCGCGTATCGGACCGCCCTGGAGGGCTACCTCCTCCACGAGGCGCTCGCGGAGCTCTGGGAGTTCGTCGGGGCGGCGAACCGGCTCGTCGACGCGGAGAAGCCGTGGGAGCTCGCCAAGGCCGCCAAGGCGGGCGATGCCGCGGCCGAGGAGCGCCTGCGCGGCGTCCTGGGCGATCTCGTGGAGGCCTGTCGGCTCATCGGCCTCGCCGCCGCGCCGTACCTGCCGGCGACGGCGCCGCGGATCCTGGCCCAGCTCGGCTACGAGTACCCGTACGCGGCCGACGGCAACGCCGGTCCGCCGATCCTCGACGAGCTGCGCGTGGGGCGCTCACGCGGCCGAGGACGGCCGGGTCGCCGCTCCCGAACCGCTCTTCCCGCGCCTGGACGTCGAATTCGCCCGAATCCGGCGACCTCCTGAGCAGCGCCGATGCGACTCGTCGACAGCCATTGCCATCTCCAGGCCGATGCGTTCGACGACGATGTCGACCTGGTGATCGGTGGCGCCCGGTTGGCGGGCGTGGAACGGATCCTCGTTCCGGGCTGGAATCCGGCGTCGTGCCGTGGCGCGCTGGCGCTCGCCGACCGGTTTCCCTGGCTCGACGTGGCCGTGGGGGTCCATCCGCACGACGCCTCGAACGTCGACGACGCCGACTGGGAGGAGATCGCGGCCCTGGCAGCTGACCCGCGGGTGGTCGCGATCGGGGAGACGGGCCTCGACTACGACCGGGTCTTCTCGCCGATCCTCGAGCAGCTCCAGAATCTGCGTCGGAACCTCCGCCTGGCGGTCGAGACCGGCAAACCGGCGATCCTCCACTGCCGATCGGCGGAGGGGGAGCGAGACGGCCAGGATGCGCTGCTGAAGGAGCTCCGGGCGTTCGGCAGCGCGCCACCGCGCGTCTTGATCCATTCCTACTCCGGCCCGCTCGACTACGCCGAGGCGATGCTCGAGCTGGGTGCAGCGGTCAGCTTCTCGGGGCTCGTCTTCCGGGCGGGGGAGGAGGCGTCGGCCGACGTTGCGCGACTCGCGCCGGCGGACCGGATCCTGGTCGAGACCGACTCGCCGTTCCTCTCGCCGCCCGGAGCGCCCCGTCGGCGGAACGAGCCGGAATGGGTGGCCGTTACCGCGCGCTGGGTCGCGGAGCGCCGGGACGTCGATGAGGACACGTTCGGCGAGCAGCTCGTCGCGAACTACGACCGCTTGTTCCCGAGCAGCCGTGGTGGCGCACCGGCCTGAACATTCCTGCCAAATGCTCGTGAGGCGAACCTTGGACAGGGAATTCTTCGGCCGATTCCCGGCTTTTCGGCGTCTCGACGGACGCCTGTTAGCCCTCGACGGCTACCGCGGGCCAAGCGGAGCCCGGTTCGGTGGCGCGTACCCCGCCTAAGGTCCGCGTGGTGTGCATTTGGCAGGAAACCGGGGTCCGGGGCGCGGCAAGGCCGCGCGGCGCCCGGGGTGCGCATCCGGACTTGACACCCGGCGGGCCTCCCCGGTACAGTGTTAGCACTCTCACATCGAGAGTGCTAAGCAGCATCGCCCCAGCGACCTGGAGGCGCCCGGAGTAGCCGGGCCAGAGGTCGAATCGTGACTGCTGCGAGGGCACTACATCGTCTTCGGGTCGACATGGCTCCCGCCGAGTGCGGGCGTGGCGCCCGATCCAATCAAGGCTCGACGGAAGCTTCGGCGCCCGTCACAGGAGGAATGCACGTTGGCCACCGCCACCGCATCTGCCACGAAGCTCAAGCCGCTCGGCGACCGCGTCGTGATCCAGCCGTCCGCGCGTGAAGAGATGACGAAAAGCGGCATCGTCCTTCCGGACACCGCCAAAGAGAAGCCCCAGGAGGGCACGATCCTGTCCGCCGGCCCCGGCCGGATCAACGAGGACGGCAAGCGTGAGCCCATGGACGTCAAGAAGGGCGACAAGGTCCTCTACGCCAAGTACGCCGGGACCGAGTTCAAGGTCGAGGGCGAGGACCTGCTCATCGTCAGCTCGAAGGACATCCTCGCGATCGTCGAAGACTGAAATCCTCCGGCCGATGCGCTCCACTGAGCGCGCTCGGCCGTCGGAGAGCGAGAGTCAGCTCACCGCAGAGTTCGCCACCTCACAACGCAATCTCCAGGAGGACACTCACATTGTCTAAGCAACTCATCTTCGACGAGACCGCTCGTCGCTCACTCAAGCGCGGCATCGACAAGCTCGCCGACGCCGTCAAAGTCACGATCGGCCCCAAGGGCCGCAACGTCGTGCTCGACAAGAAGTTCGGCTCGCCGACGATCACCAATGACGGCGTGACGATTGCCCGCGACATCGAGCTCGACGACCCGTTCGAGAACATGGGCGCGCAGCTCCTCAAGGAAGTCGCGACCAAGACCGACGACGTCGCCGGCGACGGCACGACCACCGCGGTTGTCCTCGGCCAGGCGATGGTCTCCGAGGGTCTCCGCGTCGTGACGGCCGGGGCGAACCCGATGGTCGTCAAGCGCGGCATCGAGGTCGCGGTCAACGCGATCGTCGCGGAGCTCGAGAAGCACAAGGTCGACGTCAACAGCCGCGAGCAGATCGCCGCCGTTGCCGCGATCAGCGCCGCCGATCCGGAAGTCGGCGAGATCATCGCCGAGGTGATGGACAAGGTCGGCAAGGACGGCGTCATCACCGTCGAGGAAGGCCAGAGCCTCGGCCTCGAGAAGGAATACACCGAGGGCATGCAGTTCGACCGGGGTTACCTCTCGGCGTACTTCGTGACCAACCCCGATCGGATGGAGGCGGTTCTCGAGAATCCGCTCATCCTGATCACCGACAAGAAGATCTCGAGCGTCCAGGACATGCTCCCGGCCCTCGAGAAGGCCGTCCAGCAGGGCAAGCCGACGCTCATCATCGCCGAGGACATCGACGGTGAGGCCCTCGCGACGCTCGTCGTCAACAAGCTCCGTGGCACCGTCTCGGTCCTCGCCGTCAAGGCCCCGGGCTTCGGCGACCGCCGCAAGGAGATGCTCCGCGACATCGCCGTCCTGACCGGCGGCACCGTCATCAGCGAGGAGATCGGGCGCAAGCTCGACTCCGTCACGATCGAGGACTTCGGCTCGGCCCGTCGCGTCGTTGCGACGAAGGACGACACGACGGTCATCGACGGGGCAGGATCAGCCGACCAGATCAAGGCCCGGATGAGCCAGATCAAGGCCCAGATCGAGGACACGACCTCCGACTACGACAAGGAGAAGCTCCAGGAGCGTCTCGCCAAGCTGTCGGGCGGCGTCGCCGTGATCAAGGTCGGCGCGGCCACCGAGGTCGAGCTGAAGGAGAAGAAGCACCGCATCGAGGATGCACTCTCGACGACCCGTGCGGCCGTCGAAGAGGGCCTCGTCGCCGGCGGTGGCACGGCGCTCCTCCAGGCGGCCCCGGCCCTCGACAAGATCAAGCTCGAGGGTGACGCCCAGGTCGGCGTCGACATCGTCCGCAAGGCCCTCGAGGCCCCGGCCCGCCAGATCGCCGACAACGCCGGCCAGTCCGGTGAGGTCGTCGTCAACCAGGTCCGCGCCGCCAAGCTCGGACACGGCTACGACGCTCTTCGCAACGAGTACGGCGACATGTTCAAGAAGGGGATCGTGGACGCCCGCAAGGTGACCCGCTCCGCCCTCCAGAACGCGGCGTCGATCGCGGCCATGGTCCTGACGACCGAGACCCTGATCACCGACATTCCCGAGAAGGAGAAGGCAGCAGCCGGCGGCCACGGTGGCCACGGCGGCGAGATGGACTTCTAGTCCGTCAGCCTCTCGCAGACACGACGCCCCGGGCCGGCACCGCCGGCCCGGGGCTCTTCTGCCGGCGAGACGGCAGGGTTTCCATCGTTTGACACCGAACAGCCGGGCAGCCACCCTGTGCCGGCTACAACGCCTACTCAATGGGGAGAATTCGTGACTCGACGCTTCGCGCTCATCCTCGTCGCATTGTTGGCGACGACATCGCTCGTACTCGCGGCCTGCGGCGCCCAGACGCCGGCCCTGCCGGCCCTGACCGATCCCAAGGAAATCCTCACCGAAACGGTCCTGAGCCTCAAGGATCTCAAGACCGTCGAGTTCACCGGCACGTTCACCGGCTCGTTGACCCTTCCGGAGATGGGAGCGTCTTGATCTCTCGACGGTGAAGATCAGCGGGGCGGCCGACATTCCCGGCAAGAAGGCCAAGTTCAGCCTCGATGCGCCCACCGTCCTCGGAACGAAGATCGACGCGCTCCTCCTCGACAACGTGGCCTACTACAAGATCGCCGGGACGCTGGGGACGATGCTCGGCGGCTCGGCGACCCAGTTCACGAAGATCGACGTGCCCCAGGCGTCCGGTAAGCCGGTCACCGACGTCGCAGAGATCGCCAAGACGATCGACGAGTTCAAGACGCTCCTCGACAAGCTCCCGACGCCGCCCACGAAGGGCGCCGACGAGAAGTGCGGCGATCAGGACTGCTACCACGTCACGCTCAAGCTGACGGCCGCGGACCTCAAGGCGCTCGATCCCACGGCGCCGGAGACCGAAGGCGACTTCAGCTTCGATCTGTGGACCCGCAAGAACGATCGCCTGCCGGCCAAGATCGCCCTGTCACTCACGGAGCCGTCGATGGGCACCGTCGGCATGACGTTCGAGCTCAAGTACGGCGTCTCGGTCGCCGTCGAGGCCCCGCCCGCGGACCAGATCGCCCCGTAGCTCCCCGTGTCTCAGCGCAATCAAGCCCCGGGCCGCGAAACCGCCGGCCCGGGGCTTCTTCGTGCCCGGACGAAGGCCGCGTGAAGGCCGCCGACCTACAATGAGCGGGTGAGCCCCACGACCCGCCGGCGGACCGCCGGCACCCCGGCCGACGGCGCCCACGCGACCGAGGGGACCGCCTTCGTCGACGAGGCGGACGTTGGCACAGCGCCTGCCGCGGAGCCGGACTGGCTCCAGCGACGCGCCGCTCCCCGGCGAGACCCCGCCCGAGCTGACGCCGGACGAGCGGCGGGCGCGGGAGGCTGCCCAGGAAGCGTCGCGCAAGCTCGCCGCGGCGAAGCGGGCCGAGGAGATCGTCGGGCACCTGAACCCGGAGCAGGCGCGGGCCGTCACGACGACCGACGGACCGCTCCTCATCCTCGCCGGCGCCGGCAGCGGCAAGACGCGCGTCCTGGCCCACCGCATCGCGTACCTCATCGGCGTCCAGGGCGTCCGGCCGTGGCAGATCCTCGCCGTGACGTTCACGAACCGCGCCGCCGGCGAGCTGCGCGAGCGGATCATCTCGCTCGTCGGCGAGCCGGGCCGGGACGTCCAGGCGGGCACGTTCCACGCGCTGTGCGCCCGGGTCCTCCGGCGCGACGGCGAGGCGATCGGGATCAGCCGCCGCTTCGTCGTCTACGACACCGACGACCAGCAGGCGCTGATGAAGACAATCCTCCGCGAGGAGGACATGCCGCTGACCGGCGAGTTCCGGCCGTCGGCCGTCCTCGGCGCGATCAGCCGGGCGAAGAACGAGATGCTCGACGCGGACGTTCCTCGCCGAGAACGCCGTCAACCACCACCAGAAGGTGATCGCCCGGCTCGCGAAGCGCTATGTCCAGCGACTCAAGCAGGTCGGGGCGCTCGACTTCGACGACCTGCTGCTCGAGGCGGTCCGGCTGTTCGACGAGGCCCCCGACGTCCTCGCCCGCTACCAGGATCGCTGGCGCTACCTCCACGTCGACGAGTACCAGGACACGAACCGGCCGCAGTATCTCTGGATCCGGGCGCTCGCCGCGAAGCACCGCAACCTGGCCGTGGTCGGCGACGACGACCAGTCGATCTACCGCTGGCGAGGCGCCGACATCCGCAACATCCTCGACTTCGAGCGCGACTACCCGGACGCGACGGTCGTCAAGCTCGAGCGGAACTACCGCTCGACGCAGCTGATCCTCGACGCGGCCCACGCCGTCGTCTCGCGCAACACGGAGCGGACCGACAAGAAGCTCTGGACGGAGCAGGCCGGCGGCCGCCCGATCCAGCGCTTCGAGGCCTACAACGAGGAGGAGGAGGCGGAGTGGATCGCCCGCCAGATCGAGGGCCTCGTCGGCGGACGCGGTTCGGTCCTGACCCGGCGGGCGGACGACGACGAGGAGACGGTCCGAGCCCGCGACGTCGCGGTCATGTACCGGATGAACGCCCAGTCCCGGGCGATCGAGGAGTCGTTCCTCCGCTACGGCATCCGCTACCAGCTCGTCGGCGGGACGCGGTTCTACGCCCGGCGCGAGGTCAAGGATGCCCTCGCGTACCTGCGGATCCTCCGCTCCGACACGGACAGCGTGAGCTTCGAGCGGATCATCAACGTGCCGGCGCGGGCGATCGGCGAGAAGACGATCGAGGCGCTCCGGGCGGTCGCGCGTCGCGACGAGGTCTCGACCTGGGAGGCGATCGAGCGAGCGGGCCGGGGCGAGGTCGAGGGGCTCGTGCCGCGGGCCCGAACGTCGCTGGCGGACTTCGCCGCGCTCGTCCGGCGCCTCCGATCGCGGGTCGGTGTCCTGCCCCTGCCCGAGCTGCTCGACGACGTCCTCGAGGCCTCCGGCTATCGGGCGATGCTGGCCGACGGTTCGGAGGACGGCGAGGAGCGCTGGGCGAACCTCCTCGAGCTGCGGTCGGTCACGACCCGCTACGACGACCTCGAGCCGGAGGACGCCCTGGACCGGCTGCTCGAGGAGACCGCGCTCGTCGCCGACCAGGACACGTACGAGGGCGACGCCGACGCCGTCACGCTCATCACCCTCCACGCCGCCAAGGGCCTGGAGTTCCCGGTCGTCTTCATCGCCGGCCTCGAGGAGGGCCTCTTCCCGCACAGCCGGGCGCTCGAGGACGAGAAGGAGCTCGAGGAGGAGCGGCGGCTCGCCTACGTCGGGATCACCCGGGCCAAGCGGCGGCTCTTCCTCTCCCACGCCTGGCGCCGCTCGACGTGGGGGATGGGCCAGGCGTCGGTGCCGTCGCGGTTCCTGCTCGAGATCCCGGCGGAGCTGATGGTCGGGCCGGATCTGAGCGCCGCCGGCCGGGGGGCGGTGCCGGCGACGGGCTCGACCTCGATCTCGATCTCGCCTTCGGCTCGCGACGGACGACCCGGTTCGGCACGCCGATCCGGAGCAGCAGCGGCGCCGCGTTCCGGCAGGGCAGCGGCCGGCCGGGTGGCCCGGCGCCCGGCGAGACGTTCCGGCCCTCGCGCGACCTCGCCGCCAAGCGTGAGGCGTTCGCCGCGGGTGCGCCTTCGGGATCCCTCGGGCCCGCCGCCGGGGCGCGCGCATCGTCGGGGCCCGCCCGGCCGGCGCGACCGATCATCCCCGGCGAGCGCCAGTTCCGCGACGGCGACCGGGTCCGGCACGCTCGCTGGGGCGACGGGATCATCGTCACCTCGAAGCTGACCCGGAGCGACGAGGAGGTCACGGTCGTGTTCAAGGACGCCGCAGTCGGCCGCAAGACCGTCCTTGCCAGCCTGGCCAACCTCGAGATCATCGGGTGACGGCGCCGAGCCGGGCGGAGGTGGATCTCGCCTCGATCGTCTCGCTGCACGAGTTCCGGGCGCTTGCCGCGGATCGCGTCGAGGCCGCCGCGTTCGACTACGTCGACGGTGGCGCCTGGGACGAGGTGAGCCTCGCCGAGAACGAGGCCGCGTGGCGTCGCTACCGCTTCCGGCCGCGGGTCCTCGTCGACGTCTGCGGCGATCGACACGTCGACGACGCTCCTCGGGGCGCCCGCCGCCATGCCAGTCGCAATCGCACCGATGGCCGTCCACGGCCTCAACCACCCGCTCGGCGAGGTCGGGACGGTCCGCGCGGCGGCGGCGGCCGGCGTCCCGTTCACGCTCTCGACGATGTCGAGCCGCTCGATCGAGGAGGTCGCCGCGGCGGCTCCCGACGCCACCCGCTGGTTCCAGCTCTACGCCCAGGCGGATGCCGGGCCGGACTCGCGGCCTCGTCGAGCGCGCGAAGGCGGCCGGCTACGCGGCGATCGTCCTGACCGTCGACCTGCCCGTGCTCGGCTATCGCGAGCGAGACCGCCGCGCGGGCTTCGATATGTCGGTGCCCCTTGGGAACTTCGACGCCCCCGCCTCCGGGCCGACCCACGCCGACCACGGCGACGACGCCGGCTACGAGATCCTCGAGGAGCAGCTCGCGGCCAACCTCACCTGGGACTCGCTTGCGACGATCCGCTCGTGGAGCGACCTGCCGCTCGTGCTCAAGGGAGTGATGACCGGCGAGGATGCGCCGCTCGCCGCAGAACACGGGGCCGACGCGATCGTCGTCTCGAACCACGGCGCGCGTCAGCTCGATCGCGTCGCCGGCGCCCATCGACGTGCTCGAGGAGGTCGTCGAGGCGGTCGACGGGCGCTCGGAGGTCTGGGTCGACGGCGGCGTCCGGCGCGGCCTCGACATCGCGATCGCCATCGCGCTCGGGGCGCGGGGCGTGCTCATCGGTCGGCCGATCCTGTGGGCCCTCGCGGCCGGCGGCCAGGCGGGCGTGGAGCGGGCGCTGGCGATCCTCCGCGAGGAATTCGAGATCACCCTCACGCTCCTCGGGACGCCGACGCCCGGCGCGATCTCGCGCGATCATGTGGCCGGGGCCGCCCCATGACCGAAGTCGCCGATCGCCTGCCCGTCGACGAGGCGCTCGTCACCGCCGCCGCGGCGCTGACCGCCGATGCGGCAGTCGCCCGCCACGCCGAGCTCGTGGCGATCATCGAGCGGGCGAACCGGCTCTACCACCAGGAGGACGCCCCGGAGCTCAGCGACGCCGAGTACGACCAGCTCTTCCGCGAGCTCGTCGCGCTCGAGTCCGCCCACCCGGAGCTGATCACCCCTGACTCGCCGACCCAGCGCGTCGGCGGCGCGATCAGCGCGACGTTCGACGAGGTCCGCCACCGGCGGCCGATGCTGTCGCTCGGCAACGCGTTCAGCCATGACGAGCTGCGGGCGTTCGACACGCGCGTCCGGCGCGGCCTCGGCCTGCCGCCGGCGCCGGAGCCGGCCCCGGACCTGCGCTACGTCGCCGAGCTGAAGATCGACGGCCTCGCCATCACCCTTCGCTACGAGCGGGGCCGGTTCGTCCAGGGCGCGACGCGCGGCGACGGGACGACCGGCGAGGACGTGACCGCCAACCTGCGCACGATCAAGTCCGTTCCGGAGCGCCTGAAAGACCCGGCGACGCTCGACGCGCGGGGCGAGGTCTTCATGCCGAAGGCCGAGTTCGCCCGGATCAACGCCGAGCGCGAGGAGGCCGGCCTCGCGCTCTACGCCAACCCCCGAAACTCCGGCGCCGGCTCGCTCCGCCAGAAGGACCCGAAGGTGACGGCCGATCGGTTGCTGTCGACCTGGACCTACCAGCTCCTCGAGGAGGGAGGCCCGGCGGACGTTGCCTCCCAGTCGGCGGCGCTCGACCGCCTGGCGGCCCTCGGCTTCCCGGTCAACCCGAACCGCAAGCCCGGGCTCGACATCGAGGCGGTCATCGCCTTCACCGAGGCGCTGGCGCGACAAGCGCCACGAGCTCCCGTACGAGACCGACGGCGTCGTCGTCAAGGTCGACCGGTTCGACCAGCAGGAGCGGCTCGGGATCGTCAGCCGGGCCCCGCGCTGGGCGATCGCCTACAAGTTCCCGCCGGAGCAGGTCGAGACGGTCGTCGAGGACATCGTCCCGTACGTCGGGCGGACCGGGACGCTGACGCCGGTCGCCCACCTCCGGCCGACGAAGGTCGCCGGCTCGACCGTCGCCCGGGCCACGCTCCACAACCTCGACGAGGTCCGGCGCAAGGACATCCGGATCGGCGATCACGTGGTCCTCCAGAAGGCCGGCGACGTCATCCCGGAGGTCGTTCGGTCGCTCGCCGGACAAGCGGACCGGCGACGAGCGCGAGTACGACATGCCGCCGACCTGCCCGGTCTGCGGCACGGCGGTCGTCCGCGACGAGGGCGCGGTCCGCCACTACTGCCCGAACCCGGCCTGCCCGGCGCGCGTCGGCCAGGAGTACGGCCACTTCGTCGGGCGCGGCGGGATGGACATCGAGGGCGCCGGCTGGGCGGTCCTCGCGCAGCTGCTCGAGCGCGGCCTCGTCAAGCGGCGCGGCGACTTCTACCGGCTGTCGGTCGAGGACCTCGAGGGCCTCGAACGGTTCGCCCGCAAGAGCGCCGAGAACCTCCACGCGGCGATCCAGAAGTCGAAGCGCCGGCCGCTCGAGCGGATCATCGCGGCCCTCGGGATCCCCCAGGTCGGCTGGACGACCGCGATCGAGCTGGCCCACTGGCTGGCCGCCGAGGTGCCCGCGGGCGACGGCTGGCTCCTCCGGGCCGCCGAGCACCTCACGCGGGTCGCCGCCGACGCGCCGGAGCGGTTCGAGGAGATCGAGGGCGTCGGGCCGACGGTCGCCGGCAGCCTGGCGGCGTGGTTCGGCGCCGGACGGACCCGGCAGCGGCGTCCTCGAGGACCTCGCCGATGCGGGCGTCGAGGCCGAGCTGCCGGCCCCGCGCGCGGCCGCGGCGACCGGGCCGCTCAGCGGCAAGTCCGTCGTCGTGACCGGCACGCTCGAGGGCTTCAGCCGCGAGGAGGCGGAGGAGGCGGTCCGCGCGGCCGGCGGCAAGGTCGCGGGCTCGGTCTCGAAGAAGACCGACTACGTGGTCGCCGGCGAGAAGGCCGGCTCGAAGCTCGCGAAGGCGCAGGAGCTCGGCGTCCCGGTCCTCGACGAGGCGGGTTTCCGGGCGCTGCTCGCAGGGCGAGAAGGAATGAGCGACGAGCCGCGGGAGATCAGCGAGGCCGACGAACGGTTTGCCGAGCGGCTGGCGGACGATCTCGGCCGAATTCTTGGGACGGGAATCCTGATCGAGGAGCTGGATCTCGGGCCGACCGAGGATGGGCCCGCCCGAATCCGCGTCCTGTGCCTGTTCGACGGCGGTGCCGAGGTCCTGGAGGCGGCGGGCGAAACACGCCTCGAGGCCTACAACCGGCTCGTGCGCGCTGCAGCGGAGATGCGTCTCGCGATCGCGGCCCGGCGGATGATCGCGCCGCTCTGACGCGGTCGCCGCCCTTGCGCCCGGGTAGACAATTCGATTCGGAGGTGGCAACGACCATGTCGATGCCCTTGTCGGCCGAGTGCCTGTGCAGCCATTCCGTGGACTGCAATCACGAGTGTCACGGCCGCCACTGCGACCCCACCGAGCATGTCTGCTCGATCGAGTTCCTGCCGGACGAGGGCGGGCTGGCGCCATGGGGCTGCGCCGACTGCACGCCCGGCCAGGGTCTCCCGCACATCGAGGGTTGCGCCGTGGCCGTTCAGCTGCTGGCAGCCGACCCGAGCCGGATGAGTCAGAGTCAAACGAGCGCGGGGTAGCGTCTCAGAAGTCGGCGATCAGCTGGGCCCGCTTCGCCTCGTACTCGTCATCGGTGACGGCTCCCGTTGCCCGGAGCCGATCCAGGGCCTCCAGCTTCGCCTCGAGCCGCTGGGTCCCATCCTGCGGTTCGACGACGATGACCGATGGTGCCGGCGCCCGAACGGACCCCGATGCGGGCCGCGGATCGGCCTGATCACCCGGCGGGAGCCAGCCCTCCTGCGGCGTGACGTTCTTCGTCGCCCGCTCGCGGTCGGGGCTGGTTCGGACGGAATCGCGCCTGCAGCAGATCGCGGACCAACTTGAGGAAGACCAGGACCAGCACGATCGTGAGGATGATCCCGACCGGACCAAGCGAGCGGCTCAGCCGGGCGGCCACAACCGCGAGCATCCCGACCACGATCAGGAGCCACAGGGCGTTCGACGAGGTGCTCACCCGCTCACGATAGCCGCTGGCAGGCCGGCCCGACGCCGTCGGCTATCATCGGCGCCATGCCCGGACTGACCCGCTCCGACGTCGAGCACGTCGCGCATCTCGCCCGCCTGGGCCTGACCGACGACGAGCTCTCGCTGCTCGAGGGCCAGCTCAACCACATCCTCGACCAGTACGCGATCCTCGCCCGGCTCGACACCGAGCAGATCCCGCCGACCGCCCAGACGATCGAGCTCGAGAACATCCTCCGCGACGACGTCGTTCGCGAGTCGCTGCCGGTCGACGCCGTCCTCGCCAACGCCCCGGAGCGCGAGGGCGATTTCATCGTCGTCCCGCCGATCCTCGGTGGCGATTGACGGCGCCTCGCGGAACCCCACCGACCCCATGACCGACCTGACGCGCCTCCTGGCCCACGACATGGCCGCCCGCCTGCGGGCCGGCGAGACGAGTTCGCGCGAGCTCGCCGAGGCCCACCTCGACGCCGCCGAGCGCGACAACCGATCGCTGAACGCCTGGCTGACGATCGATCGCGACGGCGCGGTTGCCGAGCGCCGACGCGGCCGACGCACGCCTCGCCGCCGCACGGGCGGAGGGACCCGCCGCCGTCGACGCGCTCCACCCGCTGCTCGGCATCCCGGTCGCGCTGAAGGACCTCATCTCCGTCGAGGGCGGCCAGTGCACCGCCGGCTCGCGGATCCTGGAGGGCTACATCGCCCCGTACGACGCCCACATCACCGAGCGGCTGCGGGACGTCGGGGCGGTGGTCCTCGGCAAGACGAACATGGACGAGTTCGCGATGGGCTCCTCGAACGAGCACAGCGCGTACGGGCCGGTCGCCAATCCGTGGGATCTCGAGACGGTGCCCGGCGGGAGCAGCGGCGGCTCGGCGGTGGCGGTCTCCGCGTTCCACGCGCCGCTGTCGATCGGCACCGACACGGGCGGCTCGATCCGCCAGCCGGCCGCGCTGACCGGGATCGTCGGGCTCAAGCCGACGTACGGCCGGGTCTCGCGCTACGGGATCGTCGCGTTCGCATCGTCGCTCGACCAGATCGGGCCGTTCGCCCGCGACGTCCGCGACGCCGCGGCGTTGCTCCATGCAATCGCCGGCCGCGACGAGCGGGACTCGACGTCGGCGCCGGAACCCGTCCCGGACGCGCTCCTGCGCCTCCCCGCGAGCGACGACGAGGCGGCCGGCGCCCTGCGCGGCAAGCGGCTCGGGCTGCCGCGCGAGTACTTCGTCGCGGGCATGGACCCGGACGTCGAGCGGCGGATCCGCGAGGCCGTGTCGGCGCTCGAGGCTGCCGGCGCGAGCGTCGAGGAGGTCTCGCTGCCGCACACCGATTACGGCCTCGCGACGTACTACATCGTCGCCCCGGCCGAGGCGTCGGCGAACCTCGCCCGCTACGACGGGATCCGCTACGGGCCGCGGCTGGGGGACGGTGACGTCCTCGGCAACTACCTCGCGACCCGCGGCCAGCTGCTTCGGCCCCGAGGTCAAGCGCCGGATCATGCTCGGGACGTACGCGCTGTCGGCCGGCTACTACGACGCCTACTACCTGAAGGCGCAGAAGGTTCGGACGCTGATCAAGCGCGACTTCGACGTGCTGTGGGAGCAAGGTTTCGACGCGCTCGTCGCCCCGACGTCGCCGTCGGTCGCGTTCCGCTTCGGCGCGAAGATGGCCGATCCGGTCGCGATGTACCTCTCGGACGCGTGCACGCTGCCGGTGAACATGGCCGGACTTGCCCGGGATCTCGATCCCGTGCGGGCTGTCGGAGGGACTGCCGGTCGGCCTCCAGCTGATCGGCGCGGCCTGGTCGGAGGCTGAGCTGTTCGCGCTCTCGCGCGGCTACGAGGCGATCACGGCTTCCGCGGAGTGGCGCGGGCAGGAGCCGGCCCAGCTCGCGGCTGCCGCAGACCCAGCCGCCCCGACGCCCGCCGAGCGGGCAGCAGAGCTGGCGAGTGTTGTCCGATGAGCGAGCGCGACAAGTCGCCGAGTCTGCGCGGGCTCCTCGCGAGGTCGCTGGGACTCACCGGCCGGCCCAAGAAGGAACGTGACGCCAGGACATTTGCGGCCGGCGACGACCCGTCGGTGGTCGATGTCGTCGAGCCCGTGTACCAGCGCCTGCTCGGTGAGGCAACCGGCGGCCGTCGTGATGGGCCCGCGGTCATCCAGCAGGACTGGAGCCGGGGGGAACGCGCGGTGTTCACGACGCGGTTTCTTGTCGACGAGTTCGACAGCAGCGGGCCTCTCGGGCTGCTCGCAACCGGGCTGCTTGACGAGGCGGTCATCGGGTTCCGCTTGCTAGGCCTTGAGGAGCACGCAGCAGCAGTGGCCAAACTGCTGGCCTCCGGCTTCGATGAGGACGCACCCGACTCGGACGTCGAGGACTTCGCCGAGGACTGGTACAACCTCGAGGACGCCGACCCGGCGCGCGCCGCATACATCCGGCTCGCACCCCGAGGAGTTCCGGACGTGACCGCCGAGACGACCCGGCCGCCGCTCGCCGAGCGGGCGCTCGCGGAGCGCGTCCACGCCGTCCCGCCGTCGGGGATCCGCCGCTTCTTCGACATCCTCGCCACGATGGACGACGTCATCAGCCTCGGCGTCGGGGAGCCCGACTTCGACACGCCGGAGCAGATCGTCGAGGCCGGCGTCCGATCGCTCCGCGCCGGCCGGACCCACTACACCTCGAACTACGGCACGCTCGAGCTGCGGCAGGCGCTCGCGGACCACCTCGAGCGCCGCTACGGCGTCCGCTACGACCCCGCGACGCGAGCTGCTGATCACGGTCGGCGCCTCCGAGGCGGTCGACCTCGCGCTGCGCGGCGACCTGCGACCCGGGCGACGAGGTGATCCTCCACGAGCCGTCGTACGTCGCCTACGTCCCGGCCGATCGTGTTCGCCGGCGGCGATCGTTCGCCACGTGCGCGACCCGCCTCGAGGACGACTTCGCGCTCGACCCGGCCGCCGTCGAGGCGGCGATCACGCCGCGGACGAAGGCGCTGTTCCTCGGCTATCCGTGCAACCCGACCGGCGCCGTCCTGCCCGACGACGTCCAGGACGAGCTCGCCGCGGATCGCCGAGCGCCACGACCTGCTCGTCGTACAGCGACGAGATCTACGACCGCCTCGCCTACGGCGACGTACCGCCATCGGGCGTTCAGCGCGCTGCCCGGGATGCGCGAGCGGACGATCCTCATGGGCGGCTTCTCCAAGGCCTACGCGATGACCGGCTGGCGGGTCGGCTACCTCGCCGCGCCGGCCGCGATCCTCGAGGGGATCGTCAAGGTCCACCAGTACGGGATCATGTCGGCGCCGACGACGGCCCAGGACGCCGCGCTCGAGGCGATCCTCCACGCCGAGGCGGACGTGGAGCGGATGCGTCGCCGAGTACGACCGCCGGCGCCGGCTCGTCGTCGACGGCCTCAACGCGATCGGCCTGCGGACGTTCGAGCCGCGCGGGCGCGTTCTACGCGTTCCCCGAGGTGACGTCCGCCACGGGCCTGTCGTCGCGAGGCGTTCGCCGAGCGGCTGCTCACCGAGGAGCACGTCGCGGTCATCCCCGGATCGGCCTTCGGGCCGTCCGGCGAGGGCCACGTCCGGGCGTGCTACGCGACCTCGTACGAGCAGCTCGAGGAAGCGCTCGTCCGGATCGGCCGCTTCGTGGAGCGCCAGGCGAGCGGAGCGCCCGCCTCATGACGCAGACGACTGCTCCCGCGAGCCGGGCCCTCGAGCGCTACGAGGCGGTCATCGGGATCGAGGTCCACTGCCAGCTCAAGACCGCCTCGAAGATGTTCTGCGGCTGCTCGACCGACTACGACGGGGCGGCCCCGAACACCCACGTCTGCCCGGTCTGCCTCGGCCTGCCGGGCGCGCTGCCGACCATCAACCGGCGCGCCGTCGAGCATGTCCTCGCGACCGGGGTCGCGATCGGGGCGACGACGCCCGACGCGACCCGCTGGGACCGCAAGAACTACTTCTATCCCGACCTGCCGAAGGGCTACCAGATCAGCCAGTACGACCTGCCGCTGGCGTCGGCCGGCCGGCTGACGGTCGAGACATCGGAGGGTCCCGTGACGATCGGGATCACCCGGGCCCACCTCGAGGAGGACACGGCCAAGCTCATCCACGCCACGGCCGACGACGGCCGCAAGGTCAGCCTCGTCGACTTCAACCGCTCCGGCGCTCCCGCTCATGGAGATCGTCACCGAGCCCGACGTCCGGTCCGCGGAGCAGGCGCGCCGCTACGCCGAGGAGCTGCAGCTGCTGCTCCGGGCGATCGGCGCGTCCGATGCGGACATGGAGCGCGGCCAGATGCGCGTCGAGGCGAACGTCTCGCTCCGGCCGCGCGGGACGGAGCCGTTCGGGACGCGGGTCGAGGTCAAGAACATGAACTCGTTCCGCTCCGTCGAGCGGGCGATCGCGTTCGAGATCGAGCGCCAGGCCGCGGCGCTCGACGCCGGCGAGACGCTCACCCAGGAGACGCGCGGCTGGGACGAGAACCGCGGCGCGACGTACGTGATGCGCTCCAAGGAGGACTCGCACGACTACCGCTACTTCCCGGAGCCGGACCTGCCGCCGCTCCGCGTCGACGCGGCCTGGCTCGACGAGATCCGGCGCGGCGCTGCCGGAGCTGCCGGCCGCGCGACGAACCCGCTACACGACCGAGTTCGGGCTGTCGGCGTACGACGCGGCCGTCCTCGTCGCCGAGCCGCGCGCGACGGAGCTCTTCGAGGGCGCACGCCTGGCCGGAGCCTCGCTCGACCCCAAGATCATCGCCAACTGGGTGACCGGCGCGTTCTTCGGCCTCCTGAAGACCGATCCCGACGCCGCGGCGCGGGTCGATCCCGCCCAGCTGGCGGACCTCGTCGGGCGGGTCGGTCACGGGCGAGCTCTCGGGAACGAACGCCAAGGAAGTCTTCGCCGCCCACGCGGAGACCGGCGAGCCGGTCGGCTCGATCGTGGAGTCCCGCGGCTTCCGCCAGATCTCGGACGCCGGCGCCCTCACGACGATCGTCGACGAGGTCATCGCCGCCAACCCGGCGGCCGTCGCCGACTATCGGGCCGGCAAGCCGGTCATCGGCTTCCTCGTCGGCCAGGTGATGAAGGCGACCCGCGGCCAGGCCAACGCCGCGATGGTCCAATCGGCCGTTCGTGAGCGCCTCGACAGGGAGCCCGCCTCGTGACGATCGTCAATCTCGTGCTCTGGGGGCTAGGCGTCGTGTTGATCGCCGCCGGCTATCAGCGAATCAGGGTCCCGTGGAGCCGCTACCAGGCCCTCAAGGAGCAGGACGAGAACATCGCCCGCTACGAGGCCTGGCGGGGCGGCGCGCGCGACACGTCACCGACCGGCGCGTCGGTCGCGATGATGGTCCTCCGACGTCAGGCGCAACGCGCCGGCCTCCTGATCGTCGCCGGCTTCGTGCTCGTCCTCTTGGGCTTCCTGATCAGGTAGCGTCGGGGACTGCCTCGCTCTCGAGGCCGCAGAGTCCTTCGCGGATGACATGGAACGTGGCGCGGGTCTGCTGGCCGGCGACTACATCGACGTCCAGGCTGCACACCTGATCCGGACCGAGTGTCGGCCGGCCGCAGCGCGTCGCGCCCGGCGCCGCGGGGTCGGCGACGCACTCGATCGTGTCGCCGAGGAACACCGTGAAGACCTCGAGCCGATACAACCCCGGCTGGACCGGGACGGGGGTTTCGGCCTCGATAACCTGCCACGCCGCCGCGATCGAGCCATCGACCGCCGATCAGTCGCGCGCGGTGGATCGCCTCGAAGACGCCAGGCTCTGCCCCGGGCGCGCGGGCAAGTGTCACGACGACGAAGCCGACCGGCCCCGTCGGGATCGATGGCCCCGCCGAGGCGGATGGCGGCGCCGTCTCGCAACCGGCCAGGCAGCAGGGCGACGAGCACGGGAATGACGCAAGACCGGGAAGCGAGTCGCGAGCGCGTCGCTAGAATCGAGCCACCACCCATCCCGTCCACACTGCAATCGGAGTCCGCGTGAGCATCGTCGACAAGAGCAGCATCGGCCTGGGCGACAGGCAATTCCACATCGGCGTCGCGCCGGGCGAGGTCAGCACCGTGGCGCTCATGCCGGGCGACCCGTTCCGCGTCCCGCTCGTCGCCGAGTACCTCGACGACGCCCGCGAGGTCGCCCACAAGCGCGAGCACCGGACGATGGTCGGGACGTACAAGGGCCGCGACGATCACCGTGACGTCGACCGGGATGGGCTGCCCGTCGACCGCGATCGCCGTCGAGGAGCTCGCCCGCGTCGGGGTCACGTCGTTCATCCGGGTCGGCAGCACCGGCGCGCTCCAGCCGGCATCGAGCCCGGCGACCTCGATCGTCAGCGAGGGCTCGTTCCGCAACGACGGCACGACCGACACGTACGCCCCGAAGGGCTATCCGGCCGTCCCGGACCTCGAACTGACGCTCGCCCTCGAGCGAGCGGCCCGGGCCCACGGCCCCGAGCACGGCCTCGCGGTCCACGCCGGCCTGAACGTCACCGACGACGCGTTCTACGCCGAGTCGCCGGCCTGGACCGAGCAGATGTCGGGGCTCGGGCTGCTCAACGTCGAGATGGAGTCGTCGGCGATGTTCGTCGTCGCCCGCCAGCGCGGCCTGCGAGCCGGGATGATCTGCGCGGTCTCGAGCAACCTCGTCGGCGGGACGAGCGTCTACGACGACGAGGCTCACAAGCGGCTCGCCGACGGGCTGGGGCGCCAGCATCGAGGCGGCGCTCGACGCGGCGGTCGAGCTCGGCCTTTGAGCTCGCGCGTGGGCCTGAACCTCCACACCCATCTCGAGGGCTGGGTCCGACCCGAGACGGCCGCCGACCTCGCCCGGCGATGGGCGTCCCGGATCCGCCGGGCGGCTGGGACGCGGCCCTGCGGATGAAGGCGCCGGCCGACCTCACGGTCTTCCTCGCCCATGTCGCCGCCGCGTATCCGGTCCTCGGCGCGCCCGACGCGATGCGGCGCGTCGCCCGCGAGGCCGTCGAGGACGCCGCCGCCGACGGCTGCGACTTCCTGGAGATCCGCTTCGGGCCGTCGACGCACGCCCGGCCCGACTTCCCGATCGCGGACGTCATCGCCGCAGCCTGCGAGGGCCTCGACGATGGCCGTCAGGCGACGGGGCTGCCGGTCGGGCTGGTCGTCTGCCTCCTGCGGCACCTTGACGACGAGACGAACCTGGCCGTCGCCGCGCAGCGGCCGCCGCGGCCGGGCAAGGGCGTCGTCGGTCTCGACGTCGCGGGCGACGAGCTGCTCTTACCCGTCGCTCGCGCCGTATCGCGAGCCGTACGCGATCGCCGCCGCCGCCGGTCTCGGACTGACCGCCCACGCCGCGGAGGCAGGCCCGGCCGCTGCCGCCGTGGAGGCAGTCGAGACGCTCGGGGTGACGCGGATCGGCCACGGATCGCACATCGCCGACGACCCGGCGACGCTGGCCTGGGCGGCCGGCGCGGGGATCGCGATCGAGGTCTGCCCGACGTCGAACGTCCTGACCGGTGCGCGCCCGGTCGATCCGCGAGCACCCGCTCCACGCGTTCCTCGCGGCCGGCTGCCGGGTCGTCCTCGGCGACGACAACCCGATCAACATCGGCAGCCGGATCTCGGACGAGGAGGCGCGACTCGTCGACGAGGGCGGCCTCAACGCCGAGCAGCTCCGCGAGATCCACCTGACGGCCTGCGACGTCGCGTTCACCGACGAATCGACGAGGCCGCGCGCCGCGCCGCTGAGGCGCTCGCCGAGCCGCGCGAGCCGAGCCGACCGCGCCTAGCGCCCTCGCGGCGATCCGCCGCCACTCGATCGCCGTGCAGCGATCCATCACGACCGCCAGCCCCGCCGCCGACGCGATCCGGGCCGCCTCCCAGTTCACGACGCCGAGCTGCAGCCACAGGCACCGCGCCCCGACGGCGACGGCCTCCTCGGCGTGCGGCACGACGCAGCTCCGAGTCGGCGGAACACGTCGACGATGTCGAACGGCCCGGTCTCGGCGACGGCCTCGGCAGCGTCGCGGAACGCCGGAACCCCCAGGACGCTGCGCTCGTTCGGGTTGACCGGCACGCACTCGAAGCCCTGGTCGACGAGGTAGCGGAAGACGCCGAACGACGGCCGCCCTGGTTCGACGACGCGCCGACGACCGCGATCCGCCGCGCGCCCGCAGGATCCGCTCGATCTCGTCGTCGTCGGCGACCGCGACCGGCCCGCGGTTCTCCTGCGAGATCCAGGTAGGCGATCGTCCGGCGCCCTGTCCTCGCGCTCGCGCGGTCCGGTCGCCGGTCGTCGGTCAGGTCGCGCCTTCCTTGACGTACGGCCGGCCGACCGCCGCCGGCGGCGATGCTCCGACCGACGACGCCGGCCAGGACGATCGAGCGTCAGCAGGTACGGCAGCGCGCCGAAGAAGTTGTTGTAGATGCTCGGGTAGCTCGGCCTGGATGCCGGACAGGAAGACGCCGAGGTCGCCGGGCGGCGGGTTCGACCGGATCGCGATCCCGAGCGCCTCGGAGAACATGAACAGCAGCGCGCCGCCGAACGCCCCGATCGGCGTCCAGCGGCCGAAGATCACCGCCGCCAGCGCGATGAAGCCGCGGTTCGCCGTCATCCCGTTCTGGAACGACGCGTTGAACTCGAGCGTCAGCCAGGCGCCGGCCAGCCCGGCGAAGACGCCGCCGAGGATCACGTTGCGGTAGCGGAGCCGGATGACGTCGATGCCGACCGTGTCGGCCGCCCGTGGGTGCTCGCCGACGGCCCGCGTCCGCAGTCCCCAGCGCGACCGGAACAGCAGGATCTGGAGGACGATGACGAAGACGATGACCGACATCGTGATCGGGCCCTGACTGACAGGAACATCTGGAAGATCCAGCCGACGAGCGGCAGGTCGACGAGCTCGCTCGGGAGGCTCGAACGTGTCGAACGTGCCCGGCGCTGCCGGCTGCGGCCTGATCAGCCGGTTCAGGTAGCCGGTCAGGCCGAGCGCGGTGATGTTGATGACGTGCCGCTGATGATCTGGTCGGCCCGGACGCTGATCGACAGCCAGGCGTGGAGCGGCGAGACGAGCATGCCGGCCACGACCGCCGCCAGGACGCCGATGAGCAGGGCAGGCGTGGCCCCGAAGAACGCGCCCGGCGTCGCGTCCGGCATCGCCTCGTGGACGACCACCGCGGCCATGAACCCGACGAACGCCGCCGTCAGCATCATCCCCTCGATGCCGATGTTCACGATGCCGCTCCGCTCGTTCATGACCCCGCAGAGCGCGCCCAGCGCGATCGGCGTGGCCAGCTGCGAGCGTCTGAGCGGGCAGGTTCGTGGTGACGATCGCATCGACGAGGTAGCCGAGGAACTGGAAGACGAAGCCGAGGACCGGGAGGTCGAACAGGACGTCCATCAGACGCGCCGCCTGCCGCCGTACGATGCGCGATGACCGTCTCGAGCTCGCCGGCGCCGACCCGTGCGGCGCGGATCGCGGAACAGGCGCCGGACGACGACCTCGGCCGCGAGGAAGAGCAGGATCAGGCCCTGGATGACGTCGATGATCTCGATCGGGATCTTGGCCGTGATCTGCATCAGCGGCGCGCCGGCGCGCATCGCCGCCGAGGAGGAGCGCCGCGAGCAGGATGCCGACCGGGTGGGCCCGCCCGAGCAGGGCGACCGTGATCCCGTCGAAGCCGATCGTCGTCCCGAAGACCGCCGGGTAGTAGCCGAGGCCGAGGATCTCGAACGCCCCGGCCAGGCCGGCGAACAGCCCGCACAGGCGTCATCGTCAGGACGATCAGCCGGCGCGGGCTCATCCCGGCGTAGCGGGCGGCGCTCGGGTTGGCGCCCGACGGTCCGGATCTCGAAGCCGAGCGTCGTCCGGTAGAGCAGGACGTAGATCGATCGGCGACGAGGGCGAGCGCGATGAAGATGCCGAGGTTGCCGTTCCGACCGAACAGGATCGGCAGCGCCGCGTTGCCGACGTCGGCGGTCCGGGCGAACGAGGGCCCGGCGATCTTGAAGACGTCGTTGACCAGGCCGACGATCACGAACGCGGCGATGCGAGTTGAGCATGATCGTCGAGACGACCTCGTGGGCGCCGGTGAACGCCTTGAGGACGCCGGGGATGAAGCCGTAGACCGCGCCGCCAAGCAGCGCCGGCGAGGATCGCGACCGTCACCGCGACGGGCGCCGGCTGCTGGGCGACCATGCGCGCCGACGAGGCCGGCCACGAAGCCGCCGACGAGGACCTGGCCCGTGCCGCCGATGTTGAACAGCCCGGCCTTGAAGCCGACGCCGACCGCGAGGCCGGTCAGGATCAGCGGGCCGCCGCGGCCAGGGTGTTCGTCAGCGCCCGACCGCCTGCTCCGGGTTGATGGAAAAGGCGAACGAGATCGCGCCGCCGTGACGTCGATGAACGACAGGCCGGTCGCGCCCTGGAGCAGGCTCTCGTACGCGACGAGCGGCAGGAGCAGGTTGAGCGACCCCTCGGTGGCCAGGCTCGAGGCGATGATCAGCAGCGAGCCGAGGAGGAGCGCGAGAAGGATCGAGACGGTCGGAACCGCGGCCAGCGCCCACGCCCGACGGAGGAAGCGCATCAGGCCGGGCACCGCCGATCGCCTGCGCCGGCGCCGGCCGCCGTCTCGACGGCGGGATCGCCGGCGACCGGCGGCCATCAGCAGCCCGATCTCCTCGCGCTCGGCGGTCGGGCCGTCGACGAGGGCGACGATCTCGCCGCGATACATCACGGCGATCCGGTCGGACAGCTCGAGCACCTCGTCGAGCTCGGCCGAGACGAGCAGGATCGCCGCTCCCTCGTCGCGCTTCGCGATCGACCTGGCGGTGGATGAACTCGATGCTGCCGACGTCGAGGCCGCGGGTCGGCTGGTCGAGCACCAGCGCGTCGAGGCTCGCGGCTGAACTCCCGGGCGACGATCGCCTTCTGCTGATTGCCGCCGGACAGCGTCCGGCGCGTGACGCGTCGCCGACGGCGTGCGGATGTCGTATTCCGCGATCGCCCGCTTCGCCCAGCCTGCGATCGCCGTCGTCGTTCCGGACGAACCCGCGAACGATACGGCGCCTCGTCGTACTGGGTCAGGACGAGGTTGTCCGCGAGCGGGAACGTCAGGACGAGCCCGAAGCGGTGGCGGTCGCCCGGGACGAACGACATGCCCGCGTCGCTGGAGCTCGCGCGGGCCGCTGCCGGTGACGTCGCTGGCCGCCGAGCGTGACGGCCCCGCTCGTCGGCTTGCGGAGGCCCGTGAGCGCCTCGACGAGCTCCTCCTGGCCGTTGCCCGCCACGCCGGCGACGCCCGAGGATCTCGCCCGCTCGGACTTCGAAGCTCACGCCCTTTGACCGCCTCGTGGCCGCGGTCGTCGGCGACGCGCAGGTCCGACGACCGACGAGCGCCGGCTCGCCCGGGTGCGACTCGCCGCGGTCGACGACGAGCTGGACGTTCGCGCCCGACCATCAGCGCGGCCAGGTCGTCCTCGTCCGTTTCGGCCGGGATCCGCGACCCGACGACCTTGCCGCGCCGGATGACGGTGATCCGATCGGCGATCTCGAGCACCTCGTACAGCTTGTGGCTGATGAAGATGATGCTGTGACCCTCGTCGGCGAGGCGACGGAGGACGGCGAAGATCTCCTTCGTCTCCTGGGGCGTGAGGACGGCCGTCGGCTCGTCGAGGACGAGGATCCGGGCCTCGCGATAGAGGGCCTTGAGGATCTCGACCCGCTGCTGCCAGCCGACCGACAGCGAGCCGACCTTGACATCGGGGTCGATCTCGAAGCCGAACCGCGTGCCGAGCTCGACGATCCGGCGGTGCGCCTCCGTCGCGGTCGAGGAAGATCGGATTGGCCATCGTCTCGGCGCCGAGGAGGATGTTCTCGGCGACGCTCAGCACCGGGACCAGCATGAAGTGCTGGTGGACCATGCTGATGCCCGCGGGCGATGGCATCAGACGGCCCCTTGATCTCGACGGGCGTCCCGTCGAGGAGGATCTCGCCGCTGTCCGGCGTCGCCAACCCGTAGAGGATGTTCATCAGGGTCGACTTGCCCGCGCCGTTCTCGCCGAGCAGGGCGTGGATCTCGCCCGGCCGGACCTGCAGGTCGATCCCGTTGTTCGCGACGACGCCCGGATAGGACTTCGTGATCCCACGCATCTCGAGCGCGGGGGCGGTCACGGACTCGGTCACGGACTCGGTCACGGCGGCCTCGGGCGGATCGCGATCAGTTGACGGCGTTCGCGTTGACGGGGTTCGCGCGGGTTGGCGACATCATAGGGGCAGGAATCAACCGAGGAGCGGTGTTGCCACCACTCCTCGGTCGGACTGTTGCGAAGCGTCGAGGTCGGGTCAGGTACCCGCCACGGTGCACTTGACCGGCGCGCACGGATCGAGCGAGCCGTCCACGAAGCCATCGAGTGGCCGTATCGATCAACGCCTGGATCTCCGGCGTGATCAGCGCCGCGTTGTCGTGATAGCCCGACAGGCCGATGGCCGGCGGATCCGACGCCGCGTTGTACGCCACGGTGCCCGCCTTGAACGTATCCGAGGCGACGCTGAGGACGACGGCCTTGACCGTGTCGACCAGCTTCTTCTCGGCGCTCGTGACGATGCACTTGGAGAGGTTCGGAAGGCTGACGGCCTGGTCGACGTCGACGCCGATGCCCCAGATGCCGTCCTCCGCGCAGACCGCCTCGAGGGCGCCCTGTCCGGTCAGGCCGGCGATCTGGAAGATCACGTCGGCGCCACCGCTGATGAACGTGCCGGCGATGGTCTTGCCCTTGGCCGGATCGTTGAACCCGACTGCCGGGTTCGGATCGGTCTCCTGGTAGAGGACCTTGATGTCCGACTTGACCGACTTGGCGCCGTTCTCATAGCCGCGCCAGTAGTTCACGACGGCCGGGACGTTGGTGCCGCCGACGGCGGCGATCGTGCCCGACTTGGAGAGGCTGGCCGCGACGATGCCGGCGAGATAGCCCGGCTGGGCCTCGGCGAAGACGATGCCCTGGTAGTTCGGCAGCAGCGTGGCGGCGTCGCCGGCGCACGCGAAGGTCGGATCCGGATCGCCGTTTGCGTCGACGCAGACGCCCTGGTCGACTCCGACGAACTTGATGTCGGGGTTCGCCTTGGCGGCCTTGGCGGTGTCGGTTCCGATGAGGAAGCCGACGGTGACGATCACGTCGAAGTCGGCATCGATCAGGGTCTGGATATTCGCCGGCATAGTCCGAGATCGCCTGGGTCACGATGACCTCGTGCTCGCCGCCGGACTCGAGAGCGGCAGCCTCGGCGCCCTCATTCGAGGACTGGTTGAACGACTTGTCCTCGAGCTGGCCGACGTCGGTGACGACGCCGACCTTGATCGGCGTGAGCGCTGCGGCCGACGGCGGTGTCGATGCCTCGCTCGACGGCTCGGTCGAGGCCGGCGGCGGACGCCGGCGGCGCGCCGAGGCCGACGGGCTCGGTGTTGCCCCGCGCGCCGCAAGCGGCGACGAGGATGGCCAGACCGCTGAACAGCGTCAGGCCAATGGAACGGTTGCGCATGTGTCCTCCTCCAGTCGAGATCAGTCCGCGTCGGCCGAATGCTTGACACGAGGTCCGGCGCGGTCTCGATGAACGCTCGCCCCGCGGGGCGACCATTGGCGCGCATCGTACCGACGGGGGAGCGGCCGGGCAAGGGTCAACCCCTTGTAGGTCCGTTTCCCGGGTCCATGGCCGAAGCGCCCGCTGAAGGATAGGGCTTTCCGCGATCACTGTGCATACTGGCGCGATGTTGGATTCAGCCGTGAGCGGCCGGACGGCGACCGGCCTCGCGTTCGAGATCGCTGGTACCGGGGAGCCGCTCGTCCTCGTTCACGCCGGCGTCGCCGATCGGCGGATGTGGGATCCCCAGTGGCCGGCCTTCGCCAAAGCTCACCGCGTCGTCCGCTACGACCTGCGCGGCTACGGTGAGAGCCTGCCGCCGAGCGGGCCGTGGTCCCAGCATGCCGACCTGCTCGGGCTGCTCGCGGAGCTCGGGATCGGTCGGGCCCACGTCGTCGGGACGTCCGTTGGGGCCGGGATCGCGGTCGAGGCGGCGCTCGCCCAGCCGCAGGCGGTCGCCTCGCTCGTCCTGGCGGCGCCAGGCGGGGCGCTGTACGGCGGTGCGACGGACGATCTTCGTGCGTTCTGGCACGACGAGGTCGAGGCGCTCGATCGCGGCGATCTCGACGCGGCCGTCGAGGTCAACCTCCGGGCCTGGGTCGACGGGCCGTCGCGGACGGCGGACGCGGTCGATCCGGCGATCCGGGCGTTCGTCGGCGCGATGCAGCGTGACGCCTTCGAACTGCCCGAGTGGGACGGCGATGGGGCGCCGGAGTCGGAGCTCGAGCCGCCCGCCCACGCGCGCCTCGCCGAGATCACCTGCCCAACGTTGATCGTCGTCGGCGAGGCCGATCAGGCCGCGACGCGAGAGGCGGCGAGCCGGCTCGCGACCGAGATCCCGGGCGCCGGCTTCGTGAGCGTCCCAGACGTCGCCCACATGCTGACCCTCGAACGGCCCCGCGAGTTCGAGCGGCTCGTCCTCGACTTCGTTGCCGCGGCGCGGTGAGGCCTTCGCTACGTCGCGCTCGGCGACTCGTACACGATCGGGACGGCGACCCGGGACGCCGAGGAGCGCTGGCCGGACCAGCTCGTCGCCCGGCTCGGTGCGGACGGACCGGCTCTCGATCTCGTCGCGAACCTCGGCGTGAATGGGTATACCTCGCGCGACGTGATCGAGGCCGAGCTGCCGGAGCTGGGCGCGCTGCGGCCGGAGTTCGCGACGCTCCTCATCGGCGTGAATGACGTGGTCCAGGGCGTGCCGGAGGCGACCTACACGCAGAACGCCGCCCAGATCCTCGATGAGCTCCTCGCACGGCTCGCGGCGGACCGGATCCTCACCGTCGCGACGCCCGACTACACCGTCACGCCGCAGGGCGCGGCGTACGGCGACCCCGCGCTCCAGGCCGCCGCGATCCGGCGCAACAACGAGATCCTGCGGGACCTCTCGGCGGCGCGAGGGATCGCCTTCGTCGACATCCACGACCTGTCGCTTCGGGCGGCGACGGACCGATCGCTCGTCGCCGACGACGGGCTCCACCCGTCGGGCGCCCAGTACGCGCTCTGGGTCGATCGGATCGCGCCGGTCGTGTTCGAGCTGCTGCGCCGCTGAGCGGGCTGCGGGCCGCGTGCGACGCGCCCTACCGCTCTGTGAAGTCCCAGCTCCGCTTCCTCGACGAGCGCCGCCCACTCCGAGCGCAGCATCGCCATCCGGATGTCGTCCTGGAAGATGCCATCCTGGTAGAACGCCCGCCGCAGGCGGCCCTCGTGGACGAAGCCCGCCTTCGTGTACACGTGCTGGGCCCGCTGGTTGACCGAATCCGTCACCAGCCAGACCCGCTCGAGCCGGAGCTGGCCGAAGCAGAAGTCGACGATGACGTTGACCGCTTCCGTTCCGAGGCCGCCGCCGCGGAGATCGTGCTCGCCGATCGCAAGCCCGAAACCCGCGGAGCCGTTGATGCGGTCGATCTCGAAGATGTCGGCCCGCCCGATCGGCTGGTCGTCGTCGATCAGGCAGATGACGAACGCGAACCAGTCGCGCCCGGCCTCCCCGGCCGCGGCCTCCGCGTCGGCCCGGCGGCGGGCGAGGCTGCGGGGCATCTCGCCCATCAGCCGCGCGGTGTCCGCGTGCTCGTACCAGCGGTGGACGTGCTCGGCGTCGGACGGCTCGAGCGCGCGGAGGTAGACGCGCTCGCTGCGCAGGATCGGGTTCGGCAGCGGCCGGTTGGCCGCCCGGTCGTTGGTCAAGGCGCCGGGGTGGGTGGCTGGGGCAGGATGCTGCCGAGGTCGAGGATCAAGCCCCCGCCGTCGGACGGCACGAGCATGACCTGGATCTGGCTCGGAGAGCTTCTCGATGTAGCGGTTCTGGAGGATCGCCGCGGTCAGCGACGCAGCGACGAGCCTGTTCGACTCCGCCTCGCCCCGTGCCCGCTCGATCTGTGCCTCCGCCTCGCCCCGCGCCGTCGCCACCCGCTGCTGGGCGATGATCTCCTGCTGGGCGAGCTTCTGGCGCTCCGTCTCGACCTGCTGCTGGGCGACCTGCTTGTCCTCGATCGCCTGGTTGTACGCGGGGGAGTAGCTGAAGTTCTCGAAGTTGATCGTGTCGACGATGAGGCCGCGCGGCTCCAGCTGGGCCCGCAGCAGGTCGGTCGCCTTCTGACGGATCTCGTCGCGGCTGTTGAGGACGATCGCGGTCGGATAGTCGTCGGTGACCGACTTCGGGATGTCGAGGAAGCGCGGCTTGATGATCGTGTCCTCGAAGTCGAGCCCGAGCTCCTGGATGATCCGCGGCGCCTGGCGGGGGTCGACGTGGTAGTTGAGCGTCGCGTCGAGGAAGAGATCCTGCTGCTCCTTGGTGGCCGCCGTGTAGCCCTCGAAGCGGATCGCCTTGACGCGGGTGTCGACGAGGTCGACCGAGTTGACGATCGGGGCGATGAAGTGGAGTCCCGGGTCGAGCGTCGCGCCGGTCACGGCCCCGAACGAACGCACGACGCCGACGTATCCGGCGGGAATCTGGATGAACGCGCCAAGAGCGGCGCCCAGGACGAGCGCCACGACGGCGACGACGACGAGGAGCGTGCCCGGCAGCGTCCGCGGCTGGTTCGGCCGCCCGAGCGCCCCGGTCCGATTGAGAACGACGGCGGCGATGCCCAGGATGAGGAGCGCGAAGCCCCCCAACGACAGCAGGGCGCTGAGGACTTGCATGAGACGTTTCCCTCCTTCGGCCCGCAGGTGCGGCCGCTTGCTCGAAGCGTAGCCGTCCGGAGGACTCCGGGGGGAGCCTCGTGTCCTCAGCCCCGGCGGAGCTCCCGCAGCCGGGCGTCGTCGATCCCGAAGTGATGGGCGATCTCGTGGTGGAGCGTGTCGCGGATCGCGGCCGTCAGTCGGGCAGGATCGCCGTAGGCCCGCGTCAGCGGCCCGCGGAACAGCGTGATCTTGCTTGCGACAGCCGCGTTGTCGACGCCCCAGCGAGTTCGAGGAATGCCCTCGTAAATCCCGAACAAGCCGCGCGCCCCGACGGAGGCCAACTGAGCCGGCGTCGGTTCCTCATCGACCACGATCGCCACGGAACCGAGCCGCTCGGCGAAGATCGGCGGCAACTCCTCGAGCGCGCCGTCGATCACGGCGTCGAAGTCGACCTGACCGTCGGAGAGGAGCTCGGGACTGTCCATTGGCCCTCGATCATGGGCCAGACGGCGGCCATCGTCCACGCGCGGTTGTCGCCGGGGCCGGACGACCCCGGCGACGGGGTCCTTACGGAGTCAGGTTGGCCATCAGCTCGTGACTCCCGTTCTCGATCAGTCGCCGCCACCGAACCAGTACGTCCCGTCCCAATACCAGATGGACACGTCGGCATTCGCGGTATACGACAACGACAAGATGGAACTCGGCCAATCGTCCGGTTCCGGGGCTGAAGGTGCAGATCGCGTTAACGGGGCTGCTCCAGACGCAGACACCATCCGTGCTGCCATTCTTGATCGTGATCGTGGCCTGCACCACGTCCCCAGCCTGGTTCTGGCTCGTGTAGTGGACCTTGGTACCGGCCGGGAACCACTTGAAGTCAGCGTGCTGGATAGTGCAGACGAACCCGAGGGGCTCAGACGAATCAGGCCCGCAAGTCTTGTCCAGATGGAAGTCCTTCGGCGAGGCCGCCGAGGCCGATGGGACCAGGACCGTGAGGGCCAGGACAGTCGCTGCAACCGCAGCAACCCTTCGGATCGCACGCATTGGTGATCCCTCCATGCGATCACGGGTCGGTTTCGTCACTGGCTCGGCACGGTCCAGACGACCAGGCAGGGCGACCGCGCGTCAACGCCTCCCATGGATCACGATCGACCGTGCGCGCACGCACCACCTGATGCAAGCAAATGCGCGACCTTTTTCCAGACATCGTGGCGCGGATGCGCCACTGTCGCGCTGCCCGTCCCCGGCTACCATTGGACCCCGTGACCCTCGCCCCGAACGACTTCACTCACCTCCACGTCCACTCCGAGTTCAGCCTCCTCGACGGCCTCGGGCGGATCACGGACCTCGTCGATTCGGCGGCCCAGCAGGGCTTCGACAGCCTCGCCATCACCGATCACGGCGCGCTCTACGGCGCGGTCGGCTTCTACCAGGCCTGCGTCAACAAGGGCATCAAGCCGATCATCGGCGTCGAGACGTACGTCGCCCGCCGGTCGATGACCGAGAAGGAGGGCAAGGCCGACGCCCAGCCCTACCACCTGATCCTCCTGGCGAAGGACGACGTCGGCTACCGCAACCTCTGCCGGCTCGTCACCGACGCCCATGTCGACGGCTACTACTACCGGCCGCGGATCGATCGCGAGCATCTCGCCCGGTACAGCGAGGGACTCGTCGGGCTGAGCGCCTGCCTCGGCGGGGAGGTCGCGCGAGCCCTCGAAGTGGACGACTGGGACCTCGCTCGCAACGTCGCCGGCCAGTACGGCGAGATCCTCGGTCCGGGCAACTTCTTCCTCGAGCTCCAGGACCACGGCATGGCCGAGCAGAAGGCGCTCAACGAGAAGCTCCTCCGGCTCGCCCCGGAGACGGGCCTGCCGCTCGTCGTGACGAACGACCTCCACTACGTCCACGAGGTCCAGGCCGACGCCCACGACGTCCTGCTCTGCGTCGGGACCGGCAACAACATCGACACGCCCAACCGGATGAAGTTCGAGACGCGCGACTTCTGGCTGAAGTCGGCCGCCCAGATGGCCGCCCTCTTCCCCGATCAGCCCGACGCCATCCGCAACACCCGCCTGATCTCCGAGATGACCGACCTCAAGCTGCCGCTCGGAAACCTCCGGATCCCGAACTTCCCGGTGCCCGACGGCGAGACTCCTGAGAGCTGGCTCCGCAAGGAATGCGAGCGCGGCCTCGAACGGCGGTACGGCACGGTGACCCCGGAGCTCCAGGCCCGGCTCGACTACGAGCTCGGCGTGATCCTCTCGATGGGCTACGCCGGCTACTTCCTCATCGTCGCGGACTTCATCCGGTTCGCCCGCGAGCAGCGGATCCAGACCACGTGCCGGGGCAGCGCGCCGGGCTCGATCGTGACCTACACCCTCGGAATCACGCCGGTCGACCCGATCGCCTACGAGCTGCCCTTCGAGCGCTTCCTCAACCCCGACCGGGTGACGATGCCCGACATCGACGTCGACTTCGAGGACGGCCGGCGAGACGAGGTGATCGCCTACGTCACCCGCAAGTACGGCGCCGACCACGTCGCCCAGATCATCACGTTCGGCACGATGCTCGCCCGGGCGGCGATCCGCGACGTCGGGCGCGTCCTCGGCCACAGCTACGGCGAGGTCGACCGGATCGCGAAGGCCGTCCCGAACCAGCTCGGGATCAGGCTCGACGAGGCGATCGAGACCTCCCCGGAGCTGCGCGGCATGGTCGAGGGCGACCCGGCGGTCAAGCGGATCACGGATTTCGCCCGCCAGCTCGAGGGCGTCGCCCGCAACGCGTCGACCCACGCCGCCGGGGTCGTCATCAGCGACGAGCCGCTCACCGAGCTCATGCCGCTCCAGAAGGCGACGAACTCCGACGCGCTCATGACCCAGTACGAGATGCACGGGATCGAGGCGCTCGGGCTCCTCAAGTTCGACTTCCTCGGCCTGTCGAACCTGACGATCCTCCGCCAGGCCGTCGACCTCGTCCGCCAGGAGCGGGAGATCGAGATCGACCTCGACACGATCCCCCTCGACGACGCGCGGACCTTCGAGCTCCTCGCCTCGGGCGAGACGACCGGCATCTTCCAGCTGGAGTCGGCGGGGATGCGCCGCTACATCCGCGACCTCCGCCCGACCTCCGTCCTCGACCTGGCGGCGATGGTCGCCCTCTACCGACCGGGCCCGATGGAGAACATCCCGGCCTACATCCGGCGCAAGCACGGCCAGGAGAAGGTGACGTACCTCCATCCCTTGCTCGAGCCGTATCTGAAGAAGACGTACGGGATCTTCGTCTACCAGGAAGACATCATGGCCGCCGCGATCGCGCTCGGCGGCTTCACCGGCCCGGAGGCGGACACCCTCGGCTACGCGATCCGGAAGAAGAAGTCGTCGGTGCTCCGGGCGCAGCGCGAGAGGTTCGTCGCCCAGGCCGCCGAGCGGGGCGTCGCGCCGCAGGTCATCGACCAGGTCTTCGCGGCGTTCCAGCCGTTCGAGCGCTACGGGTTCAACAAGGCCCACGCGACCTGCTACGGCCTGATCGCCTACCAGACGGCGTACCTCAAGGCGAACTACACGGTCGAGTACATGACCAGCGTCCTGACCGCGTTCCGTTCGAACGAGGAGAAGGTCGCCGCGGCGATCGCCGAATGCCGCCGGATGGGGATCGAGGTCCTGCCGCCGGACGTCCACAGCTCCGGCGTCGAGTTCACCGTCGAGGGCCAGGCGATCCGCTTCGGACTGCTCGCCGTGAAGAACGTCGGCCAGGGCGCGATCGAGTCGATCATCGCGGCCCGCGCCGAGGGCGGCGAGTTCCGGTCGCTTCGGGACTTCTGCGAGCGGGTCGACCTTCGCCTCGTCAACTCGCCGGGTCATCGAGGCGCTCGCCTGGGTCGGCGCGCTCTCCAAGTTCGGCCATCCGGTCCAGATCATCGAGGCCCTGCCGACGATCCTGCCGTCGGCACAGTCGGTCCAGCAGCAGCAGGCGACGCGGCCAGCTGTCGGCGTTCGACCTGATGTTCGCGGAGGCGCCGGCCGAGAAGCCCTCCCGTCGAAGACCGAGGCGCCGCGGCGCGAGCGGCTGCGGAAGGAGAAGGAGCTCCTTGGCCTCTACCTGTCCGAGCACCCGATGGGCGAGGTCGCGGAACAGGTCGGCGCAGTTCGTGACGGCCTACAGCGGCGACCTGAAGGACGAGTCGCTCGACGGCCAGCGGATCGTCGTCGCCGGCATCGTGACCGGGTTCCGGCGGGTGATCACCCGCGCCAACGCGACGATGGGCGTCGCCACGCTCGAGGACCTCCAGGGCTCGCTCGAGGTCGTCGTCTTCCCGAAGCTCTTCGAGGAGACGGCGGCGATCTGGGCGGACGGCGCGATCCTCCTCGTCGCCGGCCGGGTCGATCACCGCGGCGAAGAGGTCTCGCTGCTGGCCGACCTCGTGACCGACTGGGACGGCGCGCTGTCGCCCGCGGACCCGAGGCGTTCGCCCGCGAGGTCGCGGCCGGCGATCGGGGCAGGTCGCGGCGCCAGACGCCGGTGCCAGTCGGGCCGGGGCGGGTATCGGGCGACGGCAACGGCTACGGCGAACGGGAACGGCCATGGTCCGCGGTCGGACTGCGCCGGTCGCCCGCTGGTGTCGCTGCGGGTGAAGCCGCAGCGGGCGGTGGTGCGGTTGTCCGGCGGCTCGGCCGCCGAGATCCCGTATGTCTCGCCGCTCCGGGCCGGACGCCCGCACGGCCAGAGCCACCTGCCGCTGGAACCGAGGCCCTGCCGGCCGTCGCGCCCGCCGAGCCGATCCCGACCTACCACGAGCCGCCCGATGTGGAGCGGCTTTCGCCGGATCGCGACGTCGAGCCCGCGCTACCCGACGAAGCCCGGGATCGTGCCGCCGGCGCGGCCGACGCCGGCACGCGCGCCCGTCGACGCGGCGCCCGGAGCGATCCTCCACGTCCGGTTTGCCGGTGGCGCGGGCACGGATCGTGTCGTCGGAGCCATGGAGGCGTTCAAGGGCCTGCTCGTCGAACGGCCGGGATCGACCCGAGTCGTCCTCCACGTTCCGGCCCAGACCGGGGCGACCTCGCTGCCGATGGAGCTCCGCCGCGGCGTCGCCTACGACTCGGAGCTGCTCGCGGAGGTCCACCGCCGGCTCGGCGACGGGATCGTCGAGCTCACGCTCGGCGGCGGCTAGGCGCCACTCGCTAGGGGCTACGCGCCGCTCGCCCGGCGGAGCGCCTGGACCGCGGACAGCTGCTCGTGGAACTCCGCCCGGACGGCGTTGACCACGTCCCGCTCGACGTCGAGCTCCCGCGCGATCTCGTTCACGGTGGCGGCCTCGTCGGCCGTGATCGTCCCGTCCTCGGCCCCGATCGCGAAGCAGCAGCGCAGGAGCGCGACCCGCTGCTCCAGCGTCGAGATGTCCCGGAACTCGCGGGTGACGACGAAGTCCTCGGTGGCGCCGTGGACGTGGGCCTGGATCTTCGCCATCTGGACGACGAGGACCGCCTGGGCGCTGTCGAGGCCGCCGAACTGGATCGCGAACTGCTCCATCAGCGCCGTCTCCTCGTCGCTGATGTGGAAGTCGGCGGCGGCTGCCCGGCTCATGACGTAGGCGAAGCAGGCGAGAAACCGCGCCTCCTCGGGCGGCAGCGCGTTGAGGCGGGCGACGATCCGGCGGGCAGTCGCCGTTTCCGCAGCCGAGCCCGCGACCGGATCGGCCTCCTCGCCGACGGGCAGACGCGAATCCGGCTTTGCATTGCGGTCGAGGCCGAGGAAGCGGCGGAACATTGAAGAGGTCTCCTTACCAGCGATCGTAGGCGGGATGGCCCGGTTTCACGGCGACGAACGTGCCGCGGCACGTGGCGGTGACTTCGCCGCCCGCCGCGAGCGTGGCCTCCACCGTTGCCCTGTCGTTGTCGGACTCGACGACGCGCGCGGCGAGATGAATCGGGCCGTTCGAGGGGGTCGGCCGCCGCATCCGGACCGCGTATTCGAGCGTGACCGTGGTCGGCGGCCGGTCGGCGCCGCGGAGGCGCATCAGGTGATTGGTCGCAGTCCAGTTCGAGTGACAGTCCAGCAGCGAGCCGATGATTCCGCCGTTCAGGATGCCGTCGAATGCCTCGTGGTGGGGGGACGGGATCCAGTCGGCAACGACCTCGTCGCCGTCCTGTTCTGATGGAAAGCTCCGGATTCGCAGGCCCTTCGCGTTCGCCGGACCGCAGCCGAAGCAACGACCCTCAGGGGCGTAGCGCTCCTGGAGGCTGAGGTCCGTCCGCTCGGTCATCGGCCGGAGTATCGCAGCCTTCCTCGGTCTCGGCCGCGAGCGCGGGATCGACGCCCCGCCGGGCTGCTCGGCGGATCGCCCCGGCGATCCGGCTCCGGAAGAAGAACGGCACGGCGATGAGCGTCGCCTGGGCCATCGGCACGACCATGCTCGTGGTCGTCGGGTCGACCATGCACGCGACGCAGGCGAGTTCGGAAGCCATGGCTGAGTGATAGCCCACGCGGCTGGCGTCGTCAACGGTACGGTCGTTCAACCGCCGCCCGTTGCGGCATCGGGCCTGAGCGCCGACAGCCGGACGACATGGTCCAGAAAGAGGCGCGGGCCCTCGTAGATCTCGAGGTGGATCTCGGGGTCGGGCGGCCCCCAGTCGATCTCGACCAGCCCGTGCTTCCGGTAGCTGTTCAAGAGCTCGCCGATGCGGTTCGGATTGACCCACTCACCGACCGCGGCGGTCTCGACCTGGTCGAGCCCCGATGGCGTGAGGTCGTACGTCGGATAGCCAAGCGCGGCGGCATCGTCGGGATGACGCGTGAGCTCCGCGAAGTGCATGTCACCGGACACGAAGATCACGCCCGGGACGCGCAGTTCGCGGATGAGCTCAAAGAGTCGATCGCGCTCGAGCGGCGAGTCGCCCCAGCCCTCCCACTCCCGGTCGATGTCGTAGTCCTGGACGACTTGCACACCGCTGCCGATGATCCGGACCGTCGCCGGCTCGGTGAGGCGTTCGCGCAGCCACGCCCATTGCTCATCGCCGAGAATCCGGCGGCCCGGGTCCTCGCCGGCGTAGTCCCACGGGTCAAGGTTGTAACGGTTGTCGAGCAAGATGACCTGGACGGTCCGATCCGCGGTCCCAAACGTTCGCGCCGAGTAGACACCCGGCTGGTCCCAGCGCGGATCGTCCGGCGCGGCGCCCCAGAACCGGAGGAACTCAGCCTTCGCGGCGTCGCGGTGCGGCCAGGTCGCGTTGGCGTTGTTGCTGCCCATGTCGTGGTCGTCCCAGACGGCCATCGTTTCCGTCGAGGCGGCGAGGGCCTGGAAGCGCGGGTTCTCGGCGAGCTGGTCGTAGATCGCCCGCATCTCGGCCATGTCGTCGGTGTCCGCGTAGATGTTGTCGCCGAGCCAGAGCATCGCGTCGGGATCGTGTGCGACGACGTCGGCCAGCGCCGAGCCGCCCGGCGCGTAGCGGAGGCACGCGCCGACGGCGACACGGAACGTTTCGGCCGAAGTGCCCGAAGTCAGGCCCGGCAGCGCGGATGGGATTGGCGGGAGTGTGCGGATCGGGCCTGGCGTCGCTGAGCACGCCAGCAGGCCGACGCACGGTGTCGGTGTCGGCTGGACGGGTGCGCCGGAGGGCACGGCCGTCATTCGACAGCTCGAGATCACGAGCGCCACGAGGACTGCCAACGGGAAGCGCACCCGTCCCTCCGACTTCGCCTCCTACTAACTCTGGTGCCGAAGGTGGGACTCGAACCCACACGAGCTTGCACTCAACGGTGTTTGAGACCGTCGCGTCTGCCATTCCGCCACTTCGGCGCGGCTAGCAATCGTAATGGACGCCGCCGAGGGACTCAGCTGCAGGGATCGGGCTCACCTGGGAGGAGCGGCCGCACGACGGCGGCGAACACCGAGTCCGTGTTATCGGTCCAGCGAGTCAGCTCGTTCGCAGCACCGAACGCCGCCAGGGCGGCCTTGAGGCTGTCGCCCTCGATGACGCCGCAGCGCGCACCGGCCAGGTCAACGCCGAACTGATTCATCGGCCCGTCGAGAGGCCACGGTGCGAACGACGGCGGAAGCGACGCGTCCTCCACCGGCTCGACCAGGAGAACGGCGACTCGGTCGGCGATGTACGGCGTCTCGGGGCCAAGCTCCGTCCCGAGCCACGACCCGAGGTCCTGGATTCTTGCCCAGAACTGGCCGAAGCCTTCCGGTGTGCCCGGTGCACCGTCACATGGCGTGGTCACGCACACGATCTGACGGGTCGGGTCGCCGATGACTTCTCGCTCGACGCCGTCGATGACGAACAGGAGGTGGGCCGTCTGGGCGCCCGGCGGGAGGCCACCGGTCAGATCCGTCGGTCCGTCGAGCAGGCCGGCGGCCCGAGCGGTGGCGACGAGAGCGTCGATCCCCGCCTGGCTCAACGGGCGCTGCTGGAGGTTCGGCAGGAGCGGGCCCGGATAGATCGCCATTTGGGGGCCGTGGACGATCAGCCTGCCCCTCGTCGATCGTCAGGTGCGGTCCGGCGGTCCGGAACGCTCCAACCGGTGGGAGCGCCTGACTGATCCACGCCCGGAGGGCGAATCCGGTGGTCGGGGCGGACGGCGATGGGGTCGATCCCGCGCCGGCGCAGCCGCCGGCGACGAGAAGAGCCGACGATCAGAGTCGGAATTCGGCGCATTGGTCGACGCTCCAAGGTGGGCGGAGGATAGAACCTGTTCGCGGCGGCGGGACGCCAGGGGCCGCGGCGAAGTTGCCGTTGCCGCGACGCACGACATGCGGAACCGCCTCCTGGGCCATGACGTCTCCGCGCGGACCGATGCTAGACTCGCCCAGCCTCAGAATCGCCGTCCGGAGGGGCCCCCTGAACGTGGAGGACCTTCGCTCGACCACGGTCGCCGACGACCCCGTCCAGCGCCGAGACCTCATCCTCGCTCGAGCGTGCCCGTGCGGGCGATCTCGATGCATTCAACGACCTCGTCGTGTGCTACCAGGACCAGCTGTTCGCTCTGGTTGTCCGGATGGTGCCCGATCGCGACCAGGCATCGGATGTCACCCAGGAGGCGTTCTTCTCGGCCTTCCGGAACCTCGGCAGCTTCCGCGGCGGCAGCGTCAAGTCGTGGCTCAACCGCATCGCGGTCAACGCCGCGATGGACACTCAGCGCGCGCAAGAAGCGCCGTCCCGTCCAGCCCTACCCGGAGCTCGAGGACGAGAGCTGGCAGCCACCGGCGCCCGCGGACGCGGATCCGGTTCACACCGCCCTGACGATGGAACGGTCACACGCGCTGAACGTCGCCCTCGCCTCGATCACCGGCGACCAGCGCACGGCGATCGTCCTGTTCGACGTCGAGGGCTACGACTACGCCGAGATCGCCGAGATGACCGGCGTCTCGCTCGGTACCGTGAAGTCCCGAATTCACCGCGGCCGCCTCGCCCTCCGGGATCGCCTCGTCGACCGAATGGACCTGTTCCGTGGCTGAAGGGAACCTCCGTGCGCAGGGAGCTCGTCTGACGACCATGCCCAACCATGTCAGAGCAGCATGCTCAGCACGACCATCTTCTCGTGGTCTCGCTCGCCGCCGGTGACCTCACCGCCGCCGACCGCGACCGCGCTGCATCCCAGATCGCCGACCTGCGCCGACTGCGCGCTCCTCCACGACGACCTTCTCGCGATCGCGCGGGCGACGGCGGTCCTCCCAGCCGCCGTTCGCCCGCGCGACTTCCAGCTGACCCCGAGCAGGCGGCCCGCCTGCGGCCGGCCGGCTGGCGCCGTTTCATCGGCGCCTTTGCGTCGCCCCGCCTCGCGATGACGCGGCCAGCTCGGGCGTTGGGCTCACGACGCTCGGCCTCGCCGGCCTGCATGGTCAGCGTCCTCGCGGTCCGTCAATCTCGGCGATGAGCGGGTCGGCGGCCGGCTCCTGCCGACCAGCAGGACCTCCGGTCGACCTGACGAGTTCAATGCCGGCGGCGAGCCGGCGGCATCGCCCGCGGCTGCGGCGGCGGCCCCGTCCGGCGCGGCCGCGTCGGCTGCGCCCGCGGTCGACGGCGCTGGCGGCCGTTTGCGAGCCCCGGCAGTCTGGCTCCCCTGGCGTCGGTCCTCCCCGACGCCAGCCCCGGGCCCGTCCGGACGGAGGCGACGCGACCGCGGCACGACCGGCGTCGCCCAGGTGCCACCGGCACCCACGCGCGAGACTCCGGCTCGACGACGCGAAGGCGTCGACCTGATCCGCCGAGGTGACCGGCCGAGGAGCCGGGCGTCCCGCTCGTCCTCGTCGCGTCGGCGATCCTCCTTGCCGCAGGCATCGCGCTCCTCATGGCCCGTCGCGTCGCCCGGAGGATCACGACCGGCTGACCCCGCCGGGCGGTCCGGTTCCGGGCGGTCCCCGGCTACACTTCTCCTCGTGCCCACCGAACGCCTCATGCTGCTCGACGGCTATGGGCTCGTCTATCGCGGCTACTTCGCACTGCCACCGCTGACGACCTCGCGGGGCGATCTCGTCAACGGCGTGTTCGGCTTCGCCAGCATCGTCCTGCGCGGCCTCCAGGACCTCCAGCCGGACTACCTCGCGGTGTCGTTCGACCTCCCCGGGCCGACGTTCCGGCACGAGCAGTACGCGGAGTACAAGGCCACCCGGACGAAGATGCCGGACGACCTGCGCGACCAGTTCCCGAAGGTCCGCGAGGTCGTCAAGGCACTCCGCATCCCGGTCTACGAGATGCACGGCTACGAGGCCGATGACGTCATCGGGACGATCACCCAACAGCTCGACACGCGGGACGATCTCGAGACCACGATCGTGACCGTCGACCTCGACATGCTCCAGCTCGTCACGCCGCGGGTCCGCCTGATGACCACCCGATCCGGCGTCGAGAACACCGTCATGTACGACGTGGCCAAGATCGACGAGCGGTACGGACTTCGGCCGGACCAGATGATCGACTACAAGGCGCTGAAGGGCGATCCAACCGACAACATCCCGGGCGTGCCGGGAGTGGGCGAGAAGACCGCGGCAAAGCTGATTCGCGAGTTCGAGACCCTCGACGCCCTCTTCGAGCGCCTCGACGAGGTGACGCCGGAGAAGCTCCGCGACAAGCTCGGCGAGTACCGCGAGCAGGTCTTCGTCGGCAAGCGACCTCTCGACGATCGTTCGGGACCTGCCGATCCAGATCGACCTGGAGGCGGCCCGTCTCGGCGACTACGACCGCGACACGGTCGTCCGCCTGTTCCGCGAATACGAGTTCCGGACCCTCATCGAGCGTCTGCCACCGATGGCCGGCGAGTCGGCGGAGGAGCGAACCGAGAGCCTTCGATCCGTTGCCGAGAGCGGCTACGTCCCGGCGGCCCGCGTCGCCGGCCGGCCCGAGGGTTGGGGTCCCGGCCGCTCCGGCGTGCGGCCCGAGAGCGGCGAGTTGCAGCTCCGGCTCGACTTCAATGCCGTCGGCGGCCGCCAGGGCCCGGTCGGGGCAGATGAGGCATCGCGGAACGGGGAAGATTCGGACCGGAGGGTGATTCCGGACGATCTGCCCTCGGCGCTCGCGGCGGCCATCCTCGATCCCGGCCGGATCGAGGTCCGCGGCACCGAAGGATCGCGACCTCGAACCCTGGCTGGCGGCGCAGCCGGCCGTCGGAGTGGCGCTTCTCGCGGACGACCACGCGGCCGCGTCGCGGCACGCCGCTGGCCCTGGCCGTCGCCGGAGCGGACGGACGCGTTGTCGCGGCCGACGGCCACCGTGGCCGCGGACGCGCTGCGCCACCTGCTCGAGCGGCTCGCGACCCCCTCGTCGGCCACGAGGTCAAGCAGGTCCTCGTCGCCTCCTTCGCGGACGAAGTGGAAGGCGTCGCCGCCGCCCGTCGCGTTCGACACGCAGATCGCGGCCTATGTCCTGAACGCCGCGCTCCGGAGCCAGACGATCGCCGACGTCGTGGCCGAGAACCTCGACCAGATCCTGCCGCCCGACCACGGACCTGCCGGCGACGGCCCAGGCCGGGCCTCGAAGCGCTGTCGGCGATCGCCGTCCGCGAACCGCTCGAGCGACGACTCGCGGACGTCAAGCTCGACCGGCTCCTCAGGGAAGTCGAGCTGCCGCTCATCCCGGTCCTGGCGCGGATGGAGGCCGTCGGCGTTGCCGTCGACCTCGAGGCGCTGGCCGTCCTCGATCGCGAGTTCGGGGCGGAGATCTCGCGCCTCGAGGGTGAGATCTACGTCGATGTCGGCCACGAGTTCAACCTCGGCAGCCCGAAGCAGCTCGAGCAGATCCTGTTCTTCGAGCTGAACCTGCCGAAGGGCAAGCGGACGAAGACCGGCTACTCGACCGACGCGTCGGTCCTCGAGGAGCTCCGGCCCGCCCACCCGATGATCGACAAGCTGCTCGAGTGGCGGATCTACACGAAGCTGCGCTCGACGTACGTCGAGGCCCTGCCGAACCTCATCGCCGCCGACGGCCGGCTCCACACGACGTTCCACCAGGCCGTCGCCTCCACCGGCCGCCTGTCCTCGTCCGACCCGAACCTCCAGAACATCCCGATCCGGACGCCGCTCGGGCGCCGGATCCGCCGGGCGTTCGTCGCCGGGGCGCCGGACCTGACCCTCCTTGCCGCCGACTACAGCCAGATCGAGCTCCGGATCCTCGCCCATGTGTCGGGCGACGAGCACCTCAAGGACGCCTTCGCGCGAGGAGCCGATATCCATCGCGAGACGGCCGCCCGGGTCCTCCACAAGGCGCCCGAGGAGATCACCCACGGCGAGCGGTCGATGGCCAAGATGGTGAACTTCGGCCTGGCCTACGGCATGAGCGACTTCGGGCTCGCGTCGCGGGCGAACATCCCGCGCAAGGACGCCCAGGAGTTCATCAACAGCTACTTCGCCGCGTACTCCGGCATCAGCTACTACATGATGGCGATCAAGGAGCAGGCGAAGGCCCAGGGCTTCGTCGAGACCCTCCTCGGGCGCAAGCGCCAGATCCCGGAGCTGCGGGCATCGAACCCGGCCCTTCGCGGCGCCGGCGAGCGGATGGCGATCAACATGCCGATCCAGGGGACCGCCGCCGACATCCAGAAGATCGCGATGAACCGGGTCGCCGAGCGCCTTGCCGCGGCCGGGATGCGGGCGAGGCTGCTCCTCTCGGTCCACGACGAGCTGCTGTTCGAGGTCCCGCGCGACGAGGTCGACGAGCTTGCCGCCCTCGTCCGCGAGACGATGGAGGGGGCGTTGCCGCTGTCGGTGCCGCTCATCGTCGACGTCAAGGTCGGCGACGACTGGGAATCGATGACGCCCCTCACGCGGGCCGACGAGATCGCCGCCGAGGCCGACGAGCTGCCGCTCGAGGCGCCGATCGCCCCGCTGGCCGGGTAGGCCTCGGCCAGTGCCCGAGCTTCCCGAGGTGGAGACGGTCGCCCGCGACCTCCGCCCGCTCATCACCGGCGCCACGATCGTCGACGCGACGACGCACTGGGCACGAACGCTCCGCGGCAGCACCCCGGAGGAGTTCGCGACCGGCGTCGCGGGCCGCCGGATCGAGGGCGTCTCGCGACGCGGCAAGCAGGTCGTCGTATCGCTCGACGGCGACGCCTTCCTGACGATCCACCTCAAGATGACCGGCCAGCTGTTCGTCGTGCGCCAGGGTGCGCCGGACGATCCCTACGTCCGACTCGTGCTCGAGCTCGAGGACGGCCGGGAGATCCGATTCCGCGACATTCGCAAGTTCGGTCGGGTGGGGCTGTACATCGCTGCGGACGACGATCCCTTCGCGCAGACCGGCCCCGAGCCACTCGCGGACTCGTTCACCGTGGCGGCGTTTCGGCGCCTGATCCGCGGCCGGAAGGGCCGCCTCAAGCCGCTCCTCCTCGACCAGTCGTTCATCGCCGGCGTCGGCAACATCTACGCCGACGAGGCGCTCTGGGCCGCCCGCCTGCATCCCCTCCGGACCGCGGGGACGCTGCGGCCCGCCGACGAACGCCGCCTCTGGCTGGAGCTCCGGCGAATCCTCGCCGAGGCCGTCATCCGGCGTGGTTCGTCCATCGACGACTACACGGCGCCCGACGGCGACGGCGAGATGCAAGAGCACCTGCGTGTCTACCAGCGAGCCGGCGAGCCGTGCTTCCGCTGTGGTCGGCCGATCCGACGGATCGTCGTCGGAGGCCGGGCGACCCACTTCTGCTCGTGGTGCCAGCGCCTCTCAGCCGCCGACCGGGCGGCTGCCCGGACGATTCTCCGGTCGACGACCACGCCCGAGCGGCACGGCCGACGCTGGACCGAACTCCCGGGCGGGGAGGGGAGTGTCGGGCTCACGCGGGCCGAACGGACGCGCAAGGCCGCCGCCACCCGGCGTGCTGCCGCGCGCGCCTCGGCGAGCGGCTAGACGTGTCAATTCTCCGGCTGACCGGCGTCCATCGCGAGGTCGGGACGTTCGTCATCCTCGACGCGATCACCGCCTCGATCGCTGTTGGCGATCGGATCGGCCTCGTCGGACCGAACGGCGCCGGCAAGACGACGCTGATGCGGCTGGCCGCCGGCCGCGACGAACCCGATGCCGGCGAGGTCCATCGGAAACGCGGGCTGACGCTGGGACTGCTTGCCCAGGAGTCGCATTTCGACGACGAGTTCATGGCCGCGCCGGACCTCCGCGCGGCAGTCCGCCAGGGTGCCTCGCACCTCGACCGGATGGCCGAGACGCTCGCCGACTTCGAGCGCGACCACCGCGTCGAGGAGCCTGCCTACGCCCACCTCCAGCACGAGTTCGAGATCCTCGGCGGCTACACCCTCGATCAGCGCGTCGACGAGGCGCTGTCGGGCCTCGGGTTCAGCCGGGCGGACTGGGCAAAGCCGCCGACGGCCCTGTCGGGCGGGGAACAGACCCGCGCCGCCCTGGCCCGGCTCGTGATCGCCGATCCCGACCTCCTGCTGCTCGACGAGCCGACGAACCATCTCGACATCGCCGCCCTCGAGTGGATCGAGGAGCACCTCCGCCGGCGTCGCGGCTCGCTGCTGGTCGCGTCGCACGACCGGGCATTCCTGGACGCGACCGTGACCCGGATCTGGGAGCTTCGGGACCGTCGCCTGACGGTCTTCCGCGGTGACTACAGCGCCTATCACCGGCAGCGCCTCGAGCGCGACGCGCGGGCGGCCAAGGATGCCGAGGGCCAGGCAGGCTCGATCGAGCGCGAGAAGGAGCTCATCCAGCGCTACCGCTCCCATCGCAAGTTCAGCAAGATGCACGAGCACGAGGCGCGCCTCGAGCGCCTCCAGGCCGAGCGGGTGGAGGCGCCGAAGAGCTCGCGAAAGCTGCGGCTGCCCGGTTCCGCGCTCGCCGGCGGCGGTCCGGCCCGCTCCGGCGAGGTCGTCGTCCGGATCGAGGATCTCGTGGTGGGCTATCTGCCCGGGCGCGGCGCAGTCACGGCCGACGGCTCGCCGGCGACCGAAGCGAAGCGAGTCGCCCGGGCCCCGTTCCTCGCCGCCCAGCGCGGCGACCGGATCGGGATCGTGGGGCCGAACGGAGCGGGCAAGACGACGCTCCTCCGGACGATCGCGGGCGACCTGCCGCCGATCGACGGGCGGCTGTCGTTCGGCAATGCGATCCAGATCGGCTACCTGGCGCAGCTCCGCGGCGCGGCCATCCCCGGGGCGACGGTCATCGACGCGCTCCTCGAGGCGATTCCGATCACGGCCGGCGAGGCGCGCGGCTACCTCGCCCGGTTCCTGTTCCGCGGCGACGACGCGTTCAAGGAGGTCCGATCGCTGTCGGGTGGCGAGCGGTCGCGGCTCGAGCTGGCGCTCCTCGGGATCATGCCCTCGAACCTGCTCCTGCTCGACGAGCCGACGAACCACCTCGACATTCCCGCTCGCGAGGCAATCGAGGCGTTCATGACGGAGTCGCCGGCGACGCTGCTCGTCGTCAGCCACGATCGCCGCCTGCTCGAGACGATCTGCACGAAGCTGTGGGTCGTCGATGGTGGCGTGGCCGCCGCGTTCGACGGCGGCTATCGGGAGTGGCGGGCGGCGGTCGCGGCTGGCTGGACCGTCGTCGAGGCCGCCGCTCGACCGCCGGCGGCGAGCGGGCTGGCCGGGCGGGCGGCGGTCGGTGCCGCCGTCGGTGCCGGCGTCGGGGCCGCGGTCGGCGCACCCGCAGCGACGCGCCCGTCGACGACGCGACGAGCGAGACGCGACAAGCTGTCCAAGGACGCGTATCGGCGCCAGAAGGCCGTCGTCGATGCCGACCTCAGCCGGCTCGGGCTGCGCAAGAGCCATCTCGAGCTGGCCATGGCCGATCCGACCGTGGCCTCGAACTTCGTCGAGCTGCGACGCATCTCCAGCGAGCTCGTCGACGTCGACCAGGCGCTGGCGAACGCCGAGAACGCGTGGCTCGAGCTGGAGGAACGAGCACCGTGACCGATACGCATCGGGATCACCGGCCCGATCGGCTGCGGCAAGTCGACGGTCGCCGGCTGGCTCGAGGAGCTCGGCGCCTTCGTCGATCGATGCCGACGACGTCGCCCGCGAGGTCACGGCGCCCGGTGAGCCGGCGCTCGAGGCGGTGATCGAACGTTTCGGCGAGCGTACCGCTCGCCGGACGGGTCGCTCGACCGGGCGGCACTGGGCACGGCTCGTGTTCTCGGATCCGGCCGCCCTCGCGCGACCTCGAGGCGATCGTCCACCCGGCCGTTCGCGGCGGGATCGAGTCGCGCCGTCGCGGCGGCCGAAGAGGCGGGTGCGCCGGCGATCGTCGATCGAGGCGATCAAGCTCGTCGAAGGCGGCCTCGCCGAGTCCGTGCGACGAGGTCTGGCTGGTGACGTGCGACCGGGCCGTTCAGCGCGAACGGCTCCTCCGGCGGGGCAGCGGTCGCCGCGGACGCGGATCAGCGGATTGCCGCCCAGGGCGATGTCGCCGAGCGCGCTGCGGCCACGCCGCGTCACGCGTCATCGACACGTCGGGCGATCTCGAGACCGCGCGGCAGGCCGTCCATGCCGCCTGGGCCGATCTCGGCCTCACCGACATGACGAGCGGCCACCCGGCGCGCGAACGAGCCGGGTGGCCGGGGAGGCGCGCCGGGTCAGCGGCGCAGGAATAAGCGACGGATGCGACGGGGCGGCTGGGCTGCCCCGATGTGCCAGGTCAGGAGATCAGGGGGCCGCGCTTGGTGCCGCTGAGCCGGATGGAGCGGGGCTCGCCGACGGGGCTGGTGTCGGTGTCGGCTGCGGGGTCGGGATCGGGCCGCGGCTCGGCGGGAAGACCTCCGGGATCGGCAGGCCGTACTTGGCAATCAGCTTGTTCGTCGTCTCGCCGAGGCTCGAGGCATCGACAAGGCGGACGTCGATCTCCGGTCGGAGCGCGAGGCTGAACGCGGCGTTCCCCGAGGCCTGGAGATGGGAGATTTCCTCGGCGACGACGAGGTTGGCCTTGACGATGTAGAACGACCCGGCCTTGGCGAGCACCACCATGTTCTGATAGGTGATCTTGGTCGACTTGTCGGCGTAGTAACGGCCTTCGGTCAGGAGGTCCTGGGGAACGTTGATCGTCGCGCTCACGAAGACGTCGACCGTCATGCCCGGCAGGACCAGCCCGCCGACAGCCCGATCGTCGGGGACCGTCATCGAGACCGCTCGCCACGACTCGGAGTCAGGCCCGACCGTCTCGCTGGGATCGAGGATCGAGAACTGACCACCCGTGGCCTCGGACGCGAGCAGGTTCGTCGTCACCATCTGGTCCTGGAGGACCGTTACGGCGAGGACCCGCCCGATCACCTTGTCGGGGGTGCTCACGATTCCCTGGGCGTTCGTCGGATCGAGCGGCACCTCGCGCACGATGACGTCGTCGGCCTCGATGGGCTTCCGGGCCGGGATGGTCCTGGCCGCGACGACGACAGACACCTTCTGGAGGCTGCCCTGGCCGGCCTGCTGCTGTGCCTGGTTGATGAGGAAGAACGCTGCGCCGCCGGCGGCCAGCGCGAGGACGATGCCAAGCAGCACGATGAATTTGCCGCGCTTGCTCGGATCCCGGTATTCCATCTCCATGTGAGGTTGCCTCCCTGTCGACGGCCGCGCGTTACCGCTGAGCCGTCATTCGGTGTATGTGGGGTGCCGTGCCCGTCCGGCTAGTTCCAGGGCACCAATCGCGCCACCTGACCGCGGCGCAGAGCGGGATCGTTCATGTCGGCGTACACGCCGCTGATGGCGTAGCCGTCGACGGAGTTGCTGTTGACGTTGGTGATGCGGAAGACCGCGAAGCCCATGATGTCGACGTAGTTCGTCGAGGTGCCGGCGGTGGCGACATCGAACGTGATCGGGATCATCCGGGTCACCTTCTGGCCCGCTCCGTTCGTGCCCGTCGCCCGGATCGTGAGGGGGTACTCACCCGGCCCAAGGGTTCCACCGTTGATCGACACGGCGATGCTCTTGGTCTCGCCCCTCACGAGCGTGAAGGTCGACGGCGTCAGGCTTGTCACGCCCAGCCCGGATGGGAGGACACCGTTCGACTGCGGTCCACCTTCGAGGGTTAGAGAGATCGTGGCCGGCGAGGCCGCCAGGCTGAACGCCGTGCGTGGCGTTGTTGGGGGTGCTGACGGTAAACGTGCCCGTCCCTGTGGCCCCGGTCGTAGGGACGGAGACGATCAAGCCGGATCCTGTGGTCGAGAAATCGCGAACGACGGAGCCGATGTTGATCGCCACCGGGTAGTAGTGGTCGGTCAGGTACGGGCTCGGCGAGTGGCCCTGGATCCAGTTCGTGTAGATACCGGCGGGTGCGGCGATCGTGTTGAACGTCGCCCACGTGATCGTCGTAGCGGGGGTCGCCGGGTTCGGGGTGAACGTCAGGGGGGCGAAATACGGGCCGACAACGGGGATCCCTCCCCACGGATTCGCCGGGTCGCCCCAGTCCTTGAATGCGCTCGTGACGATCGTGCCGGTGAAGGAGTTGTTCTTGGTGGCCGTCATCGTGACCTGCGCCATTCCGGTTCTGAGTGGTGTTGATCGGCACGGTCCCGGGGACGGTCAGCGCGAAGTCCGGGATCGTCATGACCGTACCGGAGTAGACCGCGGTGAGGATCTCATCGCCTGGGACAAATCGCTCGTCGACGGCGTCGATGATGATCCCGGAGTTGTTCCCGTCCAGGATCCCGACCTGGTCGTTCGGGTCGGGTGGTGAGGTGACCGGCGGAAAGTCCGGACCTGGGTAGCCCGTCCCGACCCAGGCGGCCTCCATCGCCTTGAGCGTGTTGGCATTCGCCCCGGCCGTGACGCCGTTGTAGAACACATTCGACGTCGCGGATTGGAAGTTCCGGATGTCGAGGCAGACGAAGCCGCGGAACTGCGGCATGTTCGTGGCCTGGGCTCCTTGCCCGACCAGGTTGATGATCGGGCCGTGATGGGACGGATCGTTGTTCGGATTCGCCGGCGTTGAACGCCATGCCCGGTGACGGTGTCTGTCTGAGGGACGCGTTCGTTTCCGTCCCGAGGCACGCCGTGTCGGCCGTGGCGACGAGGTCCTGGAAGTCATGGGTGTCGCCGTCGCATGGTGAGGTCGCGCCGACTGTCGGCCCGGGCGCGTTGATGAAATGCCGCACGACGATCGGCAGGACGTCGCCGTTTGTCGCGACCCGCGCCTGGCCGCCGATCGTGTTCTCGCCCAGACCCACGATCCGCCCGAACGTATAGCCGACGGGATTCTGAACGGCGACCCGAACCTCACTGCCGGTGATGAGGATGCCGTTGACCAGGTGATCCGGGTCACCGGCGTGGCCGGGGGCGTAGACAGGCGTTGTGGGCGGCAGCGCTGGCGCCAACCCGCTCGGACTCGCCGCGAAGTTCCTGGTGAGCACGTCCTGTCCCTGGGCGATCGCCTGGGCCTGTGTGTCGCCTCGAATGAGCGCGTTGGCGATTGCCAGGGCGCCGGCGTCGGCCGCGTTCTGGAGGAAGCGTCGCTCGCTGTAGAACCGCCCGACGTCGAAGGCGAGGCCGGCGGCCGCGAAGAGAACCGTGATCGAGACCGCGAAGATCACGAGGACCTGGCCTGCCTCCGCGCGATCGCGTCGTCGCGTGCGGAAGCGGAAGGCGCCCATCAGTTGATCACCATCGTGACTTCGCCGGTGAGCCTCAGCCGACCTCCGGCGTCCTGCGGCAACAGCTCGCCGACGAGCGGGATGACGAGGTCCTGGTGATAGGTCGCGTGGACGGTGACCTGCCAGCCCGTGCGGGCATCGGTGTCGGTCACACCGGCCGGACGGACGTAGGTCAGGATGAGATCGCCGTTCGTGAACGTCGTGCCGCTCTGCGTCCATGTGGAGCCGGTCGTGAAGTGTGGCGCGGTCTTGCCAAGCAGGTTCATCGACGTCAGCACGGAGGCCTTGATGGCGGTGTTCCGGGCGAGATCGTTCTGCGCCTTCGAGAGCGAGCGGTCATAGATGTAGACCGTGCCGAGTCTCGCCGCGTCCCGCGCCGCGTTCGTCATCGTCACGTAGGTGTTGAAGATGAAGCCGAACTGGATGATTCCGAGCAGGATGAAGAAGAGCGGCATGAGGACGAGCGAGAACTCGACCAGGCTCTGACCGGACTCGCCCGAGGCGGACGGGCGGCGGTCCGTATGGCGGCTGAATGTTCTTGCGCGCACCTAGGCGTGCGGACCTCCAGTTACATCCCCGGAACTACCCTGAGTGTCGGTTGCGGGGTCGCCCTCGGGTATGAGTCGTTGGTCCCACCGTTCGTACCCCTCTGCCGTACGTAGCGGGGGTCCCGGCGACCGCGCCGGGTACCGAATGACCTACCGAACACCCGTTCGTTATCGGCCGCGCCGTGCTATTCTTTGGAGCCCATGCCCGACTTCAAGTTCGTCGCCCCCTTCCAGCCGACCGGCGACCAGCCGGAGGCGATCGACAAGCTCATCGACGGGCCTGCAGCGGGGCGCCCGCCACCAGACGCTGCTCGGCGCGACAGGCACGGGCAAGACGGCGACGCTGGCGTGGACGATCGAGACGGATCAACCGGCCGACGCTCGTCCTCGCCCACAACAAGACGCTCGCCGCCCAGCTCTACGCCGAGTTCCGGGAGTTCTTCCCCGACAACGCGGTCGAGTACTTCGTCAGCTACTTCGACTACTACCAGCCGGAGGCGTACCTGCCCCGGAGCGACACGTACATCGAGAAGGACTCGAGCCGGAACGACGAGATCGACCGGCTCCGCCACGCGGCCACCCACGCGCTGTTCGAGCGGCGCGACGTGATCATCGTCGCCTCGGTCTCGTGCATCTACGGCCTCGGGGCGCCGGTCGACTACGGGGCGACCGTCCTCCGCCTCCGAAAGGGCGGGCAGTACCGGCGGGACTCGGTCCTGCGCCACCTCGTCGATCTCCAGTACCAGCGCAACGACCAGGCGCTGACCCGTGCGCGAGTTCCGGGTCCGCGGCGACACCCTCGAGTTCCAGCCCGCCTCCGAGGAGCACATGGTCCGGGTCGAGTTCTTCGGCGACGAGGTCGAGCGGATCACGGAGCTGGACCCGCTGACGGGCGAGCTGCTCGCCGAGCGCAACGAGGTCAACATCTACCCGGCCAGCCACTACGTCACGCCGGCCGACAAGATGAAGCTCGCGATCGTCGCGCATCGAGGCCGAGATGGAGGAGCGGGTCGGCGAGCTCGAGGCGGAGGGGCGGATCCTCGAGGCCGCTCGCCTCCGGCAGCGGACGACGTTCGACCTCGAGATGATGCGGGAGCTCGGGTTCTGCACCGGGATCGAGAACTACTCGCGCCACCTCTCGCAGCGCGAGCCGGGCTCCCGGCCGTGGACGCTCCTCGACTACTTCCCGCCGGACTGGCTCCTCGTCGTCGACGAGTCGCACATGTCGATCCCGCAGGTCGTCGGGATGTACAAGAACGACCGGACCCGCAAGGAGATCCTCGTCGACTTCGGGTTCCGCCTGCCGTCGGCGCTCGACAACCGGCCGCTGACGTTCGAGGAGTTCGAGGGCCACCTCAACCAGGTCGTCTACATGAGCGCGACGCCCGGCCCGTACGAGCTCGAGCGGAGCGAGCAGGTCGTCCAGCAGCTCATCCGGCCGACGGGCGTCGTCGACCCGACGATCGAGGTCCGCCCGACCGAGGGCCAGATCGACGACCTCCTCGAGGAGATCCGGCTCCGGGTCGAGCGCGGCGAGCGCGCGCTCGTCACGACGCTGACGAAGAAGATGGCCGAGGACCTCGCCGACTACCTCCGCGAGCTCGGCGTCAAGGTCCAGTACCTCCACAGCGAGGTCGACACGCTCGAGCGGGTCGCGATCCTGCGCGACCTCCGGCTCGGCGTCTTCGACGTGCTCGTCGGCATCAACCTGCTGCGCGAGGGGATCGACCTGCCCGAGGTGACGCTGGTCGCGATCCTCGACGCCGACAAGGAAGGGTTCCTGCGGAGCTCCTGGTCGCTCATCCAGATGATCGGCCGCGCCGCGCGGAACATCGGCGGCCAGGTCGTCATGTACGCCGACCGGGTCACGGAGTCGATGGCCGCCGCGATCGAGGAGACGGACCGCCGCCGATCGGTCCAGGAGGCCTACAACCTCGAGCGCGGGATCGAGCCGACGACGATCGTCAAGGGCATCCACGACATCAACGAGCGGCTCCGGGCCGTCGCCGAGCGAACGGTCGTCTACACGTCGGAGCGCGACGACCTGACGGGTCGCGCCCTGACCCTCGAGAACACCAAGGCGATCGAGAAGCTCGTCGCCCGGATGGAGGCCGAGATGAAGGCCGCGGCCAAGCAGCTCGAGTTCGAGCGGGCCGCCGCGCTCCGCGACGAGATCCAGCAGATCCGGCTGCGGGTCCTCGAGCAGGACCAGTCGCTGGTCGTCGCGAAGGCCGCCGAGCAGGCCGCGCGCGTCGCTGGCCCGGGCAACGACGGCACGCGGGCCGCCGGTCGCCGCGGAGCCGACGGGCCCGGCCTTCGAGGTCACCAGCGTCACGGTCCTGCCGGCCGACGAAGAGCCCGCCGACAACCTCGACGGCGTCCCGCGCGATCGACGAGAACACGGCCGCCGACTGGCTGCCCGGCATCCGCGACGAGCACGACGACGATCCGGGCTGGCAGGCCCGCTGGCTCGATCGGCCGACCTGGGACCGGACCGTCACGCCGAACGTCCGCCGCCGGACCGGGACGCGTTCCGGCCGCCGCCGGCGCGTAGACACGTACGGCATCGGCGACGCGCATCGCGCCGCGCGATACGCCAGACTGACCGCGGCTCGAGGCGATGGCCGCCGGGTCGGTGGGGCCCGGACCATGGAGGGTGCGATGCAGTTCCAGGAATATCTCGGTCGGCGGTCGTCGCCGCGGTTCTGATGCTCAGCGTCGCCGGGTGTGGCGGCGGCGTCGCCAACCAGTCGGATCCGGCGGGCGCCGTCAAGGCGGCGCTTGATGCGACGCAGTCGGGCGGAATCACGAAGCTGGCCGACTACGCCTGCGCCGCCAAGAAGGGCGACATCGCGAACATGTTCGGGGGTGACAGTGTCGGCTCCCTGACGGCGCTCGGTGTCGATCCGAACGAAGTCTTCGGCGCGATCAAGTTCGAGTTCAAGGATGTCCAGACGACCGAAGAGAGCAGGTCCGGCGACAGCGCCGTCGTCAACCTCACCGGCACGATGAACGATCTCCGATCGACCCGGCCAAGATGCGCGAAATCATGAAGAAGGTGATGGAGGCCCAGGGCCAGCCGGTCGACGATGCCACGCTGGATATGGTGATCGGCGCGATGACGACGCAGCTCAGCCAGCCGACAGCCGATCGACGAGGACGTGACGGTGGTCCAGGAAGGCGGCAAGTGGCTGATCTGCAGCTGATCGCAGACTGATCGCCGGCTGAAGCCGCGATCAACGGTCGTCGGAGGCGTCCTGGCCGAGCGTCGGCCGGGACGAGGGTCTATCGTCGGAGGCGTGGATCGCATCTCGGCGCGTTCGCCCAGTGCGCCGTCAATGACGAAGCTCGTCTGCACGATCGGCCCGGCGACACAGAGTCGGACCGATGAGCTCGTCGCCGCCGGCATGGACGTCGCCCGGCTGAACTTCTCCCACGGCTCGCCGGCTTCACGCGCCGACCGCAGCCGTGGCGGTCCGGACGTTCGGCGGCCGCGGCCGGTCAGCCGGTCGCGATCCTCGCCGACCTCGCCGGCCCGAAGATCCGTCTCGGTGACCTCAGCGGCGGTGCCATCGTTCTCGCGCCGGGCCGTCCGTTCAGGCTGACGGCCCACGGCCACGGCCAAGCCCGGCGGGGCCGGCGGAGCCAGCGTGACCTACCGGCGGCATTGCCGATGATGTCCGGGCGGGCGATCGGGTCCTGCTGGCCGACGGCGCCGCGGAGTTGCGGGTAACGGCGATCAGCGACGGCATCGTGGACACCGAGGTCATCCGCGGCGGAACCGTCCGATCGCGGGCCGGCGTGAGCATCCCGTCCGAGCGCCTGACGACGTCGGCATTGACCGCGAAGGACCGGGCCGACGTTCCGCGAGCGCTCGGCTCTCGAGGCTGACCTGGTCGCCCAGTCGTTCGTCCGGCGCGCCGAGGACATCCACACGCTGCGCGAGCTGCTGGGTCCGGACGGGCCGCCTGATCGTCGCCAAGATCGAGACGCGCGCCGCGGTCGACGACTTCGATCGGATCCTCGACGCAGCCGACGCGGTGATGATCGCCCGCGGCGACATGGGCGTGGAGCTGCCGTACGAAGAGGTGCCGATCATCCAGAAGCAGCTCGTCCGCCGCGCCCTCGACCGGGGCGTGCCGTCGATCGTGGCAACGCAGATGCTGGAGTCGATGATCGCCTCGCCGCGGCCGACGCGGGCGGAGGCGAGCGACGTCGCGAACGCGGTGTTCGACGGCGCGGACGCGATCATGCTGTCGGGGAGACCGCCATCGGCGCGCTACCCGATCCTCGCCGCTGAGGCGGCCGTCGAGGATCTCCCGGTTGTGCGAGCAGCGCGGCAGCGAGCACCTCGCCGCCGGCGCCGCCGCACTCAGGCGAATCGGACGCCGGCGCCCTGGCCTATGCCGCCGTCGCGCTGGCCACGGCGGAGGACGACATCGTCGGGCATCGCCTGCTACACGCGGACCGGATCGACGGCCCGGATCCTCTCGTCGCTGCGCCCGCGCGTCCCGATCTTCGCCTTCTCGCCCAACCCCACCGTGGTGTCGAAACTGGCGCTGATCCACGGCGTCGTCGGCCGGACGTGCGTCGCAGAAACGGGCACCGCCGACCGGCTGGGGCTCATGGCCTGGCTACTGAGCGAGTCGCGATCGGTGCCGGCGGGCGCGGCCGTGGTCCTGGTGGCGTCGACGGCCGCGGCCGGCAGCGGACCGAATCTGCTCGAGGTTCATCGGGTCACCGCCTGACTGATCGCGCGCCCGCCTCTGGTCCGCCAGCGGGACCAACGAGCGAACGAGACTGCCAACCGATGCCCAATTGGGCCTTTCCTCCGCTCCATGGTCCGCTGGCCGGACCAACGGGCGGACGAGGCCGCGAATTGGGCACCATTAGACGCGCTGCGTCGCTGGTTGGTCCGCGAGCGGGACCAAAGCGCAGGGATGACGCAGGGCGATGAGCGTCAACGTCTTCGGGATCCGGCACCACGGGGCCTGACCGACCGCGCGGGTTCACGCCGGGTCGAAGGCGAGCATCTGCGTCCGGAGGCGGCCGCGCGAGCGGCACAGAAGCGTTCGGGTCGCCAGTTCGGTGCGACCCAGCCGGGCGCCGATCTCGCCGGCGCGATAACCCTGGGCGGCGAGAACCATCGCCTCGCGCTCGACCGGGTCGAACGCCCGTCAGCGCCTGCCGGACGAACTCGTCCCGCTCGCGACCGATGACCGCGTCCTCGGTCGACGGGAGATGATCGCCCTCGGAGAGCCGCTCGAGCGTCCGCTCCCTCGTGCTCTTCCGGCGCGCCGAGCTCACGACGATGTTGTGCGCGACCCGGTGCATCCAGGCCCCCGGAACGTCGGGCATCCGCCCGTCGCGGGCGATGACCAGCAGCCGGATGAAGACTTCCTGGCAGACGTCCGCGGCTTCGTCCTGGTCGCGGGTCAGCGAACGGGCATACCGCTCGAGCGATGGCTGGTTGGCAAGGAAGACCGCGGTGACGTCGCTGTCGACCGGCTGAGTCTGTGCGTCCATCGGATCCCCTCGAGACTTGCGGCCGTGTGGCCGTCTTCGAGAGGTATCCGTCGCCCGGTGTCCCGAGCACATGAGGCCGTTGTCCCGAGTGATCGGGCGATCGATCGGGCAAATCGCCGCCCGGCGGCAGCGTCAGCCGGCCGCGAGCTGGTCCAGCGTCAGCCCCCCGAGCTGTCGCGCCCGAGCCCCGCCTCGCGCGCCCGGACGATCGCCTGGCCGCGGTCCGCGACCTGCAGCTTGTTGAAGACGTTCGCGACGTGGTTGCGGACGGTCTTCGACGTGATCCCGAGACGCCCGGCGATGTCGCCGTTCGATCGGCCCTGGGCGATCAGCTCGAGGATCTCGTTCTCACGCTCCGTGAGATCGGGAAAGGGTTCGGCGGCGGGGGAGCGAGGCGCGGCGAAGAACTCGGCGACCCGTCGCGCGATCGACGCCCCGAACACGGCCTCGCCGACCGCCGCCGCGCGGATGGCGGAGAGGATCTCCGCGCGCTCCGCGTCCTTCGGGATGTAGCCGCGCGCCCCTGCCCGCATCGCCGCGAACAGCGACTCGTCGTCCTCGGACATCGTCACGATGAGGATCCCGACCGTCGGGGTCGGCTTCGAGGATCCGTCGGGTCGCCTCGATCCCGGACAGTTCCGGCATCCGCAGGTCCATGAGGACGACGCCGGGCCGCCCGCTCGCGGCGAGGTCGACGGCCTCGGCGCCGGTCGTCGCCTCGCCGACGAGCTCGAGATCCGCCGCGGCATCGACGAGCGCGCGCAGGCCGTCCCGAAACACCGGGTGATCGTCCGCGATCAGGACACGGATGCGGTCGGTCATTGGTCCTCCGTCGGTCGGTCGCCCGTATCATCGTCCGTCAACGGAAGCCTCGCCCGGACGATCGTGCCGCCACCCGGACGGGCGTCCAGATCGACCTCGCCACCGACCTCGGCTGCGCGCTCGTCCATCGAGTGCAGGCCCACACCCGCCGCTGACGCGGGGTCGATCCCGACGCCGTCGTCGGAGACCTCGACGACGAGCCCGTCACGGTCGACGGCGAGCCGAACGGTGCACGAGGTTGCGTTGGCGTGGCGAACGGCGTTCGTCATCGCCTCGATCGCGATCCGATACGCGACCACCTCGACGGCTGCCGGAAGGGCGGGCAACGGCTCATCCACCTCGACGACGATCGACGGCCCGGACCCGCCCCTGAGCGCCGACGCCTGTTGTCCGATCGCGCCAACAAGCCCCAGGGAATCGAGCGTCGGCGGCCGGAGCTCCCGGGCGAGCCGACGGACATCCGAGATGACGTTCCGGATGTCGCCCCGGATCTCGTCCAGGAGGGGACCAAGCTCGGCCGAGTCGGTTTCGGCCCGCTCCCGGGCGAGGTCGACCTTCAATCCGACGGCCGCGAGCGTCGGGCCGAGCCCGTCGTGCAGGTCGCGCCGCAGCCGTCGCCGCTCCTCTTCGCGCGCCGCCACGATCCGGCCGCGGCTCCGTGCGAGCAGGTCGATCTGGAAGAGCCGATCGCGGATGACCGCGAGCGCGAGCGCGATCGGCACCGGCAGGGCGAGCAAGGCGGTCGTATTGCGTTCGGCCAGCGGGTGGCCGGTCACTACGATCGGAAGCGTCAGCAGGCCCATCGTCGCGACCGACGCGAAGCCGAGGGCCACGGCGATCCAGCGCACCTGCCGCCGGCGCGGCTCGCGGGTCCGCCGATAGCCGGCGACCGTCGCCGCCAGGATCACGACGATCATCCCGCTGGCGATCGCCGCCTGGACCGCGGCCCACCGGCCGATCCAGTCGAGGACGGTCCCGCCGGCCAGCCGCGCCACGAGAAGCCCCAGGACAAGCGCGGCGATCGGGGCCGCGTAGAGCGCCGGGATCGCGAACCGGCTACGGGCGGCCAGCTCGCTCCGAACCGGGTAGATCGTGAGGATGTGGGCGATCGACGACCAGAAGATGAGATTGAAGACGGCGGCCGCACAGAACGCCAATGGGTACAGCGTCTGGACGGCGAGGTCGGTCGGCTGGAGATCGAGCTCCCAGGCCACGATGTCGGCCAGGTTGGCCGCCGCCCCGACGAGCAGCAGCCGCAACGCGGTCACCCGCGGCCGCCGGACGACGAACACCAGGGCCAGGACGAGCACGCTGACGCCGAAGGCGACGAGCGCGATCGGCGCCCCGCCCGCGCGATTCGGTGGGAGCGTCAGTCGCGGCGCATCAACGGTCAGCAGCTGCACCGTCGCGGCGGACTTCGAAGCGGACGGTGTCATGCAGATCCGGGGCGGCGGCACGGCGGCGCTGCCGGGGCGACCCACGGCAGCCTGAAGGCATCGGCGGCCCACGTCTCGAGCGGAACGCCGTTCATCGCGACGACCACGTCGCCCCGCTGGATGCCGCCGCTCGGACCGACCGGCTCGACGACCACGCCATCGCGCGTCCAGACCCAGTTCGAGCTCGGGATCACGACCTGCTCGGAGGGCACCAGCAGCCGCGTCCCGGTCAGGACGACGGTGACGGCCAGCGCGCCGCCGACCGCGAGGAGCGTCAGGACCCATGGCAGGTCGCGCCGGGAGCGCGTTGTCGCCCGGCCCGGATCGCGAACGTGGATGCGCACGCGGCACCTCCGATCCCGGCGACGGACGACGACAGGATAGGCGGCGACCGTCTCCGCGCGTCTACCGTGACCGAAGGAGCACCCGCCCCGCCAGGGTCGAGAACACCTGTTCGATTTGGTGTAGTTCGCGTACACTTAGGGCGACATGCCCCAGGATCAGCTCGTCGTTCGCGGCGCCCGCGAACACAACCTCAAGGACGTCACCGTCGCGTTCCCGCGCGACCGGCTCGTCGTCATCACCGGGCTCTCCGGCAGCGGCAAGAGCAGCCTCGCGTTCGACACGATCTACGCGGAGGGCCAGCGCCGCTACGTCGAGAGCCTGTCGGCCTATGCCCGCCAGTTCCTCGGCCAGATGGAGAAGCCGGACGTCGACCAGATCGACGGCCTGTCGCCGGCCATCTCGATCGACCAGAAGGGCGCGTCGCCGCAACCCGCGGTCGACGGTCGGCACCGTCACCGAGATCTACGACCACCTCCGGCTCCTCTTCGCGCGGGTCGGCCATCCGCACTGCCCGACGTGCGGCCGGGAGATCGAGCGGCAGTCCGTCCAGCAGATCGTCGACCAGGTCCTGGCGCTGCCAGAGGGCACGCGCCTCCTCGTCCTCGGGCCGCTCATCAAGGACCGCAAGACCGAGGGCGACCGCGTCTTCGAAGGCGCCCGACGGCAGGGCTTCGTCCGGGTCCGCGTCGACGGCGAGATGTACGACCTCGCCGAGGCGCCGACGCTCGACAAGTACAAGCGCCACTCGATCGAGGTCGTCGTCGACCGGTTCGTCGTCCGCCACGCCGAGCTGCCGGAGGGCGCGACTCGCGGCGCCGACGGCCGGCCGATCGACCCTGAGACCGGCCTTCCGATGCCGGACCCGGACGCTTCGCGGCTCGCCGACTCCGTCGAGACCGCGCTCCGGCTCGGCGAGGGCGTGGTCCTGATCGCACCGGCGTCGACGCCATCGGGCGACGAGGCCCCGGACTTCGAGGAGCGCCGCTACAGCGAGCGCTACACCTGCCCGTACGACGGCACGACGATCGACGAGCTCGAGCCGCGCAGCTTCTCGTTCAACTCGCCGCACGGCGCGTGCCCGGCCTGCACCGGGCTTGGGACGAAGCTCGAGATCGACCCGGACCTCGTCATCCCGGATCGCTCGAAGAGCCTGGCGAAGGGCGCCCTCGTGCCGTGGGCCAAGATGCCGACGGACGCGTCGTGGCGGCTGAAGATCCTCGAGTCGATCAGCGAAGGCCCACGGCTGGTCCTTCACGGCACCGGTCCGGGACCTGCCGAAGGAGGCGATCGACTACCTCCTCTACGCCTCGAAGGACGAGAAGGTCCTCGTCCGCTACAAGCACGAGCGCGGCGAGAACACGTACAAGGCGACGTTCGAGGGCGTCGTCACCAACCTCGAGCGGCGGTATCGGGAGACGGACTCCGAGTACATCAAGACCGAGCTCGAGAAGTACATGGTCACCCGGCCGTGTCCGGTCTGCCAGGGGCGGCGGCTGAAGCCGGAGATCCTCGCCGTCACCGTCGACGGCAAGAACATCTGGGAAGTCTCGGTGATGTCGATCACGGAGGCGCTGGCGTGGGTGGCGGCGCTGCCGAAGAAGCTCAGCGAGCGCGAGCGGACGATCGCCTACCAGGTGCTCAAGGAGATCAACGCCCGGCTCGGGTTCCTCGTCGACGTCGGCCTCGACTACCTGGCCCTCGACCGGACGAGCGTGACGCTGTCGGGCGGCGAGGCCCAGCGGATCCGCCTCGCGACGCAGATCGGGACGACGCTGATGGGCGTCCTCTACATCCTCGATGAGCCGTCGATCGGCCTTCACCAGCGCGATAACGCCAAGCTGATCGCGACGCTGACCCGGCTTCGCGACCTCGGCAACACCGTGCTCGTCGTCGAGCACGACGAGGAGACGATCCGGACGGCCGACTGGGTCGTCGACATCGGGCCCGGGGCAGGGGAGCACGGCGGCGAGATCATCGCCAACGGCCCGCTCGAGACGGTCCTCGCCGAGCCGCGCTCGATCACCGGCGCCTACCTCCGCGGCGAGCGGCAGGTCCCGATCCCGGCGAAGCGCCGCAAGGGCAACGGCAAGAAGCTGGTCGTGCGCGGAGCCCGCGAGCACAACCTCCGCGACCTTGACGTGCGCTTCCCGCTCGGGACGTTCACCGCGGTCACCGGCGTGTCGGGCAGCGGCAAGAGCACCCTCGTCACGGACGTCCTCTACCGGGCCCTGGCACGCGAGCTCAACGGCTCGCGCGAGCCGGTCGGGGCCCACGACAAGCTCGAGGGCGCCCAGCACATCGACAAGATCGTCGAGATCGACCAGAGCCCGATCGGCCGGACGCCGCGGTCGAACCCGGCGACGTACACCGGGTTGTTCGGGCCGATCCGCGAGATCTTCGCGGGCATCCCGGAGTCGCGTGTCCGCGGCTACGCGCCGGGCCGCTTCAGCTTCAACGTCAAGGGCGGTCGCTGCGAGAACTGCAAGGGCGACGGGATCCTCAAGATCGAGATGCAGTTCCTGCCGGACGTCTACGTCACGTGCGAGGTCTGCAAGGGCAAGCGCTACAACCGCGAGGCGCTGGAGATCCACTTCAAGGGCAAGTCGATCGCCGACGTCCTCGAGATGACGATCGCCGAGGCGCTCGAATTCTTCTCCGCGGTCCCGAACGTGCGGGTCAAGCTCCAGACGCTCAACGACGTCGGCCTGGGGTACGTCCACCTCGGGCAGCCGGCGACGACGCTGTCGGGCGGCGAGGCGCAGCGGGTCAAGCTCGCGACCGAACTGTCGCGCCGGGCGACGGGCCGGACGCTGTACGTCCTCGACGAGCCGACGACCGGGCTCCATTTCGCCGACGTCGAGAAGCTGCTCGAGGTGCTGCATCGCCTCGTCGAGGGCGGCAACACCGTCCTCGTGATCGAGCACAACCTCGACGTGATCAAGACGGCCGACTGGATCGTCGACCTCGGGCCGGACGGCGGCCACCGCGGCGGGCAGATCATCGCCGAGGGAACGCCCGAGCAGGTCGCGGCCGCGGCGGGATCCGCGACCGGCGAGTACCTCGCCAGGGTCCTCCGCGGCGAGCCGCTGGTGCCGCTGTCCGACGTGACGTTCGCCGAGGCCTCCGGTCGCGGCAACGGGGCCGGGAACGGACGCCGGGCGGCCGAGAAGATCGTCCGGCTCACCCCGAGCCGGAAGCGCGCCGCGGCCGTCGTGAGCGGAGGCGCGGGCCAGGACTGAGGCCGGCTCTCGCGGCGAGTCGCCTGGAGCGCCCCACGTGCCATGTGCATCCGGCGGTGAGGGCCGGCGTTTACGATTAGGGCCATGCCCGACATCGAGTACGCCTTCCTTGCCGACGCCGCGGAGGCGCCTCCCGGCCAGAAGTTCCATGTCCTCGGCGGCGGCGTGGCTCGGATCGGGGGCCGGACGTTCCCGCTCCGCCACCCCCACATCGCCCTCGTCATGGGCCTGCTCGTGACCGCGCCGGAGACCGAGCGCGAACACGAGATCCGCTTCGTCCTCCTTGACCCGGACGGGGCCGAGGTCGCCGGCGCGACCGGCAGCCTGACGGCGCGGGGCTCGCACGACGGTCGCGACAGCATCCTGACGTTCTCGATCGACCTCTGGAACATCACGTTTCCTGCGCCCGGCGACTACTCGTTCCGGATCCTCGTCAACGGCTCCGAACGCAAGCGGCTGCCGCTGTTGATCGCGGGGCCGGATGCCTGACGCGGCCCGGCCGATCGGGCCCTGGCGTCACGAGGTCCCGGCCATCGACGAGGCGGCGCTGGTCGCGGCCCGTCACGCCGACCGGCTGCTCGCGGCGGCCGAGGAGCGCGGGATCACCCGATGGACCACCTACCTCCAACCGTTGCCGGATCGGCTCCGCGACGGTGACCTTCGCGACGTCCGTCTCGCCGCGATGCGAGCAAGGGCGGCGTACGGCCCGAAGGACTCAGTGCGGGACGCCCTGCCGGCCGAGCTGACTGAGCCATTCCTCGAGTCGGTCGATCGGCTGCTCAAGGCTCTCGCGAGGCGGGAGATGCGGGGCGAGGGCTAGCCGCTCTGGGCGGCCGACCACTCGTCGCGGAGCATCGCCATCCGATGGACGTCGATGTAGCGGCCGTGGCGGAAGAGGCCGCGCCGGAACGTCGCTTCCTGGACGAACCCGAGGCGCTCGTAGACATGGCGGCCGCGGGCGTTGTCGTCGTACACGTCGAGCCAGATCCGCTCGAGGCGCAGTTCGCCGAACCCGAAGCCGAGCAGCGCCCGGATCGCATCCGAGCCATAGCCGCGCGACGTGTCGGCCGGATCGCCGATGAGGATCCCCAGGCCGGCGCTGCCGTTGATCAGGTCCAGCATGTGGAGATCGATCGAGCCGACCGGGCGCTCGTCGTCGAGTCGGCGATGACGAAGAACCAGCGGTCGCGGCCGTGATGGTCGAGCATGTCCTCGAACCAGCGCTCCTCCATCGCCTGCCCGATGGGGCTGCGGATCGCGAGATGCTCCGCGGTCCGCGCGTCGGAGAGCCAGCGCACGAAGAGCGGGATGTCGGCGCGCTCGCCGGGCCGGAGGAACACGAGGCTGCCGCGGATGAACGGCTCCCCACGCGCGCGATCAGTTGATACCGCAGCCATGTCGGAAGTCTACGTCCGGCGCCGTCACGCGACCGCCTCGACGCCGAGCTCGTCCGCGCTGAACGCCTCCAGCAGGAACTCCGATGGCGCGAGCGGGTCGTAGACGAGCGTCAGGGAGCGGCGGGCGCGGGTCCACGCGACGTAGGCGAGGCGGCGCTCCTCCTCGAGGGCGCGGGCTGGGTCCTCGGACTCCGTGACGGAGCGGCGGCTCGGGAACCGCCCGGCATCGAGGCCGATGACCGCGACGTGGTCGAACTCGAGGCCCTTCGTGCCGTGGGCGGTCGCCAGGGTGAGCGCGGCATCGTCGCGGCAGAGCTCAGCCAAGGCCGCCCGTCGGGCCGCGACCGCGTCGCGGAAGTCGACCAGGCTCGAGTAGGGGACCGCCCAGGCGACGACCGCGGCCGCGATGTCGGCGGGCTGGGGGCCATCGGGATCGTGCTCCGCGTCTCCCTCAGTCGGAGGCGCCGCGCTCCATCGGGCGCGGACGGCCTCGAGCCGGGCCAGGACGGGCAGGCCCGGATCGGTCGAGTCGTTCGGCCTCGGCGAGGACGGCGTCGACGAGCGGTGACGAGACGAGGAGCTCGATCGCCGGCGGCCGGAACGGGATCCGCCGGTCGAGCGCGACCGAGATCGCCGGCAGGAGCTCGCGGTTCGTCCGGGCGAGGATCGCCCGCGTGGCGTCGTCGGACCGGCCAGGTGTCGAAGACCCGACCGATGCGAACCGTCTCGTCCGACGAGTCCGGTGCGAGCACGATCGGCCCCGCTGCCGCCGGCCCGGCGCGGATCACCTTCGCGAACCGCTCGCGATTGTGCTCGACGAGGCGGACCGCGCGAGCGACGACCGTCGGCGGACAGCGGTAGTTCACCTCGAGGTCGACGCGCCGCAACCCCGGCAGGGAGGCGTCGAGCGAGAGCACTCGGCGGACGTCCGCCAGCCGCCATCCGTAGATCGACTGGTCGTCATCGCCGACGAAGAAGACCCGATTGGCGGGTGCGGCCAGCAGCAGCGCCATCCGGAGCTGGGCGCGATCGAGGTCCTGGGCCTCGTCGACGAGCAGATGCGCGCAGCGACCGCGCCATCGCTCCAGCAGCACGGCGTCCGCCTCCAGAGTGCGGAGTGCCCGCGCGACGAGGTCGTCGAAGTCGAGGCCACCGGACTCCGCGATCGCGGCTTCGTACGCGACGAAGGTCCGCGCGATCAGGCCGGCCTCCGGATCGGCCGCGACCGCGGCCGCATCGACGCCCAGATCCAGCTTGAGCCGCGAGATCGCCGTGTCGAGCGCCCGCCACCCGGCCGGGCCGGCGTCCGGGGCGACCTTGCGGAGAAGCGCCATCCGATCGACGAGCGGCTCGACGCGCTGGCCCGGCATCGCGCAGGATCTCGAGGCCGAGGGCATGGAACGTCCGAACCCGAACCTCGGCGCCCGCGTCGCCCGATACCGCCCAAGGGCGCCAAGGCAGTCGACGAGCCGCTCGCGGAGCTCCTCCGCCGCCCGCTTGTTGAACGTGATCGCGGCGATCTCGCCGGCCGTCGCCGCGCCGGACGCGATGAGCCACGCGACCCGCGCGACGAGCGTGGTCGTCTTGCCACTCCCCGCCGGAGCCACGCAGAGGATCGGCCCGGGCGGCGCGACCGCCGCGTCCCGCTGGTCCGGCGCGAGACGGGCGAGGCGCTCGGCGACGGACGGATGGAGCGACGACGCGACCATCCGCCGATGATGCCCGCACCCCCTTACCCGCAAGTTTCTTGCGAGCGCCGCCCGCGCGATAGAGTGAAAGCGATGTCGCGGTACGAGGTTGACCTGATGCCCCACGCCCACGGGAGTGCCGCTGCCGCCAACCGCGGTCGGCTTGGCGTCGTGTTCGGTCTGACCCTGGTTGTCTTCGTCGTCGAGCTCGTCGGCGGATGGCTCTCGAACAGCCTCGCGCTCCTCGCCGACGCCGGACACATGTTCACGGACGTCGCCGGGATCGGCTTGGCCCTCCTGGCTATCTGGTTCGCCGGACGAGCCGGCGAACGGCGATCGGACGTTCGGCTACCTGCGACTCGAGATCCTGGCCGCGGTCGTCAATGCGGTTCTTCTTTTCGGCGTTGCCGCGGTCATTCTGTTGGAGGCCTGGCGGCGCCTCTCCGCGCCGCCCGAGATCGCGACGGGCCTGATGCTGGTGATCGCCCTGCTCGGCTTGCCGCGAACGGCGTCTCGCTCGTGCTGCTGCGGGAAGCCCAGCGCGGGAGCCTGAACATGCGCGGCGCCTATCTCGAGGTCATGGGCGATTTGGCGGGCTCGACAGCGGTCATCGTCGCCGCCGTCGTGATCGCGGCTACCGGCTGGACGCAGGCCGATGCGATCGCGTCCGCGCTCATCGGGCTGCTCATCATTCCCCGAACTTGGCGGCTCCTGCGTGAGGCGATCGACGTCCTGCTCGAGGCGACGCCCAAGGGGATCGATCTCTCCGAGGTCCGGTCGCACATCCTCGGCGCCAGAGGCGTCGCCGACGTCCACGACTTCCACGCCTGGACGATCACGTCCGGAATGAACGTCGTCTCGGCTCATGTCGTCCTCGAGGAGGGTGCCGACCCGCCTGCCGTTCTCGACGAGTTGTGCCGCTGCCTCTCGGGCGACTTCGACATCGAGCACTCGACATTCCAGCTCGAGTCAGCGGATCGTCGTCGGCTCGAGGAGGCTCCGCACGCATGACAATGCGGCACGGACGAACGAACGCTTACCGCGTCCCAATCGCCCGACAAACGGCGCGTTCACGCAGCGTTGATCGGCGCTTTCCCATCCGCTGACCCGGCGGTATCGTTGACATTCCACGATGATCCGGGGCAACTGCCCCAAGACTGCCCGGAGTTCGAGCGCGGCGCCCGCAGCCGCCTCGAGATGGAGGTGCCCCGTGGCCCGTTCCCGCCGCCGATTCCTGGCGTTGCCGATGCTCGTCGCCCTGCTGGTCACGGCCCTGCCTGCCGCGTCGGCCGGGGCATCCAGCCCCACGGTCCGATTCGCGACCTTCAATGCATCGCTCAATCGCGACGCTCCTAGGAAGGCCCTCGCGGATCTTTCAACCCCAGGCAACGCGCAGGCGGCAGCCGTCGCGGAGATCATCCAGCGGATCCGGCCAGACGTCCTGCTCATCAACGAGTTCGACTTCGAGCCCAACAACGCGCTGGCTGAGGCTTTCCAGGACAACTACCTGTCGGTGCCCCACAACGGCGCCGCCGCCATCGACTATCCGTATGTGTTCGTCGCGCCGTCCAACACCGGGATCCACAGCGGCCTCGACTTCGACAACAACGGAATCGTCAACCCGGCGATCAACGTGCCGTTTGGCACGAACTTCAACTACGGCAATGACTCGTTCGGCTTCGGCGACTTCCCGGGCCAGTTCGGGATGGCAGTGTTCTCGCGCTTCCCGATCGACTACGACGCGATCCGCACGTTCCAGCTGTTCCTCTGGAAGGACATGCCCGGCGCTCTGCTACCGAACAACCCGGCTACGCCAGAGCCAGCCGACTGGTATTCGCCGGCCGAGCTTGCACGTGTTCAGGCTTTCGTCGAAGAGCCACTGGGACGTTCCGGTCGAGATCGGCTCCGAGACCGTCCACTTCCTCGTCAGCCACCCGACCCCGCCAGTTTTCGATGGGCCGGAAGACCGCAACGGCACCCGGAACAGCGACGAGATCCGGTTGTGGGCCGACTACATCATCCCGGGCGCGCGCTCGAGCTACATCTACGACGACGAAGGCGGGCGAGGCGGGCTGCCACCCGGCGCGTCATTCGTGATCGCCGGCGACCAGAACAGCGACCCGCTCGATGGCGACAGCATCCCCGGATCGATCCAGCAGCTGCTCAATCATCCGCTCGTCAACACCAAGTTCACGCCGCAGAGTGAGGGAGCGATCGAAGCGTCGGCGCTGCAAGGACGCGCGAACCTCACCCACCGAAGCGACCCGCGGTTCGATACCGCCGACTTCGCCGACGGGGCACCGGGCAATCTGCGGGCGGACTACGTCCTGCCGCGGAAGAACCTGAAGATCGTCGACGGCGCCGTGTTCTGGCCGGTCCAGGCAAGCCCGTTCTTCCGGCTCACCGGGGTCTTCCCGTTCCCCAGCTCGGACCACCGGGCGGTCTGGATCGACCTGGACCTGCCCGGCTGATCGATCCCTGGGTCTCGCATCGGTGCGTCGAGGCACCGGAATCGGCTCCTGGGCGCTGCGTCCGCACGAATTCAGGCGCCAATTCCTGTGCCGGGAATGGTTCGATCCGGTGAGGAACGGTACGATCTAGGTCAGTCGCCGTGAGCGTTACGCCCGGCCAGGAGGAGGAGCGCGTGCCCGTCATGTCTTCGACGTCCCCTCGCAGCCCGTTCCGTCGCGTATTCATCGTCCTCTTTGCGATCCTGGCGCTCGCCGTGCCGGCGATCGTCCTCGCGGCCAAACCGCCGATAACCGGCCAGACAACGGCGATCAAGATCCTCGATATCTCCGACTGGCACGCCCAGCTCGATCCGAACGCCGCCGGTGACGTCGGCGGTGCCGAGGCGCTGTCTGACTACTTCAAGGCAGAGCGAGCCAGCTCTCCGAACTCGATCACCGTCACGGCCGGTGACGACTTTGGGGCGGCCCCTCCGCTGTCCGGGTTCTTCGACGAGATCCCGTCGGTCAAAGCTCAGCGACTCATGGGGATCCAGGTTGGTAGTTTCGGCAACCACAACTTCGACAAGGGCATCGCCCACCTCCAGGCCCGGGTCAACCAAGCGGCCGATCCGACCGAGGTCGGCAACCCATATGCATACGTCTCCGCCAACCTGGACAACCGCGATGCCAATCTGACCGGCGTCAAGGACTACAAGATCTTCGCGTTCGACGGGGTGAAGGTCGCCGTCATCGGCCTGACCAACCCCGAGGCGCCCGGCCTGGTCTTCCCCGGCAACTTCGGGACGATCGTTCCGAGCGACCCGATCGCGGCGGCGAATCGCGCCAGGGCCGCGGCACGAGCCGAGGGCGCCAAGGTCTTCGTGATCATCGCCCACATGGGGATCGAGGGGACCACGTCCGGCCAGGCGTTCGGTCCGCTCATCGATCTTGCCAACGGGCTCACCGGGTTCGACGTGATCATCGGCGATCACACGAACTTCCTGTTCCAGTCGACGATCAACGGTCAGCTCGTCGTCGAGAATCTCAGCAAGAGCCTGTCGTACTCCCGGATCGAGCTCGTCGTCCGGCGCGGTAGTGGCGCGGTCCTTTCGAAGACGAACACCTTCGTCACGCCGACCTCGGCCGGCCACCTGGATCCGACGATCGCCACGATGCTCCAGCCATATCGCGACCTGCTCGCCCCGATCCTCAATGTCAACGTCGGCTCCTCGACTGTCGTGATTCCACGAGCGGATGCTTGCGGACGGTCGGACGGTCGCCTCTGCGAGTCCAGGATCGGTAACGTGATCACCGATTCGATGCGGGATCGGTATGAGACGGACTTCGCGATCACGAACTCGGGTGGCATCCGTGCGGATCTGACTTGCCCCGCGGTCAACAACCCGACCGACTTCTGCCCGTCGTTCACCCCGCCGCCGTATCCCATCACCCGCGGTCAGACGTTCACGGTCCTGCCATTCGGCAACTTCACGGTCACCGTGAGCATGTCAGGCGCGGAACTGAAGGCGATGCTCGAGAACGGCGTCTCATCCATGCCAGGCGCCAACGGGCGCTTCCCGCAGGTCTCGGGTCTCTGTTTCACCTACAACATCCAGGCCGCCCCCGGCAGTCGCGTCACGGGCGCCGTTCGGCAGGCGGCGGATGGGACATGCACTGGCGCCGCAGTCGATCTCACCGCCGCTGCCACGTACAGCGTCGCGATGAACGACTTCATGGCGACCGGTGGCGACGGCTATCCGAAGTTCGCGACCCCCCGGATCATCTCTGACGGGACGACCCTCGAGCAGACGCTCGCGGACTACGTCACGGCGAACTCGCCGCTCAGCCCGGCGATCCAGGGTCGCGTCTCCTGCACCACCACCGGCGCCACGGTCTGCCCGGTCGTCACGCCCTGACCTTGCGGCTCACCGATCGAAGCCAGGGGCATCGTCGCTCCTGGCTTCGTCGATTCCTGGGGCCGCTCGCGGGCCTTCGTCACGGCTGCGGCGCTCCTCGCGGCCCTCGCCGTCCCGGCCTCCGCCCACCCGGGCGGCAGCATGGGCATCAGCCTGTCGGCCGAGCGACTGCCGCCGGGTGGTGCGCTCGAGATCATCGGCACGGACTTCACCTCGGGCGAGACGCTCCAGGTCCGGCTGGTCGGCCCGACCAAAGCGTGGGCATTGCCGGACGTGACGACCGGCCCCGACGGCCACTTCGCGGTCGTCCTGAGCGTGCCACCCGATGCGACCGCGGGGTTCTATACGGTGGATGCAATCTCGTCGTCCGGGATCATCCAACGCGAGACATTCCAGGTCGATCCCGCGGCGCCCGCTCCTGCGTTGACGCCGTCCCCGGCCGGTCCCGCCGGAGCGGGCGCGCCCCTCGACCTGGGCGATTCGGCCTGGGTGCCTCTCATCGTCCTCGCCATCGTTGGGGCCCTGTTCGTCGCGCTCGTCGTGCGCCGGCGGCCTGGCTCCGCGCCGCTCGCCGGCGCGGTCCCGCCCGAGGGAACCGCAGATCGGCGCTGAGTCGACACGACAGGTCCCGCGGATTCGCTCGGTTCCGCGCAGTACTCCGCGCACTACGATGTCCGCGATGTTCCTTACCCGTTCGCTCGACCCGGAGGTCCGACGCCTCGACGTAGCCCTCGCGCTGGTCGGCGGCGCCATCGCGGCCACGACGATCCTGCTGTGGCTCGTGCCGGAGCTGTCCGGCCGGATCGTCGCCCCGCTCGTCGACGTGGCGATCAACGTCGCGGCCACGCTCGTCGGTGGCGCGGTCTCGATCCTCGCCTGGGTCCGCTGGCGAGAGACCGGCGGCGTCGGGGCGCTGTACGAGAGCGCCGCGTTCGTCGTCCTGACCGTGACGAACGCGGTCATGCTCGGTCTCGTCCTCATCGGCCGCGGCGACCTGTTTGGGCTGGATCCGGACGGACCCACGGCGACACCGGTCTACCTCTGGACGTTCGCTCGCTTCATGGCCGCGGCGCTGCTGGTGTCGGGCGCCATCAGGGGCTTCCGTCGGACGCGGCCGCCGAGCCAACCGCTCCTGATCGCGATCGGGCCGGCCGTATCGCTTCTCGTGGTCATCGTCCTCGTCGCATCTCGTGCCGCGGGCCAGGAGCCAGCCGACATCACGGGTGGCTCATCGCTCGAGAGCCCCGTCGTCGCCGTCCTCCAGATCGTCGTCTTCGGGCTCTACCTCGCGGCCGCGTTGTTGTTCCGCCGGCTGTACGTCCGGGAACGGCTCGCCTCGCACGCGTTCCTTGCCGTCGGTCTCGTGGTCGCCGCATTCAGCCAGCTCCACTTCGCGATGAATCCCATCGTGGCGATCGGGATCGTCACGTGGGGTGACGTCCTTCGGCTGGTGTTCACCGCGATCCTGTTTCTGGGGATTCAGGCGGAACTGCAGGCGGACCTCGCGGCCCTGCGGCGAGCGAACTCGGAGCTCCGCCGGCTGCGCGACGTCGACGCCGCAAGTGCCGGCATCGCCGAGCGTTCCAGGCTGGCCCGCGAGATCCACGATGGGTTGGCGCAGGACCTGTGGTACGCCAAGCTGAAGCAGGGCCGCGTCGTCCAGGCGCCTGAGCTCGAGGACGCGACGCGGGCGACCGGCAGGGAAGTGATGAGCGCGCTCGATGCGGCCCTTGCCGACGCCCGCCAGGCAGTGATGGCCCTCCGGGTCGACCCGACCGCGAGCGGTTCCTCGCTGGCCGAGGTGCTCCACACGTATGTCGACGACTTCGCCGACAGGTTCGGCATCCGGGCCGAGTTCGTCGTCGAGGGCGACGTGCCGCAGGCTCTCCGCCCGGACCGAGGCGGAGGTCCTGCGGATCGTCCAGGAGGCGCTCAACAACGTCCGCCGCCACGCCGATGCGACGCTGGTCCGGGTGAACCTCGACTGCACCGACGGCGGCATCCGGGCGACGGTGGGCGACAACGGCAAGGGCTTCGATGCGGCCAGCCGGCCCCCGGATCGCTTCGGACTCCGGGGGATGTCCGAGCGGGCGGAGCTCATCGGAGCCGCGCTGGAAATTCACTCCCGCCCGGCCGACGGGACGAAGGTCGTCCTCGACATCCCGTTGCCGGAGGCCATCGGGTGACCGATCCGCTGCGCGTGATGCTCGTCGACGATCATGCGTTCGTCCGGTCCGCGATCCGCCAGGCGTTGACCGCCCCGGACGTCGCCGATCGTCGCGGAAGCCTCGACCGCGGAGGAGGCCCTCCGCGTCGCCCTCGATGCGCGCCCCGACGTCGTGCTGATCGACATCGACCTGCCCGGGATGAACGGCCTGCGACTCCTGCGCGAGCTCGCCCCGCGCCTGCCCGACTCGAAGTTCGTGATGCTCACCGTGTCGACGAACCAGGCCGACGTGCTCGAGGCCGTCCGCCTCGGGGCGTCGGGCTACCTGACGAAGGACCTCGACGCGGACGCGCTCCTGCGATCGATCCGCGGCGTTCGTGACGGCGATCTCGCGATGCCGCGGCGTCTGGCCGCCCGGACGATGAAGGACCTCGTCGACGCGGGCACGGGTCGGACGCCCGGCGATCGCGCCGGGCTGGGCGGGCTGAGCCGGCGCGAGGAGGAGATCCTGCGGCTGCTGGCGAGCGGGCTGACCGACCGCGAGATCGGCGAGGCGCTCACGATCTCCACCCGGACCGTGGAGACGCACGTCAGCAACATCCTGCGGAAGCTCGATGCCCGCAACCGGGCGGAGGCGTCGCGGCGGTATCTGGAGCTGCGCTAGGCCTCGAGCCGGAGGGCCGCCGGGTTCAGGCCGACGAGCGCCGGCGAACCTTCCAGCTCCTCATCGGCCTTCTGAGCCTCGCCTCGCCAGGCAGCCCGCGCGGCAGCGATCTGGACGCGCAGCAGCCGCGGCCGGCCGGCATCGATCGTCAGCCCGGTTCCGTCGGCGAGCGACACAAGGAGCCGTTCGCCGACGCACGCGAGCTCCTCGATATCGGCGAGCCCGACGGATAGTTCGCCGTCGGTCGGCCGGTCGGCGGTCTGCCCGTCGGCCGTCGGCCGAACCAGCAGGACGAGCCGCGCCGTCGTCAGGTAGAGGCGGCCTGACAGCGATTCGACCACGGCCTGCGCGGCCGAGGGGGCGGTGCCCGCGCCACCCTCGTCTGCCGCACGACCCCCCACCCCCGCGAGGAGCGCCCTCCCCACCATTGCCCCAGGGCGCATCTCTACCAATTCTTCGTTCGGACCCAGTCGAGCCCGGATCTCCGGATCCGGTTCGATCGCCTGCAACCCCTCGCTCCGGTACCGCTTCCGTGCCTGAATTGCGTCAGCCTCATCGGCGGCCGTACGGGCCACGATGTCGGCCGCGTCACGCAAGCGCAGCAGACTGCGGCTCGGTGCGTTGGAGGGGTTCTGAGTCCACGGAGGCAGCGTAGTGCGCCGGTCCGGTGCGGAGATATCGGGAGAAGTACGGATCGGTGTACGGATCGCGACCAAGTAGCGCGGTGCTGTGGGGCAACGAAATCTCCGTGTACGGACCCGTGAATCCGTACTTCGATCCGTGGACCCCCCGATGAAGCGTCGCGCGCGTTCCGTGAGCATGACTCGGCCGTCACGGGGAACGGTTGAGAGGCGATTCGTCACAGCGCAACTCATTCCCGCGCTCGCGGAGTCAACCGGCGGAACGCCGGAGTCTGGGGTCTACATCGATGGTCATGGTCGGCACGTCACGCCGCTCGCGCGTCTCCCGCACGCTGGTGGTCGTCCTGCAGGTCTTCCTGCTGCTCTTCAGTGCCGTCGGGCCGGTGGCGACGTACGCAGCCGACCCGCCGCCGAGCGCAGACCCCTCGCCCGCTCCGTCCGAAGAGCCGACGCCTGCTCCGACCCCGGAGCCCACGGCGGAGCCGACCGCTGAGCCGACTCCGGCCCCCGAACCGACTCCCGATCCGACACCAGAGCCCGCCCCCGACCCGGTTCGCGACCCGACCGCGCTCACCTGACCCCACGCCAGATCCGACCCCCGATCCGACCCCCGACCCGACGGCCGCCCCGACCGCCGCCCCGACGAGCCCCTTCATCGTCGCCTTCGCCGCCGGCGTGACCTCCGCCGAGCAGCTCGCGGCCCTCGATGCGGCCGGCGCGACGTCCAATGACACGATCACCGCCCTGCGAATGCACGCGGTCAGCGCAAGCGCCGCTGCCGTCGCCGCCCTCCGTGATGACGCGCGCGTCTCGAGCGTCGAGCTCGATCGCAGCCGCGCCGCGGAAGCGGATCCGGATGACTCGCTCTATCCCGACCAGTGGGCGCTGCCGAAGATCGGCTGGGACCAGGTCTTCGGGACCTCGATCGCGGGCTCCGCGACCGTCGCGATCCTGGACACCGGCGTCGACGGCTCGCAGCCCGAGCTCGCCGGCAAGCTCGTCGCCGGGACCTCGCTCCTCGGGACGTCGGCGACGACCGACCCGAACGGCCACGGGACGGCCATGGCCGGGATCGTCGCCGCGAGCACCGAACAACGGCAGCGGCATTGCCGGCGTCGGCTACGACGGCGTCCGAATCATGCCCGTCACGGTCCTCGGTTCCGACGGAACCGGCCGCGACAGTGACGTCATCGAAGGCCTCGTCTGGGCAGCCGATCACGGCGCCGACGTCGCCCTCATGGCCTTCTCGGCCTACGGCTATTCAAGCGCACTCCAGACAGCCGTCGACTACGCCTGGTCGAAGGGTGTCGTCCTCGTCGCCGCAACCGGGAACGACGGCTCCTCCTCCGCCGCGTTCCCGGCCGGCGATCGAGGTGTCATCGGCGTTTCCAATACTGACCATTCCGATACGTTGAACGCGTCGTCCAACTACGGCGCCGATACGTTCCTTGCCGCCCCCGGGACTGACATCCTGACCGTCGTCCCGGGCGGCGGCACCACCTCCGTCACCGGAACGTCCGCGTCCGCCGCCCATGTGGCCGCTGCCGCGGCTCTGCTGCGCGCGGCCGATGGGTCGCTGTCGAACGGCGTGATCGTCGGGCGCCTGGCGCGCACCGCCGATGCCGCGGGCACCGTGGCCCAGACCGGCAACGGCCGGCTGAACCTCGCGCGCGCGTTCGCGGACACCTCGACGGAATCCGTCAAGCCCGCAGGCGCCGCGCCGGTCGGGGACGGGGGACCGTTCGTCGGGCCGTATGTCGTCGCGCGCGAAGCACGTCAGCATCAATGACATGTGCGCGATGACCGAGGGCAACGCTGGCACGACGACGCTGACGTTCACGGTGAGCACCAACGGCGCCGGGCACCGGAACCGTCAACTACGCGACCTCCGCCGGCACGGCGAATCCAGGCAACAGGACACCGTGCGGCAGCGAGGACTACATCGGACAGAGCGGCGTCTGACCTTCATCGTCCGGCGGTGGAAACGAGCCCAAGTCGATCGTCATCACGATCTGCGGCGACACGACTTCGAGGCAAACGAGACGTTCACGGTCACCCTTTGAATCCGACGCCCTCCGGCGGACTGGCATGAACCTCGGCGACGCCGTCGCGTCGGCACGATCACGAACGACGACGCCGCCAACAACGCCCCGGTCGTGACCGCGCCCGCGAATCAGATCGGCCAGCGAGGGATCGGCGACCTCGTTCCTCCTCGGCTCGTTCACCGACGCGGGGCCTCTCCATGGTCCGTCGACGTCGACTGGGGCGACGGCACGCGCACACGATCTTCTCCCAGGCGAGCGCCGGGACGATCACCGCCCAGAGCCACACTGTACGCGGATGGCCCACTGACCCACACGGTCACGGTGAAGGTCACCGACACGCAACGGCACTGGCCTTTCGGGGCAAGCGACATTCACGGTCAACGTCACCAACGTCGCGCCGACGACGACGTTCTTCAGCGGCGACACGACCGTTGACGAGTCGGACACCGCCACTCACACGTACGTGTTCTCGATCTTCGATCCGGGCGCCGACACGATCATCGGGACCGGGACCAGCTGCGGCGTGGGTGGCATCCCGGCCGGCCGCAACACGAACACCAACACGAGCCTGACGTTCACCTGCAAGTGGCGGAACGGCCCAGCCGACCCCTCGCTTCAGGCGAACGCGACCGACTCCGACAGCGCCACCGGCCCGTTCACGTTCCAGCCGATCCACGTCAACAACGTCGCGCCGGTCGCGAGCAACGACACCGCGACGACGAATGAGGACACGAACGTCACCGAGCGCGGCGCCCGGCGTTCTCGGCAACGACACCGACGTCGTAGCCGATGCGCTCTCGGTCGGCGAGGTCAACGGCTCGGCTGCCAACGTCGGCACCGAGATCACCCTCGCCTCGGGCGCCTTGGTGACGCTCAATGCCAACGGCTCGTACACCTACAAGCCGAACGGCGCCTTCGAGCACCTCGACACAGGCGAGTCGACCACCGACTCGTTCACCTACAAGGCCTCCGACGGCGTGGCGCTGTCGAACAGCGCCACGGTCACGATCACGATCAACGGCGTCAACGACGCGCCCGTCGCGGCGGACACGTCCGCCAGCGTCGGCCATCTCGACAGTGCCGGCGTCGACGTGACGCTCAGCGCGACCGATGCCGACGGCGACTCCCTGACCTTCGCAATCGTCGCCAGCCCGTCGAACGGCGTGCTCGACCCGATCGGCTCCGTTACGTGCACGGGCGCGACGCCGAACGTCGTGCTCGGCCACGGTCCACTACACGCCGAACTCGCCGAGCGGCGATTTCGTCGGCGACGACACGTTCACCTACCAGGCGAACGACGGCACCGTCGACAGCAACATCGCGACCGCGACCGTCACGCTGACGAATGCCGCCCCGACGGCGACCGTCGCATTGACGCCCGCCAACCCGACCACGAACCAGACCCTCACGGCGACCGCCTCCGACCAACGACGCCGATGGCGACGCGTCCAGGTCACCTACGTCTGGAAGAACGGCGCAACCGTCGTCCGGACGCACGGGCCGACCGTGAGCCTGACCGACACGCTCGACCTCTCCATCGCCAACAATGGCGACAAGGGTGATGTCATCACGGTCGAAGTCACCCCGAATGACGGCCACGCCGACGGCACCGCGGCCACCGATTTCGAGACTGTCGCAAACACCGCGCCGGTGATCATCTCGGTGACGGCGATCCCGGACCCAGTCGATGAAGGCAGCAGCACGCTCGTCACGGTCTCCGCGACCGATGACGACGGCGACGCGCTGACCTACGAGTTCGATTGCACGAACGACGGCACGTACGACTTCGGGCCGCAGACGCAAAACGACGCAACGTGCACCTACGACGATGGCCCCGACGGCCACGTGATCGGCGTCCGCGTCACCGACACGAGCGGTGACTCAGACACCGCGACCGAGGGCGTCACGGTCACGAGCGTCGCCCCGTCAGGCGATTTCGATGCGCAATCGCCCGTCTTCGAGGGCAGCCCGAGCACGCTCAGCTGGACCGACGTCACGGATCCCTCCACCGCCGACACATTGGCCGGATTCCACTACAGCTATGCCTGCAGCGGCCTCATCGGCGATCTCATCGGCGACTATGCGCTGGCGTCGCCATCGAGCACCTCGACCTGCACGTTCTACGACAACGACTGGAATCCGTCGACCGCGATCGACGACGCGTACCCGGTCGCGAGCAGCGTCATCGACAAGGACAACGCGAGCACGACCACCGGAGACTCGGTGACGGTTCTGAACGTCGCTCCGACGCTGTCGAACGTCACGATCACGGGCGCCATTCTCGAGAACGGCACCGCCACCCTCACCGGGACGATCTTCGACCCGGGCACCCTCGACAGCTTCACGCTCGTCGTCACTTGGGGCGATGGCTACTCGAATACGTTCACCTACGCCGCCGGGACGACCAGCTTCACCGAGACCCACCAGTACCTCGACGACAACCGCCGGCACGACGAGGACATCTACTACGGTGGCCTGACGCTGACCGACGACGACGGCGATTCCGACACCGACTCGACCAGCGTCACCGTCAGCAACGTCGCCCCCCTGACCGCGACGAACCTCGACAGCCCGATCAACGAGAACGACAGCGACCCTGACCGGCACCTTCACCGACCCGGGCACGCTCGACACGTTCAGCCTGACCGTCGACTGGGGCGAGGGCGCGCCGGTCGTTACCCGCTCGGCACCGCACCGGACCTTCTCGGTCAGCCACCAGTACCTCGATGACAACCCGACGGCGACGGCGTTCGACAACTACGCGGTCAGCTGGACCGTCACCGACGACGACACCGGCACCGACAGCGACAGCAGCACGGTCCGCGTCGACAACGTGGCGCCATCCGCCATCTCGCTCACCCTTGCCCGCGACTCGATCGACGAAGGCGAGCTCGGGCCGTCCGGGCACCTTCACCGACCCGGGCACGCTGGACACCCACACCGTCGACATCGATTGGGGCGACGGTTCGACCCACACTGTCCTGTCGCTCACGCTTGGTGCCCGAACGTTCGGCGCCAGCCATCTCTATGTCGACGACGACGCCGACGACACGTACGTCATCATGGTGACTGTCGTCGACGACGACACCGGCGGCTCGGCTGCCAACAAGGCGATTGTCGTCAACAACATCGCTCCGAACCCGACGCTCGTCGGACCCAATGACGTGAACGAGGCCTCGACACACCTCTACTCGTTCACGACGACCGATCCAGGTGTCGCTGACACCTTCGTGCTCATGGATGCGAGTTGCGGGACCTTGGGCGACCTGGCCTGGGTCGATCCCTTCGACCCGGCCGACGGCTCGGGATCGTTCAACTGCTACTTCGAGGACGACGCCCCATCCGGGACGCCAGCGGATCCGACAACGGTCCGCGTCGAGCTCCAGGACGATGACGGAGACACCGGCATCTACGAGATTCCGACGCTCGTCCGCAACCTGGACCCGTCGGCCGACATCGGCGCGGACCAGGCCGTCAACGAGGGCACGCTCGTCAGCTTCTCGGCCAGCGTTACCGATCCGAGCCCGGCGGATACGTTCCCCGGCACGCTCTGGCAGGTCAGTGCCTCGAATGGCCAGGTCATTCCAGACGGCGCCGGCATGTCATTCAGCTTCACGCCCAACGACAACGGCACCTATATGGTCACGTTCACGGTGAACGATGACGACGGCGGCGTCGGTACAGATACGGCGATCGTAACGGTCTCGAACGTGCCACCGACCGTCACCGCGCCGGCGAACCAGTCAGCCGACGAAGGCTCGTCGGTGGCGTTCAACACTGGGCTCGTTCAGCGATCCGGGCGCCGACAGCCCATGGGCAGTCGACGTGAACTGGGGCGACGGCTCGGCGCACACAACGTTCAACAAGTCTGCGACCGGCAGCCTCGGCACCCAGTCGCACACCTACGCCGACAACACGACGCCGCCCGCGACTGGCTACACGGTCACGGTCAAGGTCACCGACAAGGACGGCGAGTTCGGCACCGCGACATTCAAGGTCACCGTCAGCAACGTCAGGCCGAGTCTCAATACACCGGTCTTCGCGTTCAATCCGTTCACCGGACAAGCGACCGCAACCATCAAGTACAGCGATCCCGGATGGCTCGACACCCATACCGCGGTCTTCGCCTGGGGTGACGGGACGACATCACTCGGTGCACCGTCCTACGTCGAGAACGCTCAGCCTGATGCGACCGGCAAGTTCACCGGCATCCACGACTTACGGACTCGGCTGCGTGCCGGCCGCGCCGACGGTGACCGTCACCGACGACGACGGCGGGACGACCGTGTACACATACGCGGGCGGCCTCGACCACTACGTCGTCGCCTTCCAGGCACCGATCCAGGATGGCGTCCGGAACATCGTCAAGCAGGGCAACGTGATCCCGGTGAAGCTCCAGATCACGAACTGCTCCGGCCAGCCGGTGCTCGGCAAGACGCTCTCGATCGGATACGTCGCCGGCGACGTCTACGACGACGCCGACGCGGGCTCCCTCGTGGTCACCGACTCGGTTTCCGGCGCCGATACGACCGGCTTCATGCGAAGCGTGGACAGCAAGTACATGTACAACCTGGCCACCAAGACCCTTTCCCCGACGATGCCCTACACAGTCGTCATTCGCGAGCCGTCGACGAATCTCTTCGTCGCCAGCTTCGTGATCCAGAGCAAGAAGTAGGGCCCACCCAACTCGCCTATTCCCGAGCGCGCACCGAGGGCTGGTTCCGGGGGGACCGGCCCTCGGTGATTCCTGGCACCGGTACTGTCAGTAGGCGCACGCCGTCACCATTCCACCCGATAGGACCATCGACTCCCCGCGCGCCACCCCTGACGATCCTCCTGGGTACGGAACCCGTACTAGATCGATCAAGGCGAGGGGAGACGAGCGATGGAACAGAAGACGTTCCGACGGGCGGCAGCGCTCGCCCTCGTATGCCTGCTCTTCAGTGTGACGGCCGTGTTCGCCGACACCGTTCCGGCCGACGGCGACTCCGTCACCCCCGGCAACCAGGGCTTCGTCCCCATCGACGGGGAGTACGCGCCCGGCTCGATCGTCACGGCGAACGTCGACTTCAAGCTCACGTGTGCCGGCTTCGCCCACGCGGACGAGGGCAACGTCGTCTCGATCCAGCCCTCCAGCTACAGCGTCCCCCTCAACGGCACCGTCTCGGCAACCACCACGACGATCGGTCCGGTTCCCGCGAGCTGGACTGACGACGGCTTCGGCTGCCCCTCCCCGGCGCCGACACTGCCCGCCAACGGCCCCAGCGTCGTCACGATGCGCATGCCGACGACCCCCGGCCTGGGCTACATCTTCACGGTGATGTTCGCCCGCGTCGGCGGCAACGGGATGACCGGCACCACGGCGATCTCCTTCGAGGTCGACGTCGTCGTCCCGAACACCCCGCCGGTCCTATCCCTCCCGGGACCGATCGAGGCCGAGGCGGCGAGCGCCGCCGGCACGACGGTCACGTACACCGCCACCGCGGCCGATGCCGAGGACAATCCCGACCCGACCCCTGTCTGTTCCCCGGTATCGGGATCGGTGTTCGCGCTCGGTACGACGACGGTCACCTGCACGGTCACCGATACCGGCAACCTGCCGGCGAGCGGCTCCTTCACGGTCTCGATCGCCGACACGACGGCGCCTGTCCTGGCCCTGCCCGGCGATCTGACGGCCGAGGCGACCGGACCCGGTGGGGCGAGCGTCGACTTCTCGGCCTCCGCGAGCGACACGGTCGACGGTGACGTACCCGTCTCCTGCGACCACGCCTCGGGTGACACCTTCGGACTCGGCACCACGACCGTGACCTGCTCGGCCGTCGATGCCGCCGGCAATCCCGCGTCGGGCACCTTCGCCGTCACCGTCAGCGACACCTCGGCACCCGTCCTGGTCCTCCCCGGCGACCTTACGGCCGAGGCCACCCGGCCGGCGGGGCGAGCGTCGACTTCACGGCCTCCGCGAGCGACGCGGTCGACGGCGACGTTCGCCGTCTCCTGCGACCACGCCTCGGGTGACACCTTCGCGCTCGGAACCACGACGGTCACGTGCTCGGCGGTCGATGCCGCCGGCAACCCGACGTCGGGCACCTTCGACGTCACCGTCAGCGACACGACGGGGCCGACGCTCAACGGCGTGCCCGCGAACATCTCGGTCACGACCGGCAATCCGGCCGGTGCGACGGTCTCCTACACCATGCCCACCGCCAGCGACGCCGGCGACCCGAACCCGTCGGTCGGCTGCGACCCGGCGCCAGGCTCGTTCTTCGGGGTCGGCCCGACCACGGTCACCTGCACGGCGACGGACGCCGCCGGCCACACGGCCTCAGCGACGTTCGTGGTCACGGTCACCGTACGTTCGCCCCGCCACCGCCCGGCACGTCAGGTGGTCCGCGCTCTGGGGCACGCCGATTGACCCCTCTCCGGCGGTCTTCGTCACGAACCAGAACCGGAACGTCCCGATCAAGGTCAGGATCTTCGCCAACGGCGTCGAGCAGACGACCGGATCGGCCAGCCTCCGAGTCGTGACCTGCGGCGGCGACACGGCGCTGGTCGTGCCGCTGGCCTGGGGATCCGGACGCTGGAACGCTCACCTCGACATGTCGCTCCTGGGCGCCGGCTGCTACAACGTCATGGCGACGCTCGGTGGCAACGACGCCGGTTCGTTCGCCCTCGACGTTCGCGGCCCGGAGCCGGCCAAGACGCCGGCCCCCGTGACCACCACGTCGCCGGGCAAGGACAAGGACAAGGCCCCGAAGAAGTAACCGAGGGGCCGCTTCGGCGGCCTTCTCGATCTCTTCTCGGCGGCGTCGGCTCCACGGCAGCCAGGATCACGGCGCGTTGGAGCGCGGTGCCCTAGCATCGGGTGCGTGACGCCCGACCTCGAAGCGACCCTCAAGAAGCTGCCCGATCGCCCGGGTGTCTACCTCATGCGCGACACGCGCGGCGAGGTCGTCTACGTCGGCAAGGCCCAGAGCCTCCGGCATCGGGTGCGGAGCTACTGGCAGAAGGCGTCCGGGCCGCTCGAGGGCCACCGGATCCGCGCCGTGATCGATCGGATCGCCGACGTCGAGTACACGATCACCGACTCGGTCAGCGAGGCGCTCCTCCTCGAGGCGAACCTCATCAAGCGGTACAAGCCGCGGTTCAACGTCCGGCTCAAGGACGACAAGAGCTACCCGTACATCAAGATCACGATGGCCGACGATTTCCCGCGGGTCGAGCGGACGCGGAAGCTCGTCGACGACGGCAGTCGCTACTTCGGGCCGTACGCCTCGGCGACCAGCGTTGACGAATCGATGAACCTGGTCCGGCGGCTGTTTCCGTTCCGGACCTGCACGATCGAGATCAAGGACGGCGAGCGGGCCCTCCAGCGGCCGTGCCTGCTCTACCACATCAAGCGCTGCCAGGGCCCCTGCATCCAGGCCGTCTCGAAGCCCGACTACCGGGCCCAGATCGACCAGATCGAGCTGTTCCTCGAGGGCCGCCAGGAAACGGTCGTCAGGGCACTGACCGGGGAGATGCGGGCCGCCTCGGAGCGGACCGATTACGAAGTAGCCGCCGGCCTGCGCGACAAGATCCGGGCGATCGAGCGGACGATGGAGAGCCAGAAGATGGCCGCCTTCCGGCGGACCCAGCTCGACCTCGTCGGACTCGCCCGGCAGGACAACCAGGCGGCGATCCAACTGTTCGCGATCCGGAACGGGTCGCTGCTGGGCCGCGACGTGTTCCTCCTGGACGCCGCGCGTGAGGCCCCGGACGAGGAGGTGCTCGCGAGCTTCCTCGAGCAGTACTACGCCCGCGCCACGTCGATCCCGCCGCAGGTCCTCGTCCCGTTCGAGCTGCCCGAGACGCACGACCTGGAGGTGTTCCTGGCGGGCCGGCGTGGCGGGCCCGTGCGTCTGCTAGTCCCGCAGCGGGGTGAGAAGCGCGAGCTCATGGCCCTCGCCACGCAGAACGCCGGCGAGACGCTGGCCCGGGAGCAGGCGCGCTGGCTGGCCGACCAGGGCAAGACCCTCGTGGCGCTCGAGGAGCTCGCCGAGGCGCTCGGGCTGCCGGGGCCGCCGATGCGGATCGAGTGCTACGACATCTCGAACGTCCAGGGCTCCGATTCGGTCGGCAGCATGGTCGTCTTCGAGGAGGGCAAGCCGCGGACCGGGGAGTACCGCCGATTCCGGATCAAGACGGTCGTCGGGGCGAACGACTTCGCCTCGCACCAGGAGGTTCTTCGGCGGCGCTTCCGACGGGCGCGCTCCGGTGAGGAGGGCTCGGCCGAGGAGCTGCGCTGGGCGATGCCGGACCTCGTGATCATCGACGGCGGCAAGGGCCAGGTCGCGGCGGCGAAGGAGGTCCTCGACGAGCTCGGGCTGCACGACCTCCCGGTCGCGGGCCTGGCGAAGGAACGCGAGGAGCTGTTCCTGCCGGGGGCGTCGGGCCCGATCGTCCTGCCGCCGACGTCTGGCGCCCTCTACATGATCCAGCGGTTGCGCGACGAGGCGCACCGCTTCGCGATCACCTACCACCGCGACCTGCGCTCGAAGCGCCAGGTCCACTCCGCCTTCGACGACCTGCCGGGTGTCGGCCCGAAGCGGCGGCGGGCGCTGCTGCGGGTCTTCGGCTCGGCGAAGCGGGTCCGGGAGGCGCCGGTCGAGCAGATTGCGGCCGTGCCGGGGATCGGGGCGTCGCTCGCGGCGCGGATCAAGGAGACGCTGGAGGCGTAACGGATCGGCCGCTGGCGCGTCGTCCCCTTCAACAGCGCCTACCGTTGGGGGTTCCGATGTCTGCACCCGATCCCGATCGACTCACTCGACTCGAGCATCGCGTCGCCGAGCTCGAGACCCGCCTCACCGCGATGGCGCCGGGTGGGGCCGCCGCGCAGCCGCAGGCCCACGGATGGGGCCCACCGCCGGCTCGGCCGGCAGCGCCGAAGCCCTTGTCGGCCGCCCTCGCGTCGGCCCCGGCCCCGCCCGGCCCCGTGGCCGCCGGCCCTCGCGTGGGAGCCGGACGCGTCGCCGTTGAAGGTGCCGGCTGTCTCCCGATCGTTCGCCGAACTCGAGGAGCAGCTCTCGAGCCGCCTCCTCGCGTGGGTCGGCGGGATCGCCCTCGTCCTCGGCGCGATGTTCTTCCTGAGCCTCGCCTTCAGCCGGGGCTGGATCGGTCCCGAAGCGCGGGTCCTGATCGGCCTCGTAGCGGGTGCCGCGGCACTCCTCGCGGGTGCCTGGCTGTTCGAACGAGGGGATCGGACGCCGGCCATGGTCCTCGCCGGAGTCGGCGTCGGGACGGGGTCGCTCGCGCTGTTCGCGGCGAGTCGCCTGTACGCGTTCATCCCCGTCGAGACGGCCCTGGTCGGATACTTCGTCCTGGCCGTCGGAACGGCCGCGATCGCGCTCCGTGGCAACTCCCAGGCCGTGGCCGCGTTCGGGCTCGTCGCCACGACCGCGGCACCGCCCATCCTGGGCGCATCGCCGAATCTCGTGACCGTCGCATACCTCGGCGCCGCCCTCGTCGGGACGGGCCTGATCAGCTTCGGCCGGTCGTGGCCGTGGCTGGCGCTGCTGGCGTTCTTCATGAGCGCACCGCAGGCCGCCAGCTGGTTCCTCGACGAGCCCGACACCCGAATTGCGGTCGCCGGTGTCGCGGCGTTCTGGGCGATCAATGCCCTGGCCGCCGCAGGCAGTGCCCTCGCGGGGCTGCGCCCGACCGTCCACCGCGCCGCAGGGACGCTGCTCGCCCTGAATGCCCTTTTCACGATCTGGGCGATCCACACCGTCGTGCCGGACCCGGTCGCGCGGTCGGCCGGACTGATCGTTCTCGCGGACCTTCACGGGGCGTTGGCCCTGCCGCTCCTCCTCCGCGGGCGGAGCCGTCATCCCTTCGGCGTGCTGGCTGCCGGGCTTGCCGTCGGCACGCTCGGGATCGGGATCGCCATCGAGCTCGGCGGGATCGCGGCCCCGATCGCCCACACCGTCCTGGCATCCGTCGTCGCCTGGGTCGCCATTCGGTTCAGGGATCGCGTCGCGGCGGCCTGGGCGGCCGCAGTGGGGTCGCTCGCCGTCCTGCACCTGGTCTTCATCGATTACCCCCTCCATTCCATCGGCCGGACGGCGCCGGAAGGCTGGCCCTTCGCGTCGCCGGAGACGGTCGTGGCGATCGTGATGGCCGCGGCCGTGCTGCTCACCGGCGTCGTCGCCTGGCGTTCATTCAAGGCAAGGCCGACAACTGCTAGCGGGCCATGGCGCTGGACGGCCGACCTGGCACTCGCTGCGGGTTGCCTCGGCGAGATCGCGATCTTCGCCTACGTCGCCGAATTCGAGCTGCAGGCGGACCTGCGCGTCGTCGCCTGGGCGATCCTCGCCATGGCCGCGTTCGGCGTCGCCGCCGTCGTTCGGCGGGACCGACTTGCATGGCTTGCGGCAGCCGTCCAGGGCGGCGTGCTCATCGCGGTTGGCGCGCTGGTCGCGCTGATCAAGGTCGCGCCGCTACGGCGCCTGCTCGTCGATCCCGATCGCGGCGGCGCGGTCGTGCCGCTTCTCAACCTGGAGTCGCTTGCCCTGGCCGCGCTCGCCGTTGCCCTCGCAGTGGCTGGGTGGGTCGTTGTGCGCTGGGCGCCGGCGCTGCCGTTCGGCGGCGGCAACCGTGCGTGGGCCCTCGGCGCGGGCGCTGCGGCTGCCGCAGTCGTCGTCTATCTCGTTTCGATCGCCATCGTCGACGTCTTCCAGGCACGGCTCATGCCAGGCGCCGACCCTTCCGAAACCGCGACGCAGGCGCAGGTCGCGCTCAGCATCGCGTGGGTCCTCGTCGGCGCAGGTGCGTTTGCATTGGGCCTCGTCCGGGGCATCGGCCTCGCGCGCGGCTTCGGGCTGCGCTCCTGGCAGTGGCGACGACCAAGGTCTTCGTGTTCGACCTCGCCGCGCTCGATGTTGCCTACCGCGTCCTGTCGTTCATCGGGCTCGGGGGCGTGCTGCTGGCGTCCTCGTTCGTGGCGGCCCACTTCCGGGCCCCACGCGGCCAGTCGCCGGCGTAAGCCTCGGTGTCGACCGGCGCCAGCCCTTGGCACGCCCCACGTGCGTACGCGACGTGTTTTGACCGGCCGATGCCCTGATTCCCGCGAATCGTGCCGCTTCGGCACGTGGCGCGTGCAAACGCGACGGATTTGGACCGTTCGACAGCTCGGCTGGTCCCATGTGCACGTGGGGCGTGCCAGTGGACCCGGTAAGTGGCGGTGAATAGCCGAGCGTCATCATCGACTCATGGCCACACGGGAACGCAGAGTCGACCGCGGCAGCCGGCAGGCTCGGCGGCGCCTCATGAATATCGGGGAAGAGCTACGCGAGGCGCGACTGTCGGCGGGTTTGAGTCAGCGCCAGGTCGGAGCCTCTGCCGGTATCTCACGCACGGAGGTTGGCCGGATCGAACGGGCTACCGCATCGCGGGTCCCGTTCGTGACTCTATCGATGCTCGGCTCCGTTCTGGGGCTCGATGTCTCGATCCGAGCGTACCCAGACGGTGAGCCCATTCGCGACGCCGCGCAGATCGCCCTGCTCGCGCGGCTCCACGCCCTGTTACCTCCGACACTGACGTGGCGGACCGAAGTCCCGCTCGAGATTCCGGACGACAGGCGTGCGTGGGATGCGGTCATCGGCGGTCCCGGCTGGCGGGTGCCGGTCGACGCCGAGTCGCGCCTCCGTGATGTTCAGGCCTGCACGCGGCGAGTAGCGCTCAAACAACGTGATGACCACTGCGAGGTCGTGATCCTGCTCGTTGCGGACACCCGCCATAACCGCGGGATCCTCCGGCTCGCGGGACCCGATCTGCGAGGCTCCTTCCCGCTGGCGGGGCGTCGAGTACTGAGCGCGCTCACGAACGGAGTGAGGCCAAGCGCCAGCGGGATCATCCTCCTCTGAAGGGAGGGCCAAGCCCGGTCACGGGGCGGTTCCGTGTATCATCCGCCGTCGATGCGCAAGACCGGTCCCCTCCTCATTCTCGTCATCGGCATTGCCGCGCTCCTCATCGACTTCGTTCCCGGCCTCCGTGTGCCCGACAGCCAGTCGGCCGACGGCCAGCGACCGATCGAGACGAAGCTCGGGCTGGACCTCCAGGGCGGCCTCCGCGTCGAGTACCAGGCGAAGCCGGTCGGCGACAAGATTCCGCGACCCGAGGACCTCGAGGTCATCCGGGACATCATCGAGCGGCGGGTGAACGCGACCGGCGTCTCCGAGCCGCTCATCACGACGCAGGGCACCGACCGGATCGTCGTCGAGCTGCCCGGCGTCTCCGACCCAGACGCCATCCGCCGGCTCGTCGGCCAGACGGGTCTCCTGGACTTCGTCCCCCTCGGCGACGTCCAGATGCAGCGCGACCAGGAGGTCGACCTCACCCAATACCCGCCGCTCTTCAGTGGCGAGGAGCTCGCCAGCGCGACGATCGGTCAGGACGGCACGACGGGCGCTCGGGTGGTCAACTTCGTCCTCAAGGAGAAGGGCGCGAAGCTCTTCGAGGAGTACACGACGGCCAACGTGGGCAAGTACTTCGCGATCGTCCTCGACGCGCGGGTCATCTCCGCGCCGATCATCAACCAGGCCATCTCCGGCGGCAATGTCCAGATCTCGCAAAGCGGAACGATCGGGGGCTATCCGCTCAAGGAAGCCACGGAGCTGGTCACGGTCCTGCAGTTCGGCTCGCTCCCGTTCCCCACCGTTGAGCTGTCGAACACGACGATCTCGGCCACGCTCGGCGAGCAGTTCCTCAACCAGAGCCTTCGGGCCGGCGCCATCGGAATCACCCTCGTGATCATCTTCATGCTGGTCTACTACCGGCTGCCCGGGCTGATCGCGAGCTTCGCCCTCGTCTACTACACGCTCGTGGTCCTGGCCCTGTTCCGGCTCATTCCGGTGACCCTGACCCTCGCCGGCGTCGCCGGCTTCGTCCTGTCAATCGGCATGGCGGTCGACGCCAACATCCTGATCTTCGAACGGATGAAGGAGGAGATGCGGCTCGGCAAGTCGCTGCCGGCTGCGGTCGAGGCGGGCTTCGGGCGGGCCTGGAACTCGATCCTGGATTCCAACGTGTCGAGCCTCATCACGGCGACGATCCTGTACCTGTTCGGGTCGTCCGTGATCCGCGGCTTCGCCCTCGTCCTCATCCTGGGCGTGCTCGTCTCGATGTTCAGCGCGATCACCGTCACCCGCACGATCCTGCGCGTCGTCGTGACCCAGGACTGGGCTCGGCGGCCGTGGCTGTACGGCGTCACCAAGGAGGAGTTCGTCGCCCGCGGCCCGGGCCGGCCCGCCGTGCGGCGAGAGGCTCGCTCGCGTGTTTGACATCATCGGGAAGAGGCGCTGGTACTTCCTGATCTCGGCGCTCGTCACCCTTCCCGGGCTGTTCTTCATCTTCATCGCCCCGCTGGCGAGCAAGGACGCGGGCCTCCAGTTCACGATCGACTACACGGGCGGCACGAAGTGGGAGATCCGCTTCGTGGACCAGAACGTAACGACGGACCAAGTCCGAGCAGTGTTCGTCGCGAACGGCCTGGAGGCATCGGTCCTCACGACAGGAGACGGCTTCCTCGAGATCAAGACGGAGCCGATCGGCCTGAGCGAGGCGTCGGCGGCCCCTTCAGCTGCCCCTTCCGCGGCGCCGTCCGCGTCGGCCGCGTCGAGCCCCGCGCCATCGGCCAGTCCCAGCCCCACGCCGGCGCCGTCGTCCAGTCCGGCGCCCTCGGCCGCGGCCAGCCCGGGCGCCTCGCCGGGAGCCTCACCGGGCGCGTCACCACCGGTCGTGACCGGCAACACGGAGCTCCCGACCGACGGCAAGCTCGGCGAGATGGTCGTCGCCCTCGAAGACGCCCTCGGCACGATCGAAGCGCAGCGATCGCTGACCACGATCGGGCCTGTCGTCAGCTCCGACCTCGTCCAGCAGGCACTGATCCTCATCGCCGTCGGCTCGCTGGGCATCCTGTTCTGGATCACCTACCGGTTCCGGGACGTGAAGTTCGGCGTGACGGCCCTCGTCGCGCTCGTCCACGACGTGATCGTCGTCGTCGGCTTCTTCGCGATCCTCGGGACGTTCTTCCACTTCGAGATCGACGCCCTGTTCGTGACCGCGATGCTCACGGTCATCGGATTCAGCGTGCACGACACGATCGTGGTCTTCGACCGAATCCGCGAGAACCGTGCCCGCCACGCCGGTGAGCCATTCGCGGAGGTCGTGAACCACTCGATCCTCCAGACGTTCGCCCGTTCGATCATGACGAGCTTCACGGTCGTCCTGACCCTCCTCGCGCTCCTCCTCTTCGGTGGGTCGGCCATCCAGAACTTCGTTCTTGCCCTGCTCCTCGGGATCATCTCCGGGACCTACTCATCGATCTTCAATGCCGCGCCAATCCTTGTCGTCTGGCAGGAATGGGACGACCGCCGGCATGGCCGGGCGTCTTCGACCCGCGCGCCGCGGACCCGACGCGCGGTCTCCTGATCAGGGCCCTTCGCGCGATCGCCGCCCCGTCGGCGGTTCGCCGCCCGGGGCCGGTGCAGCCACGGTGAAGCCGGTCGTGGCATCCTGACGTCGTGATCGAACCACGCTATCGCTGGCAGTTCCCCGTCGCGATGGCCACCGACTCCAGCCTCCTAGCGGCGGCGGAGCGTCACAGTCTCGACGAACGGGTCGTAGGCCTGCTCGCGCGCCGCGGCCTGCTCGATGGCGCGGCCTTCGACAACTTCTTCGCGGCGCCGCTCGACTCGCTTCATGACCCGCGCCTCCTGCCGGACGCGGCGGTGTTCGCAGCAAGGATCGCGCGGGCGCGGGCGGCCGGCGAGCGGATCCTGGTCTTCGGCGACTTCGACGCTGACGGGCTGACCGGCCTTGCGATCCTGACGATCACCTTCCGGCGGCTCGGCATCCAGGCGATCCCGTACGTCCCGAGCCGGCTCGATGAGGGGCATGGCCTGTCCCGTGCGGCCATCGTCGCTGCACACGAAGCGAACGCCACGGTCATCGTGACGGTCGACTGCGGGACGACCAGCCTGCCCGAGATTGCGGAGGCGCAGGCGTCAGGGATCGACGTGCTGGTCACTGACCATCACCGCGTCCCGTCGGAGCTCCCGGCAGCAGTCGCGATCGTCAATCCGCAGCGCGCCGACAGCCGCTATCCCGAACGCCGCCTGGCGGGGAGTGGCGTGGCGTTCAAGCTCGCCCAGCTGCTCCTCGCCGACGAGCCCGGCGGCCCGGCGGCCGCCCTCGCGCTGACGGACCTCGCCACGATCGGGAGCGTCGCCGACGTCGTCCCGATCCTCGGCGAGACGCGGGCGATCGTCCAGCTGGGCCTGGAGCGGCTCCGGACCGAGCCGCGGCCGGGGATCGTTGCGCTCCTCGCCTCCGCCGGGGTCGCGGCCACGGCCGTCGACATGGAGACGATCGGGTTTGCCATTGCGCCCCGGATCAACGCCGCGGGGCGGGTAGGGGAGGCGCTCGTCGCGGCCCGGCTGCTGCTTGCCGAGGACACCGCCGAGGCGGAGGCACTCGCGGCGGAACTCGAGGCCGCCAATCTCAGCCGGCGGGACATGACGAAGCAGGCGATCAGCGAGGCCAGGTCGTCGATGGCAGTGCTCGTCGAGGGAGTTGAAACGCCCCCGCCGGATTCCCCGGTGACGATCGCCCGCGGTCCCTGGCCGGTCGGGATCGTCGGGCTGGTTGCCTCGCGACTCGTCGAGGAGCTCGGCCGGCCGGCCGTCGTCGGGGCGGAGCTGGGGCCGGTCATCCGGGCGTCGTGCCGGAGCGACGGCAGCCTGGATCTCGGTGCCGCGCTCGAGGCCTGCGCCGACCTCTTCATCCGCCACGGAGGCCATGCCGGCGCGGCCGGGTTCGAGATCGCGACTGAGCGCTGGCCGGCGTTCGTCGAGCGGTTCACGGCGCTCGCCGCCGTTGCCGCACCGCGTGACCCGCGCACGGCCGTGACGATCGACCTCGCGCTCCCGGCCGGCGACATCGACTACGCGCTTCATCGGAGTCTCGCCCGCCTCGCGCCGTGCGGAGCCGGGAATCCGGAGCCGCTCGTGGCCGTCCTCGGGCTCGTGGTCACGCGCAGCCGCGAGGCGGCAGGCGGCCACACGCAGCTGACGCTCAAGCGACGACTGGACGTCCTCGACGGGATCGCCTTCGGCCGATCCGACCTCGCAACGACCGTGAACGAAGGCGACGTCGTCGACGTCGTCGGCAAGCTGACAAGCCGCCGATTCGGTGGCTTCGAGTCGCTGCAACTGGAAATCCGCGACGTCGCCACCTCCGGCAGTCATAGCGAGGCGGCCGCGATCCTCGGGCTCGCGCAGCCGACGTCTGCGGCCCGCGTGGCGGGCGGTGACCCGCTAGCCGCGGCCGGAGCGCCCGCGTGACGCGCCGCGCGAGCGCCGTCCGTGGCACCCGCGACCCGTACGGGCTGGGTCCGGCACGCGACTACATCGCGCCGGTCCTCGCCGGCATCGCCCTCCTGGTCGTTGCGGCGATGACGTTCAGCCTGATGAACAACCAGATCCCCTTCGGCGGCGGAACGAGCAAACCCGGCGTCCAGCCCGGGCCGAACCGGACGGCCGGCGCCGTCGAGCGTCGTCATCGTTGAGCCGGAGGTGACGTTCCCGGGAACGATCGTCTACGCGAAGGCCGGCAACATCTGGGTCCAGAGCGGCAAGGATGTCCGCCAGCTGACCGACTCAGGCGTGGACGCGATGCCGAGCTTCTCGCCGGACGGCGAATGGATCTACTTCATCCGCGAAGCAGACCGGCAAGGGCCTGTACCCGGTGGACGGCCGTCTCAACTGGTACGACCTCGCGACGCCGGAGCTGCTCCGCGTCCCGACCGACGGCGAGGGCGAGGTCGAGGGGATCGTCAACGGCCGAGTCAAGGACGGCAGGTCCCTCTGGTTCTTCTGGATGCGCCAGCCGGTGCTGTCGCCCGACGGGCACACGATCGCGGTCGTTTCGGACGGCACCGACCCGGGTGCGAGCGACATCGTCATGCAGTTCTATGACACGGAGACGGGGAAGTTCACCAAGCTCAAGCTCGCCGAGTCTGGGGACCTGGGCCACCAGGATCCGGCATGGATGCGGGATGGGAGCTACCTCCTCCTCGTCAAGAACGGCCGTGACGGCAGCCGCGGGGCACCCCAGATCATTCGCTACAACCCCGAGAACAAGCGGTCCTTCACCGTGACCGGACCGGGCTACATCTCGCCCGCCCCGTCGCCTGACCTCAAGTACATCGCCGCGACGCGGACCGACAACTTCGGCACCGACGTCGTGATCCTCGACGGCGCGACGGGCGCCGAGATCCTCCGGGTCACCGACGACGGCGGCTCCTTCTCGCCGGTCTGGTCGCCGGCCGGCGACGCCATCGCCTACCTCCATCTCGACGGCAGCATCGTCGATCTCAAGATGGCGACCCTCGATGGCGCGGCCGGGAGCTGGACGATCGGCGAAACAACGTCGCTGACGGAGGTGTCGGGGCTCGACGCTGCGTCACGGCCTGGCTGGTTCATCCCGCCGGGCGAGATGCCGGCCCAGAGCGCCAGCCCAAGCTCCGCGGCACCGGCGTCGTCCTCGCCCGCGTCAAGCGCGCCGTGATCGCGGCCGACGGGCCGTGACTTCGGAGCCTTCGATACCGGCGCCCGGCTCGGCACCGGCCCGGGAAGCCACGAGCACCTATCTCGCCCGACTGGCCCGCCGTTCCGCGCAGACCGGGACGGTCCTCTGCGTCGGGCTCGATCCCGACCCGGCGAGCCTGCCGGACGGGTTCCGCCAGGACCTCGCGGGCATCGAACGGTTCGCCCGCCTCGTGCTCGAAGCGGCGGTCCCGTTCGCGGCGGCCGTCAAACCGAACCTCGCGTTCTTCGAGGCGTTCGGGTCGGCGGGCCTCGCCGCGCTGGAGCGGCTCCGGGGCGGGATCCCGGCGGACGTGCCGGTCATCATGGACGCCAAGCGGGGCGACATCGGGACGACGGCCGCGCGGCAGGCCGTGGCGCTGTTCGATGCGCTCGGCGCAGACGCCGTGACGGTCAACCCGTATCTCGGCGGCGATGCGGTCGCGCCTCTCATCGAGCGGCTCGATCGCTTCGCCTATGTCCTGTGCCGGACCTCGAACGCCGGCGCCGCCGAGCTCCAGTCCCTCCTCGTGGCCGCCGTCGATACTGACGGGGACGACAGCGCACCTGAGGAGCCGCTCTACGCCCGGGTCGCCCGGCGAGCGCAGCGGTGGGGCCCGGGTGGAACCGTGGGGCTGGTCGTCGGGGCGACTGCGCCGTCGGAGCTGCGCGAGATCCGGGCGATCGCTCCCGGGCTGGCGTTTCTCGTGCCGGGCGTCGGCGCGCAGGGCGGCGAGATCGGCCCCGTGCTTCGGGATGGCCAGGCCACGGCTGGTCCGGGCGGGGCGGGGACCGGGCGGAGGACTCCTCGTGAACATCTCGCGCGGAATCGCCGCCGCGGCGGCCGACGCGTCCGATCCGGGGGAGGCGATGGCCGCGAACGCCCGTGAATGGGCTGCCAGGCTCCCCGTGCTACCCTAGGCGCCGCGAGCGCCATCCGCCGTGCGGTCGGCTCGACGCTCCCCAAGTGAGAGGTTCAGTCGGACACGATGCCGTTCAACATCGGAGCGCCGGAGCTGATCGTCATCCTCGTGATCGCGCTGCTCGTGATCGGACCGGGCAAGCTGCCCGACGTGGGGTCGGCGCTCGGCAAGAGCATCCGCGAATTCCGCAAGGCGTCCTCCGACGTGCAGGATGCGACGAGGGTCGACGCGTCACCGATCCCTCCGGCCCCCGCGCCACGCAGTCGCCGCCCCCGGCACCGCCCAGCGAGCCGACGACCGAGTCGAATTCGCTAGCCCGAGGGGCGCAGCGCCCGCCATGACCGACGCCGACGCCCTGCGTGAGGGCGGCGTCCCAGAACGCCTCCCGACGCCCCCGAGCCCCGCGCCCGGTGCGAGTGCGCCCGAGGCCGAGAAGGTCATGTCCCTCGTCGACCATCTCGGCGAACTGCGGACGAGGCTCGTCCGGTCGATCCTCGCGGTCGCCGTTGGCAGCGCAGTCGGCTTCTACGTGGCGCCGAAGGTTCGGGAGACGCTGATCCTGATCCTGCCCTCCGGCCAGGTCCAGGCACTTGGTCCGGGAGACGCGTTCGCAATCACGCTCCGAATTTCGGTCGTGATCGGGATCATCCTCGCGATGCCCGTGCTCCTCTACCAGCTCTGGGCGTTCATCGCGCCCGGCCTCACGGCCGGCGAGCGGCGGATGCTGCGGCCGTGGGTCCCGCTAGCGCTCTTCTTCTTCGCGCTGGGCGTCGGGATTGCCTGGTTCGTCCTGCCGTTCGCGATCACGTTCCTGCTGCAGTTCACCGACCAGTACCTCACCGCCGACCGCCTCGCCGCCGTTCCTTACTTCGACTTCGTCACGACGCTGTTCCTCGCCTTCGGCCTCGTCATGGAGTTCCCGATCGTCCTGTACGGACTGTCGCGGGTCAATATCGCCACGTCCGAGCGGCTTCGGGCGTCGCGGCGAGTCGTGGTCCTCATCATCGCGGTCTTCGCCGCGGTCGCCACTCCCGGCGGCGACATCGTCAGCCCGATCGTCCTCGGCGGGACGATGTACCTCCTGTTCGAGCTGACCATCATCGCGATCCGCCGATCGGGCAAATAGCGTACGGCGTGGCCTGCGCCTGCCCGGCGCTAGACTGACCGCCATGGCCACTGCCCGACGGTCAGACGACTCCGACCCGCACGCCGATGAACCGGCCGAGCCGGCTCTCGGCGAGCAGCAGCACGTCGCGATCGTGACCGGGCTGTCCGGCGGGGGCAAGACCGCGGCGGCCAAGCTGTTCGAGGACCTCGGCTACACGGTCGTCGACAACCTGCCGGGCGAGCTCCTGCCCGACCTCGCCGAGCTCGTCTCGGACGATCGCGAGCGATTCGACAAGGTCGCGATCGTCCTCGACGTCCGGGCCGGCAATGCCCCGGTCGCGTTCGGGGCGATGCGCGGCGCGCTGGAGGGTCGCGGCATCCGGCCGCAGGTCTTCTTCCTCGAGGCGCGCGACGAGGTGCTGATCCGACGGTTCTCCGAGACCCGGCACCGCCATCCGCTCGCCGACCAGCGCGGCATCGCCTCATCGATCGTCGAGGAGCGGCGCCTCCTGGACCCGGTCCGGGCCGAGGCAGACGTCGTCATCGACACGTCGGACCTGTCGCTGCGCGAGCTGCGTGAGCGCATCTTCGCGAGGCTCAGCGACGCCGCCGATCCGGACCGCCTGGCTATCCAGCTCATCAGCTTCGGCTTCAAGTACGGCGTCCCGCTCGAGGCCGATCTCGTCTTCGACGTCCGGTTCATGCAGAACCCCTACTACGTCGAGGGCCTGCGCCAGCTGTCGGGCCTGACCGAGACGGTCCGCGAGTACGTCCTGAGCCAGCCGGTTGCGGTGGAGTTCCTGCGCTACCTGCGCGAATTCCTCGGCTTCGCCCTGCCGGCCTACGTGGGCGAGGGCAAGACGCGGTTGACGATCGCGCTCGGCTGCACGGGCGGCTACCACCGCTCGATCGCCCTGACGGAGGAACTCGCCACGTGGCTCCGCGAGGAGGACTTCGGCTCCGTGGCCGTCTTCCATCGCGAGCTCGAGCGGGCCTGACCGATGCGCCAACCTGGGGGCCTCAACCTGCGCCGCTGGCTGACGCCCGGAATCGGCGTCAAGCGCTGGCTGCTCGTTCTCTTCGCCGGGCTCCTGATGCTCGCGCTCGGCGTCGCCCACCTCATCCGCCAGGCGAGCCGCGACCTGCAGCCGGGCGGGTTCGCCGCAGGTCGTGCTCGACGCGGTCACGCTGCAGTTCCTGCCGTACCCGCTGCGCGGACTCACCGTTGGACTTGTCGGGCTCCTCCTCGTCGCGGTCGGGGCTTACCGCGCCGCGCGAGCCCTGACGGACCCCTTCCGATCCGCCGACGCCGGCCCGCTCGTCGAGCTCATCTACCAGAAGCGGTTCCTCGCCCGCGGCCCGCGGATCGTGGCGATCGGCGGTGGCACCGGCCTCTCGACGCTGCTGCGCGGCCTGAAGGAGCACACGAGCAACCTCACGGCGGTCGTGGCCGTCGCCGATGACGGCGGCTCGTCGGGCGTGCTCCGGGAAGAGCTCGGGATCCCGCCGGTCGGCGACATCCGACGCTGCATCGCCGCCCTGGCCGATGCCGAGCCGCTGATGAACGAGCTCCTCCAGTACCGATTTCCCGGCCGCGCCTCGGATCCGGCGCCGGAAGCCGGCGGCCCGCTCGGCGGCCACGCGGTCGGCAACCTGCTGATCGCGGCGATGACCGCGGTCGAGGGCGGCGACTTCGAGGAGGGCGTCCGGCAGATGAACCGCGTCCTCGCGGTCCGCGGCCAGGTCCTGCCGGCGACCGCGACGCCGCTGACGCTCCACGCCGAGCTTGCCGACGGAACGGTCATCGACGGCCAGTCGCGGATCGCCAACGTCGCGTCGATCGCCCGCGCCTGGGTGACGCCCGACGACGTTCGCGCCTCGGAGGATGCCCTCGCCGCGATCGCCGAGGCGGAGCTCATCGTCCTGGGCCCCGGCAGCCTCTACACGAGCCTGCTGCCGAGCCTCCTGCTGCCCGAGATCCGCGACGCCATCGCCGCGTCCAGCGCGGTCCGCGTCTTCGTCTGCAACGTCGCGACCCAGCGCGGCGAGACGACCGGCTTCGACCTCGCGGCGCATGTCGACGCCCTCGTCGGCCACGTCGGCCCGGGCATCGTGGACGCGGTCCTCGCCAACAGCCATTTCGGCGCCAAGGTCCCGATCGACTACCCGGCGGAGCCCGTCAAGTTGCGCTGGCCGCCGGCGGTCGCCGCGCCGCCCAAGCTCATCCTCGACGACGTCGTCGACCCGGAGAACGGTCATCACCATGACCCGGCGCGGCTGGCAGCCGCGGTCGTTCGGCTGTACGAGCGTGAGAGCGGCTCGCGTCGGCGATCGGGCGGCGTCGCCCGGACGGCCTGAGCGAGTGACCCGCTCCGAACGCGACCTCGTCACCGCCCTCCGGTCGGAGCTCGCGGCGATCGATCCCGCGCGGCCGTGCGATCGCCGCTCCGAGGCGGCGGGTCTCGCCTCGGCAACGCCGGCCCGGGAGGGCCCCGTCGCGCGGCTGGCGATCCGGCTGGGTCGGGGCCGAACCCGCGGCCGGGCCACGGCGGGCGATGCCGCCGACCTGAGCCCGCCACAGGCCTTCGATTGGCCGGCGGCCGCCGAGCACTGCCGGATGGCCTATCTGCGCGGGCTCTTCCTGGCCCGCGGGTCCCTCAGCCTGGCGAGCGGCCGGACGCATCTCGAGTTCGTCGTCGACCCTGACGAGGCCGTGCCGCTGGCCGAGCGGCTGGGCGACGTCGGCCTGCCGGCATCGTGGCGGATCCGGCGCGGCCGAGGAGTCGTGACGTGGAAGAGCGGCGATACCGTCGGCTGTTCCTTCGCCGGATCGGGGCTGGCGGCGCTCTCCTTGAGCTCGAGGCGCGCCAGGTCTCGCGGGCGCTGCGGGGCGACCTCAATCGCGTCCTGAACGCCGAGTCCGCCAATCTCCAGCGCGCCGTCGGCGCCGCCGGGCGGCACCTCGCCGCGATCGGCGAACTCGATGGGGACGGCCGTCTCGCGGAGCAGCCGTATGTCGTTCGGCTCGTCGCGGACGCTCGACGCGAGACGCCCGAAGCCACGCTTGCCGAGCTGGCCGAGCGGCTGGGGCTCCATCGGTCGGCTGTCCAGCGGGCGCTCGAACGGGTCGAGCGGCTGGCTCTCCATCCCGACGAGGGCGCCGGACGGCGAAAGGCGGCGACGTCGCGCCGCGCTCTGGCATGATCCGATCGATGCGTCCCGTGATCGTTGCCGCGAACTGGAAGATGAACACCACCCCGGCCGACGCGGGCGAGCTCGCCCTGACGATCGCCTCGAGGACGCGGGTTCCCGGCGTAGAGCGGGTCATCTGCCCGCCGTTCGTCTGCCTCGCCGCCGTACGCGACGCCCTGGCCGATGCGGGCGAGGACGTGGCCGTCGGCGCCCAGGACGTCCATCACGAGGTCGCCGGAGCGTTCACCGGCGACATCAGCGCGGCGATGCTGGACGGCCTCGCCGAGCTGGGTCATCGTCGGCCACAGCGAGCGGCGCCGGGACCACGCCGAGACCGATGAGCGGATCGCCGGGAAGCTGGCCCGGGCGATCGAGGCCGGGCTCCGGCCGATCCTCTGCATCGGCGAGCAGCTTGCCGTTCGCGAAGCGGGCAGCGACGCGGCCGCGGCGGTCGTCGTCGACCAGCTGTGGGGCGCCGTGATGCCGAACGACGCGGCTGCGCTCGTGGCCGCGGGTCTGGTGATCGCGTACGAGCCGGTCTGGGCGATCGGAACGGGCAAGAACGCCAGCGGTGCCGACGCCGCGGCGATGGCCGGCGCTATTCGGAACGGCCTTCGGGCGATCGACTGGGGCGACCGCGCCGAGGACGTGCCGGTCCTCTACGGCGGCAGCGTCACCGCGGCGAACATCGCCGAGTTCCTGGCCGAACCGTCGATCGACGGCGCGCTCGTCGGCGGCGCGTCGCTCAAGCCCGACGAAATGGCCGGAATCGTCGCCCGGGCCGGCCTGACCGCCGACGCGCGCCGGTCCGAGAGTCCGATCGCGTGATCGGGCGTCCGTGACCGACGCTTCGCCGCCCGCCGGGCAGTCGCCAGCCCGGCCCCGGCCGATCGTCCTCGTCGTCCTCGATGGCTTCGGTGTTGGTCGCAATCCCGACGGCCGACGCGATCGCCGCCGCACCGATGCCCACCTGGCGCGGGCTCCTCGAGCGGTGGCCCCACGCCTGGCTGCGAGCGTCCGAGCATGCCGTCGGGCTGCCGCCCGGTCAGATGGGCAACTCCGAGGTCGGGCACCTCAATCTGGGTGCCGGGCGGCCGGTGCTCCAGGACCTCCCGCGGATCGACGCGGCCATCGACGACCGCTCGTTCTTCGTGCGGCCGGCCCTTGTGGCCGCCTGCGACCGCGCCGCCAAAGCGAATGGCCGCCTTCACGTCATCAGCCTCGTCGGGCCGGGCGGCGTCCATGCCAACGATCGGCACGTCGTCGCGCTGGCGGCGCTAGCCGTCCGTCACGGTGTTCCGTCGGTCGTGATCCACGCGCTGCTCGACGGTCGTGATACCCCGCCGCGATCGGCCATCAGCTTCGTGATGGACCTCGAGCGACGTCTTGAGCCGGTCAATCCGAACGCCAGGATCGCGACCATCGGCGGACGCTACTACGCGATGGATCGCGACAAGCGCTGGGAGCGGACGGCGCAGGGCTACGACGCGATCGTCCACGGGGTCGGCGTGCGGGCGACCTCCGCGGTCGATGCGATCGAGCGGGCCTATGAGCGGGGCGAGAACGATGAATTCGTCCTGCCGACCGATCATCGATGGCGTCGACGGCCGCGTCCGGGACGGCGATGCGGTCATCGTCGCGAACTTTCGGGCGGATCGGGCCCGCCAGCTGACGCACGCCCTCGCCGACGCCGAGTTCACGGAGTTCGACCGGGAGCGAGCGGGGCCGCGGCCGCGCGACGTCTTCGTCGTGACGATGACCGAGTACGAGGCAGGGCTGCCGGTTGCCGTGGCATTTCCCTTCGAAGAGGTCCGATCCCTGGCCCACGCGGTCTCGGACGCCGGCTGGCGCCAGTTCCACGTCGCCGAGACAGAGAAGTACGCCCACGTGACGTACTTCTTCAATGGCGGCCGCGAGGCGCCACTCCCGGGCGAGGACCGCGAGCTGATTCCGAGCCTCAAGGTTGCGACGTACGACCTCGCCCCCGAGATGAGCGCGGAAGGCGTCGCGGACGCGCTCGTTCGCGGGATCGAATCGGTCAAATACGACTTCATCGTCGCCAACTTCGCCAACCCGGATATGGTCGGCCACACGGGTGTCTGGGAGGCCACGGTTGCCGCCCTCGCAACCATCGACGAATGTCTGGCGCGGATCCTCGAGTCGCTGGAGCTGCTCGATGCTCTCGATCCGTCAGGCCCGGGCACGCTGCTGATCGTGACCGCCGACCACGGCAACGCCGAGGAGATGCGCGACGCCGAGGGTCGCCCTGTGACGGCCCACTCCCTGAACCCGGTCCCGATCGTGCTCGTCGGCCGAGCGGTAGAGGGACGTCTCATCAACGACGGCGTCCTGGCCGACGTGGCGCCCACGATCCTCGAGCTGGCGGGGCTGGAACGCTGGGAAGGGATGACCGGCAACTCGCTGCTCGCGTGATACCATCGGCCGCCGTACCGTCTTGGAGGTCCTTCCGCGTGGATCCGTTTCTGGCGCTCGGCCAGATCATCGTCAGCATTGCCCTGATCGCCGCCATCCTGCTGCAGGCACGGGGGACGGGCCTGTCCGGCACGTTCGGTGGCGACTCCGCTGTCTACCGCAGCCGGCGTGGCGTCGAGCGGCGACTGTGGCAGTTCACGATCATCCTGCTCATCCTGTTCGTGCTGTTCTCGCTCGCCTCGTTCGCGTTCTCGCCGGTCATCTGAGCCGCGGACGGGTTCCGCCGCCGGTCGAGGCCGACCCGCGGCGCGAAACATGAACCGTAACGACCAGGCCATCATCGGTGGCCTCATCCTGGTCCTCGCCGTCGTCGCACTGGCGATCGGCGTGCCGGCGTACGCGCCGGATGTCGGCGCCCGCCCGGACGCCTCTTCCGACGATCGTACCCGCGGCCCCGTACCGCGAGGGCACGATCGGACGTCCCTTCTCGGTCTCTCCGCTGGCCGCGCGGACGCAGGTCGACCGCGATCTCGTCGCCCTGACGTTCTCGGGGCTGGTCAAGCTGGGGCCGGATGGCATCCTGATCCCGGATCTCGCCGCTCGCTGGACGACCGACGAGACGGGCAAGTCCTGGACCTTCAGCCTGCGCCCGGACGCCAGCTGGCACGACGGCGAGCCGGTGACCGCCCATGACGTGGTCTTCACGATCAACGTCCTGCGCGACCCGACGTACACCGGCCCGGGCGCCGGTTCGTGGCTGGAGGTGACGCCGACCGCCGTCGACGAGCGGACCGTCCAATTCGACCTGACGACGCCGCTGGGCGGATTCCTCCAGCTCGCCACCCAGCCGATCGCGCCGGCCCATTTGCTGACCGGCGTGCCGGTCGAGGCGCTCGCCGACGACCCACTCGGCCAGGCTCCGATCGGTTCGGGACCGTTCGTGATGGCCGAGCTCGACGCCGACCATGCGGTCCTGGAGCCGGCCGCATCGATCGGCCTGGCGGGTCCCGACGGGGCCGAGCCGAGCCCGTCCGCGCCGCCGCCGACCGACGCGCTCGCTACGCCCGGGGCGACGAAGCGCCCGGCGATCGCGGCGCCGCGCCTGTCGCGGCTCGAGTTCCGCTATTTCGACGATGTCGCGGCCCTGACCGATGCCTTCGAGGCCGGCGAGATCGACGCGGTCTCCGGTCTGCCGCCGGCCGAGGCGGCGAGTCTCGTCGCCACGGTCGATGGTTCGCGCGCCCTCCGATCCCAGGGGACGACGCTGACCGCCGTCCTGCTCAACCTGCGGGTCGGCCATCTCGAGCTCCGCGACCCGGCCGTTCGGAAGGCTCTGCTCGCGGGCCTCGACCGCAGCGCCATCGTCGCGGGCGCGTTCGGCGGGATGGCCACCCAGGCGGACTCGCTCATTCCGCCGACATCGTGGGCATTCGATAAGGCGGCGAGCGCGCCGGTCGCCCATGACCCGGCCGCCGCCGCGGCAGCGCTCACGAAGGCGGGCTGGACGAAGGTCGACGACAAGTGGCGGCCGGCGAAGGCCACGACGCCGTACACGATCGAGCTGCTCACGCCGGATCGCGAGATGAACCCGAGCCTCCATGCCGTCGCCGAGCAGGTGGCTGCCAGCTGGGAGGCCCTGGGCTTCACCGTGACGCTCGTCGAGACCGATCCGGGAACGTCGCTCACCGAGCGGCTTCGGGAAGGCAAATTCACGGCGGCCGTCATCGATGTGTCGATCGGCCTTGACCCGGATCTCTATCCGTTGCTCGCGTCGAGCCAGACCAGAACGGGCGGTCTGAACCTCATCGGCCTCCAGGATTCGACGCTCGACGGGCTGCTCGCGGCGGCCCGCAAGCCGGGTACGCCGGAGGCCCGGAAGGGCGCCTACACGGCGCTCCAGACGCAGTCTGTCACTCGGCGAATACATCCTCCCCGTCGCGTTCGCCGACGAGGTGGTCGTGGCCCGGAATACCGTTCAGGACGTGGTCGTCCAGCCAGTCGGCGACCCCTCGGATCGATTCTGGGACGTGCTAACATGGCGCCTCGCGAACGACCGGTGAGCACGTGCGAACCGATCGCTACGGGTCGACGCCGAGGTGGCGAAATTGGCAGACGCGCTAGCTTCAGGAGCTAGTGCCCGCAAGGGCGTATGGGTTCAAGTCCCTTCCTCGGTACCACCTCACCACTGAACCCGTCGACAGCTGCGAACACACCTGCCCAGGTGGCGGAATTGGTATACGCGTACGTTTGAGGGGCGTATGAGGCAACTCATCCGGGTTCAAGTCCCGGCCTGGGCACCATCCTTGTGAATCGAACGACCCTCCCGTCGGGAGGGTCGTTTCGTGCTTGCTTGCCGAAGTTCACGGGAAGCGCAACGTGTCCACGGCCTGGTCGACGATGGCCTTCCAGTCGGCGTAGGCGCCTGGGCTGATACCGGGATGGGCCGTCGTGAACACCGCGAACTCGCGACCTTCTCGGTCGATCACGTAGCCGTATTTCATCGTGCCGTCTGCATACGTCATCGCGCCGCTTATCTGTTCCTCGTAGCGCACGGCTTGGCGTCCATCGACGGTCACCGGCTCCCGCAGGATCAGGTCGACGCACATCTCACCGCCCGGACCTGACCTGCCCGGGTCGAAGAGGTAATCCGTCTGGACGGCGTTGAGCGCGGTCATGGGGTACTCGCCGTCCACTGGAATGGTGAAGACCATCGGGTCGAACTGCTGGCAGGCTTCCTCCGAGTTCAGCTGCGTGGTGTGCCAATCAGCCGGATAGCCGATCTCGAAACCCACGTGGGTGTTGATGCACGACTGCCACCCGCTGGGAAGCGCGGCGGGCGACGCCGCCGCCGAAGCCGTCGCTGAGGGCACCGGCGACGTAGTCGGCGAAGGTGCCGCCGAGATTGATGCCGAAGGCGCCGCCGAAAGGGTTGGCAAGGCCGCCGCGGTCGAGGCGGTCGCGGTGGGTAGGCCTTCGCTGGCCGGCGCAGACGGCGAGGCGACGGAGCAGCCGGCAGCAAGCACTGCGGCGGTCGCCAAGGCGGCGAAAAGATACGCGGGTCGTCGAGTTGGGTGACCGTTCATCGAATCAACTCCTGGGCGAGGTCGGTGCGCCCATGGTCTTTGCCTACCGTCACTGTCCGGTCGTTACCGCGTAACGAACGTGTCACCTCGGCCGTGCCCGAATGCCTGCTAGCCCGCGTCGGGTAGCATCCGTCGCGGGCGGTTAGCTCAGTTGGTTAGAGCGCCTCGCTTACACCGAGGAAGTCACTGGTTCGAGTCCAGTACCGCCCACCAGTTCTTCATTGTCGAGCCCCCGGGCACCAGGCCGCGGGGGCTCGATTGCTAGGCGCGCTGCGACGCTAAGGGCAGAGGACGCCCAGCACCTCCGCCGTACCGGTCTTGCCAGGGCTCGGTGAGTAGCCCTGGTTGACGCGGACGATGACGATCGACGGTTTCGTGCCGGTAATGGTTTTGCCGCTCTTGGTCACGCGGTCGGTCACGAGCATCGCTGTGTAGGTCGGCATCGCAGAAGGTGGCGGCGGGCTGTTGCCACCGCTCGTCGACCACGTGCCGCCACAGGTCGTCTTGCCGGACGGGTTATTCGCGAAGCCCTTGAATGCGCTCGGGGCGACGCCGCCGGACACGGAATTCCGCTGGTTCCAGTCGTCGGCCCAGAAGGTGGCGGTTGTACCGACGGTGTCGCTGCCGTCGCCGATGACGAAGTTGCCACCGGGCGTCCAGGTGAAGACGACGACGCTCCCGCTGGCCGTCGACGCCAGGTAGTAGGCATCTCCAGCGAAGTCGGCTTTCAGGGTCGTGCTGCCCTGCGGCTGGTTGACGTTCACGATCTGACACGTCGCCAGACCGGCGGCATCGGTTGCCGGGTCCGTGCAGGTCTGAGCCGTGATACCGGTTCCGAGTGTGAAGGTGACCGATCGCCCCGCGACAGGCGTGGGGTCGTCCTCGGTCAGCGTGGCGCTCACGGTGACGGTGTCGCCGTTACCGAAGAACGCCGGCTGGAGGTTCACGAGGTTGGTCTGTTCCTTGTTGAGCGTGAACGGCACGCCGGCCGACGTGGACGCGGAGTTCTCGCTGTCGCCGGCGAAGCTGGCCGTTGCTGTGTACGAACCGGGAACCTGCTCCGGTGTGAACGTGCACGATGCCGATCCAGCGGCATCGGTCACGCCCGTGCAGCTCTCCGTGCCGAAGCCGATCGTTAGCGTCTTGCCGGCGATCGGCGTGCCGCGCCGGGTATCGAACAGCGTGCCCGACACCGTCAGCGGATCGTGGTACTCGCCCGATGTCGGACCGGTGTAGGTCGCCGTCGTCGGGCGGATGCAGATTCCGGTGGTCTCGAACACCCGATCGATCATGTAGTCGAAGTTGCTCCCACCGTTGGCCGAGAGATCGGCCCAGACCGGGGTCATCAGGCAGTCGTACGTGGCGACGCCGATGTACTCGAGGTAGTTGCCGAGATAGCGGTTCGTGTTGTCCACCGAGTTGTCGGAGGCCGCGTCCGCGATCTTGACGTTCGTGCCCCAGGTCGTCCCGCCGTTCTGGCTCGTTGCCCCGTACACCTCGACCTGCTTGTTGTCGGGCGAGTCGTTCCGGGCGTCGTACCAAACGGCACCGACCAGGCCGGTAACGGGGTCGACGTCGATCCACGGTTCGAACTGGCTCATCGTTCCACCGTCGTCGTTGACGAGGACGCGGTTCGACCATGTCGTCCCGTTGTCGTTCGACCAGCGGACGTAGATGTTGATGTCCGGCGTCGCGCGGCGCCCATGTCGACGTAGATGAGGTAGATCCGTCCGTTGTTGAGCGGGCTCGTGTCGACGTCGATGACCGGGCCAGCGAAGATCCCGCGATCGGGCTGCGCCGGGATCGGGTTCTTGAACCCCGCGGTGGTGCCCGTGGGCGAGATGTCCGTACCCCAGGTGACGCCTCCGTCGGTCGACCGGTCGAAGAGCACGCGATTGCCCGGCACGTCATGCCACGAGACGTAGAGATTCCCGTTCGGCGCGACTGCGGGGTCCGCGTTGATCTGAATCGACGCCGCTCCGGCCACCGAGCTGTCGTTGATGATCACGGGGGCGGACCAGTTGATCCCGTCGTTCGCGCTCGACGCGACGACGAGGCGCTGGTCGGTTACAGCGGGATCCCCCTCGTTGATGTTCTGGGTCCACGCGATGTAGATCCGGCGCGAGGCCGGGTCGCCTGGTGCCGGACCGGTCGCCATCATCCACTTGTCGTTACCGGGCGGGCCGACGTCGAGATTCGTCGCCAGCTGGGCGAAGTTCGTGTAGGTTGCGCCGCCGTCGGTGCTGCGGGCGACCACGAGTGTCGTCGACGTGCCTACGCGCGCTCCGTATGCCGCGTACACGTTGCCGACGGAATCGAAGACCACGGCGGGGTCGAATCGGAAATTGGAGGCCAGGCCGTCCTGGGCGTCGCCCAGGTTCCGCTCGGTCCAGGTATCTCCACCGTCGGTCGTGAAGAAGGTGTTCATGTTCTCGAAGCCGCCGGGCTCATGCCCCACAATGACGAGGTTGTCGGGGTTCGTCGGGTTGACGTCGATCGACACCTCGCTCAGGGCGTCGGCGCCGGCAAGCACGTCGGTGCCGGCGGTCGTGGCGGCTAGCACGGGGCTTGCAACCGAGCCCGCGAGAAGACTCGCGGCGGACAAGATCACGAGGGCCCTCCGGGACGTGGGCCCTGTCGGCAGTTTCATTCCTTCCCTCCTGTTAGCCGACCGTCAGCCGGCCAGATGTGACTTCGGATGCCTCCCCTGCGACGAAGGCCTGTCCGACCGTGTAGACCAACCGGGCGCGATATACCCCCTCTCCAAGGCCCGTCTCCCAGGTGACTGATTGCTCCTGCCCGGGCCCGATGACGACGTCTCGCGGCGGAGGCCCGGACGCACAGTTGTGGACCTCCTCCCAGAGGTCCGGCCCGATCTCGCGATCGAGGCGCAGGACCCCGCAGAACGCCTGCTGATCGACGGTCGTGATCGGGTCGTTCAAGCCGTTGCGGATCTGAAGCCGGATTGGCTCGTCGGGGGCGTATTGCTCCCGCTCGGCGACGATCGTCACCTGGGAATCGCCCTGGCTCGATGCAGCCGTCGTCGCTGACGCCCGTGAGGTTCGCGGCGACGCCGTTGAGATGCCGCCCGCTGACGGAGACGCGAGGGATTGCGGGGACGCGATCCCTTGCGGGGACGCGCTGCCCGCGGGGGCGCACGCGCCCGCCAGCATCGCGGCCAAAAGTGCCGCCACCGTGTACGCCGGCACCGAGCGAGAACGCATTCCCCGGCCCCCAGTCGCTCGCGTTGCCGATCCGGCGACGCACCTCCGACCCTCTGCGGAGGTCCCTCGAGCGTGCTCGGAAACGATGCTCCCGGCTCCCGCTCGTGTCAATGTCAATTCACCGACCTGTGTCCCGCTGGGTCGTGGTTCAGCGACTGCCTGCTAGACTCAGGACGAGGATCGGCGAAGGCGTTGCCATCGGCCGGCCATGGAGGTGGGCATGAACCCTGGTTTGATCATCGCTATCGTTGCCATCGTCCTGATCGTCGTGTTCGTGATCGGGATCTACAACGGTCTCATCCAGCGACGGCTCCGGATCGACGAGGCCTTCGCCCAGATCGAGGTGCAGCTCAAGCGCCGCCACGACCTGATCCCGAACCTCGTGAACGCCGTCAAGGGCTACATGGGCTTCGAGCAGCAGGTCCTGACCGACGTCACGAACGCCCGCGCGGCGGCCGTCGCGGCCGGTGCCCAGGGCCCGGCAGCGCAGGCCCAGGCCGAGAACGCGCTGACCGGAACCCTCCGCTCGCTGTTCGCGGTCGTCGAGAACTACCCCGAGCTCAAGGCCAACCAGAACGTCCTGGAGCTCCAGGAGCAGCTGACCACCACCGAGAACCAGATCGCCTTCTCGCGCCAGCACTACAACGCCACCGTTCTCGACTACAACACCGCGATCGCGACGTTCCCGAACGTCCTGATTGCCGGCCCATTCGGCTTCAGCAAGCGCGAATTCTTCGACGCGGAGCCCGAGGCGGCCAACGTCCCGAACGTGGACCTGACGCTGAGCTAAGGCGCGACGCGCCGGCCCGCCGAGGTTCCCGTGGCCGAGACCTTCTTCAATCAGATCGCCGAGAACAAGCGAAAGTCGTTCCTGCTTTCGCTGATCGTCGTTGCGCTCTTCGCCGCGCTCGGCTTCAGCATCGGCGTTGCGGCGACCGGCGAGTGGTCGGGCGGGATCTTCGTCACGGTCATCGCGCTCCTCGTCGGCGGAGGGCTCGCCCTCGGGTCGTACTTCGGCGGCGACGCGCTCGTCCTGAAGGTCTCGGGTGCGCGTGAGGTCGACCCGACGAGCGCTCCGCAGCTCATGAACGTCGTCCAGGAGCTGGCGATCGCGGCGAACGTGCCGATGCCGAAGGTCTACATCATCGACGACACCGCCCCGAACGCCTTCGCGACGGGCCGCGACCCGAAGCACGCCTCGGTCGCGATCACGACGGGACTCCTGGAGAAGCTCGATCGCGAGGAGCTCCAGGGCGTCATCGCCCACGAGCTGTCCCACGTCAGGAACTTCGACATCCGGTTCGCGATGATCGTCGGCGTCCTCGTCGGATCGATCGCCCTCCTCGCCGACTTCTTCCTCCGCTTCACGTTCTGGGGCGGCGGGAGTCGAAGCAACCGGGACCGGGACGGGGGAGGCAGCGGCGGGCTCCAGGTGATCTTCTTCGTCGTCGCGATCGTCCTCTCGATCATTGCCCCGATCGTCGCCCGGTTCGTCCAGCTCGCGGTGAACCGCCAGCGCGAGTACCTCGCCGATTCGTCGTCGGTCGAGCTCACCCGCAACCCCTATGGCCTCGAGCGGGCGCTCGCCAAGATCTCGGCCGATCCGGAGGTGCTCGAGGTCGCCAACCGGGCGACCCAGCACATGTACTTCACCAACCCGATCAAGAAGTTCGAGGAGCGTTCGAAGGGGCTCTTCTCGACCCATCCGGCGACGGTCGATCGGATCAACCGGCTCCGTGAGCTGACCGGCGAGAAGCCCCTCGAGCCCGCCGAGGTCGCGCAGCTCGCCGCGCTCGAGTAGGGGACTCAGCGTGGCGCCGAAGCCGCCGCCCGACCCGATCTTCTTCGAGACTCCCGCCGAGCTCCGTGACTGGTTCGATGCGAACCACGCGACGGCGAGCGAGCTCTGGCTCGGCTCGTACAAGAAGGCGACAGGCAAGCCCAGCGTGCAGTGGTCGGAAGCCGTCGACGAGGCGCTCTGTGTCGGCTGGATCGACTCCGTCCGCTACTCGCTCGATGCCGAGCGGTCCGCCCAGCGGTTCACGCCGCGGCGCAGGGGCAGCAACTGGAGCGCCATCAACATCGCCAAGGTGGCGGAGCTCACCGCGCAGGGTCGGATGCGACCGGCTGGTCTCGCCGCGTTCGAGGCCCGAACGGAGGCACGGTCCGGCGTGTACTCGTACGAGCAGCGGCACCTCGCGAAGCTGGAGCCCGAGGAGGAGGCGATGTTCCGGGCCAACGAGGCGGCATGGGCGTGGTGGGAAGCCGGGCCGCAGTCATATCGGAAGGGGGCGGTCTACTGGGTTGTCAGCGCCAAGAGGCCGGAGACGCGGGCCCGGCGGCTCGCCATGCTGATCGAGGATTCGGCGGCCGGCCGGACGGTCAAGCCCCTGACCCTGCGGAAGGCTCCGCTCCGTAGTCGGCCGACATTCACGGCGCCCGCTGCATCCTAGCTCAGAGTTTGCGCCACGTGCAGAACGTCGAGCTGCGAGCTCGGAGGCCGCCAATTCGAGGTGGCGAATTCGGCCGATTCGGCCCGATCGGGCCGCGCGAGGCCAAGCGTCGAGCCCGACGCGTGCCTCGGACCGCGACCGTCGTCCGAGCTCGACCGGCCGCTAACGTTCTCCGCACGCAAGTTCTGGCCAGTTGCGACCGGGTCGGGGCAAGGCCCGCGTCGTTGAAGGGCCGTCGGGGCCCGTGATATCCTGCGGGTCGCCGACGGGTGACCAAAGCCTGGTTGGCCATCGGGCCGAGATAGCTCAGTTGGTAGAGCACGCGACTGAAAATCGCGGTGTCGCCAGTTCGATTCTGGCTCTCGGCACCACCGTAGCCGGTGGTCGGACTTTCGAGCGGAAGTGGCTCAGTTGGTAGAGCATCACCTTGCCAAGGTGAGGGTCGCGGGTTCGAGTCCCGTCTTCCGCTCCATTTTCTTGCCCGGGGAGCGCCCGGGAAGCTCTCGAGGAAGCTGCCGCTGCCCCTTCGTCTAGTGGTAGGACAGCGGACTTTGGATCCGTGAACCGAGGTTCGAATCCTCGAGGGGCAGCCACCAAACCGGGGTTCGGCCCCGGCCGCGGGGCGACGTGGTGAAGTGGTTCAACACGGAGGTCTGCAAAACCTCTATTCACCGGTTCGAATCCGGTCGTCGCCTCCACAACCTCAACACCGAAAACGGCCCGCCGAGCAATCGGCGGGCTCCTGTTTTCTTGCGGCGAGTCGGAGATAGCCGGAGGTCGGATTGATGGACGTTACGGCTTGGGCCGCGACCGTATACGCAGTTGTTGTCGCGGGCGTCATCGCGTTCCAGATCGCCCTCGCGCTCGGTGCGCCGTGGGGTTCCTACGCGATGGGCGGCGCGTTTCCAGGTCGGTTCCCGCCGCGGTTGCGCATCGCGGCAGTGGTCCAGGCCGCGCTGCTCGCGGTCACGGTCGGAATCGTCCTGTCGCGGGCCGGTGTCCTCCTGCCGGCATGGTCCGACGCCGCTCGGTGGCTCATCTGGGTCGTGGTGGCGATCGCGCTCCTGGCTCTCGTGCTGAACTCGATCAGTCGGAGCGCGGGCGAGCGACGCATCTGGGTGCCCGTCGCCGTGGCGATGCTCGCGTGCAGCCTCGTGGTCGCACTGACGGCGGCATGATTTCGGCGCGTCTGACGGGCGCGCCAGCCGCTCGGCCGGACCCAATCGGCGGGCGCGGTCAGCCGATTGGGTAGACGCCGGTAGCAAACGCCATCGTTACGATGCCTCCCCGGGGAGCAAGGAAGGTGTCGTGATGCAACCAGGTGAAACAGGGGACCGCAGCCCCGAGTCGGGCGTAACGCCCCTGCCGCCCCTGGCACCGGAAGTCACGCCGCCCCCGGAACTCTCGCCGCCACCGGCGACTGATGGGTGGGCCCCACCGGCGTCCGCAACAGGGCAGCCGGCCCCGTCCGGTCGCCGGCCAAAGACGATCGTCGTCGGCGTGATCGGGCTCGTCGCCGCCCTGGCCGTGGCGATCGGTATGAAAGTCGCGCCCTTCCTCGCCGCAGGCGTGCTCGGCTCGGCGCTGGCTGGCGCATTCGGCGGGCCGTGGGATCGTCTGCCGTCGGACGTCCGGGCCGGGTTCGAAAAACGCCTCGAGGCCGCGGTCGGCGATCGGCTGAAGAACGTGGATGAAGCGCAACAGACGGCACAGATCGAATCGCTGGTCAGGAGCTGGGATGCTGCGCCTGAGTGACGACCAACTCGTACGCCGCCTGATCCTACAGACGAAGGCCCTCGGGGCCGGCGACGGGTCCGTATGCGCGGCCTTTGGCCGGCAGGCCCTCGCCGGCAGCGCCGTTGACGCGGCCACCGCGACCGCACTGTTCTCGGCGCTTCCGACAGAGGACGTCGTTGAATGGATCGAAATCGGCGTGGAGGCGATTGAAGCGGAGGCCATGGGAGCTCCCGACGCGATCTTCGCAAGCGAGGACGAGGCGTCGGCGTTGATCGATTCCATCTTCGCGTCCTTGCCCGAGTCGCAGATCCAGACGATGGCCGACGTGAACCAGGGCGCCGAGGCGACGGACGCCGAGGTATGCGCCGCGGTCCTGGGGCTCTACGACGCCGCGAACGACCTGGGTCCGGACTCGATGGCCGTCATGGCACGAATCGACATCCAACCCCAACCCTGAGCGCTTTGACGAGCGGTGCCCTCGGCCTCAGGCGGTTCCGACGAGGAGCACCCCGTTGACCCGGATGTAGTGGCTGACGAAGCGGTCGCTGTGGATGACCGCGCCGCTTGAGTTCCGGACGGTTCGGGTCACGACAACGTCCATACCGTTCGTCGGATATTCCTCGCGCTTCGACTGACCGCGCTTGAGGCTGGACGTGTGGATGGTCTGGTCGGTCGCCTTGCGGACGTTGCTCACCGAAGGCCGGCTGAAGGTGACCGTCCGGCCGTTCGGGACCGAGTAGATCTCGAAGCGCACCCAGCCCGGGCCGGACAAGCCGCGGATGTACAGGGAATTCGCGGTGTCATTCCGGAAGCGCATGTTCTGGGCGATCTTGCCCTGGTACTTGGAGACGGTGGCGTCGAGGCCGAGCGGGTAACGATTGATGTAGTAGCTGTGCTGATCGCGCTCCAGGACCTGGTAGCCGGCGCGAATGGCCGCATTGAACATGCGTCGTCGAGGCCGAGCAGATCCCGCCGCCGATCGCGCCGGTCGGGTTCGTACGGCCGCTCTCGATGATCCCGCCCATCCGGAACCCGCGAGCGAATGTCACGGGCCCGACGGATCCCCAGAAGTCGAACACCTGGCCGGGGCCGACGACCGTCCCGTTGATCAGCCTGGCGGGGATCCGGATGTTGTTTCCGAACCCGTTCTTCTCGCTGCTCACGAACCGCGTCGTCCACGCCCCGACGAGCGACACCTGATGGGTACTGGCCGCGGCTTCCGCGGCGGTGAGCTCCGGCGGGAGGACGCTGAGGACGATCGGTGCCCCCGCGGCTGCGGTGAGGGTACCGTCGGCCCGGCCGGCAACGACGTCGCCGACCTGTTCGGCGGTGGCGGCGATGTCCACGTTCCGGCCGTTCTTGCCGGGCACGAAGCCGAACGCCTTGCCACTCTTCGACTTGAGGATGAGCGTCTCGTTCGCCGGCCGAGCGATGTCCTTCGCGAAGCCGCTCAGCATCTCGGTCACCGCCTCGGGGTCAAAGACCGGGACCGGCCGTTCATCACCCTCCTCGAACCGAATCGCGGCACGCAACGTGGCCGTGGGGATGGTCCAGCTCGCGTCATCACGGAAGTAGACGGTGAGCGGCTTGATCATCCGCCCGGCGGCCGCGATCGCGAGATCCGCGTCCAGGTTGGTCGTTTCGGGCGGGACAACCGCGATCGGGACCTCGATGCGCGCCGTTGTGGCGGTCCGATTGACCAAGGCGGCCTCAAGGGCCGAGACGAAGGCGCCTTCGTCGAGCGCTTTGCCAGGGCGGGCCCTCGTCGCAACCCAGCCATCCACGGTCGCGGAAATCTTGGCGTCCTCGGGCGTCACCCGGAGTGCCATGGCGCGCTCGGCGGCCCATGCCACCAGGACGTCCTTGTCGACCGATACCGCCAGGTCGATCGGGCGGCCGCTCCGCAGCATCCCGAGCCGCTCGGGCACATCCGCGAGCGGACCAGAGACGCGTCCGGCGGCCAACGCGGCGGCCACGGCGCCGGGCACGTCCACACGGCGACCGAGGTCGTTCGGAGCGACTGTCACAGCTGCTGTCGCCGGTGACGATCTCGACGGTCGCCGGCGCCACGGGCAGGGCCACCAGACGCGCGGTCAGCTCTTCCGCGGTCAATCCGGCGACGTCGATCCCGGCGACCGAGACACCGGGCAGCACACGGCCGGTGTAGATGCGGTCGAAGGCGAGCGCGCCGAGGACCGCCACGGCTACGACGACGAGGATCGCGAGGAACGCGAGGACGAACCGGCGCGGCAGGATCCGGAGGCGCTGGAGGCGTCGGGGTCGCGATTCCGTTACCGAGGAGACGGCCAATGTGCAACTCGCCGAACAAGCGGCTTCCGGCGAGATGACGCACCCCTACGGGTGGCCCGACTCGGATGGCCGACGCGCGCATGGTGCATGGCAATGCGTCCGGACGCAAGGGCCGAAACGTCCCACTCGACGAAATACGGCCCCTGACTACTCGCTGAACGGCGGATTTATGCCCTGGTAGGAGGATCGTCCTCCGATGGGTCCGCGGTCAGGATCGCCAGATCATCTGCTCGCCGCTCGACCTTGGCCGCACGCACGACTGCGGCTTCGTCTGTGACTGGCGTCTCGAGAAACTCGTCTTCGGCCGCTTTGGTTCGATCCGTGGCGGTCTCGATTGCGCGGTCCGACAGGCCGCGTCGTTCGCTGGTCATGGACCAAGTCTACGAGCGCAGTTGTTGCGCTCGGCGGAAATGAAGCGCTCGTCGCGTTTCAGAGTCATCGCGCTAGGAGCGCGGCCGGCCCTCCCCCGGAGCCTGCGCCAGATTTCCCCCACCAGGCGCTCCTCGGTCTCGAGTGCCGCCGCGTGCTCCGGTGTTCCGCGCCGGAGTCGGTGGCGCCGCGCCCACCGTCGGTCAGCTCCTTGATCTGACGCCTGGTCTCGGCGACCTGGTCGACGTTGGCTCGGGCGGAAGGACCGCTTCTCGTGCCCATCGCACAAGGTTGGCCGATCCATGATCTCCGGGGACTGGAGGATGAAATCCCGCATCGCTGGCTTTCAGAGCCGTGTCAAAGACGGACGACCTGCACGCCGGCCGGTACGATGCGGCGGGCCGGAGTGGCGGAACAGGCAGACGCGGCGGACTTAAACTCCGCTGCCCGCAAGGGCGTCAGGGTTCGAACCCCTGCTCCGGCACCAGTCGACGAGGGGATTCGTGGACCTCTACCGATCCAAGAACGCGATCGTGCGCGGACTGGACCCGGTCGTCGCGCGCCTCGAGCGGCCTCGGGCGTAACCCCGGATGCGGTCACGCTGGCAGCGATTCCGGTCGGTGTCCTCGCCGGAGGCCTGCTGCTGCTCTCGCCCGGCGGCGCCGTTCGTGCTCCTCGGCGTGCCGGTGCTCGCGGCGCTGCGCCTGATCCTGAACCTCCTCGATGGCGCGCTGCGCGCGACGGACCGGGCTGATTCATCCCCGCGGCGAGCTCTACAACGAGCTGGGCGACCGGCTCGCGGACATCGCCTTCCTCGCGCCGGTCGCGTTCCTGCCGGGCGCCGATCGAACAACGGTCCTGCTCGGGGTGGCCGGAGCGATCTTCGCGAGTTTCGCCGGGATCGCGCCCGCGGGCGGCCGGCGGCGAGCGGATCTACCGCGGCGTCCTGTCGAAGCCCGGCCGGATGATCCTGCTGGCCGTCTTCGCCGTCGCGGCGTTCGTCGTCGGTCCCGAGGCGTGGGGCCCGTTCGGGCCGCTCCTGCTCGTCGGGCACGATCCTGACCGCCGTCGAGCGGATCGTCGTCGGCATCCGGCGGCTGACCTGATGCCCATCAACGGAGCCGCCGCGATCCTCGTCATCGGTTCGGCTGCGGGCATCGCCGGGGCGGTCGCCTGGGCCATGTTCCGCCGGCGTTCGGCCCCGACCGGGCCTGTCCGGCCGAACGGCCCTGCAGCGTGCGGCGAGCTACGCTGCGCTGGCCCTGGTCCTCGCGGTCGCCGTGAGTGCCGGCACCCCCGGCATCGCGGTCCTGGTCGGCGCTCTCGGAGCGATCGGCCTCCTCGAGTGGTCGCACCTCATGGACCTGCCGATCCACCATCGAATCGCGCTCCAGGTCGCGAATGCGGTAATCGTCGCCGCGGTCGCGGCGCTCGGGACCGCAGGCCGCGGAATGGCTCATCGGTGGCGTTGTGCTCGTCGGGATCGCCTGGCCCGTCGTCCGGGCGGATACGGGTCGTGCGCTGCGGGACCTCGGCTCGGCGGCGGTCGGTCTCGTGATCATCACCGTGCTCCTCGTCCACGTCGTTCTCCTCGTCGTCGAGCGCGGCGAGTTCGGCATCACGCTCTTCGCCGCCCTGGCCGTCGCATGCGCCGGGTCGGATATCGGCGCGTTCATCGTCGGTCGGCGGTTCGGCAGAACCCCGCTCGCCCCGCGCCTGTCGCCGAACAAGACCCGCGAGGGCGTCGTCGGCAACGTCCTGGGCGCGGCCGTCGGTCTGGCGCCGTTTGCCGGGCTCCTCGGTCCGTACTTCGCGCCGCCGGCGTGGGTCGTGCTCGTCTGCCTGGTGGCGATCGGGTCGCTGTGGGGCGACCTGCTCGAGTCGGCCGTCAAACGCGAAGCCGGCGTCAAGGACGCGGCGACGTGGCTGCCGGGCTTCGGCGGCATCCTCGATCGGATCGATTCCCTGTTGCTCGTGGTTCCGCTCGTGTACTGGGCCTTGCGGCTGGCAGACGTCGCCCGCTGATGGAGCCGCCCAGCCCGAACGCGATCGAGCGAATCGAGCGCTTCGCGGCCCGGCCGGCCGCCTTCGCGACGATGGCCATTTGGGGCGCGGCCGAGGCCGTCGCTCTGCCCGTCGTGCCCGACGTCGGTCTCTGCCTGCTGGCCCTCGCCGCGCCACGGCAGGCGGCCCGCCTGTTCGCCGCCGTCCTGGCGGGCGCCGTCGCCGGGACGCTGATTCTGGCCTCCCTCACGGCCGTGGCCCCCGACGCAGTCCGCGCGATGCTCCTGGCGCTTCCGGGCATCGACGGCGCCATGGTCGCGGAGGCCGAACGGCCAGCTGCAGCGCGACGGCGTTCTCGGATTTGTCCAGTTCGGCGTCGGCCCGCCGTTGAAGGTCTATTCGACCGAGTGGCTGGCGCTCGGCGGGGACGTCCCGGGCCTGGTCGTCGGAGCGATCCTCAACCGGCTGACGAGGATCGGGCCGGTGTTGCTCGTGGCCGCGTGGCGCGGGCTTGCTCTTCGCGTCCGGGATCCGGCGCCGCTCCGGAGCGATGCTCGCGGCCTACGCCGCCTTCTGGATCGCCTTGTACGCGGCCCTCTGGACCTGACCGCCCGGGAACGCGCCCGTCAGCGCCGGATGAGGCCCCCGAATCGACCCGCGCGCTTGGGCGCCGGCTCCTCCGGGACGACTGATGCCGTCCAGGCCGAAGGCCGTCGCCGCGAGCTTCTCGAACTTCTCGGCGGGAAGGGAACGAGGCGCGCCGATCACGATCGGGACGCCTTCGTTGACCGCCTTGAGGTACAGGAACGGGTCGTACGGCAGCTCCGAGGCGACGCGGGTCCCGAGCGCGCTCTCGACGTCGCGCAGCTTGAGGATCTCCCGGGCGAACTGGTTGTTCAGCACGAACGTCGACTTCGCCGACACCGAGCCGGCCTCGTTCAGGTAGTCGAGCAGGCCGTGGAGCGCCTTGAGCGCGCCGATCTCGGGACAGACCGGGAAGATCACGGTCTCGGCGTGTTCGAAGACGGTCATCGTCCGCTCGTCCAGCCACGAGCCGGCATCGATCACGACCGAGTCGTACGACTCGAGGAGCGTCGTCAGGATCCGATCCGACGTGTTCGGCCGTGACGAGCTCGGCGAGCTCGGGCGAGATCGGGGCCGCCAGGACGTGGAGCCCGCTGTCGTGGCGGGTGGCGTACGTCCGGAGCAGCTCCGGCTCGCGCATCGCCGCGTCGTCACGAGCGACGTCGGCGATCGACTGCTTGACCTCGAGGTTGAGGTGGGTCGCCACCTGGCCGAACTGGAGGTGGAGGTCGACGAGGACGACCCGATCCGGCCGCTGGCGGGCCATCGACCATCGCGATGTTCGTCGCGATCGTCGTCGTGCCGACGCCGCCCCGCGGGCTGTGAACGGCGACGGTTCGCTGCGGCCCTGGACACCGTCAGGCCGTCCGACGAGACGACCGTCATGTCCTTCGACCGCTGGAAGCGGAGGAGGAGCGCCTCGACCCGGGCCTCCAGCTCGCGAGCGTCGAACGGCTTGGCCATGACGTCGTCCGCGCCCGCCTCGAGGAAGCGGATCCGGTCCTCGACGTCGTCCGACTGGCCGACGCACAGGACGGGGATGCGGGCGAGGGCGGGCGTGCCCCGGATCTCGCGGCAGATGTCGAAGGCCGTCTTGAGCCCCGTGACGACGTCGAGGATCGCCAGCTGGTGCTCGGCGACGCGCGCGAACGCCTCGTCGGCGTCGGCGATGGTCGTGACCGTGTAGCCGACCTTCGCCAGGACGCTGCTGATGAGCTCGCCGGAAGCCGGGTCGGCTTCGATGAGCAGGATGGTACTGGCGGGCACTGGGCCTCCGCCGCGGTACGTGAAGCGAACGATGATGAGGATGCAGAATACCCGGCCGAGGCCGCGGCAGCCCGTGCTAGACTCCGCCGCGTTTCCTTTCGGCTCCGCGCCGGCAATCGCCGTCAGCGGGGCAGATCCCATTGGAAGGAGTGTCCTGGCGCATGCGCCGATACGAACTCATGCTCATCCTGCGACCCGACGTCGCGGACGACAAAGCCCAGGCGGTCATCGACCGCACCACCCGCCAGGTGAGCGCCGGCGGCGGGCAGATCGTGAAGGTCGCCCCGTGGGGCCGCCGCCGGCTCGCCTACCAGATCGACCGGTACCGCGAGGGCTCGTACCACATCGTCCTCTTCGAGGCGCCGGCCGAGGCGACTCGCCGAGCTGGAGCGCGGCCTCCAGATCACCGAGGAGGTCCTCCGTCACCTCGTCACCCGCGTCGAGCGGCCGTCGAAGGCCGTCCGACCCGACGGCTCCGACGAGGAGATCGGCGACGACACGGACCTGCCGTCCGCCGACGACGAGGACGAGGACTTCGACGATCCCCGAGCGGATCGACGAATCCGAGAGCGAGGCGGCCCCGGCCGCCATCGATTGAGGCGAAGACGATGGCTCTCTGCAAGGCAATGATCATCGGCAACCTCGGCGCGGACCCGGAGATGCGGTACACGCCGAACGGCCGGCCGGTCACCCAGTTCAACGTCGCGGTCAACCAGAGCACGAAGAACCAGCAGACCGGCGAGTGGGTCGAGGAGACCGACTGGTTCCGGGTCAGCGTCTGGGGCGATCGCGCCGAGCGGACCGCCGAGATACCTCCGCAAGGGCAACAAGGTCTTCGTCGAGGGTCGCTTCAAGACCCGCGAGTTCGAGGGCCGCGACGGCAAGGCCCGGACGTCGCTCGAGATCACCGCCGACAGCGTCGTCAACCTCGAGAAGCGGCCCCGCGAGGATGGCGAGGGCCAGTTCGCTGCTCCCGCCGCCGCGGGTGCGGGCGCGAGCTCCGGCTCGAGCTCCGGCGGCCCCTCGGCGGGCCCACCGCGAGGCGGCAACGGTGGCGGCATGGACGACAACGAGCTCGACGACCTGCCCTTCTGACACCCGAGACCCGACCGACCACTGACGCGCCGCCGGCCATCGCCGCCGGCGCACGAGGAGACCAACCGACATGCCGCCCACCCGATCGAAGAAACGAGACGACTACTACCGCGACCGACGTCGCCGGAAGGTCTGCGCGTTCTGCGCCGACAAGACCGTCCAGATCGACTACAAGGAAGTGAACCGGCTCCGCCGCTACCTCTCGGAGCGGGCGAAGATCGAGCCGCGCCGCAAGACCGGCACCTGCGCCGCCCACCAGCGCGAGCTGGCCGTCGCCCTCAAGCGAGCGCGCATCGTGGCGCTCCTGCCGTACGCGCCCCAGCACCTCCGCCCCTGATCGCGCCGCTCCGTGCCACGGAGTGCGAGCCGGCAGAGCGAACGCGGAGCTGCCACCCGGCCCTCCGAGGTCCAAGGCGGAGCTCCGCGACGCCATTGGCCCGAGGATGATCGACGGGCTCGTCCTGATCGCCGGGGGGAGTCGCGGCCGGGCTCTTCGGGTCGCTCCTGGGTCTCGGCGGCGGGCTCCTCATCGTCCCGCTCCTGACGCTCGTCTTCAACCTGCCGCTGCTCACGGCGGTCGGCGTCAGCCTCGTCTGCGTCATCGTGACGAGCGGCGCCTCGGCCGGCGTATACCTCGAGCGCCGCGTCGCGAACCTGCGCCTCGGGATGGTCCTCGAGCTGTTCACCGCGGTCGGGGCGCTCGCCGGCGGCGCTCGCCGCGTTCATCCTCCCGGAGAACATCCTCGAGCTCCTGTTCGCCGCGCTCCTCGTCTACGTCGCCGTCGACGATGGTCCGCCGCCGCGACCCGGCGCCCGAGAACGTCGAGCGACCGGCGGCAGCCGCCGCCGACCGCGGCCGAGGTCGCCGCGGACAGCTCGTTCGTCGGCCGCGCTGTCGGGCCCGGGCTACCGCGTCCGGCACCTCGGCTTCGGCGCGGTCGGGCAGCGTCGGCGCGGGCGTCATGTCGGCGCTGCTCGGGATCGGCGGCGGGCTCGTCAAGGTGCCGGTCATGCACGTCGCTCATGGGCGTGCCGCTCCGCGTCGCGACGGCGACGAGCAACCTGATGATCGGCATCACGGCGTCGGCCAGCGCGATCATCTACCTGCTCCGCGGCGGGATCGACCCGTACGTCGCCGTCGCCGACCGCGATCGGCGTCTTCCTCGGCGCCAGCCTCGGCTCGCGGATCGCCCACCGGATCGACCTCCGGATCCTGCGCGGCCTGTTCGTCGCGATCCTGCTTTACACTTCGTGGCAGATGCTCCAACGAGCCCTTGCTTGACCGCTGAGCCCGCAGCTCGGCCTGCCCGCCGACCTCGATCGCTCGATCGCCCGCCTGCTGACGTACGGAACGTACGTCTCGGTCGCCCTGCTCGGCGATCGGGGTCGTCGTCATGTTCGCGAGGCGCATCGCGCCGCTCGCCGGCGGGCCGTCGTTCCAACCCGAGCTCGTCGTCGACGACCTCGTCCACCTCCGACCGGCCGGCTTCATGTGGCTCGGCCTGCTCGCGGTCATCGCCACGCCGGCGGCGCGGGTCGTCGCCGCGCTCATCGGCTTCGTCCGGCGGGGCGAACGGACGATGGCGCTCGTGGCGGCACTCATCCTCGGCGTCATCGCCCTCAGCGTCGTGCTCGCCCGCGGCCGTGGAGGCCTGACCGATGGACATCCTCATCCTGCATCGGCGCGTTCGTCGTCATCCTGCTCGGCGCCGAGCTGTTCACGAACGGCATCGAGTGGTTCGGCCGGAAGCTCGAGCTCGCCGAGGGCGCGGTCGGCTCGGTCCTCGCGGCCGTCGGGCACGGCGCTGCCGGAGACGATGATCCCGATCATCGCGATCCTCTTCGGCGGCGGCTCGGAGGCGTCGCACGGCGTCGGCGTCGGGGCGATCCTCGGCGCCCCGTTCATGCTCTCGACGCTGGCGATGTTCGTCACGGGCGTCGCGGTGCTCATCGTCGCCGCGACGGCGGCCGCGCCGGCGACGTCATGCCGGTCGACACCGGCGTCCTCGCCCACGACATGCGCTACTTCGCGATCGCCTACGGGATCGCGATCGGCGCGGCGTTCCTGCCGCTCGAGCCGGTCTGGCTGAAGTGGATCGTGGCCGCGGTCCTGATCGGGATCTACGTCTGGTACGTGAAGGGCCACTTCGAGGCCGACACGAGCGTCGACGCTCGAGGATCTCGCGCCGCTCCGCTTCCGCCGTCTCGATCCGGGCCGCATCGAGGACCGATGCCGCCGCCGCCGCGCCTGCGGATCGTCAACGTCCAGGTCCTGGCGGCGCTCGGGCTGATCATCGTCGGGGCGTACTTCTTCGTGGGAGCCGTCGAGCACCTCGCGACGTCGTTCGGCCTGGACGAGGCGCTCCTCGCCCTCGTCATCGCCCCGATCGCGACCGAGCTGCCCGAGAAGTTCAACTCGGTCATCTGGGTCCGCCAGGGCAAGGACACGCTGGCGATGGGCAACATCACCGGGGCGATGGTCTTCCAGTCGACGATCCCGACCGTCGTGGCCCTGCTGTTCGCGGCCGACGCGTGGCACTTCACCGATGGCAGCCGGATCGCCTTCGCCTCGGCCGGGATCGCGTTCATCTCGTCGGCGCTGATCTTCATCCCGATGGCTCGCGCCGGCCGGCTGACCGGCCGCCGGCTCCTGATCGGCGGCGTCTTCTACCTGATCTACCTCGCGGCCGTGATCGCCGCGCTGATGGGCGCCATCTAGCGCGCCGTCGCGCGTCGGTCGGCTCCTCAGCGAACCCGTCGCTCGTCTCGGGCCGCTGGTCCGCCAGCCGGACCAAGGAGCGAACGGGACGGGTCAACGGCCCCGATTTCGGCCGCTCCTCCGCCCGTTGGTCCGCCAGCCGGACCAAGCGAGCGGACGGGACGCGGTCGAACGGCCTCGCTCTCAGCCGCTTCCTCCGCCCGTTGGTCCGCCAGCGGGACCAAGCGGCGGACGAGGCGCCCTCGAACCCATCGCCTGAGCCGCTCCTCCCCTCGCTGGTCCGCCAGCCGGACCAGGCCGCTCGATGCCCGTCCGAAGGCCGCTGATATACTCGCGCCGAACGTCCGACGACCCTTCCGCGGCGCTCTCCGGCGCCGCCGATCCACGCAGGAGCGCCGTTCGCATGCTGACCCAGAAGACGTCCCAGGCACCGGCCGCCGGAGCGCCGGCCCCGGCCCGCATCGGGCGCGCCGGACCTCGAGAGTCTCACCTGCTACTTCGAGGGCAACTTCGTCCCGATGCGGGACGCGAAGGTCAGCATCATGACCCACGCGTTCATGTACGGGACCGCGACGTTCGAGGGCATCCGCGCGTACTGGAACGAGGAGCAGGGCAAGCTCTACGGCCTGAAGCTGCGGGAGCACGTCGAGCGCCTCCGCCAGTCGTGCCGGATCCTGCTCATGGAGAACGTGCCGTCGGTCGACGAGCTGACCGGCCTCATCGTCGAGACCGTCCGACGGAACGACTTCCGCGAGGACGTCTACGTCCGGCCGTCGTTCTACAAGTCGACGAAGGCGATCGGGGTCCGCCTCCACCACCTCGAGAACGAGCTCTACATCATCACGCTGCCGTTCGGGAACTACATCGACACCGAGAAGGGCGTCCGGCTCATGAGCTCGTCCTGGCGGCGAAACGCCGACGAGGCGCTCCCGGCGCGAGGCAAGATCGTCGGCGGCTACGTGAACATGGCGTTCCAGAAGTCGGAGGCCGAGCTCAACGGCTTCGACGAGGCGCTGGTGCTGACGGCCGACGGGCACGTCAACGAGGCGTCGGCGGCGAACCTCTTCGTCGTTCGCGATGGCGTCGCCCTGACCCCGCCCGTGACCGACGACATCCTGGAGGGCGTGACCCGCAAGGCGATCGTCGAGCTGCTCACCAACGAGGGCATCCCGGTCGAGTTCCGCTCGATCGATCGCTCCGAGCTGTACATCGCGGACGAGGCGTTCCTGTGCGGCACCGGCGTCCAGATCTCGCCGGTCATCGAAGTCGACCACCGGCCGGTCGGGTCAGGCGAGGTTGGCCCGATCGGCCGACTCGTGCGCGAGCGCTACTTCGAGGCCGTCCGGGGGCGGCTGCCGGAGTACAGCCACTGGCTCACCGAGATCACGCCGGCCTAGGGTGCTGCCGGGGGGATCAGGTCGGCGCTTGATTTGGCCGTCGTGATGATGATGTCGACTCGCGCGGCCGGGTCGCTCTCGAGGACCACCTTCGTCTCGAAGAGCGTCTCGAGGAACTCGACCGTTGAGGCGAGTTCTTCTTCGGCCCCGTTGTAGACGACGATCCGCGTCGCCGGCGGGACCGCGGGCGGATTCTGCGCCGGCGCCGACGCGTTGAGCCCGTAATACTCGAGGTAGGCCGCGACGTTGGTCGCCTGGCCCTGCCTGCCGGAACCGTTCAGGACCCAGACCGACGCACCCTCCTCGCTCAGTGCCTCGCGCAGCGCCTCGAGCTGCGGATCGACCTCGAAGGCGCTGGCGACCGCGGCCCGGATCTTCCGGATGTCGGGGAAGTACTTGTACGTGCCGACGACCTGCTGCGTCCCGTAGCGCGGGTACGAGAAGACGTACGAGCGGATGTTCTTCGTGTCGACGCTGCCCGCCAGGCCGGCCAGCTGGCCCAGCTCGGACTGCGGGATGTCGGTCCGGACGGTGGCTTTGAGCGCCGCCGTCAGCTCCGGGATCCGCGGCACGAGGTTCGCGATGTCGGCCTGCTCGCGGAGCGACGTCAGCACCCGCTGCTGTCGGGCGCCGCGGTCGAAGTCGCCCTGGCCGCTGTGGCGCGACCGGGCGTAGACGAGCGCCTCGGCGCCGGTCATGTGCTGTAGACCGGACGGGATGTAGACCCGCGACAGGCGGCCCGTGTCCGACGGGTACTCCTCGTCGAGGACCGGGAACTGGACGTTGATCGTGACCCCGCCCATCGGCGTCGACGACCTGCTTGAAGCCATCGAAGTTGACCTCGACGAAGTACTTGATGTCGAGGTCGTAGAGCTCGCCGAGGACGAGCTTGAGCCCGTTGTAGCCACGAGTGCGGTCAGTTCCGGCGACGAGGTCCTCGCGGTTGCGGACAGCCGTGAAGAACGAGTTGATCTTCGCCTGGTAGGTCGGTCCGAACGCACTGCGCAGCGGCCCGGACGGCAGCGGGATGCCCCACGAGTCGCGCGGCAGGCTGAACATCGCGACCTGCTTCGTGGTCGGGTCGATCGAGACGACGATCAGCGTGTCGGTGTTGTACGTGCCCTCTTTCGGCCGCTGGTCGGTGCCGATGAGGAGGATGTTGAGCCGCTCCTTGCCGTCCCACGGCGGGATCGTCGACGTTCGGCAGCGCGGAGCCCTGGATCGGCGGCTCGGTGACGCGTCGGCGCCGGGCTGCCGCTCTCCGCCGGCGGATCGGTGGCCTCGGCGGAGCCCGACGGCGTCGGCTCGACGCAGACCTCGTCGCTCGTGATGAAGATGCAGCCTGCGGAGCAGGTCCAGCGCGGCCAGGTCGTAGCGGGCGACCACGACGTGCCCGCCGGACATGATGAGGATCACCGCCAGGAGTCCGGCCATCGACAACGGGTTGAAGACGATCCGCGGCCGCCCCAGCCGCCCGCCGCCGCTCAACGCGACCGCGTTGAGGAAGACGGTCACCCGGTAGGCATCGATGATCGCCAGCGAGGCGATAGAGCAGGGCGACGAGGTTCAGGACGAAGACGCTGGGCAGGACCCACGGCGCGAAGAGCAGCCCGAACAGCTCGGCTCGGTCGGCCCGCAGCACGACGCCCGCGAGCAGCGCGAACAGCAGGATCGGCGGCGCCGCGAAGCCCAGGGCGCGGTGATAGGCGCCGGCGTAGGCGTGGCCGAGCCCGGGAAAGAAGAGGGAGAGGACAGCCGCGACGAACGGCGACCGCGCACGCTGGCGCGCCTCCTGCGGAGATTGCATCGCGGGTAGGATACTCGGACGCTCGTTCCCGGTAGCCGCGCCACCCTGTCGCACCCGAGGCCAGATGTTCCGACCCGTCAGCGCGAAGCCCGACCTCGTCACCCAGGAGCACGAGATTCTGGCCGAGTGGGAGAAGCGCCGGACGTTCGCCCGCCTCCGAGCCCAGAACGCGGATGGTCCCCACTGGAGCTTCCTCGACGGGCCGATCACCGCCAATAACCCGATGGGCGTCCATCACGCCTGGGGCCGGACCTACAAGGACGTCTTCCAGCGGTTCCACGCGATGCTCGGCGAGAACGAGCGCTACCAGAACGGCTTCGATTGCCAGGGCCTCTGGGTCGAGGTCAACGTCGAGCGCGACCTGGGTTTCACGAACAAGCGCGACATCGAGGCATTCGGAATCGCCGAGTTCGTCAGCGCCTGCAAGCAGCGCGTCCTGACCTACGCCGCTCGGCAGACCGAGCAGTCGATCCGGCTCGGGATGTGGATGGACTGGAACGATCCGCATGAGCTGCGTCGCCTGCGCGACCAGCTGGCCGCGGACCCGAGCCAGGTCACGACGATCGAGGGACCGGCCGGGCCCGTGACCGACACGGTCGAGATGCTCGTCGGGCGGCTCGGGATGAAGGACGTCGGCGGCAGCTACTTCACCTTCAGCAACGAGAACAACGACCTCATCTGGGGATTCCTCGCGGAGTGCCACCGGCGGGGCCTCGTCTACAAGGGCCACGACACGATGCCGTGGTGCGCCCGCTGCGGGACAGGGCTCTCCGAGATGGAGATGAACGAGGGCTATCGCGATCGCGAAGACCCCGGGCTGACGATCAAGTTTCCGCTCGTCGAGCGGCCCGGCGAGTCGCTCCTCGTCTGGACGACGACGCCCTGGACGCTGACCGCGAACGTGGCCGCAGCGGTCGGGGAGGATCTCGCCTACGTCCTGGTTCGCCAGGGCGAGGAACTCCTCTGGCTAGCCAAGGGCACGCTCAAGACTGCACTCGCCGGCCGTTCGAAGTCGTCGAGGAGCGGCGCGGGGCAGATCTCGTCGGCTGGCGCTACGAGGGCCCGTTCGACGACCTGCCGGCGGTTCGGGCGGCGTTCGCCAAGGGGACCCGCGACACGCCGGATGCGCCGTACGAGCATCGCGTCGTCGCCTGGGCCGAGGTCGGTGAGGACGAGGGCACCGGCATCGTCCACATCGCGCCCGGCTGCGGATCGGAAGACTTCGCACTCGGCAAAGAGCTCGGTTTGCCGGTCATCGCTCCGATCGACGAGAGCGGAATCTTCGTCGAGGGCTTCGGCTCGCTGACGGGGCGCGACGTGCGCGACTCCGCCGAACCGATCGTCGACCACCTGAAGCGCGAGGAACGCTTCTACCGACTCGAGCAGTACCTCCACCGCTATCCGCACTGCTGGCGCTGCGGAACGCCGCTTGTGTTCCGGCTCGTCGACGAGTGGTTCATCAGCATGGGCCCGGTCTACGCCAAGCCACGCGCCGAGCTGACCAAGGACGAGGTCGAGGCCAGCCTGCGCTACCAGATCATGGAGATCGTCGACCAGATCCGCTGGATCCCGGGGTTTGGCTATGAGCGGGAGCTCGACTGGCTCCTGAACATGCACGACTGGATGATCAGCAAGAAGCGCTACTGGGGGCTGGCGCTGCCGATCTACGACTGCCAGGCGTGCGGCACGGTCGAGGTCGTCGGCGGCCGGGACGAGCTCCGCGAGCGGGCCGTCGAGGGCTGGGAGGCGTTCGAGGGCCACACGCCGCATCGGCCGTTCGTGGACGCCGTGAAGATCGCCTGCTCGTCGTGCGGCCAACCCGTCGAGCGGATCAAGGACGTCGGCAACCCGTGGCTCGACGCCGGGATCGTGCCGTTCTCGACGCTCCATTTCCGCGAGGATCCGGCGTACTGGGCGCAGTGGTATCCGGCCGACTTCATCACCGAGAGCTTCCCCGGCCAGTTCCGCAACTGGTTCTACTCGATGCTGGCGATGGGCACGGTCCTGCGGCGCGAGCCGCCGTTCAAGACGATCTTCGGCTACGCGCTCGTCTACGGCGAGGACGGCCGGCCGATGCACAAGAGCGCGGGCAACGCGATCGACTTCGACGAGGCCGCCGAGCGGATGGGCGTCGACGTCATGCGCTGGCTCTTCATGGCGGCCCGGCCGGAGGAGAACATCCGGTTCGGCTGGCACGCGGCCGACGACGCGCGGCGCGAGCTGTTCATCCTGTGGAACGCGTATCGGTTCTTCGTCAGCCTCGCCCCGCTCGCCGGCTGGACGCCGGATCGGGGTGGCCCGCCGCCCGCCGAGCGGTCGCCGATGGATCGCTGGATCCTGTCGCGGGCGGCCGGGCTGGCCGAGGAAGCCGGTGCCCGCCTGGCCGACTACGACGCGCTCGGAGCGACGCGCCGCATCTCGACGTTCATCGAGGACCTGTCGACGTGGTACGTCCGCCTCTCGCGGAAGCGGTTCGCGGGCGGCAACGACGACAGCGCGGACCGGGACGCGGCCTTCGCGACGCTCCACGAGGCGCTCGTGACGACCGCCCGAGTCGTCGCGCCGCTCCTGCCGTTCCTCGCCGAATCGTTCTACGGCAACCTCGTCACGACCACCGACCCCGACGCGCCCGACTCCGTCCACCTGACGCGCTGGCCCGCCGAGGAGCTGGCCGGGCTCCGGGACCGGCGCCTCGAAGAGGCGATGGACACGACCCGGAAGGCGGTCGAGCTGGCCCGCACGTTGCGCGGCGCCGCCGGGCTCAAGGTCCGCCAGCCGCTCGCCCGACTCTGGCTCGCCCTGCCCGGCGGCGACCTGCCGGAACGCGATGCGCTGCTCGAGCTGATCCGCGAGGAGGTCAACGTCAAGTCGGTCGAGCTGATCGGCGACGAATCGCAGCTCGTCGAGCGGCGGATCAAGCCGCTGCTGCCGAAGATCGGCAAGAAGCTCGGCGCGGCGATCCCGGCGGTCATGGCCGCCGCCCGGGAAGGGTCCGCGCTGATCCACCCCGACGGGTCGGTCACGCTGGCGGGCGTCACGCTGGCGCCGGACGAGGTCGAGATCCTCGCGACGCCGCGGCCCGGAACGGCGGTCGCCCACGACGAGGGCCTCGTCGTCGTCATCGACACGGAGCTGACGCCCGAGCTCCGGGCGGAGGGCGACGCCCGCGAGCTGCAGCGCGCGATCCAGGACCTGCGCAAGGAGGCCGGGCTCGAGCTGGACGACCGGATCGACGTCTGGGTCGACGGGCTCGCCCCGGCCGTCGCGGCGCACCTCGACGGCGTCGCCGCGGAGGTCCTCGCCGACTCGATCATGCTCGGCAGGCCCGACGGCGCTGACGGCAAGTCGACTACGGCCGGCTCGATCGAGCTGACCGATGGACCGGCGGCCGATGGCCCTCCGCCGGCGGGAGTCCCGATGAGCGGCCGTCCGATCTGGCCGATCTTCCTCGGCCTCGCCGCGACCGTGATCGTCGCCGACCAGCTCACCAAGGCCTGGCTCGTGTCCGTCCTCGCGCCCGGCGAGTCGATGCCGATCGTCGGCGACTATCTCCGGCTCGTCCACAGCCAGAACAACGGCGCGCTCTTCGGCCTGTTCCGCGAGAGCGCCGTCCTCTTCGGCCTCGCCTCGATCGTCGTGATCGGCCTCATCGTCGTCTACCACGCGCGATCCGGCCGATCGAGGTACATGTCGGTCGCCCTCGGTCTGCTCCTCGGCGGAGCGATCGGCAACCTCATCGATCGGCTCCGTCTCGGCTATGTCGTCGACTTCGTCGACGCCGGGATCGGTGGCTTCCGCTGGTACACGTTCAACGTCGCGGACGCGGCGATCAGCTTCGCGATCCTCTTCCTGATTGCGGCCGCACTCCGACCGTCGCTCGCCGGCGAGCGGCCGGAACCCGAGCAGAAGCCACGCCCCGAAGTCGGGCAGGAACCGGCTGTGCAGGACGGCGATGTCTGATCTGGGCGTGCCGGTGCCGGAGGCCGTCGGGTCGGCGGTGCCCGGGACGAGGATCCTGCGGGTCCCGGACGATGCCGGATCGCAGCGCGTCGACCGCTTCCTGGCCGACGTCACCGGCCTGTCGCGGAGCCACGTCCAGAAGCTCATCTCGGCCGGTCACCTGACGTCCGACGGGCTGCCGCTCAAGGCCAACAGCGTGATCGGGCCGGGGACTGCCCTCCGGCTCATCGTCCCCGAGGCCGAGCCGCTCGACATGGCGCCCGCCCCGGAGATCGAGCTTCGGATCGTCTACGAGGACGCCGACCTGCTGATCGTCGACAAGCCGGCCGGGCTCGTCGTCCACCCGTCGCCGGGCCACGCCGGCGGCACGCTCGTCAACGCCCTCCTCGCCCGAGGCAGCGCCGGCGACTTCGGCGGGATCGCCGGCGTCCAGCGTCCCGGCATTGTTCATCGCCTCGACCGCGACACGAGCGGCTTGCTGATGGTCGCGAAGCACGACGCCGCGCAACACTCGCTGATGGCCCAGCTCAAGGCGCGGCGGGTGAAGAAGACGTATCTCGCCCTCGTCCTCGGCGAGGTTGCGGCCGCCGTCGGTCGGATCGAGGCGCCGATCGGTCGCGATCCGAAGCATCGGACGCGGATGGCCGTGGTCCCCGACGGCCGCGAGTCGACGACCGGCTATCGAGTCCGCGAGCGGTTCCCCGGCTGGACCCTCCTCGAGCTCGACCTCGTGACCGGGCGAACGCACCAGATCCGGGTCCATCTCGACGCGATCGGGCACCCGGTTGCGGGCGATCCGGTGTACGGGACGGGGACGTCACGGCGCGGTCCGGACGTCGGGGACGGCCTTCACCGCCTCTTCCTCCACGCCTGGCGCCTCGAGCTCACATCGCCCTCATCCGGCGCGCTGATCCGGGCAGAGGCGCCCCTGCCGACCGAACTCGACGACGTCGTGGCCGCTCTCCGGGAGCAGGCGGCCAACCCGCGATGAGCGACGCGCCGATGGAGCCCCTGGAACCGGCCGAACCTATCGACGTCGCCGAGGATCCGGGCCGGCCCGACTTCGTCGTCGATGGCGCCCCGGGGGCGATGCTCATCATCATCTCGGGACCGTCGGGCGTCGGGAAGGACACGATCATCGACGCGCTCCGTCGCCGCGATGTGGAGCGGAACCGCGACGGCGAGCGGCATTACGTCGTGACCTGCACGACGCGGCGCGCCCCGCAACGGGGAGGTGGATGGCGTCGACTACCACTTCCTCAGCCGCGAGGAGTTCCTGCGGCTCCGCGCCGCGCGCGGCTTTCTCGAGGCGAACGAGGTCCACGGCAATTGGTATGGCTCGCCCCGCGACCAGGTCCGTGACGCCCTGGTCGCCGGACGGGATGTGATTCTCAAGATCGACGTCCAGGGCGCCCAGGTCGTCAAGGAGCAGGTGACGGAGGCGCTCCTCATCTTTGTTGTCCCGCCATCCCTTGAGGAGCTCTTCGAGCGGCTCCGGACGCGGGCGACCGAGACCGCCGAACAGCTCGAGGTCCGCCAGCGCGACGCGGCGATCGAGCTCGCCCGCCAGAACGACTACGACCAGATCGTGGCGAACGAGACCGGCCAGGTCGAGCGGACCGCCGAGCGCATCGACGAGTTCATCGCGGACGAGCACCGCCAGCACCCGAACCGCCGCGTCCGGGTCTGACCCTCGATCCCGGCGGCCCTGCCACAATCGGCCGGATGGCGGTCGAGCAGGGAGAACTGATGACCGGCGCCGCGACGGGCGCCGGCGCCGACGTGGCCGCTGCGGCCGGGGTGCGCGCGGTCGAGGTCGCGATCGACGCGGCGGGTGGCGGGGGATCGAGAACCTACACGTACGCCGTCCCGCCCAGCCTCGCCGACCTCGTGCCGGGCGAGGCGGTCCTCGTCGAGTTCGGCCGGCGCCAGGCGCTGGGGGTCGTCCTCGGCGAGACGGGCGCGCCGGAGGGGATCGCCCTCAAACCGATCGCCGCACGGGTCCGGACCGACGGACCGCTCCTGCCGCCGCTCTCCCTCGACCTCGCCCGCTGGATCGCCGCCCACTACCTCGCACCACCCGCGATCGTCATCCGGGCGATGCTTCCGCCGGGCCTGCTGGAGCGGCTCGACCTCGTCGCGGAGCGGCGGCCGGGCGCGCCGACCGGGGACCTGCCCGCCGCGGATCGCGACCTCCTCGAACAGATCGACCGCGGCCCGCGAGCCGTCCGCGACCTCGTCGCGCCGGAGGGCCGGGCCGGGCTGATCCGGCGCCTCCGAGGACTCGAGGCGAGCGGGCTCCTCACGCTCGACTGGACCCTGTCGGTCGCCGGCGCGGGTCCGAGGTTCGAGCGCTGGATCCGCCTGACGGAGGATGGCCTGACCGCGGCTGGAGCCCTCGCGACCGGCGATCGAACCCCCGGCCGGCCGCTCGGTCCACGCCAGGCGGCTGCGCTCAGCGAGCTTGCCGCGACGCCGGACGCCCAAGCCGCCGGGATCCAGGCAGCGGGACCGTCGGAGCGGCACGGCCACGGGGCGATCGCCGGCCTCGTTCGGCGCGGCCTCGTCGAGGTCGACGTCCGGGAGCGGCCGCGACTGCCGCTCGCGACAAGGCCGGTCGGGCTGCGTGGCGGCCGTCCCGTCGGCGCGGCCCTGACCCCTGAACAGGCAGAGGCCGTCGCCGCGGCGAACGAAGCGATCGAGGCTCGCGACCCGACGCCGCTCCTCCTCGACGGCGTGACGGGCGGGGGCAAGACCGCCATCTACATCGAGGCCATCGCCACGTCGCTCGGCGCCGGCCGGCCGGCCCTCGTCCTCGTCCCGGAGATCGCCCTGGCGATGCCCCTCGTCGACCGGCTCCGGGCGGATCTCGAAGCGCGCGTTGCCGTCCTCCACTCGGGGCTGGGCGAGGGCGAGCGCGCTGACGAGTGGCGGCGGATCCGGGCGGGCGACGTCGACATCGTCGTCGGGACGCGACTGGCGGTCCTGGCGCCCCTCGCGGACGTCGGCGTCGTGATCGTCGACGAGGAGCACGAGGGCACGTACAAGAGCGACCGCACGCCGCGCCTCCAGGCCCGCGACACCGCCCTTCGCCTCGCGGAACTGGCCGGGGCGGCCGCGATCCTCGGCAGCGCCACGCCCGCGGTTGACAGCGTGGGGCGGGCCCGGGCCGGAACGTACCGGCGGGTTGTCCTGCCGTCGCGCCCGAGCGGCACGCGGCCGCGGATCGAGGTCGTCGATCTCCGGGCGGAGCTCCGCGAGGGCAATCGCGGGCTGCTGTCCGGGAGCCTGGCCGCGGCCCTCGCCGGCCTCGACGTCGCCGCGGGCGACCAGGCCATCCTCGTCATCAACCGGCGCGGCACGGCATCGGTCGTCCTCTGCCGCGACTGTGGCCACGTCCAGGCCTGCCCGGAATGCGAGCGGCCGCTCGTCTACCACCAGGCCGGGTACGACGCTTCGCTGCCACCACTGCGGTCGTGCCTCGCCACTCGCGAGCCGCTGCCCGGCCTGCACGTCGGCCCGGATCCGCTACCTCGGCGGCGGGACGGAGCGGGTCGAGCGCGAAGTCCGGGACCGCTTTCCCGCGTTTCGCGTCGGCCGCCTCGACCGCGACGTCGTCGAGCGGCGGGGTGGCGCGGAGCGGGTCCTGGACGCGTTCGCGGAGCACCGGCTGGACATCCTCGTCGGGACGAGCCTCGTCGCGAAGGGGATCGACGTCCCGAACGTCACGCTCGTCGGCGTCGTGTCGGCGGATGTCGCCCTCAACCTGCCCGACGAGCGCGCCGCCGAGCGGACGTACCAGCTCCTCGCCCAGGCCGCGGGTCGGGCGGGCCGCGGGGAGCGGCCGGGCCTCGCGATCATCCAGTCGTATCAGCCCGACCATCCCGCGATCAGGGCCGTCGCCGAGGATGACGCTGCCGCGTTCTACGATTCGGAGCTCGAGCTGCGGCGGCGGTTCGGGTCGCCGCCGTTCGGCCGTCTCGTCAAGCTCACGGTCGGGCTCGCCGACAGGGCGGCCGCGGAGGCCGAAGCCGTCGCGATGGCCGAGCGACTCCGGCAGCGGGCGGCCGATCGCGGCGCGCGGGTCGCGGTCGTCGGTCCGGCGCCTGCCTACATCGCCCGCCGCGCCGAGCGCTGGCGCTGGAACGTCGTCCTCCGAGGCGACGATCCGGTGGCGCTGCTCGACGGCGGGCTCGACGCCCCGTGGTCGGTCGATGTCGATCCGGAGACGCTCCTGTAACGGCGGTGGCGGTTTCGCCTGTAGCGCCCGATGGCGATACGCGCCAGAATGGTGAACCCCGAACTGGAGAAATCACGATGGACGAGCAGCCAAAACGTTCCTCAGAGACCGACCCGACCGGAGCGGCGCCCGGTGCCGACGAGACGTTCGGCTGGACCGCCGACGACTCCACGACGAGCGGCCAGGCGAGCACCGGTAACACCGCCGAGCGGATGCTCGCCCAGCTCCAGTCGATGATCGACTCGATCGCGACCCAGGCGGCGCCCGTCGTCCGCCAGATCAGCATCAAGGCGGCCGAGCTTGCCGCCGCCGCCGCCGATCGCGCCGGCCCGATCGCCCACAAGGCCGCCGACGCAACGGCCGATGCAAGCGTCAAGATCGCCGAGCGATCGCGCGTCCTCGCGGCCGACCTGCGGCGCGACAGCAACGGCCAGAACAGGACCGCCACGGCCGAACCCGAGACCGACATCGCCACCGAGCTGCGGGACGAGACCGCGAGCGCCGAAGGCGATGCCTCGGCCGCCGTCAAGGACGTCCTCGACGACGCCACCGATCAGTCGTCCAAGGACGACCCGGCGGAGGGCTCCCGCTAGGGCCAAGCGACCGTCGGTATACTCCGCCGATGAGTGTCCGACCGATCATTCTCCTCGGCGACCCGCGCCTCCGGCTGAAGGGCCTGCCGGTCGACAGCTTCGGGAAATACCTCCACGAGCTGCTCGACGACCTGACCGAGACGATGCGCAAGGCACCCGGCGTCGGCCTGGCCGCGCCGCAGGTCGGCGAGGCCGTCCAGGCCTGCGTGATCGAGGTGGGCGGTGAGCTCCACGAGCTCGTCAACCCGCGCATCGTCCGCGCCTCCGGTGACGATCGCGACCTCGAGGGCTGCCTTTCACTGCCCGGCTACTACGCCTACGTGACCCGGCGCGAGAAGGTCTGGGTCGTCGCCCAGAACCGGCTCGGCAAGAAGATCAAGGTGTCTGGCGGGGGGTTGCTCGGTCGCGCCCTCCAGCACGAGCTCGATCACCTCGACGGCAAGCTCTTCATCGACTACCTCGACTCGATGGATGAGCTGATCCCCGTCGGCAAGGGCGACGACGAGGACGCCGAAGAGGAGGCCGCGAAGGCCCTCGCGTGACCGGCGCCCCTGCCGCGGGTCATCTTCCTGGGATCTGGTGGATTCGCCGTTCCCGACGCTGTATCGACTGGAGCACATCGCGGGGATCGAGGTGGTCGCGGTGGTGACCGCCCCCGACCGGCCTGCCGGGCGAGGCAAGAAGGTCCACGGAGCTCCCGTTGCGGTCGCCGCCGACAAGCGCGGCCATCCGATCCTCCAGCCGCCGCGGATCCGCGCCGCGGACGCGATCGACGTCGATCCGCGACCTCAGGCCCGATCTCGCCGTCCTCGCCGACTACGGCCAGATCATTCCGCAGGCCATCCTCGACATCCCGCGGCACGGGATCCTGAACGTCCATCCGTCGCTCCTGCCGCGCCACCGAGGCGCCTCGCCGATCCCCGCGACGATCCTCGCGGGCGATCAGGAGACCGGCGTGACGCTCATCGCGATGGACGCGGGCCTCGATACGGGGCCGATCGTCGCGGTCGATCGCTGGGACCTGACGGGCGACGAGACGGCATCCGAACTGGAGGCTCGGGCCGCGGGCGCCGGGGCGGGGCTCGTGTCCAAGTCGATCGGGCCGTGGCTGCGGGGCGAGATCGACCCCACTCCCCAGCCGAGCGACGGCGCGACGCTGACGCGACCACTCCGGCGCGAGGACGGGCGCCTCGATCCGGACCGGCCCGCGTACCTCCTGGAACGACAGGTCAGGGCCTACCAGCCGTGGCCAGGCTCGTTCATCGAGACCGAAGCGGGCCGGGTGATCGTCTGGCGCGCCTCCGTCGACGAAGGAACGGAACGCCTGCCGCCGCCCGGCACGATCGGGCCCGGGCCGGACCTGCGGCTCGCGACATCGGACGGTTGGCTCATCCTCGACGAGGTCCAGCCCTCCGGCGGCCGCCAGATGCCAGGTCCGGACCTTCTCCGAGGGCGGGCCGTCCTGGCGTACGGCCAGGTGCTCTGAGGGCCCTAGACTTTGGCCGTGACAGGAACCAACGTGCCGCTGCCCATCGTGGAGCCGACCGAGTTGTCGACGGCGCCGGCCATGCCGGGGATCTCGGGGCTTGCCGCTGGTGAGCTCGAGGCCTGGTTCGCCGCGCGTGGCGCTCCCGGCTTCCGAGCTCGCCAGGTCGCTGATGCGGTCTGGCGCGGCAAGGCCAATTCCGCGGCCGAGATCCGGACGTTGCCGGCGGGCCTCCGGGCCGAACTTGACGAAGCGTTCCGGTTCGATACCGTCGGCGACACGGAGATCCGCCTCGCCGACGGCGGCCTGACCGAGAAGGCCCTCCATCGACTGGCCGACGGCGCTCTCGTCGAGTCGGTCCTCATGCACTATCCGGCCCGCGGTGGGCAGCGAGAGCGGCACACGTTGTGCATCTCGAGCCAGGCCGGCTGTGCCGTCGGCTGCCCGTTCTGCGCGACCGGCGAGCTGGGCTTCACCCGCGACCTCGAGACCGCCGAGATCGTCGACCAGGTCCGCCATGCCGCGCGCCGCCTGGCCACGGACGGGAAGCGCCTGACCAACGTCGTCTTCATGGGGATGGGCGAGCCGCTCCTCAATCTCGACCGGGTCCTGGAGTCGGTCGACGCGTTGAACGACCCGCGGCGATTCGGACTGGGGGCGCGACACATCACGGTCTCGACCTCCGGTGTCGTGCCCGGCATCAGGCGGCTGACGGCCCTCGGTCCGCAGTTCACCCTGGCGGTGTCGCTCCACGCGGCACGCGATGCGCTGCGCGACGTCCTGGTTCCGCTCAACCGGCGCTGGCCGATCGACGAGGTCGTCGGGGCCGCCCGCGACCACGCCCGAGCGACCGGCCGGCGGGTGAGCTACGAGGTGACGATGATCTCGGGCGTCAACGACACCGACATCGACGCCGTCGCGATGGCCGAGCTGCTCCGCGGCGACCACGCCCACGTCAACCTCATCCCGATGAACGCCGTCGCCCACACGCCGTGGGTCGCGAGTCCGGACGACGTCATCGAGCGCTTCGCCGCGACGCTGCTGGACGCCGGCATCGCGACGACGATTCGCCGCAACCGCGGCGCGGAGATCGGCGCAGCTTGTGGCCAGCTCGCGGCCGAACGGGCAGGGGAGCCGCCCGCCGCCGCGGTCGCCCGGCGCCGCGAACGGCTCGTCGGCGAGAGCGCCGCTGCGCTCCGTGGCGAGCGAAGCCCCGAGCCGTCGCCGGTCGGGGCGGGGGAGTAGCGGTGGGCACGGGCCGGGCGCGGATCGCGGTCAGCATCCTCGACGCGGATCACTCGAACATGGCGTACGGCGTCCGGCGGGCACAGAAGGAGGGTGCCGATCGGATCCACATCGACGTGATGGACGGCCACTTCGTCCCGAACCTGACGTTCGGCCCGAAGATGGTCGCCGGCATCCGGAAGCGGACGGAACTGCCGCTCGACGTCCACCTGATGATCAGCGACCCGCTCAAGTACATCGACGAGTTCCTCGAAGCGGGCTCCGATTCGGTCTCGTTCCATGTCGAGGTCAAGGCCGCGCAGATCGAGCCGACGATCGCGAAGATCCATGCCGCCGGTCGCGCGGCCGGGCTCGCGGTCAAGCCCAAGACGCCGCTGACCGCGCTCGAGCCGTACCGGAAGCTGCTCGACATCATCCTCGTGATGACCGTCGAACCGGGCTTCGGCGGCCAGACGTTCATGAAGGACGTTGCCCAGGAGAAGCTCCTCGCGGCCCGCGAGTACCTGTCGCACAAGGCCCACGGCGCGGAGATCCACGTCGACGGCGGCATCAACCGGGAGACCGCGGAGTTCGTCGGTGGGCTCGGCGTGGACGTGCTCGTCGTCGGGTCCGTCCTCTGGATCAAGGGCCGGGACATGGGCCGCGAGATCAGGCTCGTGAAGGCGCTCGCCGACGAGGGCTACCAGTACCGCCTGAACAACGGCAAGAAGCCGATCCCGCGCGACAAGATGGTCACGTTCACGCAGCTCCCGAAGCACCTTGCCTGGAAGTTCATGGCCGAGATCGAGAAGGGCGGGATCCCGGTCATCCCGCTCCGGGGATCCGGGCAGTGGAACCCCGACGGCGTCCGCGACTTCGATCTCATGGTCCCGGCAACGGTCATCGAGCTGACTGCGAAGCGGCACGCAGAGGCACGCGACAAATACGCCGCCGAGGCCGAGGTGTGGCGGGAGGAGTACGCCCGCGAGCACGGCTGGACCGATCCACCCAAGCTCTGATCGATCGTGCGGGCGCTTCTCCAACGGACCACCGGCGCGCGCGTGCGCGTGGCCGACGACGTCGTCGCCGAGATCGGGGCCGGGCTCGTCGTGCTCCTGGGCGTCGGGCCCGACGACGACGAGGCGATCGCCGACGGGCTTGCCCGGCGTGTGACGGAACTCCGGATCTTCGATGACGCGGAGGGCCGGACGAATCTCTCGCTCATGGACGTCGGCGGCGCGGTGCTGGTCGTGAGCCAGTTCACGCTCTACGCCGATACACGTCGCGGCCGGCGTCCGGGCTTCACCGGCGCCGCGGCCCCGGAGCTCGCGGAGCGCCTCTACCTCCGGTTCGCGGCCACGCTTCGGGAGCTGGGTGTCGAGGTGGCGACGGGCCGGTTCGGGGCGGTGATGGCCGTGGAGCTCGTCAACGATGGGCCGTTCACGATCTGGCTCGACACGGCGGACCGCTGAGCGCCGGGCCCCTCGTCCACTCGACCCAGCCTAACAGTCCCTCCCTGGATATCTGGCCAGAATTGCACCAGCAGAACGTTGGCGGAGGTCCTGGGCCTCAAACGGTGCCGGCGCGGCCCCGCTGGCCCGTCGCCACGCACGAGCTCGGCCGAGCGGGCGCAGGATTCCGCTCAGAAGCCTCCGGGAGCTCCGCCAACGTTCTCGGGGCGCAACTCTGGCCAGTTGCGGGAGGGCGGGACGCGAGGCGCGGGGCGGGCTCGCGGCGGCCGAGGCAAACGAAAACCGGCCGCCATTCGGCGACCGGTCGGTCGTGGCGCGGAACGAACGCGCTACTTGGCGCTCTTCGTCGTCGTGCGCCGGCAGCGCGTGCAGACGAGCGCCTTCGTCGTGGTGCCGTTCTGAACGATGATGAACGGCTGGAGATTGGGCTGCATCCGGCGGTGGGCGCGGACGCGGTTCATCCCCGACGACTGGGGATTGAATCCGCCCATCGACACCTTGCCGCAGATCGCGCAGGAACGGGCCATGCTGGTCCTCGGAACGTGAGTGAAAGCGTGAGTAACAGGAACGCCCGACCTCGAAGGGGACGAGCGGGGCGGTATGATAGCACCGTCCCCGCGGGAACTGCCACACGTCTACCGCGACACGTCTACCGCCACGACAATCGGAGGTCGCCGCCCGCGTGCCCACCGCATCGACCCCCGGTCGATCGATCGTCAGCCGCCGAGCCGTCATCGACATCGTCCGGACCGCGACCCTCGGGTCGTATGGGGTGACCGGGTTCGCCGGAGGGATCGTCGGACGCCTCCTGGAGCGGCTCGGATTCACCCAGCCCGGCGTCCGCGTGTCGTTCGTCGACGGCACGGCGAGTGAAACGACCTCCAACGCGACCGCGTCAGTCGATCATGTCTTGCTCACGATCGATCTCGACCTGACCGTGGCCTACGGCGTCCCGATCGCCGAGGTCGCCCGGCAGGTCGATTCGGCCGTTCGCTACGCACTCCGCCGCGCCCTTGGCCGCGAGGTCTCGAGGCTGACGATCCATGTCGACGGCCTCAGCTATCAGCCGGGCGATCTTCCCGCGGCGCCTGTTGCTCCATCAGGCGTCCGGAGTGACGATCTCGCGGCGAGCGGCACGGACGTCGCCTGATGGTCCGGCGGGCCTGTGACGGCCAGGGTCTTCTCGACGCCTTCCGGGCGGCCGTCGCCAACCTCGAGGCCTACGTCGAGGAGATCAACAGCCTCAACGTCTACCCGGTGCCGGACGGCGATACCGGCTCGAACATGTACGCGACGGTCAAGGCCGCGCTCGACGAGGCCGACGCCGTCACCGAGGTGACGGTCGAGCGCGTCTCGGCGGCGATCGCCTTCGGCGCGCTGATGGGGGCCCGCGGCAATTCCGGTGTGATCACCAGTCAGATCTTCCGGGGCATGGCCGAGGGGCTCGCCGGCAAGTCCCGGTTCAACGGCCTCGATCTGGCCCATGCGCTCTCGCGGGGCGCGAAGTCGGCCTACGGCGCGGTCGCGAAGCCGGTCGAGGGCACGATCCTGACGGTCATCCGCGAATCGGCCGAGGCGGCGGTCGTCGCCGCGGAGCGGGCCAACGACATCGAGACCGTCCTGAGCACGACCGTGGAGGCGGCGGAGAAGTCCGTCGCGCGTACGCCGTCCCTGCTCGCGATCCTGCGCGAGGCCGGCGTCGTCGACTCGGGCGGCCAGGGCGTGTATCGGCTGTTCCAGGGCGCGCTGCTTCATCTCCTCGGGCGGGCTCCGGCCGGAGCAGCGACCGGCAGGGCGCGGGCTGGAGCGAAGGCGTCGGCGCTGATTGCCCACGCCGACGAGGGCTTCGGCTACGAGACGATGTACCTGCTCCAGGCGAACCCGGGCCGGCCGCTCGATCTCGATGCGATCCGCGACCACCTCGAGTCGATCGGCGAGTCCGTCCTCGTCGCAGGCGATGCCCGGGCGCTCAAGGTCCATGTCCACAACGAGCGGCCCGACGAGGTGATCGGCTACGGCCTGCAGCAGGGCAGCCTGAGCCGGATCAGCGTCGAGAATCTCGACAACCAGGCCCGCGACATCCGCGAAGCTCGGGCGACGGAGTTCACGGCAACCGATGCGGGCGCCGCCGACGGCGCCCGAGCAAGAGTCCACACTGGACACCTCGACGAACGGCGAGTCGGCCGACACGCCGCTCCGGCCGGGCCCGGCAATCGTGGCCGTCGTGGCGGGCGACGGCCTGGCTCGGGTCTTCGAGTCGTTCGGGGTCGACCAGATCGTGAACGGCGGCCAGAGCGCGAACCCGAGCACCGGCGAGCTGCTCCGCGTCGCCCGCCTCGCGCGTGCCCGCGAGGTCCTGCTCCTCCCGAACAACCCGAACGTCCGGCTCGCCGCCGAACAGGCGGCGAAGGTGTGCGAGGACAAGCGGCTCGTCGTCGTGCCGACGCGCAACGCCGCAGAGGGCATCGCCGCCCTGCTCGCCCTCGACCCGACGCTCGATGCCGCCGCCAACGCCGGCCCGATGACCGAAGCGGGCCGGGGCATCCAGTCGATCCAGGTGACCGAAGCGGTCCGCGACGCGACGATCGGCGGCAAGAAGGTGAAGCGCGGCCAGACCATCGCCCTCGACCCGGACGATGGCCTCGTTGCCGTCGACAGCAACCGCGACAAGGCGGTCCTCAAGGCGGTCGCCGCGTTCAAGCGGGGCTACGAGCTGATCACGCTCTACTACGGCTCCGACTCGACCCTCAGCGAGGCCGAGGAGATCGCCCGGAAGATCGGCGCGGCATCGCCGGGAGCGGAGGTCGAGGTCGTCCACGGCGGGCAGCCGCACTACCGCTACCTCATCTCCGCCGAGTAGCCGGGTGGCCGGAACGACGGCGCGCCGCCCGACGAAGCCACCTGCGCCGAAGCCCCTCCCGCCGCCGACCGACCCGGCGGAGCTGCTCGAGACCGACATCGCGGGGTCGGGCCTCGCCGCGGTCAACATCCTGAAGCGAGCCGGCCGGCGGCTCGGCTTCTTCACGGTCCGGGAGCTCCTCTTCCACCTGCCGCGGCGGTACGACGACCTCCGCGAGATGCGGCAGCTCGGCGAGCTCGACCGGGTGGAGGAGGGGACCGTCGTCAGCGCCCGGGTGGGGGTCGTCGACGTCCGCGTCGAGCCCTCGTTCCGGCGCCGCATCCAGCGGACGATCGCGGTCCTCGAGGACGAGACCGGGACGCTCGAGGCCACCTGGTTCGGGCGGCGCTACATCGAGCGGCGGCTCCACCCGGGCGACAGGGTCGTCGTGTCCGGCAAGCTGAAGCGTTTCGGCCGGAAGCTGACCCTCGACAACCCCGACTTCCAGCCCGAGGGCAACGACGACGAGATGCTCCACGTCGGGCGGATCGTGCCCGTCTACCGGCTCACCGCCGGCCTGACGGCGACTCGCTTGCGGATTGCAATTCGCGACGCGCTCGATCGGGCCGGCAAGGCCTATCCCGGAGTACCTGCCGCGACCGATCCGCGAGGGCGAGGAGCTCGTCCCGATCGGGAGCGCCCTCGAGGAGGCCCATTACCCGGCCTCGTTCGAGGGACGCGACGCCGCCCTCCGCCGGCTCGCCTTCGACGAGCTACTGGCGCTCCAGCTGGGGATGGTCGGGCGGCGGCGGCAGCGTGGTCGTGACGCGGCCCGCCCGATCGCCGTCGCGGATCCGCTCGACGACGTGCTGCGCGGGACGCTCACCGGATCGCTGTCCCGGAAGCTCGATCGGGCCGTCGAGCTCACCGCGGACCAGGCGACCGCGATCGCGGCGATCCGCGAGGATCTCGCCCGTCCGACCCCGATGCTCCGCCTGCTGCAGGGCGACGTCGGGTCAGGCAAGACCGCGGTCGCGGCCTACGCGCTCGCGGCGGCGGCACGGGCGGGGCTCCAGGGGGCCCTCCTCGCACCGACGGATCTCCTTGCCCGCCAGCATCACGCCACCCTCGCGTCGCTCCTCGAGGACGCGGCCGTGCCCGTCGAGCTGCTCACGGGATCGCTGACCGCGGCCGCGAGCCGCAACACGCTCGAACTGATCGAATCCGGCATGGCGCCGGTGGTCGTGGGGACCCACTCCCTCATTCAGGAGCGGGTCAAGTTCAACGCTCTCGGCGTCGTCGTCATCGACGAGCAGCACCGCTTCGGGGTCGAGCAGCGCGGGCAGCTCGAGGCCAAGGCCGGCGGCCACGCCCCGCACGTCCTGCTGATGACGGCGACGCCGATTCCGCGGACCCTCGGCCAGGTCCTCTACGCCGACCTCGACGTCTCCGACCTGCGGACGCCGCCGGAGGGTCGCATCCCGATCCGGACGGGGATCCGCCATCCCGACGCCATCGGCCCGGTCTGGGATCGCGTCCGGGCGGAGGCGGCGGCCGGTCATCGGACGTTCGTGGTCGTGCCGCTGATCGACGAGGCCGATGCCCCCGCGGACGATGCCGCGCCGACGATCTTCGATTCGTCCGCCCCGGCCGCGGAGGCAGAGGCCGTTCGGCTTCGAGAGCTGCTCGCCCCCCTCCGCGTCGGAATGGTCCACGGCCGGATGAAGGCGGCCGACCGCGACGCGGAGATGGCTCGGTTCCGTGACGGCGAGCTCGACGTGCTCGTCGGGACGACCGTCGTCGAGGTCGGCGTCGACGTCCAGGAAGCCACGATGATGATCATCGAGGGCGCCGACCGGTTCGGCCTGGCCCAGCTCCACCAGCTTCGCGGCCGGGTCGGCCGGGGCACCGTCGAGTCGTTCTGCGTCCTCGTCTCCGACTCGACCGACGAGACCGCGCAGGCCCGGCTCAAGGCCGTCACGGAGATTCGCGACGGGTTCGAGCTGGCCGAACGAGACTTCGAGCTCCGGCGGGAGGGCGACGTGCTCGGACTCGCCCAGTCGGGGCTGCCGCGGCTGCGGGTCGCCTCGCTCCAGGACAAGACCCACGTCGTGCTCGCCCGCCGTGCCCGCGAGCATGCCGAGGCGCTCCTCGACGACGCCGGCGGCCTTCCCGCCAGCTGAGGCGGCGCTCGCGCGCGAGCTCCAGCACGGCTGGCTCGAGCGGGTCTGGGCGGGCGATCCGGCCAGCGGCGCCTGAGTCCCGCTTGACGTCGATCGCGCTCGGTCTGCGCGCCAATGCCGGCCAGTTCGCCCTGCTCGTCGGGGTCCAGGCGCTGGTCGGCGCGATGGTCGGCCAGGAGCGGACGGTCCTGCCGCTCATGGCGACGCAGATCTTCGGGCTCTCCGGGGTCACGTCGGTCCTGACGTTCCTCGTCGCGTTCGGTGTCACGAAGGCGCTGACGAACCTCGCCGCGGGGCTGCTCGCGGATCGCTATGGGCGACGGCCGGTGCTGCTGGCCGGCTGGCTTGCGGGAGTGCCCGTGCCGCTGATCCTCATCTGGGCGCCGAGCTGGGAGTGGGTCGTCGCCGCGAACGTGCTCCTTGGCGTCAACCAGGGTCTGACGTGGTCGGTCGCGGTCATGATGAAGGTCGATCTCGTCGGGCCCCGCCGGCGCGGGCTCGCGCTCGGGCTGAACGAGGCGGCCGGTTACAGCGCGGTCGCAGTCACGGCACTCCTGACCGGGATTCATCGCCGATCGAGCCGGTCTTCGGCCTGCGCCGTTCGTGTTCGGGCTCGGCGTCGCGGTTGCCGGCCTCCTGCTATCGGCCTTCGCCATTCGCGAGACCCGGGATCACGTGAGCCTGGAGCACGGGCTCGAAGAGCGGTCGGCCAGGCCGTCGTGGCGGACGGTCATCCTGCGGACGAGCCTGCTGGATCGGTCGCTGTCGGCCGCCAGCCAGGCGGGCCTCGTCAACAACCTCAACGACGGGATGGCGTGGGGACTGCTGCCGCTGTACTACGCGGCGGCCGGCCTGTCGCTGACGGAGATCGCCGCGCTCGCCGCCGCCTATCCGCTGACGTGGGGGACGTCTCAGCTCGCGACGGGCGCCCTGTCGGACCGGATCGGGCGGAAGGGCCTGATCGTCGGTGGGCTGCTACTGCAGGGCGTTGCCATCGCCGCGATTGCCGCCGACGTCCGGGTTCTGGCCGTGGTTCGCCGCGTGCGTCGCGACTCGGGCTGGGGACGGGGATGGTCTACCCGACGCTCCTTGCCGCGGTCGCCGACGTCGCCGATCCCTCCTGGCGCGGTTCGGCGCTCGGCGTCTACCGGATGTGGCGCGATCTGGGCTTCGCGGCCGGGGCGATCCTCGTCGGCGTCATCGCGGACCGGGCGGGCATGAGCACGGCGATCTGGGTGGTGGCGGCGATCACCGTCGCCTCGGGGGTCGTGGTTGCCGTCCGAATGCGCGAGACGCATCCGCGTCTTCGAACGTCGCCGCGAACGCCGCCACCCGAGGCTACGATGCCGGCGTGACTGATGCGGGCCGGGTGATCGCCGGGTCGGCGAAGGGCGTCCGGCTCCGGGCGCCGGGCGAGGGGACGCGGCCGCTCGCCGACCGCGTCAAGCAGACGCTCTTCGCGATCCTCGAGCCTGACCTGGAGGGCGCGCGGGTGCTGGACCTGTTCGCGGGGAGCGGCGCCGGCGGGATCGAGGCGCTGTCGCGTGGCGCAGCCGCGGCGACCTTCGTGGAGAAGGACCAGGGTGCCGCGTCGGTCATCGACGCGAATCTTCGGGCGACGGGTCTCGCCGGCGAGGCCGCTGCGATCATCCGCTGGGACGTCGTCCGATGGCTGGCCGAGCCGAACGTCGGCGAGCGCTTCGACATCGTCCTGGTCGACCCGCCGTACGCCGAGATCGAGCTCCTTGGCCGAGTGCTGGCGCTGCTCGGTCAGCCGGAGGCGCCTCTGGCGCCCGATGCCCGCGTCGTCGCCAAGCACTTCTGGCGAGATCGCCCGCCCGACCGGATCGGGCTGCTAGCATCCGAGCGCGACCGGCGGTTCGGGGAAACGGCCCTCACCTTCTACCGGCGCGAGGAGGAGCGATGAGCGTCGCGGTCTATCCCGGCTCCTTCGACCCGATCACGAACGGCCACCTCGACGTGATCGGCCGAGCCGCCCTCGCGTTCGACAGGATCGTCGTCGGCGTGCTCGCCAATCCGCGCAAGCAGGCGCTGCTGCCGGTCGAGGAGCGGGTTCGGATCATCCGCGATGCGCTGCGCGAGACGGGGCGCCGGCGGACCGGATCGAGGTCCAGTCGTTCGATGGGCTGACGGTCGAGTTCTGCCACGCCGTCGGGGCCCAGTTCATCGTCCGCGGCCTCCGCGCGATCAGCGACTTCGAGTCGGAGATGCAGCTCGCCCACAACAACCGCAAGCTCGCCGGCGACGTCGACACCGTCTTCTTCATGACCGCCCTCGAGCACGGCTACGTCTCGTCGAGCCTCGTCAAGGAGATCGCCACGTTCGACGGCGACATCTCGGCGATGATCCCGACCGCCGCGGTCGAGCCGCTCGCAAGGGCGCTCGCCGCTCGCGGCAGCTGACCAGCCCGTTGGTCCGCCTGCCGGACCAACCGGCGAACGAGCCAGCCCCAAACCCCTGATTACGTCCCTTCCTCCGCTTCCCGGTCCGCCTGCCGGACCAAGCGGCGAACGAGGCCGTCCAAGGGCATGGTCCTCCGCCCGTTGGTCCGCCTGCCGGACCAGGCCGCGAGGGTGAGCCTCGCGCCACCCCGCCCATCACGCAATGTCCCGAACGCTGCTAGGGGCAAGATGATCCTCGGCCCCGTTGGCGGGCCAGCGGCAGCCCTCATGCTTTTGCATGACTGAACGGGCGGCGAAGCGATGCCCGTTCTTCGGAAGCCTTCCTATAGCCCGTCTGGTACCCATACCGCAAATTCAGGACACGCGCGGCCGAAGGGCGCTGACGCGGACACCTTCACGACGACGACGTGTCGCCCGGGGGAGCTTTCGAGCCCATTGCGACCCTCGGTCATGAAGGACGAAACCATGAGCACTATCACAATCAAGAGGCGACTGGCTCCGGGACTCGCCGCCGGAATCCTCCTTGTCGCCGCTCTTGCCGGCCCGGCGTTCGCCGCCGACACGATCACCCAGGCGATCACCGGTAGCGGCCTGACGGCCAGCGTCGGCGACGTGACGCTCACGAGCGTCGCCTATCAGAACGCCGCTCACGCCGTCGCCGGAACGATGGTGCTCACGGCGGACGACAGCACTGGTTTAGCCGCTGGCTGGAACGTCACGATCATGTCGTCCGACTTCGTCTGGGTCGGCACGGCAAATGGCGGCTTTGACATCCCGGCAGCAAACCTGTCGCTCAGCTCCGCAGCCGTTCCCGTGATGATCGCGGGCCAGGTAGTCGGCGTGGCTGCAGCGACCGGCCCCCAGGTTCCCCCGACGTCTCCTCTCGGCACCTTGGACGCTCCTCGCAAGACAATCTCGGCGACCGCCGCGTATGGTTCGGGAACGTACACGCAGGACCTCGGCATCACGTTGGCGATCCCGGCCATGAGCCGCGTCGGCGTCTACACCGGCACCCTCACGACCACGATCACATCCGCTCCGTAGGCCTGACCGGCGACCGGCATATCGGCCGCCTCGGCGCAACTCGGTTCCTGGCGGGCGCGCTGCTCAGCGCGCTCGTCGCCCTCGTGGCGCCGGCCTCGGCGCTTGCGGCGGACGGTCAGATCAAGCTCTCGCTGAGCCCGATCGATCAGCCCGGTTCCTATTTCGATCTCACCATGCGGCCCGGGGAGACTCGCGACCTCGAAGTACGGATCGGCAACGACGGCGCAGACGCGCTCGCCGCCCGGACGTATGCCGCCGACGTCTACACGATCATCAACGGCGGCTTCGGCGCTCGTCTGCGCGACGAGCCCACGACGGGCGCCAGTCAGTGGCTCGACTACGCGACCCGGGTCATCGACCTTCCCGCCGGCAAGAACGTCCAACGTTCGCTCACGGTTGCCGTCCCCTCGAACGTCGGCCCTGGTGAGTACATCTCGAGCATCGTGCTGGAGAACGATCAGCCGATTCATGGTACGGGGACCGTCGCCCTCGACCAGATCGTTCGGCAGGCGATTGCGGTCGTCATCACCGTGCCAGGCGATCGAGCCCCGGCCATCGCGATCGGCGGCGCCACGCACAAGGTCGTCGGTGGGAAATCGACAATCGCGGTCGCCGTCCAGAACACCGGCAACGTGCGGTTGACGCCCCTCGGCGACTTGACCCTGTTCGACGCTTCGGGAGCCGAGGTCAGCAGGGCGACGATCCCGATGGACACGTTCTACGCGGCTAGTGCAACGCTCGTCGAGCTACCACTCGCCGCACTCCTCCTGCCCGGCCGATACACCATCCGGCTCACCCTCGACGACACCGTTCAGGGCGTCATCGGCGACCGAACCCGCGATCGTGCTCATCGTCGATGCACCTGAGGCGACCGCCGCGGGCGAAGGTCTCGTGCCTGGTCTCGCCGACGTGAAGCAGGGAGGCGGCGACACGCCGTTCGCTCTCATTCCGCTGGTTGCGGTGCTACTCGCGGGAATCATCATCGTGGCGGGTATCGGCCGAACCCTCCTCGTCAGGCGTCGCCCTCGCGCCTGATTTGCTCGCGGCTGGCATGCGCTGAGGCGGCTGACAGCCCCGTTGGTCCGCCTGCCGGACCAAGCGACGAACGAGCCACGCGCAGACCCCTGATTTCTCCCTTTCCTCCGCCCGTTGGTCCGCCTGCCGGACCGATCGAATGAATGAGCCGCCTCCGTCGCGCGGTCCTCCGCCAGGTGGTCCGCCTACCGGACCAGGCCACGCGAGACGGCGCTACCGGTCGTCGGCCATGCGATAATCCCAGCCAACGACCACCTCGGGCCGACCCGACCGCCACCGGAGGCCACTCCGATCGACATCATCTTCCTCGTCGAGCGCCTCGAGTCGATCATCGCAAACGGCCGCCGACTGCCGCTGACGAACAACGTGGTGATCGACCAGGCTGCCGCCCTCGGGCTCATCGACGAGTTGCGAGTCGCCGTCCCTGAGGAGGTCCGCGCGGCGAAACGGATCAACTCCGAGGGCGAGCGGATCATCGAGAAGGCCCAGGAAGAAGCAGAGCGAATCGTCGCCCGTGCCCAGGAGCAAGCCGCGTTCCTCATCGACGAGCGCGGCCTCACCCAGCAGGCGGAGGCCGAGAGCCGCCGGATCATCGGCGAGTCGCAGGACGAGGCCGAGGAGGTCCGCCGCGGCGCCGACGAATACGCCGTCAGTGTCCTCGTCGGGCTCGAGGGCGAGGTCGTGAAGACCCTGCAGAGCATCAAGAAGGGCATCTCCCTGCTCGACGAGCGGCGGGCCGAGATCCCACCCGACCAGGGCGACGGGACCGGCGTGCCGGAGAGCGGAGGCTGGCTGGCCTCAGCCGAAGAGTTCGACGACGATGCCGAGGAGGACGCCTCGCTGCCGGTGCAGCGATGACGTCGAAGGGCTCGGTCGGCGAGCCGCTCACCTGGAACGTCGCCGGGCTGCTCGGCGACGAGGCCGGCGCCACTCGCGACTACCAGGTCGCCGGCGTCACGATCGATCTCGGCGACGACCTCCGCCTGGCCGACCCGATCGAGGGCCACGTCCGCCTCGCCCGGACGAACCGCGGCCTGCTCGTCATCGCGGACCTGACGACGAGCCTCCAGGCCCAGTGCAGTCGGTGCGTTCGCGACATCGAGGTCCCGATCGAGATCTTCATCGAGGAGGAGGCCCTGCCGTCGCTCGACCTGAACACGGGCCGGCCGATCAAGGCCGAAGCTAGCGAAGACGACCTGCTCCGCCTCACCGATCATCACGAGCTGGACCTCGAGGCGCCCGTCCGTGAGGCGATCCTCCTGGCCGAGCCGATCGCCCCGCTCTGCCGCGCGGACTGCCCCGGCCTGTGCCTCGCCTGCGGTGAACGCCTCGACGAGGGCACCCACGACCACCCGAGCGACGACATCGACCCGCGCCTGGAGGCACTCAGGGCGTTCAGGGCCGACGACGGCTGAGGCTGGCACGCTGCGACCCGGCGCGGTACACTCCGCGATCGGCCCCGCTGACAGCATGGGGCGTCTCGGTGCGTCCGACGAGCGACCGCCGACCTCAGACTGACCCCATCAAAGGAGAGCGCACACCGTGGGTGTTCCGAAGCGACGCGTCTCGCACGCCAGAAAGGGCGAGCGCCGCGCCCACCTCGCACTGAGCGTGCCGAAGCTCGTCGAGTGCGACCACTGCCACGAGCCGAAGCTGCCCCACCACGTCTGCCCGAACTGCGGCTGGTACCAGGGCCGCCTGGCGATCGAGCCCAAGCAGTCGACGAACGAGTCCGCCACCTGACCGTGGTCGACCAGATCGGCCACACCGCGCGAGGTGACGGCGGAGGAGACCGCCGCGGCGTTTCGATCGCCGTCGACGCGATGGGTGGCGATCACGGCCCGACCGAGATCGTCCCGGGCGCCCTCGACCACGCCCGCGCCCACCCCGAGGACAAGGTCCTCCTCGTCGGTGACGAGGCCACGATCCGATCGATCGCCGGCGAGCTCCCTCCAAACGTCGAGATCGTCCATGCGTCCGAGGTCGTCGGGATGGACGAGCATCCGGCGAAGGCGCTCCGCGAGAAGAAGGACTCCGACGATCCTCGTCGCGACGGACCTCGTGAAGCAGGGCCGCGCCGACGCCCTCGTGACCGCCGGCCACACCGGCGCCGGGATGGCGGCGGCGGTGCTCCGGCTGGGCCGCCTGCCGGGTGTCGATCGCCCAGCCCTCGCCGTCCAGATGTCGACCGACGGCGGCCCCGTCGTCCTGCTCGACATCGGCGCAAACCCGGACTCGACTCCCGAGAACCTGGCCCAGTACGCCCGGATGGGCGCGATCTTCGCCGACCGCGTCCTCGGCGTCGCCGATCCCTCCGTTGCCCTGCTGTCGATCGGCGAGGAGAAGGGCAAGGGCGACGCCCGGATCCAGCGGGCGACCGAACTGATCGACGAGACGAACATGCGGTTCGTCGGCAATGTCGAGGGCAAGGACATCGTCAAGCACATGGCCGACGTCATCGTCTGCGACGCGGTCCTCGGCAACGTCGTCATCAAGTTCTTCGAGGGCCTGTCCGGCTACATCTTCGACCTGTTCCGGGCCGAGTTCCGCGGCTCGCTCCGCGGCCGGCTGGCCTACCTGCTGCTCAAGCCGGGCGTCGGGCGGATCCGCGGGGCCTTCGACTACGAGCGGGCCGGCGGCTCGCCGCTCCTCGGGGTACGCGGGACCGTGATCATCACCCACGGCCGAGCGCGCCGGCGGATGATCGGCTTCGGGGTCGCGGTCGCGGCGACGATGGCTCGAACGAAGGTGCCGGAGCTCATCGGCGAGGCGTTCGCGGCCGAGGCCGGCAGGGCGACGGCGACCGAACCGAACGATGGCTCGAACGACGCGGCCACCGACGCCGACGACGCAGCCGCCAGCGCTGCGACCGCCGTGGCGGACGCCATCGATCCGTCACCTCAGCCGGAGCCCTTGGAGTCGGCGCCGTGAACGGCCCCGATCTGACCGTGGGGCGCGGTGTCATCGCCGAGATGGTCCGGCTCGCCGCATTCGAGGTCCCGGGCGTCAGCCGGGTCGGTCGCGGGGGTCCGCCGTGGCGGGCGTTCTTCGCCGGACCGGGCGTCACCGCGCGGGTGTCGGAGGATGGCGTGCGGATCCGCGTCTGGATCGTCGCTCGGCCCGGACACGCCCTCGTGCCCCTCACCCGACAGGTCCGCTCCGCCGTCACCGCGACCGTCGAGCGGCTCCTCGGCCTGCGCCTCGAATCGGTGACCGTCACGGTCGACGGTGTCGGAGGCTGGAGGGCTCGGGCCGGGTCTCGGATCGAGATTCGGGCCTTCCGGACCGGCCGCCGCCTCGCCCTCGCCGCGATCTTCGAGGCGGAGTTCGGCCAGCGGACGCCGGACGCGATCCTGGAGCGCCACCTCGCCGAGACCGAGGGCAGTCCCGCGGCCGCGGACCTGGCTCGCTCGCTCGTCGCGGCCGTCGTCGCCCATCGCGACACGATCGACGTCACGATCGAGCGCGTCGCGCCCCAATATCCGGTTGTGACGCTGGCCCGGATGGACCGGGCGCTGCTCCGTACGGCCATTGGTGAGGTGCTACACTCGCCGACGCCGGCCCGGGTGGCGATCGCCGAGTGGGTCGAGTTGGCACGGATCTACAGTGGAGACCCGATGCGACGCCTCATGAACGGCGTGCTCGGGAGCATCGCAGCCGGAACGAACGGCCCGTAGCCGTCGGCAACCCCCACTCCGAGGAGGGAGTCAGTTGGCCACCACGTACGAGCGCCTCAAGAAGATCGTCGTCGAGCAGCTCGGCGTCGAGGAGGACGAGGTCAAGCCCGAGGCTTCGTTCGTCGACGACCTGAATGCCGACTCGCTCGATCTCGTGGAGCTCATCATGAGCCTCGAGGAGGAGTTCGGAACCGAGATCTCCGACGAGGACGCCGAGAAGATCCGGACGGTCGGCGACGCCGTCGACTACATCGAAGAGCGCTCGACCTAGCGCAGCCTCCGGCGGCAACGGCGACGGGAGCGGTGCGCGCAGCGGCCGCACTCGCGGAACGCCTCGGCCTTCCCGTCCGCGACCTCGAACTCCTCGAGCAGGCACTCGTCCACAGCAGCTGGCTCCACGAACACCGCGACGCGGCCCGCGGTCACAACGAGCGCCTCGAGTTCCTCGGCGACGTCGTCATCAACCTCGCGATCTCGGACGCCCTGTTCGACGCGTACCCGACCGATGACGAGGGCCTTCTCTCGACGCGCCGTGCCTCGATCGTCAGCGCGACCGGCCTGGCGCGCCTCGCCCACCGGATCGATCTCGGGCCGCTGCTCAAACTCGGCGAGGGCGAGGCCCAGCGCGGCGGCCGGCGACGCCCGTCGCTGCTCGCATCGGCGTTCGAGGCGGTCGCCGGGGCCGTGTATCTCGATCTCGGTTGGGAGGTCGCGCGGACCTGGCTGACGACGCTCGCGGGCCCGGAGCTGGCGAACGATTCACCGAGCCTTCTGCTCAAGAGCCCGAAGAGTCGGCTGCAGGAATACACACAACGGCGGACCGGCGCGCAGGCCCGACTACCGGATCGTCGACGCGACTGGCCCGGACCACGACAAGGTCTTCCGGATCGAGGTCTGGATCGAGGAGCGCCGGCTCGGCGTCGGCGAGGGTCCGTCTCGCCGGACCGCCGAGACAGCAGCCGCGGCACAGGCCCTCGAGGCGATTCGGAGCGAGCGGGCGGCGAGCGCGAACGCCGTGGCGGAGGCCGTATCGGACCAGGAGGCTAACGCGACCACGCCGACGCCGAGGCCGGGCAGCGGGCGGAGGCCACGCGATGACCGCCCCGGCCCGGCTCCTTGCCCTCCGGCTCCAGGGCTTCAAGTCGTTCGCCGAACGGACGATCGTCGAGTTCGGTGGGGGGATCAGCGCGGTCGTGGGTCCCAACGGCTCCGGCAAGAGCAACCTTGCCGACGCGCTCCGCTGGTCGCTCGGCGAACAGGGCCGAGCGCTTCGAAGCCGCAAGTCAGAGGACGTGATCTTCGCCGGCTCCGACAAGCGGGCGGCCCTCGGCATGGCCGATGTAACCCTCGTCCTCGACAACGCCGATGGGCTCCTGCCCGTCGACTACAGCGTCCTCGAGCTCGGCCGGCGGCTCTATCGATCCGGCGAGAACGACTACCTCCTCAACAAGCAACGCGTCCGCCTGCGCGATCTTGTCGAGCTGCTCGACGCGGCCCACCTCGCGGACAACGCCTTCCTGTTCATCGGCCAGGGGATGGTCGACCAGGCGCTCGCCCTCCGGCCAGAGGAGCGGCGGCCACTGTTCGAGGAGGTCGCCGGCGTCCGGCGCCACGAGCGGCGGCGGCGCAAGGCAGAGGACCAGCTCGCCGAATCCGAGACCAACCTCGCCCGGGTCGAGGACATCCTCGCCGAACTCCGGCCGCAGGCCCGCCGGCTCGCGGCCCAGGCCGAGCAGCAGGCCACCCGACTGACCGCCGGCGAAGAGCTCGCCGACGCGCTGATCCTCGCCGCGCACTCCCGCTGGTACGAGGCATCGGGCCGGGCATCCGAGACCGGAATCCGGCGGGACCGCGAGCGCGGCGGAGGCCGATCGGGCGATGGCCGCGCTGCAGGCCGCCGAAGAAGCCGCCGCCGGAGTCGCCGCCGAGCTGACCGAGCGGGCGGAGGCGGAACGGGAGCGCCGCGAGGCGCATGACGCGGCGCGGGCGTCCTTGACGAACCTCCAGCTTCGGGCGGCGCGACTCGCCGGCGACCTCGAGGCGATCGATCGAGACCGGGCGCGGCTGAGCGACGAGCGTGTGGCGGCCGAATCGGACCTGGCGTTCCAGCGTCGGGCGCTGGCTCAACCCCTGCCGCCGCGACAGGTCGATCTCGAAGTCTCCGTTGCCGAGGCCGAGCGCGCCCTGAGCGAGGCGCTGGGGGAGCTGGGAGCGCTGCGGGCGGCGAGCCAGGCCCAGGGCGAGGACGCGGCCGCGTTTCGTCGGGCCGAAGCGGCGCGTCATGCAGAGGCGGAGACGGCACAGCGGCGACTCGCCGATGCCGAGCGCCGCGCCGCGACGGAGGCCGATGCTTCCGTCGGCGACCGCACACCGCCGGGCCGAGCTGGACGCGAACGCTGCGGCGGCCCGCGCTGCCCTCGAAGTCGCCGCGGACGCCGAGCGTCGGGCCGGCGAGGTCCGCGAAGCCGCGAGGGCGGCGGCGGACGAGGCTGAGGCAGCCCGGCAGTCGGCGGCGGAGCGTGCGGCAGCTCTTGGCTCCGCGCTCGCGGCGCAGCGCGGCAGGCTCGAGGCGCTGGCGGCGCGGCTCGTGGAGGAGGAATCCCGAGGAATCGCGAAGGCAGCCAAGCGCCGCGGCGGCCGCCGGCTCGACGAGGAGCTCGTCGTGGAGCCTGGCCTGCGAGCCGCGGTCGAGGCCGCGCTGGACGAGGCGGCGCGGGCCTACCTCGTGGACCGTGACGCGGTCGGGGAGCTCGCCTCGGAGCGGGGGATGCTCGTAGTCGCCGACCGCGCGGCTTCGACGGGTGCGGCCGGAGGCTCCGGTGAGCGGCGGTTCCTCGACCGCGTGGCGGACCTGGGTGGAACGCCGCTCGCCGATGCGGTGCGGCGCGATCCGACCGGCGCGGTGGCGCGGCTTCTTGGCCGGGCGGTCGCCATGCCGGATCTCGATGCCGCGCTGGCGCTCCAGCCTCTGCTGCCCGCGGGTTGGGTGGCCGTCGTTCGCGACGGCTCGGCGGTCGTCGGCGAGTTCGCCGTCAGGTTCGGGCGCGGCGACGCACCGCTCGAACGCCGCGCCGAGGCGGAGCGGCTCCGCGGCGAGGTCGATCGTCTCGAGGCGGAAGCGGCGGCGGCCGGCGAGGCGTCCGTGACTGCGACGACGGCCGCCGCGACTGCTCGTGCTGCCCTCGACGCTGCCCGGGCGGACGAGTCGCGGGCCGCCGGCCAGCGGCGCGTTGCCGAGGAGGCGGAGCGATTGGCCGCCCGCACGCTCGAGGCACTCGTCCGCGAGGCGGGCTGGCAGGAGGCGCAGGCGCAGCGGCTGACCGGGGAGGTCGCCCGGTTGCGCGCGGCGGTCGCCGCGCACGAGGCCGCGGCCACGAAACGCGAAACCGGCCCGGACGCCGACGCGGCCGTGGACGACGGGGCGGCGCTCGCGAGCTGGGAGGCGCGCGTCACGGAGCTGCGCGCGGTCCGCGACCGGCTCGCGGGGGAGCAGGCGACATTCGACGCAACCCACCGCGAGGCGGAGGCCCGACGGGCACGCGCCGAGGCGACGGCGACGATGGACGAGGAGCGGATCTCGCGTGCGGAGCGGGAGGCCGCGGCTCTCGGCGAACGGACGCGGACGCTGGTCGCGGAGCGCGAGGCGCTCGGATCCGAGCTCGCAGTCGCCACGGAGCGCGAATCGGCGGCAGCGTCAGCCCTCGTCGAGTTGCGCGCGGCGGACGCCGCCTCTCGCGATCGCCTCGCTTCGGCCGAGCGGGATGCCGCGGCTGCCCGCGAACGCCTGCGTTCGGCCGACGATCGCCTCCGATCCGCCGATCGGGCGGACCTCGAGGCCAGACTTGGTCGCGATTCGCTCCGGGAGCAGCTCCTCGTCGAGCTGGCCGGCCTCGGGGAGCTCGGCCTGCGCCGGTTGCGAGCGGAGGGCGACACGGACGCCGCCGATGCGGACGCCGCCGATGCGGACGCCGACGAAGCCGACGCCGACGAAGCCGACGCCGACGAAGGCGCGGCGCTCGAATCGGCGCTCTCGTCGGTCGCGGATCGGTGGGCCGCGGTCGCGCCGGCCTCGGAGGCGCCCACATCCGGACGCCTCGCGACGCTGCGCCGTCGCTACCACGAGCTCGGTGCGGCCAATCCGTTCGCCGTCGACGAGTACGCCGAGCTGAAGACCCGGCTCGAGACGCTCGAGGCCCAAGGGGCCGACCTTCGCGCGGCGATCGACCGCACCCGCGAGCTGATCACCGAGCTCAACACGATGATCGCCGACCAGTTCGCCTCGACGTTCCGGGCCCTCGAGTCCGCGTTCGACCGGCGATTCCAGCAGCTGTTCGGCGGCGGCTACGCCCACTTGCTGCTGACGGACCCTGGCGACCTGTCGGGAACCGGCATCGAGATCGTCGCCCGTCCGCCCGGCAAGAAGCAGCAGGCGCTCGCGATGCTGTCGGGCGGCGAGCGAGCGCTGACCGCGGTCGCGCTCCTGTTCGCGATGCTCGAGGTTCGACCGGTCCCGTTCTGCGTCCTCGATGAGGTCGACGCGGCCCTCGACGAGGCGAACGTCGATCGGTTCACGTCGGCGCTGCGGGAGCTGGCCGCCCGGACCCAGTTCATCGTCATCACCCACAACCGGGGCACGATCGAGGCGGCCGACGCGCTCTACGGCGTGACGGTCGGCGACGATTCGGTCAGCCGGGTCATCAGCCTCCGGCTCGACGAGGCACAGGCGATCGCCGACGGCCATCGCGATGGGTCGATGGCCGGCGTGTCCTGATGTTCTGGCGGCGCAAGAAGGACGAGACGACCGGACCGGCAGCCGACGAGGCACAGCCCGAGCCGGAACCTGAGCCCGGCCGACCGCCGAGAACTCGGCCGACGCCGGAGCCGCCGCCAGCGCAAGGCATTGAGGCGGAGCCTGCACCCGTCATTCCGCCGCCTCGGTCCGGCGCGCTCTGGGGCCCGGGCATCGGGCCTGCCCCGCTCGAGGTCTCGGGCGACCTCAATGCCGGCCTCGCGCGGACGCGTGGCGCCTTCGTGTCACGCCTTCGGGGAGTTCTTGGCGACGGCGACGGAGACGTGTCCTGGGACGATGTCGAGGAGACGCTCATCGCCGGCGACGTCGGCGCGATGCTCGCGATGGAAGTCGTCGAACGGGCGCGCCGCCGCCGCGACCCCGGAGGCGCCGAGGCCGCCGTCCGCGCCGAGCTCGCGGCGCTTCTCGTAGCGCGCGACGATGGCTGGTCGCCGCAGGCCTCGGTCGAGGGCGGACCGGCCATCATGCTCGTGGTCGGCGTCAACGGGACCGGCAAGACGACGACGATCGGCAAGCTCGCGGCGCGCTACTCCGCCGAGGGCCGCCGGGTACTCCTCGCCGCCGCCGACACGTTCCGCGCGGCCGCGATCGACCAGCTCCGGATCTGGGCGGAGCGGGCAGACGTGCCGGTCGTCGCCCATGCCCCGCACGCGGATCCTGGCGCGGTCGTGTACGACGCGATCGATGCCGCCGTCGCCCGGGGCGCCGACATCGTCATCGCCGACACGGCCGGCCGGCTCCACACGAAGTCGAACCTCATGGACGAGCTCACGAAGATCCGCCGGGTCATCGACAAGCGGCTGCCCGGCGCCGTGCCCGAGACGATCTTCGTCCTCGATGCCACCACCGGCCAGAACGGTCTCGCCCAGGCGAAGGCCTTCCACGAGGCTGTCGGGCTGACCGGCATCGTCCTCACGAAGCTCGACTCGACCGCCAAGGGCGGCATCGTCTTCGCAATCGAGCACGATCTCGGCGTGCCGGTCCGGTTCGTCGGGGTGGGCGAGAAGGCCGGCGACCTCCTGCCGTTCGACCCCGAGGCATTCGTGGCCGCGCTGTTCGGCTAGCGCATCACTCGCTCGGCGGCACATCGTTGCCGCCGATCGTCCTGATCGCGCTCCCGGAGGCCATCGGCTACACTGCCCACGCCTCGGCGCGTCAGAACCCGCGCGCCACCCGGCTGCGATGCGTCCCTCGGGCGCGGAGCGGCCGGCCTGACTTCCGAAACGGAGCCGTACCCGAACTGTGTTCGACAGCCTGAGCGACCGCCTTCGCAAGACGCTCGCCGACCTGACCGGCCGCGGCCGCGTCAGCGAGGCGGATGTCGACACGGCGCTGCGCGAGATCCGGCTCAGCCTCCTCGAGGCCGACGTCAACTTCAAGGTCGTCAAGGACTTCATCGGCCGGGTCCGCGAGCGGGCGGTCGGAGCCGAAATCCTCCAGAGCCTGACGGCCGGCCAGCAGGTCGTGAAGATCGTCAACGACGAGCTCGTGGCGCTGCTCGGCGGCGGGGATCGGACGTTCCACCTCCAGGGCAACCCCGCCGTGATCGCGCTCGTCGGCCTCCAGGGCTCCGGCAAGACGACGTCGGCCGCGAAGCTCGCCCGCTACCTCGTGAAGCAGGGCCGCCGGCCCCTCCTCGTCGCCGCCGACCCGTACCGCCCGGCCGCGGCCGATCAGCTCGAGACACTCGGCAAGTCGATCGACATTCCGGTCCATCGCGCGGCCGTCGGCACGTCCGTCGTCGACATCGCCCGCGGCGGCCTCGATGCCGCCCGCCGGCTCGTTCGCGACGTCGTCATCCTCGACACGGCCGGCCGCCTGACGATCGACGAGGAGCTGATGGCGGAGATCTCGGCGGTCACCGCCGCGGTGAAGCCGGTCGAGACGCTGCTCGTCGTCGACGCGATGACCGGCCAGGAGGCCGTCACCGTTGCCCAGGCGTTCAAGGACGCCGTGCCGCTGACCGGCCTGATCCTCACGAAGATCGATGGCGACGCCCGCGGCGGCGCCGCGCTCTCGATCAGCGCGGTGACGGGCCTCGCGGTCAAGTTCATGGGGACCGGCGAGAAGACCGACGCGCTCGAGGTCTTCCATCCGGACCGCCTCGCCGGCCGGATCCTCGGGATGGGCGACGTGATGACGCTCGTCGAGCGGGCCCAGGAGGTCGTCGACGAGAAACAGGCGGCCAAGATGGAGGAGAAGCTGCGCAAGGCGCAGTTCACCCTCGAAGACTTCCTCGAACAGATCCAGCAGGTCCAGAAGATGGGACCGATGGGCAGCCTCGTGTCGATGATCCCGGGCATGGGCGGCATGGCGAAGGACGCCCAGGACGCCGTCGACCGGGGCGATCTCAAGCGGGTCGAGGCGATCATCCGGTCGATGACGCCACGCGAGCGGCGCGACCCGAGCGTCATCAACGGTTCGCGCCGGCGACGGATCGCCGCCGGCTCCGGGACCGGCACCACCGACATCAATCGCCTGATCAAGCAGCACTCAGAAATCCAGAAACTCATGAAACAGCTCGCCGGGGGCGGGCGCCGGGCCGCGGCAATGGCCGCGCTCTCCGGTCGGCGATAGCGAGGGGAGACGCGCAATGACTGACGAGCAGAACTCTGGCCCGAAACCGGACGAGACCGGGACATCCGTGCCGCCTCCGAGTCCACCGGATCCGGAAGACGATCTCACCACGGCGTACGTGCCTGCCCAGCAGCCAGTGGCCACGGCGAACGTTCTCTCAACGGCAGCCCCGCAAGGCACCGGAACGTTGGGTGGCGAGGCGCCGGCAGGGCCACGATCGAACGGCATCCGCTGGGCGATCGCCCTCGGCGGTGTGGCCGTCGTCATCGCGGCAACCATCGCGATCCTCGCCCTCGCTGCCGGACGCCCCAGTCCGTCGATCGCGGTCGGCTACATGCCGACAAGCACGATCCAGTACGCCGAGTACCGCCTCGACCTGCCGGGCGACCAGCGCGCGAAGATGGCCGGCTTCCTCTCGAAGTTCCCCGGCTTCGACGACCAGACGATCGTCCAGACGAAGCTCTACGAAGTCTTCGATCGGATCGTCATGCTCGCTTCGAACAACGAGCAGAGCTACACAGCCGATATCGATCCATGGTTCGGCGGCCAGATCGCGATGGGATCCGGCCTGGGCAGCCCGTCCGCCGTCGGCGCGGGGCTCCTCGGCCAGGCAATGACGCCATTCGGCGGCGACGCGCTGTTCGTCGTCACGGTCAAGGACCAGGCGAAGGTGACCGCGTGGCTCAAGTCCACGATCGACGGGTTGACCGAGGGCCAGTACGGCGGGGCGACGACCTTGAGCATCGGCGACGCCGCGGATTCAGGCTTTCTCGTGGCGATCACCGACAAGGTGCTGCTCGCCGGCACCGACACCGCGGTTCGGGCGGCGGTCGATTCGAAGGGCGAGGGCAAGCTCGCCGACGACCCCGAGTTCAAGGCGGCATTCGGGACCGTCTCGCGGGACTACGTCGGCTTCAATTTCACCGAGTACCGAACCCTGATTCAGTCGACGATGTCGATGTTCGGCGCAGGCAGCGGCCTGGAGAAGACGACCGTCGACGAAGAGATCCTCAAGCTCATTCCGGCGTGGCAGGCGAGCAGTCTCCGGTTCGAGAACGACGCTCTCGTCGGCGACGGCGCCTATCCCTCCATCCCGATCGGGTTCGAGGCGAAGAACAAGAAGAGCACGCTCATCGGCCGCGCGCCGGCCGGCACGATCCTCTACGCCGAGTCCCACGACGTCGGCCCGGCAGCGCTCGCGACCATGAAGCGATTCCGGGCCTTGCCGGAGCTCCAGGACGGCTTCCGTGAAGCCGATGCAGCCGCTGGCGTCATCGGCGGTTTCGACGGGGTTCTGGGCTGGTGGGGCGACACGGCCGTGGTGATCACGAAGGATGCCGCCGGTTCCATCGGCGGCGGGCTCCTCATCGCCCCGACGGACGGCGCCGCAGCCAAGAGGACGTTTGACACCCTCCGCAGTTTCGTCGTCCTCGCCGGCGGCCAGGCAGGTGTCAAGCTGCGCGACGTCGCCCACGGCGATGTGACGATCACGATCGTCGACTTCGCGGAGGCGGTGGAGTCGACCGGCGGCACGGTGCCACCGGGATTCAAGGCCGAGCTCGCCTACGCCGTCACCGCGGACCTCGTCGCGTCGGCTATGGCGAATCGTTCGTCGCGGCGGCCCTCGACGCAGGACCGGGTCCCTCGATGGCCGACGACAGCCGCTTCAGCGGCCTCGTCAAGCGCGTCGGCGAGGAGAATATCGGCGTGTCGTTCGTGGACATCGCGGCGGTTCGCGAGCTCGTCGAGCCGCTGGTCCGACAGACGATGCCGCAGGACCAGTGGGCGTTCTACGAGCGTGAGATCAAGCCCTATCTCCTGCCATTCGACGCCTTCATTTCGTCCGCCCGGATCGACGGCGGGGTGGATCGCGTCGACCAGGCATTCACCGTCAAGTAACACCGGCCGCTCGGCCGGCCGCAGCCCGAAGAGCCCAGAAGGAGGCAGCACCAGAAATGGCAGTCCGTATCAGGTTGACGCGCGTCGGCGCGACGAAGCAGCCCAGCTATCGGGTCGTCGTCGCCGACAGCCGCAGCGCGCGGGACAGCCGCGCGATCGAGACGATCGGCCACTACAACCCGCGAACCGAGCCGATCGAGGTCAATATCGACGCCGACAAGGCGAAGTCCTGGCTCGCCAAGGGCGCCCAGCCGTCCGACACGGTCCTCCGCCTCTTCCGCAACGCGGGCATCGTGCCCGCCGAGAAGTAGGAGTCACGATGGCAGCAGCAGAACTCGTCGAATTCGTCGCCAAGTCGCTCGTCGATGACCCGGAGGCGGTGAAGGTCGAGGTCGTCCGCGACCAGGGCGGGACCGTCATCGAGCTCCATGTCGCCGAGGACGACATGGGCAAGGTCATCGGCCGGAACGGCAGCGTCGCGAAGGCGCTTCGGACGCTCCTCAAGGTGACGGCCGCCCGGGACGGCGAGCCGGTTTCGCTGGAGATCCTTTAATGGAGACTCTGACGTGGCTCGAGACGGCTCGTGGGTCGTGGCGAGCTCGTGTGGCTCGTCGCGGGGCGCATGGGCTTCGCGGCGCCGTCCGCGTCGAGATCCTGACCGATCACCCGGAGCTGCGATATGCCCCGGGCCGGATCCTCTTCCGCGAGGGGGATGAGCGGCCGCTGACGATCGACTGGTCGTCGGCGATCGCGGACGGCCCCGGCTGGCGCGTCCATTTCCGGGAGGTCCCGAACCGCTCGTCTGCCGAGGAGCTGAAGGGCATCTATCTCGAGTCCGACGTCGGGGCCGAAGCGCCGCTCGCTCGTGGGGAATACTTCTGGCACGAGGTGATCGGGTCGACGGTCAGCGGCGTCGACGGCACGATCCTCGGGACGGTCAAGGATGTCTATCGATCCGGCGGCGCCGAGATCTACACGGTCGCCGGCGGGCCGTACGGCGAGTTCGACGTTCCCGGCGTTCGGCCCTTCGTCCGCGTCTTCGCCCCGCGCCGCGGCGAGATCGTGATCGATGCGGAGGCGCTCGACCTGTCACCGCCGAAGCGGCGGGGCGACGAATCGCGACCGAAGGCGCCGCGGCGCCGCACCCGCAGCCCGAAGCCGGCCGCCGCGGCCGGCGATGCGGCCATCGAAACGCCCGCCGAACCGCCGACCGAATCGGGCGCTTGACCGTGGCCCTCGAGATCGACGTCGTCACGCTCTTCCCGGCGATGGTCGAAGGACCGCTCGCCGCGAGCATCCCCGGCCGGATCCAGGAGCGCGGCCTGGTCCAGATCCGGACGCACGACCTCCGCGAGTGGGGGATCGGGCGCCATCGCAGCGTTGACGACGCGCCGTACGGTGGGGGAGCGGGGATGGTCATGCGACCGGAGCCAATCGCCGCCGCACTCGACGCGCTCCGACGCGCGGACTCCGTGGCGATCCTCCTCGATCCCGGTGGCACGACGTTCAGCCAGGAGCGGGCCCACGAACTGGCCAGTCAGTCCCACCTGATCCTCGTCTGTCCCCGGTACGAGGGAGTCGACGAGCGGATTCGGGCTCTCGTTGATCTCGAGCTGTCGATCGGCGACTACGTGCTTACCGGCGGCGAGCTACCGGCCCTCGTAGTCATCGACGCGGTCATCCGGCTGCTCCCCGGAGCAATCGACGACGCATCGACCGACGAGGAATCGTTCGCGGACGGATTGCTCGAGTACCCCCAGTACACCCGGCCGCCGTCCTTCGCCGGGAAGGACGTTCCGCCGATCCTCGTCAGCGGCGATCACGGCGCCGTGCGTCGCTGGCGGCTGCGGGAATCGCTGCGGCGGACGCTCGCCGGGCGGCCGGACCTGATGGCAGGTCGGCAAGCGACTCCCGAGGAAGCCGACCTCCTGCGGGGGCTCGAGTCGGACGCCGACGAGTGATCCTCCCCAAGATCCGGGATCCGCGGTTCATCACCGTGCGTCGCGGCGGGACCCTCCAGGACGACGATCATCGTCTTCTCGCGATGTGGGCGGCCGACTGCGCGGAGCACGTGCTGCACCACTTCGAGCAGGCGCGGCCGAAGGACGACCGTCCGCGTCGGGCGATCGACCTCGGGCGGGCCTGGGCGCGGGGTGAGATCACGTGGGCCGAGGCCCGCACGGCGGCCGGCCATGCAAACGCCGCCGCCCGAGACCTGCGTGGGGCAGCACGGCATGCCGCGTACGCCGCCGGCCAGGCCGCGGCGGTGGGCCATGTGGCGGCCCACGAACTCGGAGCCGCGGCCTACGCGATCAGGGCGGCGCGAGCGGCAGCGCCGGAAGGCGAAGGCGAGGCGGCTGGCCGCCTGGAGTGCCAGTGGCAGCGCGGCCAACTCCCCCAGGAGATCCGAGACCTTGTGCTCGACGACCAGCGGCTGCGCAACGAGTTGTGCTGGTTCGCGTTCGATTGCTGACGGTCGTCCGGGGGCGTGCTATCCTCCGTCGTCGGCCGCCCCGTGGCGGCTTTTCTTCGCCTTATCGCAGCGTCGCCGCGCGCTGCCGACGAAAGAACAGGACCGAACCGTGAACGTGCTCGACGAGATCGTCTCAGACCAGCTCCGGACCGACCTGCCGGAGATCGCCTCGGGCGACACCGTCAAGGTCTCGGCCAAGGTCGTCGAGGGCAACCGCGAGCGGATCCAGGTCTTCGAGGGCACGGTCATGCGGCTGCGGGGCGGCGGGATCACCCGCTCGATCACGGTCCGTCGGATCGCCAGCGGCGTCGGCGTCGAGCGGACGTTCAAGATCCATAGCCCCCGGATCGAGAAGATCGAGGTCATCCGTCACGGCCAGGTCCGCCGGGCGCAGCTGTACTTCCTTCGCAAGCGTGTCGGCAAGGCCGCGACCCTTCGCGAGCGCCGCCCGAACAACTAGCCGGTCCAGCCCGCAAGACCCGTCGACCCCGGCAACCGCCGGGGTCGCTCGATTCCCGGCGGGTTCGGCTACCCTTGTCTCCGATGACGGTCATCGTCCCCACGCTCCGTTTCGAGCGCCGCCTCTGGCGTGACGGCCTCGAACGTGTCGTCGGCGTCGACGAGGTCGGCGTCGCCCCGACGTGCGGTGCCGTCGTCGCGGCCGCGGTCGTGATGCGCCCCAACTGTCACCGGATCCCGGGCGTCCGCGATTCGAAGACCCTCTCGATGGCCCAGCGCGACCGGCTCGAGCCGCTGATTCGAAAGCGGGCCGTCGCGATTGGCGTCGGCGCCGCATCCGTCGCCGAGATCGATCGGCTGAACATCTATCACGCCACCCATCTCGCGATGCGGCGGGCGATTGCCCGAATCGGCGGCCACGAGCACGTCCTCGTCGACGGCAACCGGATCGCCAATTTCGAGCACCAGGTCGGGCCGTACACGTCGATCGTCGACGGGGACGCGCTCTGCTACTCGATCGCGTGCGCCTCGGTCGTGGCGAAGGTCGTCCGCGACCGGATGATGATCCGCCTCGCCGCCCGCTATCCCGGCTACGGCTGGGAACACAACCAGGGCTACGCCACCCGCGACCACCGCGACGCGATCCGCCGCCAGGGGCTGACCCCGTTCCACCGCCGCAGCTTCCTGGCCCTGCAGCGGACGCTGGCCGGCGACCAGCTCGACCTGGATCTGCTCGGCGATCCCGCGGCCTCGCCCTCGACCCACGAGCTCCTGGAGCGCGAATACCTGCCCGTCATGGCCGACGACGCGGCGCTCGACCTCGCCGATCTGGACTCGCTGGAGCTGGCAACCACGTAAGCGGCGGGTGCAGTGACCGCCGGGTGAGCGCCGGGTGAGCGCCGGTTGGGCACCTGATGAGAGCCGGCTGGCACGATCCACTCGTGGACGGCCGACCCTCCGCCCGGACGCGAACGACGGCGCAACTCGCGGGTGACACCGCCGAGACCCTCGTCGCTGCGCGGCTGAGCGAAGCGGGCTGGACCGTTCTCGCCCGGAACGTCCATGTCGGTCGCCACGAGCTCGACCTCGTGGCGGTCGACCCGGGCCCGCCGCCGATGCTCGTGGTCGTGGAGGTCCGCTGGCGACGCCGGCGCGACTTCGGGTTCGCGGAGGAGACGGTCGACCACCGCAAGCGAGGGCACCTGCGCCGTGCTGCCTATGCCGCTGCTCGACGGCGTTCCGCTTCCGAATGGGTCGACGGTTCCCGCGCTGCCGTTGCGTTTCGACCTCGTTGCGGTCGAGCCCGACCCGGCGGGTGCGAGAACCACGCATCCGACACCATCGATCGGCGTTCTGAGGTCGGCGCCCATTCGCGTGGAGCCGTGATAGACTCCGCGCGGCCCCGGGACCGCCGTGGCCATCAAACCACCCGCACCCCGCTGGGTGACGGAGATCACACGCGGACCGTTCCGACCGGGACGGTGCCGGCAGCGAGGCAGAACAGCCACGAGGCCGGTCCCCGGCGACGAGGTCCGCGGCGGAACAAAACCGACAGGAGGTCGCTCACCGTGCCGTCCGTTTCGATGCGGCAGCTGCTCGAGGCCGGAGTCCACTTCGGCCACCAGACACGCCGCTGGAATCCCAAGATGCGCCCGTTCATCTTCGCGGAGCGCAACGGGATCCACATCATCGATCTCGCCCAGACCGTCAAGCATCTCGAGTCCTCGATCGAGTTCGTCCGCGACACGGTGGCGCGGGGCGAGTACGTGCTGTTCGTCGGCACGAAGAAGCAGGCCCAGGAGCCGATCTCCCAGGAGGCGACCCGCGCCGGCCAGCCGTACGTCAACAAGCGCTGGCTCGGTGGGATGCTGACGAACTTCACGACGATCAAGAAGCGGATCGGCCTCCTCGAGCAGCTCGAGGCGCGCCAGCAGGCGGGCGAATTCGACCGGATGTCGAAGAAGGAAGCGGCGAAGCTCCAGGAAGAGCTTGCGAAGCTCCAGCTGACCGTCGGCGGGATGCGCAAGATGAAGCGCGTCCCGGGCGCCGTATTCATCATCGATCCGCACCGCGAACGGATCGCCGTGACCGAGGCGAACAAGCTCGAGGTCCCGGTCGTCGCGACCGGCGACACGAACGTCGACCCCGACGAGATCGATCACATCATTCCGGCCAACGACGATGCGATCCGCGCGATCCGCCTGCTGTGCACGCTGATCGCCGATGCCTGCATCGAGGGCCAGCAGGAGCGCGCGGCCCGCGCCTCAGCCGAACCCGAGCCGGAGGTCGCCGCTGCGGCCGAGCCGGAGTTCGACGAGACCGCTGCCGACGAGCTCGTCGCTGCCCTCGCGGGTGGCGCGGCCCTGACGTTCGAGCCCGACGCGGAAGACGACGACGACGGCCTGCTGCCGGGCGGCCGCCCCCTGGCCGAGCCGGTCGCTCCCGCCAGCGAGGCAACCCCCGACGAGATCGCCGCAGAGCTTGCCCGCGAAGCGGCCGAAAAGGAAGAGCCGGCCACCGCCATCTGACCGCGGCAGGCCACTTGCCCCAAGCCCCCATCGCGGGCCCCGGCCCGCGCGACACAGGAGAACCACAACGAACATGGCGGACATCTCTGCCGACAAGGTCAAGGAGCTGCGCGAGCGAACCGGCGCCGGCTTCATGGACTGCAAGAACGCGCTCGTCGAGGCGGATGGCGACGTCGACAAGGCCATCGCGCTCCTTCGCGAGCGGGGCCTCGCGGCCGCCGCGAAGAAGGCCGGCCGCGAGGCCAGCGAAGGCGCTATTTCGAGCTACATCCACATCGGCGGCAAGGTCGGCGTGCTGATCGAAGTCAACTGCGAGACCGACTTCGTCGCCCGGACCGACGAGTTCCAGAAGCTCGTCCGCGACCTGGCGGTCCAGGTGGCCGGCATGTCGCCGCTCTACGTCGACGCCGACCGGATCCCCGAGGCCGATCTCGAGGCGAAGAAGGCCGAGCTTGCGAAGTCGGAGACCGTCCAGAGCAAGCCCGAGGACATCCGCCCGAAGATCGTCGAGGGCCAGCTCAAGAAGTGGTACGCCGAGGTCAGCCTCTACGACCAGCCGTTCCGCGACGAGGACCGAACGGTTCGCGAGCTCATCACCGAGGCGATCGCCACGATCGGTGAGAACATCCGCGTCCGCCGCTTCGCCCGCTACGCGCTCGGGGAGGAGCTGTGAGCGAGGCCCCGACGACCGCGACGACCGAGACCATCGGGCGCGAAGGGCTCCGCTACCAGCGGATCCTGCTCAAGCTGTCCGGCGAGGCGCTCCTCGGTGACCGGACGTACGGCGTCGATCCTTCGTTCGTCGGGTTCATCGCCCGCCAGGTGGCGGAGGTCCATCGTCTCGGCGTCCAGGTTGGCATCGTCGTCGGCGGCGGCAACATCTTCCGCGGCCTCGCGGCGGCGGCCAAGGGGATGGACCGGGCGACCGGCGACTACATCGGCATGCTCGCCACGGTCATGAACGGCCTGGCCCTCCAGGATGCGCTCGAGCATGTCGGGATCCCGACGCGGGTGATGAGCGCGATCGCGATGAACGAGGTCGCCGAGCCGTACATCCGGCGCCGCGCCGTGCGCCACCTCGAGAAGGGCCGCGTCGCGATCTTCGTCGCGGGAACCGGCAACCCGTACTTCACGACCGACACCGCGGCCGCGCTCCGCGCCGTCGAGATCGACGCCCAGGTACTGCTGAAGGCGACGAAGGTCGACGGCGTCTACGAGGCGGATCCACTGCACGAATCCCACGGCCAAGCGTTACGCTCAGCTCCAGTACAGCGACCTGCTTCGGGACCAGCTCAAGGTCCTCGATGCGACCGCGGTCTCGCTGTGCATGGAGAACGATCTGCCGATCGTCGTCTTCGATCTCAACAAGCCCGACAACATCACGAGGGTCGCCGTCGGCGAGCCGGTCGGTACCCTCATCTCCGGCGCCGCGAGCGCCGTGGGAGGAGCCCGCAAATGAGCAGCGAGTCCCTGGCAGCTGCCGAGGGGAAGATGGGCCGCGCCGTCGAGGCGATGGACCGCGACTTCCACAGCATCCGAACGGGCCGCGCCTCGACGTCGCTCGTCGAGCGGCTCCAGGTCGACTACTACGGCACCCAGACCCCGCTCAACCAGCTGGCCGGCATCAGCGTTCCCGAGTCGCACCAGATCGTGATCCAGCCCTGGGATCGCGGCGTCCTCGGGGCGATCGAGAAGGCGATCCAGAAGAGTGACATCGGCCTCGTCCCGAATGTCGACGGGACCGTGGTCCGCCTGAACATCCCGCCGCTCACCGAGGACCGTCGCAAGGACCTCGTGCGGGTCGTCCACAAGCGGATGGAGGAGGCCCGCGTCGAGATCCGGAACATCCGGCGCGACGTGGCCGACGAGCTCAAGAAAGAGGAGCGGGACGGCGAGGTCGGCGCTGACGAGGCCCGACGCCAGCTCGAGGCGCTCCAGAAAACGACCGACCGGTTCGTCGGCGAGGTTGATCGCCTCGGCGGCGTCAAGGAACAGGAGGTCCTCGAGGTCTAGTGGCTCGCTCACCGCTGGCCCGCCCGACAGACGCCCCGCCGCGGGCCCACGTCGTCGATCAGGCCGAGCCGACCGTTCCGTCGGCCGCGGAGGAGGGTGACGCCCTGATCGATCCGGCGGACCTGCCGCGCCATGTCGCGATCATCATGGACGGCAACCGGCGCTGGGCGCGGCTCCACGATCGCGCGGAGCTCGAGGGTCACGCGGCCGGGGTCGAGGCCATCAGGATGCTCCTGCGCCATGCCGTCCGGCGCGGCGTCCCGGTCATGACGCTGTATGCGTTCAGCCGCGAGAACTGGGCCCGATCCGACGACGAAGTCACAGGGCTGTTCGGGCTGCTCGAACAGGCAATTCGCAGCGAAACCGCGGAGCTCCGCGCGCAGGGCGTCCGGATCCGGCTCCTCGGCCGGCTGGAGGAGCTGCCGGACGACACGCGGCGCTCCATTGACGAGGCGCTGGCCGAGACCGCCGACGGCGACCGGCTGCTCCTCAACGTCGCGTTCAACTACGCCGGCCGAACGGAGCTCGTCGACGCCTTCAGGCTCTTGGCCGAGCGGGGCATCAAACCCGACGAGATCGACGAGAACGCCATCTCCGAGGCGCTCTACACCGCCGGGCTACCCGATCCCGACCTCGTGATCCGGACCGGCGGCGAGCAGCGGCTCTCGAACTTCCTGATCTGGCAGTCGGCCTACGCCGAGTTCTACTCGACCGAGGTCCTCTGGCCGGACTTCGGGGCGGAGGCGTTCGACGCCGCGCTCCTCGAATTCGCCAGGCGGACGCGCCAATTCGGCCGCTGACGGTCCGGGCCGGCTCCGCAATCGGCGCATAGGATGCTCCGCCAGCGGGCGATCAGCGCCGCGTTCCTCGTCCCGCCGCTCGTCGTCGTGCTTATCGTGGGCGGCCCCTGGATCGCCGCCCTCATCGTCGTTGCGACGGCCCTCGCGGCGGTCGAGATCTTCCGCCTGCTGCGTTCCGCCGGCTACCCGTCCATTCCGGTTCTCGGGGTCGTGCTGGCCGTGGGGCTCGTCCTCGACGCCGCCGCGCCGCGGGAGCTCGAGGCGAGCGGCCTGATCCTCGTTGCGGTGGGGATCATCCTCGCCGCGGTCGGCGCGTTCGCCAAGCGCGATCCGCGGGAAGGGCTGCCGACCTGGTTCGCGACGGTGTTCGGCGCCCTGTACGCCTCGCTCCTCGCGTTCGTCGTTCGGCTCGGCCAGGCGGCACCGGAGCCGCCGGCTGGAGCACCTCTCGCCGCCCTCGGCGGGGAGCGCGGCTGGATCATCCTGCTGGTCCTGGGAGTCTGGGCCTACGACACCGGGGCGTACTTCGCTGGCCGGCGGTTCGGGCGGCGGAAGTTCCTCACCCACATCTCGCCATCGAAGACGTATGCCGGGCTTGTCGGCGGCTTCGTCGCATGCACGGTCGCCGTGACAGCGATCGCGGTGGGCCTCGGCGAGCCGGTGACGATCGGGCTCGTGCTCGGACCGCTGCTCGCGGGTGCCGCGCAGGCCGGCGATCTGGCGGAATCGGTCCTCAAGCGGGCGGCCGGCACGAAGGATTCCGGGTCGCTCATCCCGGGCCACGGTGGGATCCTGGACCGGCTCGACTCATTCCTCTTTGCGGCGCCCGTCGTGACCCTGTTCGTCCTTGCCGCGGTCCGCTGACGTGAGCACGGACGGCGACGGCGCAATTCGCCGCGTGGCACTCATCGGTTCGACTGGTTCGATCGGCCGCCAGACGCTTGACGTCGTTGCGGCCATGCCCGACGCGTTCCGCGTCGTCGCGCTGGCGGCCGGGCACAACACCACGCTCCTCGCCGAGCAGGCGCATCGCCTGAAGCCAGCCGTCGTCGTGGCCGCCGAGGACTCGCCGGCCTCGGGCCTTGATCTACCGCCCGGGACCGCGCTCCACCACGGCGACGATGCGCTCGTTGCGCTGGCGACCCGCGAGGACGTCGACCTCGTCGTCGTCGGGACGGGCGGCATCGTCAGCCTCCGACCGGTCGTCGCGGCGCTGGCTGCCGGCAAGGTCGTCGCCACGGCCAACAAGGAGACGCTCGTCGCCGGCGGCCACCTCGTGATGCCGCTGGCTCGCGACCGAGCGGCTCGGATCGCCCGCGAACGGCCGATGGATCCGTACGCGAGCCCGCTCGCCTGGCTTCGTCCGATCGACTCCGAGCACTCCGCGATCTGGCAGTGCCTCGTCGGGGAGTCGCTGGCTGGCGTCGACGCCCTCGTCCTCACGGCTTCCGGCGGCCCGTTCCTCGACGAGCCCGCGGACCTCTCGGGCGTCCGCCCGGAGCAGGCCCTCCGCCACCCGACCTGGTCGATGGGAGCCAAGATCACGATCGACTCGGCGACGCTGGCGAACAAGGGCCTGGAGGTGATCGAGGCGCACTGGCTGTACGATGTCGGCTACGACGCGATCGAGGTGGTGATCCACCCGCAGAGCATCGTTCATTCCGCCGTCCGCTTCGTGGATGGCTCCCTCAAGGCCCAACTGGGCACCCCGGATATGCGACTACCCATCCAGTACGCGCTCACATACCCCGAACGCCGCCCATCGCCATCCGTCGCCGTCGATCTCGTCGCGGCCGCCCGCCTCGACTTCCGGGCGCCGGATGAGGTTCGTTTCCCGGCGCTCCGGATCGCCCGCGAGGCCGGCCGGATCGGGCAGCGGGCGACGACGGCCCTGATCGCGGCCGACGAGGTCGCCGTCGAGCGGTTCCTCGCGGGGAGTCTCGAGTTCACCGGGATTCCGCGCCTGCTTGAGGCGGCGGTGGAGCAATTCGGTGAGTCCGCCGACCAGGCGCCTGATCTCGAGGCGCTCGTCGCCCTTGACGCGGAAGTCCGCGCCGCCTACGCGGCCGGTCCGATCGGGAGTCCATCGTGAGCGAGATCGTCCAGGGCGCGATCACGATCTTCCTGTTCTTCTTCATCCTGGGTTCGCTCGTGCTCGTCCACGAACTGGGCCACTTCGTCACGGCCCGCCTGGCCAATGTCCGCGTCCTCGAGTTCGGGATCGGGTTCCCGCCACGGGCCAAAGTCCTCGCGGTTGGTCGCGTGTCGGAAGAGGACGCGGAGTGGGCGAAGCGTCAGCGAGAAGCGTCCCTCCACGCGGCCCGGAACGACCGGGACCTGACCGAGGCCATTCTCGATTCGGAGCCCGAGGTCCCCGTCGGAACCCTCTACACACTGAACTGGCTGCCGATCGGTGGCTTCGTCAAGCTCGAGGGCGAGGACGGCGACCAGGCCGACGACCCCAGGTCCTTCGTTCGGGCCCGCCTGCCGGTGAAGCTGATCATCCTCGTCGCCGGCGTGGCGATGAACCTCGTCACCGCGTTCCTGATCTTCACCGTCATCGCGCTGATGGCGACGCCGTTCGTGGGGCTCCGTTTCAACGAGATCCAGCCGGCGTCTCCGGCGGCCACGGCCGGTCTCAAGCCGGGCGAGGCGATCATCGCGATCGACGGGCATCAGTTTGAGTTCTTCGGCGAGACTCAGGTCCTCAGCGATCTCCGGGCGAGCGCCGGCGAAACGGTCAAACTGACCCTCGAGGATCCCGCCGGGACGCGCCGCGAGGTCTCCGTCATGCTCAGGAGTGAGGCGGAGATCGCGGCCTCCGTGGATGCGAAGGGCGTCGCCCAGAAGGGTCCGCTCGGGATCACGGCGTTCGAGTCGTATTTCTTCGGGCCGTACACGGGCCACGATCTGCCGACCTCGCTATCGATCGGGGCCAGCGAGACGATGCGCTGGTTCGGGCTGATCCTCGGTGGCCTCGGCGACCTCGTCAGCGGCTTCGTCAGCAATCCGACCGCGCCTCCGGCCGTCCAGGGACCAGTCGGGATTGCGACCGCGATCGGTGACGTGTTCTTCGGCGCCGGCGCGATCCTCACGCTCTATGTCGCCGGCATCCTGTCGGCCAACCTCGCCCTCGTGAACGCGCTGCCGTTCCCGCCGCTCGACGGCGGGCGGATGCTCATGATCGTGCTGAAGGCGCTGTTCGGGTCCCGGATCAGCCTCCGGGCGGAGCGGCTGACGTACGTGGTCGGGTTCGTCTTCCTGTTCGCGTTCCTCATCTGGGTCACCGGGTTCGACCTGATCCGGATCCTGGGCGGCGGCACGCCGGAATGACCTCTCCCGACGCTTTGCGGCCTCGACGCAGGCCGACGGTGAGCGTCGATGTCGGCGGGGTCCTCGTCGGCAGCGCCCATCCGATCGTCGTCCAGTCGATGACGAACACGGACACGGCCGATGCGGACGCCACGGCGATCCAGGTCGCCCGGCTCGCCCACGCCGGCTCGCAGCTCGTCCGGATCACGGTCAACACGGAGGCGGCCGCCGCGGCCGTCCCCGAGATCGCCCGCAAGCTCGCGGATCTCGGCGTCGCCGTCCCGATCATCGGCGACTTCCACTACAACGGCCACAAGCTGCTCGTGGAGTACCCGGAAACCGCGCGGATCCTCGCCAAGTACCGGATCAACCCGGGCAACGTCGGGGCGAAGCGCCACGACGAGCACTTCTCGACGATCGTCCAGGTCGCGATCGACAACGACAAGCCCGTCAGGATCGGCGTCAACTGGGGCTCGCTCGATCAGGCGCTCCTGACCGAGCTGATGGACCTGAACGCCCGTTCCGCGGAGCCTCGCGATGCCCGCGACGTGATGATCGAGGCGATGATCGAGTCGGCGATGCGATCCGCCGAGCTCGCCGAGGCGACCGGGCTGGGCCACGACCGGATCATCATCAGCGCGAAGGTCTCCCAGGTCCGCGATCTCGTCGACGTCTACCGAATCCTGGCGAAGCGCTCCGACTACCCGCTCCACCTCGGCCTCACCGAGGCGGGCCTTGGCTCGAAGGGGATCATCAGCTCGACGGCCGGCCTCGCGATCCTGCTCGACGAGGGCATCGGCGACACGATCCGCGTCTCGTTGACGCCGGCCCCTGGCGGCGACCGAACCGAGGAGGTCGAGATCGCCCAGCAGGTCCTCCAATCGATGGGCCTGCGCTCGTTCCTGCCGCAGGTCTCGGCCTGCCCGGGCTGCGGCCGAACGACCTCGACGTTCTTCCAGGAGATGGCCCAGCAGATCCAGACGTACCTGAAGGATCGGATGCCGGAATGGAAGGAGATCCATCCCGGCGTCGAGGAGATGCGCGTCGCCGTCATGGGCTGCGTCGTGAACGGCCCGGGCGAGTCGAAGCACGCCGACATCGGCATCTCGCTGCCGGGAACGTTCGAGGAGCCGGTGGCGCCGGTCTTCATCGACGGCAAGCTCGATCGCACGCTGCGGGGCGAGGGCCTCGTCGACGAGTTCGTCGGCATCCTCGAGGAATACGTCCAGCGACGCTACCCGGCGAGCGAGACGTACGAGCGCCCGGGACCGGTGCCCGCACCGACGGCCTAAAGGCGTCTCCGGACCTCCACCTCGCCGCTTGGTCCGCCAGCCGGACCAACGGGCGAACGAGGGGCCGAATCGGGGCCGTTCGGGGCATGCCGGCCGCCGCTTGGTCCGCCAGCCGGACCAACGGGCGAACGAGGGGCCGAATCGGGGCCGTTCGGGGCATCGCCGGCCGGCCCGCTTGGTCCGCCAGCCGGACCAGGGAGCGGGATCGAGGGTACGCACGATCCCTGTTTGAGCGTCCACGCTCCCGCGTGTATACTTCGTCGGAACTGAACGGCCGCTCCGTGACGTGGGTGACCCCCACGTTTCTTTTTTGTCGGCCCAATACGAAACCATCGAGTCGGAGGAGCATCGTGAGTCGAGACTTCGTCGGTGCCCTCCTTCAGCTGAACGCGGAGAAGCAGGTCTCCCGCGAGCAGCTGATCAACGCGGTCGAGGACGGCATCCAGTCGGCCTACCGTCGGGTGGCCGGCGACGAGGACATCCACGTCCGGATCGACCCCGAGACGGGCAAGATCCGGGTGTTTCGCGCCCGGACCGCCGTCGCCGAGGTCGAGGACCCGCTCGTCGAGTTCAGCCTCGAGGACGCCCGTACCCACAAGCCGGATGCCGAGATCGGCGATCTCGTCGAGATGGAAGAGCTCGACGGCGACGTGTTCGGCCGGATCGGCGCCCAGACGGCCAAGCAGATCGTCCTCCAGCGCATCCGCGAGGTCGAGCGCGACCAGGTCTTCGACAAGTTCGCCAGCCGCGAAGGCGAGATGATCACGGGCGCGGTCAATCGGGTCGAGCCGCGGGCGATCATCCTCGACGTCGGCAACAACGTCGAGGCGATCCTCGCCACGTCCGAGCAGTCGGCCGTCGAGCACTACCGGATCGGCCAGAACGTCAAGGCCTACGTGCTCGAGGTCCGGCGCTCGACGCGCGGGCCGCAGATCCTCGTCAGCCGGACCCACAAGGGATTCCTGAAGCGCCTCTTCGAGCTCGAGGTCCCCGAGATCCACAACGGAACGGTCGAGATCCGGGCGATCGCCCGCGAGGCCGGCAGCCGCTCCAAGGTCGCCGTTGCCTCGCGCCAGGAGGGGCTCGACCCGGTCGGCGCGACGGTCGGCCAGCGCGGCGCACGCGTCCAGGCCGTCGTGGCGGAGCTCGGCGGGGAGAAGATCGACGTCATCCCGTGGAACGACGACGCGGGCGTGTTCGTCGCCAATGCCCTCAGCCCGGCCCAGGTGATCTCGGTCGACATCGACGAGGAGCACCGGATCGCGAGCGTCACGGTTCCCGAGCGGATGCTCTCGCTGGCGATCGGCCGCGAGGGCCAGAACGCGCGGCTCGCGGCACGGCTGACCGGCTGGCGGATCGACATCCGGAGCGACGTCTCGGTTGCCGAGGCGAAGGCGGCCGCCGCCGAGGCGGCGCAGGTCGCCGGTAATTGCCTCGGACGACGGAGCGGGCGCCGGCGAGGCTGTGGCTGTCGGGCCCGGCGTACCCGCCCCGGCTGCTGCCGCGCTCGATGGCGCGACACCCGGCGTCGCGAAGCCGGCGCCGAAGCCGCGCGCCAAGAAGGCCACGGCGACCGATGCGACCGCCGTGCGCCGCCGCGCCATCGGCCGATGCCGCCGCATCCCAACCGGCCGAAGAGGAGCGGGCCAAGAAGCCGCGCGCGAAGAAGGCCGCCGAGCCGGCGCCGGGTCCCGTCGACGCTGACGCGGCTGCGCCGGTCGTGGCGACGGCCGCGACCGCGACCAAGGTCGCGAAGAAGGCCGCGACGAGCAAGGCCACGACCAAGGCCACCGCGAAACCAGCGACGAAGAAGCCGACGGCCACGAAGAAGGTCGCGAAGGCCGCCGACGAGGAGGCCTCGTCGTAGCCGCGCGACCGGCAAGCGCGCCGCCGCGACGGGTTCCGACCCGATCGTGCGTCGCCTGCCGCACGAAACGAGAAAAACGCGAGCTGGTTCGGGTGGTACGCGCTCCGGACGGACGCGTGACGATTGATGAAACAGGCCGCCTGGCCGGCAGGGGTGCGTACCTCTGCCGCAGGGAAGGCTGCTGGACTACCGCTCTCGGGCGGGGAGCCCTCGGGCGAGCCCTCGAGACGACGCTGTCGGCGGAGCTGCGCGAGTCGCTGCTTGCCATGGCGGCGACGATGACGATGACTGACGGAGGAGGAACCGATGGCAAGGAGTAGAAGCGGAACCCGCGGGCGGCGCGGGCCGAGGAAGCCGCCGCGTCGCGACGGCAGTGGCGTCCCGGCACAGGTCCAGGTCGCGGATCCGAGTGAGCGCGGCGCGATCGAGCTGCCGCCGACGATCACGGTCAAGGAGCTCGCCGAGCTGCTGACCGTCAACCCGGCGGACGTCATCCGGGAGCTGATCAAGAGCGGAATCTTCGCGACGATCAACCAGCTCATCGACCGCGACACGGCGTCGCTCGTCGCCGGCGAGCTCGGCTACGAGGTCGCGGAAGCCGTCGCGCCCGCCGCCGGCGCGGCTGCGGACGGCGACGAGGAAAGCGCCCCTGCCGCGGCGACCAAGGAAGTCCTGTTCGAGGAGGACGATCCGTCCCTCCTCCAGCCGCGCGCGCCGATCGTGACCGTCATGGGCCACGTCGACCACGGCAAGACGAGCCTCCTCGACGCGATCCGCACGACCGAGGTCGCGTCCGGCGAGCGGGGCGGCATCACCCAGCACATCGGCGCGAGCGAGGTCACCCACGACGGCAAGCGCGTCGTCTTCCTCGACACGCCGGGCCACGAGGCGTTCACGGCGATGCGTGCCCGCGGCGCCAAGGTGACCGACATCGCGGTCGTCGTCGTCGCGGCCGACGACGGCGTCATGCCCCAGACGCTCGAGGCGATCAGCCACGCCAAGGCGGCGAAGGTGCCGATCATCATCGCCCTCAACAAGATCGACAAGCCCGATTCGAACGTCGACCGGGTGAAGACCGAGCTGTCCGAGGCCGGCGTCATCGTCGAGGAGTACGGCGGCGACACGCCGCTCGTGCCCGTGTCGGCGCGAACACGCGTCGGGCTCGACGAGCTGATCGAGATGATCCTGCTCGTCTCCGACCTCCAGGAGCTCAAGGCCAACCCGAAGCGGTCCGGCGGTCGGCACGATCGTCGAGGCCCAGCTCGACAAGAACCGCGGCGCCGTCGCGACCGCGATCGTCCAGACCGGCACGCTCCGCGTCGGCGACGTGATCGTCGTCGGCGAGACGTTCGGCAAGGTCCGGGCGCTCGAGAACGACGAGGGCAAGCGGGTCACCAAGGCCGGCCCGTCGAGTGCGGTCGTCGTCCTCGGCCTGTCGGCCGTCCCGGAGGCGGGCGACATCCTGCGCGCCGTCGCCGACGAGAAGGAAGCCCGGGCGCTGGTCGAATCCCGCAAGGCCGAGAACGCCGCCAAGGGCGGCGAGGGGAGCGGTCGGGCCACGCTCGAGGACCTCTACCGCCAGATCCAGGCCGGCCAGGCCAAGGAGCTCCGGATCATCCTCAAGGCCGACGTGTCGGGCTCGCTCGGCGCGATCACCCACGCCCTCGACCAGCTCAACCAGGAAGAGATCCGGATCAACGTCCTGCACGAGGGCGCCGGCGACATCACCGACAACGACATCATGCTCGCCTCCGCATCGGACGCGATCATCGTCGGCTTCAACACGAAGATCACCGATACGGCGCGCCGCGCTGCCGATGCCGAGGGCGTCGACGTCCGGCTCTACGACATCATCTACAAGCTGACCGACGACATCTCGGCCGCTCTCCAGGGTCTCCTCGAGCCGGAGATCGTCGAGGTCGTCGAGGGTCGGGCGGAGGTCCGCCAGATCTTCCGCGTCGGCAAGAGCACGGTCATCGCCGGTGCCTTCGTCACCGACGGCCGCATCGTCCGGGCGAATGCCCGTGTCTGGCGCAACGGCAAGGTCATCGCCAGCGACCGGATCGAATCGCTCCGCCGGTTCCGCGACGACGTCCGCGAGGTCCAGCAGAACTACGAGTGCGGCATCGGCCTGGCCAACTTCCACGACCTGGAGGAAGGCGACATCATCGAGTGCTTCTCCTCGCAGACGGTCAGCCGCGTCCTGACGCCCAGCACGTGAGCGAGGGCGACCGAGCGGCAACGGCGAAGTGGTGGGCCGATGACAGCAAGAACTGATCGGATCGACGAGCTCCTTCGGCAGGAGATCGGCGTCGATCATCTCGCGCGAGATCGCCGATCCGCGGGTCGGGCTTCGCGACGGTGACGAGCGTCGAAACGACGCCGGATCTGCGCCATGCGAAGGTCTTCGTCAGCGTCATCGGCCAGGCGGCCGACCGGAAGGCGACGCTTTCGGCGCTCGGTCGGGCGATGCCGTTCATCCAGCACGAGCTCGGCAAGCGGCTCCGGATCAAGCGCATCCCGCAGTTCCATCTCGAGCTCGACGACACGCTCGAACGGGGCACGCGGGTCCTGCACCTGTTGAACGAGCTCGAGGCCGGCCATGAGCCGACAGACGACGCGGCGATCGGCGAGTCGCTGCCGACGCCGGTCGCCCGACTACCCCACGAGGGCGACGCGGAGCCGCCGATCGGGGAGCCGGCCGCCGCGCCGACGCCCGTCGTGCGGCGCCGGCGGACGTTCAAGCCACCGAAGAACCGATCGGTGCCTGGCCGCCGCCACCACCGATGATCGACCTCGCTCAGCGTGGGCCGAGGCGGTCCCGAGTCCTGTCATCGACCGCATCACGACGGCCCGCCACGTGCTCGCCGTCGGCCATGAGAACCCCGACGCAGACACGCTCGGCTCGACGCTGGCGATCTGCCGGCTCGTCGAGCGGGTCGGTGGCCGGGCGACCGCGGTCTTCGCCGATCCGCTCCCGCCGATCTACGACTTCCTGCCGGATGTCGACCGCGCCCGCACCGACCCGGAGCCGGACGCCGACTACGACCTGCTCGTGGTCTCCGACTGCGGGACCATCGATCGGATCGGCGCCGTCGCTGAGCGGCACCCCGATGTGTTCGAGCGCCTGCCGCGCGTCGTCCTCGATCACCACGCCTCGAACGACGAGCGTGGCTCGGCCGACTGGATCGACCCGGCTGCCGCCGCGACCTGCGAGATGACGACGCTGCTCGCGGTGCGACTCGGCGCGCCGCTCGACGAGGGCGACGGCGCCCTCGCGACGCTCCTCATGGCCGGCGTCGTCATGGACACCGCGACGTTCGCTCATCCGAACACGACGCCCCGGACGCTCGCCGTCTCGGCCGCTCTCGTCGAGGCCGGCGCTCCGCTCTCCGACATCTCGCGCCGCCTCTACCGGTCCAAGCCCGAGGCCCAGCTGCAGGCTTTTCGGCGTCGTTCTCGCCCGGCTGGCGGCCGAGGCGGGCGGCCGGATCGTCCACGCCAGCCTGTTCGACGCCGACCTGGCCGAGACCGGGGCCATCCCGGCCCACTCCGAGGGGATCATCGACCTCCTCGCGCAGGCCGAGGAGGCCGAGATCGCGATCGTCTTCAAGGAGGCCGGCGCCGGCCACGCGGATCAGCGTTCGGACGAAGCCCGGGGGCGTCGACGCGACCGTCCTGACGGGCGCCTTCGGCGGCGGCGGCCACGCCCGCGCGGCGGGCGCGACGATCCCGCTGCCTGTCGCCGAGGCACGGCCGGTGGTGCTCGCCGAGGCCGAGCGACTCGTCGCCGCCGTCGCCCGCTAGGCTGCGCGATCGTGGACGGAATTCTCGTTGCGCTGAAGCCGGCTGGCCCGACGTCCCACGACATCGTCGCGCTCGTGCGCCGGCTCGCGGCGACGAAGCGGGTCGGTCACGGCGGCACGCTCGATCCGTTCGCCAGCGGCGTCCTGCCGCTGTTCCTCGGCCGCGCCACCCGCGTCGTCGAGTACCACCTCGGGGACCGCAAGGGCTACCGGGCGACGGTCTGCTTCGGCGCCACGTCGACGACCGACGATCTCGAGGGCGAGCTGACGCCTGGCGAGGGGCGCGCGCCCGCTCGCGACGCGGTCGAGGCGGCCCTGGAGCAGTTGCGCGGCCCGATCTCGCAGCGACCGCCGGCGTACAGCGCGATCAAGGTCGCCGGTCGCCGGGCGTACGCGATGGCAAGGGCGGGGGAGTCCGTCGAGCTCGCCTCGCGCGACGTGACGATCCACCGGCTGGACCTCGTCGAGTGGGACGGCTCCGACCCGGCGCGCCCGATCGCCATCCTCGAGGTGGAGTGCTCCGCTGGGACGTACATCCGGGCGCTCGCCCGCGATCTCGGTGCGCTGGTCGGCGGTGGGGCATACCTGGGCGCCCTCAGCCGGACGTCCAGCGGCCCGTTCCGCCTCGAAGCGGCGATCCCGCTCGAGCGCGTGCGGGAAGCCGCCGCCGAAGGGCCGGACGCGCTTGCCTCGTTGCTCCTGCCGATCGACGCGGGCCTCGAGTCGCTCCCGGAGCTCGTCCTCAACGATGGCGAGGTCACCGCGATCTCGCGCGGCCAGTTCATCCGCGCGGCGCTGCCGCCGAGCGAGCCGGATGCCCCGATCCGTGTCCGCGACGAGGCCGGTCGCCTCGTGGCCATTGCCACGGTCCGCGACGGCCGGCTGGCACCGGACAAGGTCCTCGTCGATGCCCTGCCAGCGACGCGGGCCGCGGATGGCTGAGGGCCCGATCGAGGTCGTCGCCGGCGTCGAGGGGCTGCGTCCGGAGCACGGCCCGCTGTTTGCGGTCATCGGCGTGTTCGACGGGATCCACCTCGGCCATCGCTACCTGCTCGGCCGCCTCGTCGAGGAGGCCCGCGCACGCGGCGCCCGGCCGTCCGTCATCACGTTCGACTCGCACCCGGACGAGATCCTCGTCGGCGCCGCGCCGCCGCTCCTCCTCGACCCTGCCGAGCGGCTCCGGATGCTCGGCGAGGCCGGCGTCGAGGTCGTCGTCGTCCAGCACTTCGACGCCGCTCTGCGCTCGACCGAATACGACGAGTTCGTCCACCGGATCACGTCGCGGACACCGCTCGCCGGCCTGCTGATGACGCCCGACGCGGCGTTCGGCCACGACCGTCGCGGGACGCCGGATGCGGTGCGGGCGCTGGGCGAGCATCGACGGGTTCGACCTCGTCGTCGTCCCGCCGTTCGAGCTCGACGGCCGCTCCGTTCGCAGCTCTGACATCCGGTCGGCGATCGCGGCCGGCGACTTCGATGCCGCTGACGCGGCTGCTCGGCCGGCCGTACGCGTCGTCGGCGAGGCCGGGGCGGATGGAACGCTCCAGTTCGACATGCCGGTTGCACACCCTCCGGCGGGCTCCTATCGGGTCAGCGTGAACGACCAGCCCGCTCAGCTGTTTGTGGACGGCGTAGGAACGATGCGCCTCGCTCGAGGCAAGGCCTGGTCGCGCGGTCAGCGGCTCGGCGTCGCCTTCGCCGCGCCGGAATCGACCTGACACCGCGAACGCGTCCGATCGGGCGGCGTTTGCCGCTACGGGGCCACCCTGCTACCATCCGTCGGTCATAGAAGAAGGTTCAGCAACAGAAGTTTCGTGTTCGGAGGAACCGAGTGCCGCTAGCGCGGGAAGAGAAGCAGGAGATCATGTCCGGGTTTGCCACCAAGGAAGGTGACACCGGATCGCCGGAAGTCCAGATTGCGCTCCTGACAGGGCGGATCAAGGGGCTGACCGACCATCTCCGTGGCTTCCCCAAGGACAATCATTCGCGCCGCGGCCTCCTCAAGCTCGTTGGCCAGCGCCGTCGTCTTCTTGCCTATCTCATCAAGAAGGACAACGCGCGCTACCGCACCGTCATCGGACGGTTGGGGCTCCGCCGCTAGGTTCGCCGCCTCCGAGCCTCGGGATTTGACCCGAGGCTCTCGCGCGTCTGAAGCCTTCGGCCAGGCCGGCCATCGCGCCCGCAGGTCGTCTCCTCCTCCACGATCAAGGAGGATCCCATTCCCGTGTCTCAGACATTCGAGACGCAACTCGGTGGCCGCACGCTGACCATCGAAACCGGCAAGCTCGCACGGCTCGCCGGCGGTTCTGTCACCGTCCGCTACGGCGACACGATGGTCCTCGGTACGGCCAACCGGTCCGAGCCCCGGCCCGGCCTCGATTTCTTCCCCCTCACGGTGGATTTCGAAGAGCGGATGTACGCCGCGGGCAAGATCCCCGGCGGATTCATCAAGCGCGAGGCCCGTCCGTCGGAGAACGCGATCCTGGCCGCCCGCCAGACCGACCGCCCGATCCGGCCCCTCTTCCCCGAGGGCTACAAGGACGACGTCCAGCTCGTGATCACGGTCCTGTCGACGGACCAGGAGAACCTCCCGGACGTCGTCGGCACGATCGCCGCATCGGCCGCCCTGACGATCAGCGAGATCCCGTTCAACGGCCCGATCGCGTCGGTCCGCGTCGGCCGGATCGACGGTGAGTTCGTCGTCAACCCGACGTTCAGCCAGCTCAAGGACTCGGAGCTCGACCTGATCGTCGCCGGCACGCGCGACGCGATCATGATGGTCGAGGCAGGCGCCAACCTCCTGCCCGAGGACGTCATGGCCGAGGCCATCCTGTTCGGCCACCGCGCGCTCCAGCCGATCGTCGACCTCCAGCTGGAGATCCAGAAGGCCGTCGGCAAGCCGAAGCGCATCCCGTACATCGAGCCGTCGCCGAACTCCGTCCTGGAATTCGCCTCGGCGACCGACGCCAAGCGCGAGCTCGTCGTCATCGATACCGAGACGACCGGCACGGACCCGAAGATGTCGGACCTGCTTGAGGTCGCCGCGGTCAAGATCAAGGGCACGAAGGTCGTCGACCGCTGGTCGACGTTCGTGAACCCCGGCCGCCCGATCGTCGGCAACCAGATGCACGGCATCACCGACAAGGACGTCAAGGGCGCGCCCAGCCCGAAGGAGGCAGCCGACAAGCTGCTGGACTTCGTCGGCGACGCGCTCGTCGTCGGCCACAACGTGGGCTTCGACCTCGGCTTCATCGAAGAGGCCAAGGGCGACGGCTTCCGCTTCCAGCCGGGCACGTACCTCGACACCCTGGTCATTGCCCGCGAGGGCTATCCCGGGGCCGAGTCGTACAAGCTGCCCGACCTCGCCCGGTTCTTCGGCGTCGAGCTGACGCAGAGCCATCGGGCGCTCCCGGACGCCGAGGCGACCGCCAACCTCCTGCTCTGGTTCGCGAACGACCTGCCGGCACGCATCTCTACGCTCCGTGAGTCGATCGCGGCGGCCGTCCGGGCCAATCGCACCGGCGGCGACACCACCAAGCTGCTCGAGGCCGCGAAGCGCGAAGCCCGCGTGAGCAAGGGCCTCTTCAACCTGCTCCAGAAGCAGACCGTTCGCCGGGTCGTCCTCGACGAGGGCATCCGGATCGACGGCCGCGGCCTGTCAGACATCCGCCCGATCACGCGTGGAAGTCGGCCTCATCCCGCGTGCGCACGGCTCCGGCCTGTTCACCCGCGGCGAGACCCAGGCGCTGACGGTCGCCACGCTCGGTTCGTCCTCGGACGTCCAGCGGATCGACACGATCAGCCCGGAGACCGAGAAGCGCTACCTCCACCACTACAACTTCCCGCCGTACAGCACGGGCGAGAACAAGATGATGCGCGGGCCCAGCCGGCGCGACATCGGCCACGGCCACCTCGCCGAGCGAGCGCTGGTCCCGGTCCTGCCGAGCCACGATGAGTTCCCGTACGTCATCCGCCTCGTCAGCGAGTGCGTGACGTCGAACGGATCGACCTCGATGGCCTCGACGTGCGGCTCGACGCTTGCCCTCATGGATGCCGGCGTGCCGATCAAGGCACCGGTCGCCGGCGCGGCGATGGGCCTGATCACCGAGCCGGACGGCAAGTTCGTCGTCCTGACCGACATCCTCGGCAAGGAGGACTCGATCGGCGACATGGACTTCAAGGTGACCGGCACGCGGGACGGTGTCACCGCCCTGCAGATGGACATCAAGGTCCAGGGCATCAGCGAGGCGATCATCCGCGACGGTCTCAAGCAGGCCCTTGCGGCCCGCCTGACGATCCTCGACAAGATGGCCGAGGTCCTCCCCGAGGCCCGCGCCGACATGAGCGACTTCGCGCCGCGGATCATCACGATCAAGATCAACCCCGAGAAGATCCGCGAGATCATCGGCAAGGGTGGATCGATGATCCGCAAGATCCAGGAAGAGACCCAGACCGAGATCAACGTCGAGGACGACGGCACCGTCGAAATCGCCGCCGTCTCGGGCGAGAACTCGCGGAAGGCGATCCAGTGGATCGAGAGCCTCACCCGCGAGGTCGAGATCGGGGCGCTCTACCTCGGCAAGGTCACCCGGATCATGGGCTTCGGCGCGTTCGTCGAGATCCTGCCCGGCAAGGAGGGCCTCGTCCGGATCGGCGAGCTCGCCGACTACCACGTGCCGACCGTCGAGGACGTCGTGTCCGTCGGCGACGAGGTCATGGTCGTCGTGACCGAGATCGACCGCCAGGGTCGGGTCAACCTCTCGCGCAAGGCGGCCATGCAGCGCCACCTCGCGAAGGAACCCGTCTGAGGTTCGCACCTTTTCGCAGCTCGAAGCCGCCGGCCCCGCCGGCGGCTTTTCCCTGTCTCCGGCCGGGAGGGCGGTCATGCGCTGCTATACTCCGCCCGTGCCCGGACCCCTGACAGTGATCGCGGAGCCATGCCCGACATGACACGGCAACCCCTCACCGTCGCGGTCGTCGGCGCAACCGGCGTCGTCGGCCGGACGATGATCCAGGTACTCAACGAACGGGAATTCCCGGTCGGTGAGCTGCGCCTCCTTGCCTCCGGCCGGTCGGCCGGGCGGACCGTCTCGATCGACGGGCGCTCCCACGAGATCATCGAGGCCACGCCCGACGCCTTCGACGGCGTCGACATCGCCCTGTTTTCGGCCGGTGGCGACGTCTCGAAGGAGCTCGCTCCCCAGGCGGCTCAGCGCGGGGCCACGGTCATCGACAACTCGAGCGCCTGGCGGATGGATCCCTCGATCCCGCTCGTCGTGAGCCAGGTCAACCCGCGACGATCTCGAGGGGCATCCCGGCATCATCGCCAACCCCAACTGCTCGACGATGCAGCTCGTGCCGGTGCTGATGGCCCTCCGCGACTCCGTCGGGCTCGAGCGGGTCATCGTCGACACCTACCAGGCGGTTTCGGGCACCGGGGCGGACGCGATCGCCGAATTCGAGGGCCAGATCCGGGCCCACGTGAGCGGCGAGCCAAAGCAGGCGTCGGTCTATCCGCATGCGATCGCGTTCAACGCGCTGCCCCAGGTCGACGTCTTCCTCGAGAACGGCTACACGAAGGAGGAGTGGAAGGTCGTCAGCGAGAGCCGCAAGATCCTTCACTTGCCTGAGTTGCGGGTCTCATGCACGGCCGTTCGCGTCCCAGTCTTCGTCGCGCACTCGGAGGCGGTCCATGTCGAGACGCGCGACCCGATCACGCCCGACCAGGCACGTGCGCTGTTCGGGGCGGTCAGCGGCGTCGTGATCCAGGACGATCCGTCGTCGTCGAGTTACCCGCTTGCGACCGATGCCGCCGGCAGCGATGACATCTTCGTCGGGCGGGTCCGGACCGATCCGTCGATCCCCGGCGGCCGCGGGCTCGCGTTCTGGGTCGTGAGCGACAACCTCCGCAAGGGCGCGGCCACGAACGCGATCCAGATCGCGGAGGTGCTCCTGGAGCGGGACTGGGTGCGGCCGGCAGCCACGCGCGGGGTCGCCGCATACGGCGCCGACGCCGAGTCCAGCGCCAATGTCGCGGATCGCGTCGGGGTGGTCGCTGGGGGAGCGGCGTGACCCATGCCGAGCGCGTTGCCGCGCTCGAGGTGGTCGCCTCAGAGGTCCGAGCGTGCACGCGCTGCCGCCTCCACGAGACCCGGACCCTTGCGGTCCCGGGGGAGGGGAGCCCGGATACGGAGGTCGTCTTCGTGGGCGAGGGCCCGGGCTTCAACGAGGACCGCCAGGGGCGCCCGTTCGTCGGCCGCGCCGGCGACCTGCTGACCAAGTTCCTCGCCACCCTGCGCTGGAAGCGCGACGAGGTGTTCATCACCAACATCGTCAAGTGCCGCCCGCCGGACAACCGCGACCCGGAGCCCGATGAGATCGCCGCGTGCGCGCCGTATCTGAAGCGGCAGCTCGAGATCCTGGACCCGGCGCTGATCGTCACGCTCGGCCGGCATTCGTTGGGCCGGTTCATGCCCGGCGAGCGGATCTCCCAGGCCCACGGCACGATCCGCCCGGTCGATCCAGCGAGCGGCGCCGGCCAATGCGATGGCCTTCGCCCTCTACCACCCCGCGGCGGCGCTCAGGACGCCTGAGATCGAGCGGACGAGCTACGCCGACGTCGCCAGCATCCCGACGGCGCTGCTCGAGTCGCGAGCCCGACGCGGCGGCGAGCAGCGCGGCCACGCAGCCCGTGGAGCCGGCCGTAGCCGCCGCTGCAGCAATGGCGGTCGCCGAGGGATCACCTGAGCTCCAGGATTCCGAACCCGACTTCACGCTGTTCTGATCGAGACGAGACACCTTCATGGCTGATTCCACCATTCCTCTTCGCATCATCCCGCTCGGCGGCGTCGGCGAGATCGGCAAGAACATGTACGTGTTCGAGTACGGCGACGAGATCGTCGTGATCGACTGCGGGCTGATGTTCCCCGACGAGGAGATGTTCGGGATCGATCTCGTCATCCCCGACATCACCTACCTCAAGGAGAACAAGGACAAGGTCAAGGCCTTCCTCATCACCCACGCCCACGAGGACCACGTCGGCGCGCTGCCGTACGTCCTGCCCGAGTTCCCGGGCGTGCCGGTCTACGCCTCGACCCTCGCCCGCGGCCTCCTCGGCAACAAGATCAAGGAGCACAAGCTCCACAACAATCCGATCCTTGCCCTCGAGCCCGGCGACGAGGTCCAGATCGGGCCGTTCGGCGTCGTCGCGTTCCGGATCGGCCATTCGATCCCCGATGCGATGGGGATCGCCCTGCGGACGCCGGTCGGCGTCGTCGTCCACACCGGCGACTTCAAGTTCGACCACACGCCCGTCGACGGGAAGCTGTCGGACTTCGCGATCCTCGCCAAGCTCGGCGCCGAGGGCGTCATCTGCCTCCTGTCCGACTCGACGCGGGCGGAGAACCCGGGCTACACGCCCGTCGGAGCGGACCGTGGGCGAGGCGTTCCGCGAGATCATGGAGCCGCTCGATGGCCGGGTGATCGTCGCGACGTTCGCCAGCAACATCGCCCGCGTCCAGCAGGTCCTCGACGCCGCTGCAGTCCTTCGATCGAAAGGTCACCGTCATCGGCCGGTCGATGGAGCAGAACTTCCGGATCGCGACCGACCTCGGCTACCTCAAGTACGAGCCCGTCGCAGATCGTCGCGAAGGACCGGATCGGCGAGATCCCCGACGACAAGCTCGTCATCTGCCACGACCGGCGCCCAGGGCGAGCCGATGGCGGGCCTGGCCCGGATGGCGAACCGCGACCATCGGTTCGTCGAGATCAAGGCCGGCGACACCGTGATCGTGAGCGCCAGCCCGATCCCGGGCAACGAGGAGTACGTCAGCCGGACGATCGACAACCTGTTCAAGGCCGGGGCGAACGTCTTCTATCACACGATCAAGCGGGCCCACGTCTCAGGTCATGCCAGCCAGGAAGAGCTCAAGCTCATGCTCGGCCTGACGAAGCCGCGCCACTTCATCCCGATCCACGGCGAGTTCCGGATGCAGGTCCAGCACGGCCGCCTCGCGATCGAGACAGGAGTCCTGCCCGAGAATGTCTTCATCATCGAGAACGGGACGCCGATCGAGATCGCGGCCGATGGCAGCGCCCGGCGCGGCACAGCCAGTCCCGGCTGGCTACGTCTTCGTCGACGGCCTGTCGGTCGGGGAGGTCGGCGACGATCGTCCTGCGCGACCGGAAGTCCCTCGCGAATGACGGCATGTTCATGGTCGTCGTGACCGTCGACAAGCAGACCGGCAACATCGTCGGCCGGCCCGGAGGTCATCACGCGCGGCTTTGTTCACCTCAACGAGCAGGACCCGATCATGCACGAGGCGATCGAGCGGATCGTGGCCTCGATCCAGAACCCCGGCGATCACATCAGCGAGATCGCGCTTCTCAAGAGCCAGATCAAGGAGGGCGTCTCGCGCTACCTCTACGAGCAGACGAAGCGGCGGCCGATGGTCTTCCCGGTCGTCGTCGAGGTCTGAGCATGGCAACCCGACGCAGGCCGTCCACGCGGCGGACGCAGGAGCCGGCGACGCAGCGGCGTGCTGCCGTCGTTGACGCTGCCCTCCGTCAGCCCGGAGATCGCCCGCTCGCTCGTCGGACTCGTCCTGCTCGTCCTTGGCGCGGTGACGCTCATCGCCCTGATCCTCCAGGGCGAGGGCGCTCTGACCGAGTGGTGGATCGGGACCGTCGGCCCGTGGTTCGGCAGCCTCCGCTGGTTGCTGCCGTTCCTGCTGCTGGGCGCCGGCTGGTACCTGGAGTGGGGTCCCGGCCGGAATCCGGGCTCGGGCTGGGGCCGGACGCTCGTTCGGGACCGCGATCGCCTACCTCGCGCTGATCGGCATCGTCCAGGTCATCGGCAGCCGTGGCGGCGGCCACTTCGGCAGGTTCCTCGCGACGACGCTGACGCCGCTTGTTCACGGCTCCCGGCGCCGTCGTCATCCTCATCGCCCTGGTCGCGATCGGGTTGATGATCGGCTTCAACGTGCGCCCGAGCGATCTGCTCCACCCGGCCACCACGCATGGCCCGCTGGTTCGGCTCGACGGCGGCTGCGTCGATGCGGCGCGACCCGACGGCCGGCGCCAACGGGCGGCGGCGACAAGCCGGTCGTCGCAGGCCGGCGCGGTGGCGCCGGGTGTGGCGGCGGGGCCACCGGCACCGGGCCAGACCGGCCTGTGGTCGAAGGGCGGCGACGGGGACATCGAGGATCGGACGGATCCCGGCCGCCGTGCCCAGCATGGGCCAGACGTCGGCGACGTTCGCCCCGGCCCGCGACGACGGCGGCGCTCGCCTCGGCCACGCTCGTCGCCGATCCACCGCGCCCGGTTCGCGCGCCTCGACGACATCACCGACGCCGGCGATTCGCCGCCGACGAAGGAGCGGATCGAGTACGTCCTCCCGCCGCTCGCGCTGCTCGAGGACATCGCCAACCCGACCGAGCCCGGCGGCAGCCCCGCCGCCCACGCCCGGAACGAGGAGATCATCATCAAGAAGCTGGCGAGCTTCGGGATCACCGCCCAGATCGACACGCGCAACGCCGGCCCGGTCGTCACCCAGTACGAGGTCCAGCCGGCGGTCGACGTCCGGGTCTCGCGGATCGAGGCGCTCGCCGACGACCTGGCGATGGCCCTCGCCGCCCGCTCGCTCCGGATCGAGGCCCCGATCCCGGGCAAGAGCGCGGTCGGGATCGAGATCCCGAACAAGGACTTCAACATCGTCGCCCTCCGCCGGATCCTCGAGGAGGTCGAGTTCACGGCCGCCGAGTCGAAGCTGACGTTCGCCCTCGGCCGGGACGTGGCCGGCGCACGCGAAGGCCGTCGACCTCGCGAAGATGCCGCACCTGCTCATCGCCGGCGCGACCGGCTCCGGCAAGAGCGTCATGGTCAACGCCGTCATCACGAGCCTGCTCTGCAAGGCGACCCCGGACGACGTCCGGATGATCCTCATGGACCTCAAGCGGGTCGAGCTCGCCTCGCTACAACGGCCTGCCCCACCTCCTCGTCCCGGTCATCACCGAGCCGGAACGGGCCAAGGCCGCGCTCAAGTGGGCCGTCAACGAGATGGAGGGCCGCTACCGCCGCTTCGCCGGCGCGACGGCCCGCAACATCAAGGGCTACAACGAGACCCGGGCCGATCCCGACGACCGGATGCCCTACATCGTGATCATCATCGACGAGCTGGCCGACCTGATGATGCGCGAGGGCAAGAACGTCGAGGACGCGATCGTCCGCCTCGCCCAGAAGGCTCGGGCGACGGGGATCCACATGGTCCTCGCCACCCAGCGGCCGTCGGTCAACGTCGTGACCGGCCTCATCAAGGCGAACTTCCCGAGCCGGATCGCCTTCGCGATGGCATCCCAGATCGACTCGCGGACGATCCTCGACACGCCGGGAGCGGAGGACCTCATCGGCCGCGGCGACATGCTCTACCAGCCGGCCGACCTGCCTCGCCCGATGCGCCTCCAGGGCGTCTTCGTCTCGGACCCGGAGATCCATCGGGTCACGAGCACTGGACCGATCAGATCGAGAACCCCCACTACGACATGGGCGATCATCGAGAACGATGAGGAGAGCACGGGATCGACCGACGATCTGGCCGACGAGGAGGCGGATCGGCTGCTGCCGGATGCCGTGGAGGTCATTCGGGAGTACGATCGTGCCTCAGCGTCGCTTCTCCAGCGACGGTTGAAGATCGGCTACGCGCGGGCCGCACGGATCATCGACCAGCTGGAGGAGCGGGGCTACATCGGCGCGTTCGACGGTTCGAATGCTCGGGCAGTGCTTCGCCGGGACGGCGCGGCTCCTGCCGAGCGGATCGGCGTACGGTGACGAAGCCGACGAGGACAGGGATCGATGACGACACGGGACGAGGCACGACGAGCGACCGGGGAGGTGCGGGCGGACACCTCGCGGTCCAGTGCGCCCGTCGAGTCGGTCCCGTCGCTGCCTGAGCGCCTGTACGCCGCACGCGAGCGGAAGGGCGTCGATCTCTATCGGGCCGAGCGAGATACGAAGATCCGGGCCCGCTACCTCGCCGCTCTCGAGCGGGGCGACTACCGCGAACTGCCCGGCGCCGTCTACACGAAGGGCTTCCTGCGCAACTACGCGCTCTATCTCGGCCTCGAGCCGGAAGAGATCCTGACCCAGTGGCGCCGGGAACGCGGCGATATGGGACCGCCTGCGCCGGTCATCGCCGTGCCGCGCCCGATCGCGGCGCCTCGCCGCGGCCTCACGTTCTCGCCGGGCGTCATCGTCGCCGCGCTGCTGACGGTCGTGGTCCTGCTCGTCGGCGCGTACCTCGCGGTTCAGGTCATGCGGTTCGCCAAGCCGCCGACGCTCGCGGTTACGGATCCCAAGGTCGCGACGCGTGACGGTCGGCGAGGCCGCCACGTCGTACGTGCTTCGCGGAATGACGATCCCGGGCGGAACGGTGACCGTCGAGGTCGCCGGCCTGTCGCGCCAGACATCGGCCGACTCGACGGGCGCGTGGAGCCTGGAGGTGGACCTCCGGCGGGGCAAGAACCAGTTCAAGATCAACGCGACGGACCCCGATACCGGCAAGCACGCCGAGCAGACGGCCCAGGTCGTCATCACGGTGCCGTCCGCCCAGATCGAGGTCCCGATCCTGACCGTCGACCAGCCGGCCGACGGGTCGACGTTCGAGAACGGCGCGATCCCGGTCCAGGGGATGACGACGAACGCCACGGGCGTCACGGTCAAGGCGACGTTTGACGGGCCGGTCGACGGCTCCCCGGTCGTCGCCGGGGCGAGCGCCCCACCCGCTGCCGCGCCCGATCAGCGTGCCGGTCGACGACGGCGGTTCGTTCAACACGCCGCTCCAGCTGACGACCGGGCGCTGGTCGATCATCGTCACGGCGTCCGGTGCGGGGGGCAAGACCACCTCCCTCACCCGACACGTCACCGTCGCCTACCGCGGCGTGAATCTCGTGGTCGAGGTGCGGGGCGGAAACGCCTGGATCAAGGCCTGGGTCGATGGCAAGGTCGCGACGCCGCCGGGTCGCGCCGGCGACACGCTCCACGCCGGCCAGACGCTGTCGCTGACCGGCAACGAATCCATCGAGGTCCGCACCGGCTCGTCGGGCGCCACGTTCTTCACCCTGAACGGCCAATCGCTCGGAGCGCTGGGCAAGCGCGGCGTCCCCGAGACGTGGCTGTTCGCACCGCCCGGCGCCGCCGCAGAAGACGCAGCGCTAGTAGCGATGGCCGGCGATTCGCTCGTCGGGCTCGCCGAGCGCCTCCAGGATGTCTGTCTCCGTCGCGGGCTGACCGTCGCTGTCGCCGAATCCTGCACGGGCGGACTGGTCGCCGACGCCCTGACCGATGTCCCGGGCAGCAGCGGCTACTTCCTCGGCGGGATCGTCTCGTACGCCGACGCGGCCAAGGAGCGTCTGCTGGGTGTCTCGCCGGAGATCCTCGCGGCCCACGGCGCCGTGAGCGCCCAGGCGGCGCGGGCCATGGCCGAAGGCGTCCGGGACCGGTTCGAGGCGGCGATCGCGGCGTCGGTGACGGGTATCGCCGGCCCCGACGGCGGCAGCGAGGCCAAGCCGGTCGGTCTGACCTACGTCGCGGTCGCGGACGACGGGGGCGTCGACGTGCGCCGCTTCCAGTGGAGCGGCGATCGCATCGCGAACAAGGAATCCAGCGCAGAGGCCGTCCTGGAGCTCCTTGTCGAGCGGGTGGGGAGCGCAGCACCGGCCGGCGGACGATGACCCGTCGCGACCGCCGGTCGGCGACCGCGCGGTCCGCGGTCGGGGCCGGCCTCGCCGGTGCCCGCGAGGCGCGGCCGATCCGGCCGGGCGAGCGGATCCACGTCGTCGGGGCGGCCGGCGCCGGAGCCAGCGCGGCCGCCCTGCTCGCCCATCACGCTCGAGCCGTCGTCAGCGGCTGCGATCCCGGCGGCCCCTCGCCCTACACGCCCGCGCTGACGGCGGCCGGCGTGCCCGATTGCCTGGCAGCACGACCCGGACCACGTGACCGCCGGCCGGCCCGATCGCCTCGCTGTCACGAAGGCGCTCACCGCCGTGCAACCTGACCACCCGGAGCTTCGGGCCGCCCGATCGGCCGGGATCGCCGATCGAGCCGTGGCAGCAGGTTGTGGCCGACGCGGCGACCGGCAAGATGCTCATCGGCGTCGCGGGCACCCACGGCAAGAGCACGTCGGCCGGCTGGCTCGTCCACGTCCTGGTCCGGGCGGGGAGTGACCCGTCGGCGTTCGTCGGCGCGCTGCTGCCGTCCGAGCTCACCGGCGGGATCAGCGCGACCGCTCGGTGGGGGAGTGGACCGGCCTTCGTGGTCGAGGCCGACGAGTACGCCGGCAACTTCGACGCGTACCGGCCCGCGATCGCGATCGTGACGTCGGCCGAATGGGACCACCCCGACGTCTTCGCCGACCGGGCCGCCGTTATCGCGGCCTTCGACGCGCTGGCTGCGCCGGGCGGCGGACGGCGCGGCCACGCCTCCCACGCTCATCGCCAACGTCGCCGACGACGGAGTCGCCCAGCTCGCGGCCGGCCTGCGCGACTGGCCCGGGCAGATCGTGGCCACGGCCCTCGTCGACGCGCCGGCCCAGCGCCTCGCCAGCTTCGGCCGGGGCATGGCCGGCGAGTTCGGGACCGCGATCGGCCCGGCGAGGGCCGTGCTCGGCAGGGTTGCCGCGGCGTCGCCCGAAACCACGACGCTCGAGATCCACGGCCTCGACCCGCTCAGGGGCGCCGTTACCGGTCCGAGCTGCCGACGGCCGGGCGGCACAACGCGGCGAACGCCCTCGGGGTCGCGGCCGCGGCCATGACGGCCGGCCTCGACGCACGAGCGATCGCCGAGGGGCTCGCCTCCTTCCCGGGCGTCGGCCGGCGTCTCGAGCGGAAGGGCGAAGCCGGCGGGGTCGTCGTGTACGACGACTACGGCCACCATCCGACCGCGATCCGCGAGACGATCGCGGCCATCCGCCAGCGGGAGCCGGGCCGGCGGGTCTGGGCCGTCTACGAGCCGCTGACCTACCATCGGACGGCGGCACTCCTCGAGGCCTTCGCGGCGGCCCTGGCGGAGGCCGACGCCGTCGCGATCGCCGATATCTGGGCCGGCCGGGATCCCGACACGACCGTAGCGTCCGCGTCAGGGTTGGCCGAGGCGACCCGCAGGAGCCGGCCCGGCCTGACCGTGGCCGCCCCCGGGTCGGTCGAAGAGACGGCCGCGTGGCTGGCCGGTGAGGTCAGGCCCGGCGACGCCGTTCTCGTGATGGGCGGCGGTCGGAGCTATCGAATCGGTGAACTGCTGCTGGAGGCGCTGAGGTAGGCCATGAGCCTTGATTACGCGACCGCGGGCGACCTTGCTCGAGCGCTTTGGGCGGGCATGGGAGGCGTTCGACGGCGACGCCTGGGTCGAGTTGTTCACCGACGACGTCGAGTACCACCATGGGCCGTTCGAGCCGCCGCTCGTCGGACATAACGCGGTCAGGGCATACTTGCTGGAGGCGGCCGAGCTCCAGGAGGAGGTCAGCTTCACCGTCGAGCGCCACTGGGTCGTCGATCCGACGATCCTCGTCGCCTGGCACGCCGGCTACATCGAGCGCTCTGACCGGGCGCGGGTCCGGCTCGCGGGCTTCATGACGCTCGAGATCGCGCGACGGCAAGATCGCCAGGTTGCGGGAGTGGTACCACCGGCGATCGACGCCGGGCAGGCTAGGGGAGGCAGGGACAGCACAGCGATGGCAGGAGACGTGTCGTTCGACGTCGTCAGCGACTTCGACGAGCAGGAGCTTCGCAACGCGCTCGACCAGGTCCGGCGCGAGGTCCAGCAGCGGTACGACTTCAAGGGCGTGACCGTCGATCTCAGCCAGGCGAAGGAGGAGCTCGTCCTGCTGACCGACGACGAGCATCGCGCGGCGGCGATCAAGGACCTCGTCGAATCGAAGGCGATCCGGCGCGGCCTGTCGCTCAAGATCTTCGACTGGGGCAAGGTCGAGCCGTCGGGCGGCAACAAGGTCCGCCAGACGATCGCGCTTCGGCGGGGCTTGCCCGACGACCTCGCCAAGAAGCTGTCGAAGCTCATCCGCGACGAGTTCCCGAAGGTCAAGTCGCAGATCCAGGGCGACGCGATCCGCGTATCCGCCAAGAGCAAGGACGACCTGCAGCGGGTCATCGGGCGGCTCCGCGAGCTCGACGAGGCCGTGCCGCTCCAGTTCGAGAACTACCGGTAGGCGCCGTGATGCCAGGGTCCCGGTTCGCACAGGTCGCGATGATCGTCGTCGCGATTGTCGTGATCCTCGGGCTGTTGCTTGCCACGGTCGCTTCACCGGTCGTGTACTGACCGATGACGATCGAACAGGAGGAGGTCGACTCGACGCTCGACGCCGGACGGCCCGACGGCCGATGCCGCTCGAGACTGATCGCCGTCGAGGCGGCCGCGGAGGCTGAGCCCGCCGACGGCTGAGTCCCGGGCCGCGCACCCGAGGTCGCGGCGCCGCGAAGCCGAGCCGGAGCCCGAACCCGCGCACCGAACTCGAACCCGAACCGGTCGCGGAGCCCGCCGCTGAGCCGGAAGCCGAGCCCGACCGCCGAGCCGGGAGCCGAGCCTGCCGGCCGAGCCGCCGAACCCGAGGCAGCCGCGCCGAGCCCGAACCCGAGCCGGCGGCCGAGCCGGCCGAGCCTGCCGCCGAGCCCGACGCCGAGCCCGAGCCCGCCCGAACCGTCGGCCGGTTCATCGCCGACGCCCTCCGTGCCGTCGGCGTCCGCTACGCGTTCACCGTGCCGGGCGAGAGCTTCCTCGGCCTGCTCGAGGGCCTCGACGCCGCCGGCATCCGGATCGTCAGCACCCGCCACGAGGGGGCGGCGGCGTTCATGGCCGAGGCCCACGGCCAGCTGACCGGCCGCCCGGCGGTCTGCCTCGCGACGCGCGCCGTCGGCGCCGCGAACCTCGCCATCGGCATCCACACGGCCCGCCAGGACTCGAGCCCGATGTTCGTGCTCGTCGGGCAGGTCGAGCGGCGCTTCCGCGGCCGCGAGGCGTTCCAGGAGATCGAGCAGGCGACGCACGCTCGGCGGGCTGCGCGTCCACGCCACCGAGATCCGGACGGCGGCGGACGTCCCGGCGGCCGTCGGGGACGCGATCCGCGCCGCGCTCGTAGGCCGGCCCGGTCCCGTGCTCCTCTCGCTGCCCGAGGATCTCCTCGACGAGGTGATCCCCGCGGGGACGCCGCTCGACACCGCTCGTCCGGCCCCGCCGCGGCCCGAGCCGGACGAGGTCCGCACGGTCCTCCAGTTCCTCGCCTCGGCCGAGCGGCCGGTGATCCTCGCCGGTGGCGGCGTGCTGCGCGCCCGCACCTCGACCGACCTCCTGCGGCTGGCCGAGCTCCTCGACGTCCCCGTCATCGCCGGCTGGCGGCGCGGCGACGTCATCTCGAACGATCACCCGCTTTACCTCGGGATGGCGGGCTACGGCAGTCCCGCGGCCGTCCGGGAGCGCCTGGAGCGAGCAGACGCCCTGCTGGTCCTCGGCTGCAGGCTGTCCGAGATCACGAGCTTCGGCTACACGATCCCCGCGAGCGACCAGCGCTGGGCCCACGTCGACGTCGAGCCGCTCGGCGGCCGCGATGGGCTGCCGCCGCCGGCGTTCACGGTCCGGTCCGACGCGCGGACCTTCCTGCGGGCCGCCGTGACCCGCCTTCAGGGCGTCCGTGCTCGACGCCGCCGTCGTGGACGCGCGGCGCCTGGTCAACCGCGCCGATCGGGAGGCGTGGGAGGCCGCGGCAGCGGTCGACGACGCGGACTGGACCGGGCTCGGGCGTCCATCCCGGGCCACACGATCGCGACGCTGCGGCGGGTCCTGCCGGACGACGCGATCGTCGCGACCGACGCGGGCAACTTCGGTCTCTGGCTCGCCCGGCACTTCCGGTTCCGGCGGCCCGGCACGTTCCTCGGCCCGACGTCCGGGGCGATGGGCTACGGGCTGCCGGCGGCGATCGCCGCCGCGCTCGTCCATCGCGACCGCGCGGTCGTGGCGATTGCCGGCGACGGCGGCTTCGCGATGACGATGGCGGAGCTCGAGACCGCGGTCCGCGAGAAGGCTCGCGTGATCGCCATCGTCTTCGACAACGAGCGCTACGGGACGATCCGGATGCACCAGGACCGCCGCGGAGCCGGCGCGGGCATCGCGACGGATCTCGGGCCGGTCGACTTCGCGGCGATCGCACGAGCCGTGCGGTGCGCGTGGCGTGAAAGGTCGATACGGACGCCGGCTTCGAGCCGGCCCTCCGGCAGGCGCTCGCGACGGACCGCCCGACGGTGATCCACCTCGCCCTCGACCGACGCTGGGTGTCGCCGGACCAGCCCGCGACGTGAGCGGGGTCGACCCCGCCTCGGAAACCTCCTACCGGGCCCTCCTCGGGGTTCCGTGGCTGTCCCGGATCCTCGCGGCGATGATCATCGCCCGGATCGCCCAGTCGATGGTCGTCGATCGCGATCGTCCTCTTCACGCTGATCGAGTACCGCTCGCCGGCGTTGACCGGGATCGTCACCCTCGCCTCGATCCTGCCTGGCTCGCTCGTCAGCCCGATCGCCGGAGCGCTGCTCGACCGCCACGGTCGCATGCGGCTCGATCCGGCTCGACTACGTCGTCGCGATGGCCGCACTTGCCCTGATCGCCGTGCTCGCATTGCTGGATGCGCTCCCGCCCTGGCTGTTGATCGTGATCACGGCGATCTCGTCGCTGACGGCGATCCTGAGCGTGACGGGTTTGCGGAGCCTCTTTCCGATCATCGTCCCAGAGCACCTCTGGGAACGAGTGAACGCCGTGGACTCGAACGGCTACGTCATCGCGACGATCTTCGGGCCACCGCTCGCGGCGGGTCTCGTCGCGATCGTCGGCGGGCCGCTCGCCTTGATCGGGACGGCCGTGGCGTTCGGCCTCTCCGCCGTGGCGATGATCGGCATTCCGGACCCGCCGACCGCCGTCGATTCGACGGGCCGGCTGCTGCGGGATGCACTCGACGGCCTCCGATATGCATGGCGCAACCAGACGATCCGCGGCCTGGCGTTCTCGATCTCCTCGCTGAACGTGGCCGGCGGGATCACGACGATCCTCATCCCGCTCATCATTTTGGAGCGACTCGGCTACTCGGAGGTGCTCGTCGGGCTGATCTTCGCCATCTCGGGCGTCGCGGGTATGGTGTCGGCGCTGATCTTCGGCCGGATGGACACGCGCCGTCGCGAGTGGCCACTCCTCGTCTACCCGATGCTTGCGGTCGCGCCGGCCACCGCGCTCCTGCTACCGCCGGCGGTCGGCGAAGGACTGGACCCAGCCGTCGGGCTGCTCTTCCTGGCTGCCTGGGCCGTCGTCATTGGGATCGCCAATGGCCCGCTGGACATCGCGTTGTTCACGATCCGCCAGCGGCGAACCGATCCTGCCTGGATGGGGCGGGCGTTTGCGGTGTCGATGGCGATGAACTTCATCGGTTTCCCGATCGGCGCGGCGGTCGGTGGGGCGCTCGCCGATAACTCGCTCGGCCTCGCGATCATCCCAGCCATCCTGGCCGCGTTGGCGGGCGTCGGATTCGCGGCGACCATGGTTCCCCGGACCGACCCAAACCCGGGCTCGAGCGCGTCGGCGGAGCCCGCCGACGGCTGACGGCGGGCCCGGCGGACTGGGGTCGCCCGGACATCGGGTACCCTCGGTCAGTCGTCCTGGGACAGGATCACCGCCGAGTACGGCCCCAGCCCGACACGCAGGCTGTGGCTCAGGCCATCGCGAACCTCGGGCGTCGCGTCGGCATCGACCGACTCGACCGTCTCGAATTCCGGGTCGTAGCCATCCCAGTCGGAGTTGAAGCGGACGCGCCAGCGGCCGCCACGGGGGACGCCGATCCGGTAATCCGGGTGCGTCGTCGCCGAGAAGTTCACCAGGACGATCACGTCGTCGCGCGGGCCGCCCTCCAGCCAGCGGTGATAGGCGAGGATGCGATCCCATTCGTTGACGTGGTGGACGACGATGTTCGGTCCGCGCAGGCCGCGACTCACGTCGACGACGTTGCGACGGAGGCTGATCAGGTCGCGGTGAAGCTGGAGGAGGCCGGCATGCCGATGGCGCAGCTCCCAGTCGACGCCCTCCTCGTCGCTGAACCAGGAGCCCTCGACGAGCTCCTGGCCCTGGAACAGCATCGGGATGCCCGGCGCGGTCATGACGAGGGCGCTGCCGAGCGTCGCTCGCTTCTTCGATGGCCAGCTGTGCGCGTAGCCCGGCCAGACCTCCTCCGGGACCCGTGAGCCGCCGTTCGCGTTCTCGTCGTGGGATTCGGTGTAGATGACGCGCTTGAACGCATCTGACGGATCGGCCGTGAGCGCCCGGGCCACGGCCCCGACGTTCCGATCCGCGTCGGCGCTGGGCACGAGTGCGGCGCGCACGGCACGGACGAAGCCGATGTCCCACTGGGCACCGAAGCCGGCGCCGCCGTCGCGCGCCGGCCGGGTCACGGCAGGATCGGTCTGCATGTCCTCGGCGATCATCAGCCGTCCCGGGTATCGACCGGCCAGCTCGGCGTTGATCTCGGCCATGAGCCGCCAGCCGTTCGCGATCCGGTCGCGGGCACGGAAGCCCTCGCCGCCGATGCTCGAGATGTACGACGTCGCGTCCCAGCGCAGGCCGTCGACGCGGAACTCCTCGAGCCACTGGACGGCGTTGTCGCGGAGGAACGCCCGGACCTCGGGCCGGCCGAAGTCGGGACGGGTCTCGCCCCACGGCGTCGACGCTCGATCGTCCTGGTAGAAGTAGATCCCGCCCTTGCCGTTCTCGGACCAGCCGTCGAACTGCCACAGATCGAGATCAGACGGGCCGAGGTGGTTGTAGACGACGTCGAGCAGAACCGCGATGCCGGCCTCGTGGGCCGCCTTGACGAGCGCCTTGAGGTCGTCCGGGTCCCCGTAGCTCGAGTTGACCGCGAACGGATGGGCCGGGTTGTAGCCCCACGACCGCTCGCCCGCGAACTCGAACGGCGGCATGAGCTGGATCGCACCCACGCCCAGCTTCCGGAGGTACTCGAGGCGACCCCGGACGCCGTCGAGCGTGCCCGGCTGACCGTGCATGCCCGGCGAGAACGTTCCCACGTGAAGCTCGTAGATCACGAGGTCGTTCCAGTCGGGGGTCCGGAACTCGGCGTCGCCCCAGTCGAAGCCGTCCGCCCCGTACACGATCGCGTTGCCGACCGAGCTCGTCAGCCGCCGCGCGCGAGGGTCGATCCGCAGCACCTCGCCGGCGGCGGTTCGGACAGCGAACTGGTACTCGTCGCCATCGGCGGCGCTGGGAACGTCGGCGGACCAGGTCCCGCCGTCCTCGGCAGCCAGCGGATCGCGCGCCGCGTCCCAGTCGTTGAACGTGCCGACGACCGAGACCGCCTCGGCATGCGGCGCCCAGACCCGGAACGTCACGCCGCCATCGAAGGGGATCGCCCCCATGCCCGCCCGGGTCGAGGCCAGCGGGGCGGATTGCTTGATCATTCGGTCCGATTGTGCGTCGTCCGGGCCTCGCCCGTGGCGCCCTTCGGCTAGCCTGAGCGAATGGCGGCGAAGAAGACCGACGACGATAGTTCGCTCAAGCGGCTGGGAGGCGGGCGCTGGCAGACGCGGGACGAGCGATTCACGATCGAGCCGCAGTCCGGGACGTGGGTCCTCGTCGACGGCGAGCAGACCGACGACCTGGGCCTGCCCCTCGTCCGCGGTCCGTTCCGCTCCCTGACCGAGGCCAAGGCGGCTGTCGCGGCCGCACGGGGCACCGCGGCCCCCGAATCGCCGCTGGCCGATCGGGTAAAGAAGACGGCAGGCCCGACCACGACCGGGAAGGCGAAGTCCTCCCGAACGGCGAAGGTCGAACCACGCCGAGCCGCCGGAGCCACCGCCCGAGCCCCGCTGGATCTCCGCGCTCACGCCGCGCGATCGCGGCCGAGCGCGACGGCTCATCGAGCAGCTCGAGGCAGCGGGCGTCCGGGATGCCGAGGGCGTCGTGCGCCAGGACCTCACCGGCGGCGTGCCGACGGTCGCCCGGGTGGCCCTGGCAGACCGGCTGGCGGAGCTGCTACCGGCTGCCGCGGACCCGCGCGCCATCGAGCGCGCGCTCGGTCGAATCGTGGAGGAGATCGACGATGGTCGCGATGAAGCCCTGGGCGTTCGGTGGCGGCTCGTCGACGGTGACGGGCGGCCCGTCGGCCTGACGGCGGAGGATCTCAAGGCCGCGGCCAAGCGAGTGGCGGAACGGAAGGAGAGCAGCCGATGACCGATACCGGTATCCCCGACGGGGTCGCGGTCGAGATGATCTACGTCGTCGAGGTCAGCTACGCGGCCGATGCCCCGGCCAAGCGGCCCGCCGTCCGCCCCGAGCACCTGTCGCGCATCGCCCGGCTCCTGGCGGAAGGGCGCCTGATCGAGGCCGGCGGGTTCACGGACTTCAGCTCCGCCCTGTTTCTCGTTCCGGCAGCCGACGAGGCCGAGGCGATCGACCTCATCCGGGACGATGTCTACTTGCGTGCCGGAGTCTGGATCGATGACGTGCGGGCGCGTCAGTTCGGCCGCGTCGTCCTGACCGCCGAGGCAAAGTAGTTGCGTGATCAATTAGTACGTGGCATGATCTGGAGGCACTGAACCCGAGGAGCCCCGCATGCCTGCCCTGACCGTCGACGACATCACCGTCCTGCCCCGGATCCCGGAGCCCGATCCCACGGTGGCCCGTCAGCGCCCAATCAAGTCCGTGACCGTGGCGCCACACGGCCTGGAAGGGGAGGGCTTCCCGGTCCGACGGGCGTTCGCCGGGGTTGACCTCGCGGATCTCGACCCGTTCGTCCATCTCGATCAGATGGGTGAGGTCGAATACGCGCCGGGCGAGCCAAAAGGGACGCCGTGGCACCCGCACCGCGGTTTCGAGACCGTCACCTACATGATCGACGGAACGTTCGAGCACAGCGACTCGAACGGCGGGGGAGGGGTGATCACGAACGGCGACACCCAGTGGATGACGGCCGGGGCGGGAATTCTCCACATCGAGAAGCCACCGGAGGCGCTCGTCGTCAGCGGCGGGCTGTTCCACGGCTTCCAGCTCTGGGTCAACCTGCCGAGCGCCCAGAAGTGGCTGGCGCCGCGCTATCAGGACCTCCGCGCCCGCGAAGTCGCCCTCGTCTCGTCGAGCGACGGGGGAGCGCTCGTCCGGATCATCGCCGGCGAGGTCGCCGGCCACCAGGGCCCGGGCTCCACCTACAGCCCGATGACGCTCGTCCACGCGACGCTCAGCCCCGGTGCCCGCCTGTCGATTCCGTGGCGTTCCGACTACAACGCGCTCGCGTACGTCCTGGCCGGCCGCGGCTCGGTCGGCAGTGAAGGGCGGCCTGTCGAGAGCGGCCAGCTGGCGGTGTTCGGGGCCGGCAACGTCCTCACGATCGCGGCCGCGGACGTCCAGGAGAGCCGCAGCCCGAATCTCGATGTCCTCCTCCTCGGCGGCCAACCGATTCGCGAGCCGGTCGCCTGGATGGGACCGTTCGTCATGAACACCCGCGAGGAAGTGCTGCAGGCGTTCGCGGATTACCAGGCGGGGCGGCTCGGCAGCATCCCGGCGGTCCACAACACGCCGACAACCGTCGTGGAGTCCGGCGGGAGAGCCGCCTCTGACAGCTGACCTCGTTCAGGGCTCAGCGCTCAGCGCTCCTCGTCCTCCTCCATGCCGAGACCGTCGGCGATCTGGTATTCCCAGCCGACATCGGGAAAGCCAAACGCGGCCCGCTCCTCCGGCGTCATCGCGCCGAAATAGGCGCGGCTACGGCGAGCCTCGTCGATCATCATCTGGCGAATGAAATCCTGGTCCTTTTCGGCCTGGGTCCTGCCACCGACCCAGTCCTCCAGCCACGCTTCGACCGACGGCGAGACCTCGCTGAACGACCGATTCCACGCCTTCTCGCCCGAGAACTCCCCGAGGCCGTCCGGATCCCAGGCAACGATCCGGCCCGCGGCCGAGGAGGCGTCGACGCAGTCGTAGCCGGGATCCGCGCCGACGATGGGGAGTAGCCGCTCCGGCCAGGTCCTGCCGCGGGGCAGCTCGGCGCCGGTCCGCAGTCTGGCGTAGGCGGACGCCGAGCCTGAGATCGGCATCAGCCCTCCACCTGGCCCGAACCCGCCGTTGGCGACCTCGAGATAGACCCGGCGCAGCACCTGCGGGATCGAGAAGCCGAGCTCAGCCTCCACCCCTTCGAGCGCGGCCGTTTCGGAGGGCGTCGGAAGGGTCGTCTGAACCGGCGTCGACATGTCCGCCGCGATCCGATCGGCCTTGGTGACGAGGCCCGGATCGACGCGTCCCGCTTGGTTGTCGGCCACGACCCGTTTCAGGTCGGCCGCCGCCCCGCCGAGCATGCCAAGGAGCGAGCCAAGATCCATCGACATCACCTGCGCCGAGAAGACGTCTTGGCGGACGTCGACTCGGCGGTTCGGGTCCGCGGCTCGCTGCTGGAGGTGGGCGATCAGGTTGTCGAGGGAGGCGGAGTCAGTGCTCATCGGGCCGATACTGCCTCAGGACCAGCTGCCATGCCACCCCTCACCATGGTCAGACGCGGCCCACCGAATCGGTCTACGCTCCGGGCGTGTCGATAGCGAGTGAAGACCTGCAGCGCGCCACCCCGCCTCTCGAGGGGCGCATCCGGATCGGCGTCATCGGCTGCGGCGACGTCGCCCGGCGGCGATACCTGCCGGCGCTGGCCGATCTCGCCGATCGGGTCGAGATTCGCGCCTGTGTCGACCGTCAACGCACCGCCGCGGACCAGGCCGTCTCGCTCGTCTCCGAATGGTCGCCTTCGGCTCACCCATACGGCGATCTCGCCGAGGCTCTTGCGAGCGAGGCCCTCGACGCCGTCATCAACATCACGCCCGCGCCGCTCCATGCCCAGGTCAGCCAGGCCTGCCTCGAGGCGGGCCTCCATGTCTATTCAGAGAAGCCGATTGCCGGATCGCTCGCGGACGCCGACCGGCTGATCGCCACCGCGAGGGAACGTGATCTCCACCTCCTGTGTGCACCGGGCATTGCGGTCTCGTCTCGCTTCCGCTGGCTGGCCGACATCGTCTCGAGTGATCGCCTCGGCAAGCTGACGCTCGCGGTCGCCCATCACGCCGACACGGGACCTGCGACGTGGCGCGAGTACACCGGCGATCCGTCGGTCTTCTACACGCCAGGCGTCGGGCCGGTGTTCGACCATGGGGTCTACCGGCTCCACGGGATGACCATGCTCATGGGCCCTGTCGCCCGCGTCCAGGCGATGGGAACGATCGCGGTGCCGAGCCGCGTCGTCCGAGCCGGGCCACTCGCCGGCCGCACGATCCCGGTGACGACGCAGGACCACGTCCTCATGAACCTCGAGTTCGCAAGTGGCGGCCTCGGCCAGTTGCTGACGAGCTTCGCTGCCCCGGCGACCCAGGCGCCCTGGCTGGAGCTCCACTTCACGAACGGAACGATCAGTTTCGCGGGCGAGTCGAGCGACGAGGACGCTCCGGCGAGCATGTTCGTCGACGATGACGGCCCGCTCGGTCTCGAGGGCTGGGTGCACGACCTTCGGCCGCCGCCGCCGGCCGAGACGATCGGCGTGGTCGAGGGTGGCCTGAACCACTTCATCGAGTGCCTGCGGGGCGAGGCGACGCCGATCCTCACCGCAGAGCACGCGCGCCACGTCCTCGACGTGATCCTGAAGGCCTACGAGTCGATGGATGACGGCCGCTCGCACGAGACCGAGACGACATTCCCTCGCCCGACATGAAGGTCGGCCTCGTTCTGCCGCAGGGCCCGCAGGAGGGCAATGGCGGCTCCTGGGCCGAGATCGCAGGGATCGCCCGACAGGCGGAGACCGGCGGCATCGACAGCCTCTGGGTGTACGACCACTTCCTCTACCGAGAAGAAGGCGAACCGGAGGTCGGCTATCACGAGGCCTGGACCCTGCTCAGTGCCCTCGCGGCGGTCACGGAGAGGGTCGAACTGGGGACGCTCGTCCTCGCAACCTCGTTCAGGCCGGCCGGGCTCCTCGCCAAGATGGCGGCCACGGCCGATGACGTCGCCGGCGGCCGGCTCATCCTCGGCCTCGGCTGTGGTTGGCACGAGCCGGAATATCAGGCGTTCGGGTACCCGTTCGATCACCGCGTCGGGCGGTTCGAGGAAGCGCTGCAAATCATCGTGCCGCTCATCCGGGGCGAACGGCTCACGTTCAACGGGAAGTGGAGCACGGCGGACGACGCCGTGCTGCTACCGCCCCCGCGCCGGCCGTCGATGCCGATCCTCATCGCCGCCAAGGGCGAACGGATGCTGCGCCTGACCGCGCGCTACGCCGACGCGTGGCAGACCGCCTGGTTCGGCCTCCCGGACGATCGATTCAGCACCCGCCACGAGGACCTCCTCGCTGCGTGCGAGGCGGAGGGTCGCGACGCGGGGACGCTCGAGCTCACCGTCGGCGTCGATGTCTCGGACGCCCAGGAGGGCGCCCATCTGCCGCTCGATGCCCAGGCAATCGCCGACGGGCTCGCCGCGTGGGCAAGCGCGGGCATCGGCCACCTCCAGATTGGCCTGCCGATGACCACGCCGGCGACCGTGGACATCGTGCTGGACGGCATCCGTCGCTACCGAGGGTCCTAGCGCGACCAGGCGCGACCCCGGCTTGCTGGCGGGATTGTCGCCCGAGCTGATAATGAGTGCGACCCGACCGGGATCCGGCGCAGGAGGTCACCATGAACCAGCTGATTGTCGTCGCATTCGACCACCTGGAGGACGCTCGCACGGCCATGAAGCGGCTTCGCGAGATCGAGGCCGAGGGCCGGATCTCGTTCGAGGACACCGCGATCATCGAGCGCCTCCCGGACGGGACGGCCAAAGTGAGGAACGAGCTGAGCGGAACGACCGAAACCGGCGCGGTTCTCGGCGCGCTGGTGGGTGCCGTTGTCATGTTTGCGTTTCCCCTCGTCGGGGCGGCCCTTGGAGCGGTGGCCGGCGCGGCCGTAGGCGCGGCCCTCGACAAGGGGGTCAGCCCGACCTTCATCGAGGATGTCAAGAACACCCTCACCCCCGGCCGATCGGCCCTCTTCCTCGTCGTCAGGGAGGCGAACGTCGACGCGACGAGGGCGGCCCTCCAGGGTCTCGCGGGCGACGTCATCCAGACGACCCTCGACAGCGAGGCCGAAGAGGAGCTTCGCCGGACGCTCGCCTAGGGATCGCCGTATCCAAGCGTGGTCCCGCGCTGACCACGACAATCTCGGGGTGACGACGGCTCCCAACAGCGACACGCGCCATCGGTCGGTTTCGATCCTGCGCGACCCGGCGTTCGGACGCCTGTGGTTCGTCCAGGCGTCGACCCAGGTCGGCGGAAACATGGCCCTCTATGCCCTGACCGTGCTCGTGTTCGCCTCGACCCGTTCGAACGCGGCCGTCAGCGCCCTCGTCATGTCGTTCCTGCTGCCGACGATCGCGCTGTCGGCCGTCGCCGGCGTCGTCGTCGATCGGCTGAACCTGCGCTGGGCCCTCGTCGGACCGAACATCGTCCGGGCAGTCCTGACCCTGGGGCTCGCGCTCGCCGGGGCGAACGTGCCGGTCCTCCTGCTGCTCAACCTCGGGATCAGCCTCACGACGGTCATGCTCACGCCGGCGGAGGCGGCGATGATCCCGCGGATCGTCGGCCGGGACCAGCTCGAAACCGCGATGGGCGTGTTCAACCTGACGCTCCAGGCGTCGTTCGCCGTCGGGTTCGCGTTCCTCGGCCCGCTCCTGGTAACGGTCGCGGGGCCGTCCTTCGTACTCGGCATCGTCACCGTCCTGTACGTGGCAGCGACGATCGCCTGCCTCCTGCTGCCTTCTGCGCCGCCAGCTACCGTCGCGCCCGGCACCGCGAGCCGCGCTATTCACGAGCCGATTCGTCAACTGCGCGAAGGATTCGCCGCTATCAAGGAGAACCGCGAGGTCAGCCGGCCGCTCCTGCACCTGGCGGCTTCGGCGTCTCTCGTCGGCGTCCTCGGGGTCCTGGGGCCCGCCCTCGCCGCCTCGATCGGGCTCGAACCGGAGCGGCTGATCGTGGTCGTTCTGCCCCTCGGTCTGGGCGTGGTCGCGGGCGTCCTCGGGTTGCGGCGCCTCGGGCAGCACGTGCCCCGACGGCGGTCGGCCGAGGCGGGCCTCGTCGGTTTCGGGTGCCTCTCGATCGGCGTCGCGATCGTCGGGCCCCTGCTTGGTGGCAACGGGCTGGCAATCCCGGTCGTGGTCATTCTCGCCTTCCTGGCGGGCACGGCCTACGCGGCCACGACTGTCTCGGCGCAGACCGCCCTGTTCGAGCACATGCCGGCCGCCGTCCGCGGCCGCGTGTTCGGGGTGCTTGCCTCGATCGTCAGCGCCGCCAGCCTCCTGCCGATCCTGATCGCGGGGCCCCTTGCGGACAAGATCTCGGCCTCGCTGGTCCTGGTGATCGTCGGAGCGGTTGTCGTGGCGGTGGGCATTGCCTCGGCCCGCCTGTTCGGGCCGGCGGAGCCGGAGCGTCGGCCCGGGCGATCCCTCGTAAGGGCCGCGCGGCCGTCAGCCTGAGGCAGGCGACGGGGCGGCCAGGCCTTCGACCACCGCCACGTTTGGAAGTGCCAGCAGGATCGACGGGCGGGGCGATGACCTTCCAGTTGCGGCTGCCACCGCCGAGCACGACCCGCGGCCGGGCCATGACCGCGGCGTCGACCCAGATCGGGAGGTCCGCCGGAAGGCCGAACGGCGTCACGCCGCCAATCTCCATGCCGGTCAGGTCGCGTGTCTCGTCGGCCGCTGCGAATGACGCCTTCCGCGAGCCGAGGCGGTTGCGGACGGTCCGATTGACGTCGAGGCGGTGCGGCGCGAGCACGACGCACGCGGCGTAGACCCGCGGCTCTGACTTGCCGACGACGACGATCGTGTTCGCCGACTCGTCGAGGGCGAAGCCGTACGCCGCGCAGAACTCGGCGGTATCGGCGAGCGCCGGGTCGCAGGGAAACAATTCGTAAGCGACGCCGAGCCCGGCGAGTATCCTGTCGAGGCGAGCCCGCTCACGGTCAGTCTCCACCGCCCAACGGTACCGGAGCCGGCTCCTGCGCGACGCGCGACCGAGCAAAGCCAGGTCCGACCGGCATGACTCTCGAGCAGCTCGACTTCATCTACATGCCCAGCCATGACGTGGCGACGGATATGGGCTACTTCACGGACGTCCTCGGTGGTCGGCTCGTCTTCGCGATCGATGCCATGGGCATCAGGGTGGCGATGGTGGAGCTCGGCGAAGCGTCGCCCCGGATCCTTCTCGCCGGCCACCTCGAGGGCGAGCGCCCGATCCTCGTCTACCGCGTCCCGCAGCTGGCCGACGCCATGGCGACCCTCGAATCGCGTGGCTGGACGCCGGAGGGAACGTTCGAGATCCCGCAAGGCCCGTGCTGCTCGTTCAAGGCGCCGGGCGGCCATCGCATCGCGATCTATGAGCTGCGGCGGCCCGAGGTCGTGGCTCATTTCGCCGGCCGGCGCGATTTCGGCTGAGGATGGGACGTTCGCTCGAGCTCGGCTTCAGGCCGCCGTATGACTGGAGTTCCATCAACGCCTTCCTGGCGGCACGGGCAATTCCCGGGATCGAGGTCGTCGAGGACGATCGCTACCGCCGGACGATCGACCTGGCCGGGCAGCATGGGACGATCGAGGTCAGGCCGTCGCGTGGACGCGATGCTCTCGCGGTGACGATCCAGTTTCCGGATGCCGCGGCGCAGGCCGCGATCGTGGCGCGCATCCGCCGGCTGTTCGATCTCGACGCGGATGTTGGAGCGATCGCGGCTCACTTCGCTCGGGATCCGCTGCTCGGGCCGCTGGTCGCGGCCAGGCCCGGCCTGCGGGTGCCAGGGGCATGGGACGGCTTCGAGCTGGCCGTTCGGGCGATGCTCGGCCAGCAGATCACCGTGAGCGGCGCGCGCCGGCTGATCGGTCGGCTCGTCGAAGCGCACGGCGAGCCATTTCGGGCGGGTGCGGGAGGCGGCGATGAAGGGCTGTCCGCCGTCTTCCCGCCACCGGAGCGCGTCGCGGCGGCCGACCTGACCCAGCTTGGAATGCCCCGCGCCCGGGCAGCCGCGATCTCCCGAATGGCGGCCGCCGCGGCGACCGATCCCGACCTGTTCCGGCGAGATGGGTCCCTCGATGCCGCCATCGCCCGCCTGACGGCGCTGCCGGGAGTCGGCGACTGGACCGCCCAGTACGTCGCGATGCGCGCTCTCCGGGAGCCGGACGCCTTCCCCGCCGCGGACGTCGGGCTGCTCCGGGCGATGACCGGCCCGGACGGGCTACGGCCGACGCCGACCGCCCTCCTCGCCCGTGCGGAGCTGTGGCGCCCATGGCGAGCCTACGCGGCTCAGCATCTCTGGACCCAGCTCGCGGCCCAGGGTGCTCCTCGTCGAGCGGCCATACCGTGAGAAGCCCGGGTCTTGCCTAATGACGCGGGCGATGGCAGAATGCCGCTCTCATGAGCACTCGGTACGCCCACCACCACTGTATGTGCCATACCTGCGCCGAGCAGGGCAGGTGGTGTACCTGAGCGCTGGCTGACGCCGTTGGCGCACGACACTCACCTGGACCCCTGCTTGGCGGGGGTTTTTCTTTTGCCCAAGCAACCGTCACGACCACCGAAGGGACCGCACACTCATGACACTGCTAGAGCCGCTCAAGGGTTCAACCGGCACCACGATATCCACCACGGACCTCCGCAATCGCCTTGGCGACCCAGACCTCACGGTTGTCGACCTCCGCCCGACGGCCGCCTTCAACGGCTGGCGGCTGAGGGGCGAGGCGCGGGGCGGCCACATCCCCGGCGCCGTCGCATTCCCGTCGGCCTGGCTCACCAGCGAGGATGACGCCGAGATCGAGCGACAGCTGGCCGCACGCGGCGTCCTCGCGGGGCGGAGCATTGTGCTCTATTCCTACAACGCCACCGACGTCGTCGACCTCGCCGCGCGGCTGGCCGCACAGGGCTTCGGCGACGTTCGCGTCTACGAGGACGGCTGGACGGCCTGGGCGGCGGACGCCGACCTGCCGATCGAGCGCCTCCCGAACTACGACAAGCTCGTCCACACCGAGTGGCTCCGCGAGCTGCTCGATGGGGGGCAGCCCGAGGCCTTCGACGGCGGGCGATTCCTGCTCTTCCACGTCAACTTCGGCGTCCCGGAGGAGTACGACGAGAACCACCTGCCGGGCGCGCTCTATCTCGACACCAACTGGCTGGAGGACCCCGAGAATATCTGGCAGCGCCGCTCGCCGGAGGAGCTCGACAAGGGATTGCGGGCACTCGGGATCACCTCCGACACCACCGTGATCGTCTACGGCCGCGACACGGAGGGCGACGCGAACGAGAAGTGGCCGGGCCGCCGCGCCGGGCAGATCGCGGCGACGCGCGCCCTGGCGATCCTGCGGTACGCCGGTGTCGAGGACGTGCGCCTGCTCGATGGCGGCTACGACTGGTGGGTCCGCGACGGTTATCCGCTCGAAACCGTCAAGCGCGAGCCAACCCCCGTCGAGCGCTTCGGCGTGCCGATCCCGCAGCGCCCGGACTTCATCGTCGACATCGACGAGGCAAAGTCGATCCTGGCCGATCAGGCCGGCTCGGCGCTGGTCAGCGTCCGGACCTGGAAGGAGCACATCGGCAAGGTCAGCGGCTACAACTACATCGGCCCGGCCGGCCGGATCGCCGGAGATGTCTGGGGCAACTGCGGGACGGACGCGTACCACATGCAGCACTACCGGACGGTCGACAACACCATGCGGCCCTATCCGGAGATCGTCGCGAACTGGGCCGAGGCCGGGATCACGCCCGACAAGCGCGTTGCCTTCTATTGCGGCACCGGCTGGCGAGCGAGCGAGACGTGGTTCTACGCCTACCTCGCGGGCTGGGAGCGGATTGCCGTCTATGACGGCGGCTGGTTCGAGTGGAGCGCGGACCCGATCAACAACCCGATCGAGGTCGGCGAGCCGGGGGACGAGTTCGCCGCCTGACGATCAGCCGGGCTTGCGGCGACGGCGGCGCTTCGGCGGCTCCTTCGCCGCTTTCGCCTGGGCGTCGAGGATCTGCTTGAAGACCTTGCCCATGCCCGGTCGCATGAGCTCGGTGTGGGCGGCGGCCGCGTCCCTGTCCCGGCGCCGGACACGCTCGGCCTCGCGCGGACCCAGGTCGTCTGTCATGGCCGGATGGTCGGCCGAACGCGCACCGGCGTCAACCGCGCGCGGGGGGCGACCGTCAGCCGCCCGCCTCGTACTCCGCCGGGTGGTCGCCGCGGTCCTTGTCCGCCGTCCTGGCGATGGTTTCGAGCGTCTCCTCGACGGTCTTGCCGTTGGCGTCGGCGGCCCGCTTGACGTCCTCGTAGGTGATGTTCACGCCCGGCTTGCCCATGTCGTCGTGAGCACGCATGCAACCGCAGTTCAGGCACATCGTGGGGGTCCTCCTGCTGAAGCTGGCACGGGTAGTGATAGACGCATCGGTCCTCGCGCGTCAAGGTCGATGTCACGTCTGCGTCATCGAGCAGGCGTAGCATGTCGCCCATGAGCGACACCGACACCAGTGACACCACCGCCACCAGATCACCGCAGGCCAAGACCGACGCCGAGTGGCGCGCCGAGCTGACCCCGGAGCAGTACCGGGTCCTTCGCCAGAAGGGCACCGAACGAGCCTTCACGGGCGAGCTCTGGGATGAGCACCGACAGGGGACGTACGTGTGCGCCGGCTGCGGCGCACCGCTGTTCCAATCGGAGACGAAGTTCGAATCCGGCACCGGCTGGCCGAGCTTCTTCGCCCCGGCCGATCCCGAGGCCGTGGCGACCGAGACAGACCGGATGCTCTTCATGACGAGGACCGAGGCCCTCTGCGCGGCGTGCGGCGGCCACCTCGGGCACGTGTTCGACGACGGTCCGAACCCGACGGGCCTGCGCTACTGCATCAACTCGGCAGCGCTGAAGCTCGACCCCAAGGACTGATCCCGGCCAGACCGGCCGATGCTATCGTCGGCCGGTGACAATCGAGGTCCGTCCGGTCCGCGACGACGAGTTGCGTGACTTCATCAGCACGGTGAGCGCCGGCTTTCTCGAGCACGTCGATCTCGACAAGGTCACCGAGGAGGTCCGGCCGCTCTGGGACCTCGATCGGACCTGGGCGGCCTTCGCGGACGGCCGCATGTGCGGCACGTTCCGGACGTGGGCGACGGAGCTGACGGTTCCAGGCGGCCAGCGCCTGCCGGCGGCCGCGGTGAGCTCGGTCGCGGTGCTTCCGACACATCGCCGGCGGGGCATCCTGCGGGCGATGGTCGAAGCAGAGCACGAGGCGATCCGGCAGCGTGACGAGGCGTTCGGTCTGCTGTACGCGTCGGAGTACCCGATCTACGGCCGGTTCGGATACGGGCCGGGCGTCCGCGAGGCGACGCTGACCCTCGATACCCGGAAGACCGGCTTCCACCCTGCCTCGAGCGGCCGGGTGGAGCTCGTGAGCGCCGGACGCGGACGCGATCGCGGCACTCAAGGATGTCTTCGAGCAGTGGCGCCACCGGCAGCCGGGCGAGATCCGCCGGCGCGACTACCGCTGGGAGTACGACCTCGCCATCCGCGAATCCGCCTGGGGCCCGCCGTGGAAGGGATTCGTCGTCCTCCACCGGGATCCGGCCGGCGCTGTCGACGGGTATGCGCGGTATCACGCCGAGGACAAGTGGGAACAGCGCCAACCGGCGAACCCCGTCACGGTCGATGAGCTCCATGCCCTGAACGAGACCGCCTACGCGTCCCTCTGGCGGTTCCTCGCCGAGCTCGATTGGGCGGCGACCGTCAAGGCTGAGCGTCGGAGCCCGAGCGAGCTCCTGCCGTGGCTCCTGACGAACGCGCGCGCGTTCGAGATGTCGGACATCGGCGATGGGATGTGGGTCCGCGTCTTCGATGTCCCGCGAGCGCTTGCGGCCCGGACGTACGAGCGAGAAGGGAGCATCGTGCTCGAGATCGTCGACCGGGAGGCCTCCGGCGGGCGAACCCGAGTCAAGCTGGATGGCGGGCCGGCGGGGGCTACCTGCACCGAAACGGACCGCTCAGCCGACCTGACGCTCGACGTCGCGGCCCTCGGCACCGTGTATCTGGGCGGGATTTCTCTGCGACGAGCGGCCGCAGCTTTCGGGGTCGACGAACATCGTGAGGGCGCCCTCGCCGACGCGGACGCGCTGTTCCGGACGAGCGACGAACCCTGGTCGTCCACGTTCTTCTAGACCTGATCGCCGGCGGACCCTCTCCGGGTGGCACAATCGCATTGATGACCGGACCCGCCTCGCCCGTCGAACCCGTCGGACCCGCCGAACAGGACCTGCTGGCCGCCGGCCGCGAGGCGCTGAGCCGTCACCGCTGGGAGGAAGCCTTCGATCTCCTGACCCGGGCGGACGGCGAGGGCAACCTGTCAGGCGAGGACCTCGAATCGCTCGCCGAGGCGGCGTTCTTCGCCGCTCGCGCCGACCTCGAGATCGAGATCAAGGAACGAGCATTCAAGGCCCATGTGGCCGAGGGGGACGAGCTCCGGGCCGCGTACATTGCGTTGCGGCTCGCCCGCGACTACTGGTTTCGGGGCAAGGTCTCGATCGCATCTGCGTGGGGACGTCGCGGCGAACGGTTGCTGGAAGGCAAACCGGAGAGCTATGCCCACGGCTACCTGGCGCTCGGCAAGAGCGAGCTGGCGAGTTCCACCGGCAACGTTGACGAGGCACTCGAGCTGGCGGAACAAGCCGTCGCGATCGCGGGTCGCGCCGCCCAGGCGGACCTCCAGGCCTTCGCCCTGACGAACCTCGGCAAGCTGAAGATCGCGACGGGCTCCACGAGTGACGGGATGGCCCTGATGGAGGAGGCGTCGATCTCGGCCGTCAACGGCGACCTCTCGCCGTTCGCCAGCGGCGCCACCTGCTGCACGATGATCGCCGCGTGCCGGGACCTGACCGACTATCGGCGTGCATCCGAATGGACCGAGGCGACGGAGAAGTACTGCGAGCGCCAGTCGGTCTCGGCGTTTCCGGGTGTCTGCCGTATCCACCGGGCGGAGGTCGTCGCCCTCAGCGGGGCCTGGGATCGGGCGGAGCAGCAGCTCCGTCAGGCGGCCGATGAGCTGAGTGGCTGGAGCGCAATGCCGCCACTCGCCGACGGCCATTACGCAATCGGCGAGATCAGGCGGCTGAAGGGCGATTTCGAAGGCGCCGAGGCCGCCCTCCGCGAGGCACATTCCATCGGCAAGTCGATGCACCCCGCCCTCTCCCTGATCCGGCTGGCGCAGGGCAAGGTCAAGGTGGCCGCCTCAGGGATCGCGTCGGCCCTGGCAGAGGCGTCGTGGGATCAGTGGGCGAAGGTCCGGCTGCTGCCGGCACAGGTCGAGATCGCCATCGCGGGCGGCGAGCTGGCACTGGCCCGAGCGTCGGCGGAGGAGCTGGCCCGGATCGTCGACACCTACAAGTCGCCCGCCCTCGAGGCCGGCACACACCAGGCCCTGGCCCGGGTGCTCCTGGCCGAAGGCGATGCGGCAGGAGCGGCTCGGGAAGCCCGCCTCGCGATCCGCCTCTGGCGCGAGGTCGCGGCTCCGTACGAGGTCGCCAGGGCCCGGGCGTTCCTCGGGAAGGCGCTTCGCGCAACGGGCGACGACGAGTCGGCCGATTTCGAACTCGGGGCCGCTCGCGACGAGTTCGCCCGGCTCGGGGCGAAACCCGACGAGGCGGCGGCGGAGCGCGACCTCCAGGCGGCCGTGGAGCGTCGGTCGGTCCCGGTCCAGGCACGCAAGACGTTCATGTTCACGGACATCGTCGACTCCACGAAGTTCGCCGAGCTGCTCGGCAATGAGCGGTGGGAGCGCCTCCTCCGCTGGCACGACGACAAGGTCCGCGAGCTCGTGGCGAAGCACGGGGGAGAGATCGTCAACTCGACCGGCGACGGGTTCTTCGTCGCGTTCGACTCGGCCCGGCAGGGGATCGACTGCGCGCGATCGATCCAGCGCGCGCTCGCCGAGCACCGTGAGGGCAGCGGCTTCGCGATCGCGGTCCGGATCGGGCTCCATTCGGCGGAGGCCAACCGCCGCGGCGCCGATTACAGCGGCGTGGGCGTCCACCTCGCGTCGCGGGTCGCCTCGGTAGCCGGCGGGGGAGAGATCGTCGCGACGACCACCACGCTCGATGAGGCCGGCGAGGCGGCGAGGTCCGATCCGCGTGAGGTCTCGCTGAAGGGCGTCTCGGCTGCGGTGGCCGTCGAATCGGTGGCCTGGACGGAGGGCTGACGACACCCGTGGCCGTCAACGAGCGTGCCGGTCGCCCGGCCGACCCGGCGATGCTCGTCGACGTCGATCGCCTGGTCGCCGCCTACTACGACGACCACCCGGATCCCGGTATCCCGGCCCAGCGGGTGGCGTTCGGGACCTCGGGGCACCGCGGCTCCTCGTTCGCGACGTCGTTCAACGAAGCGCACATCGTCGCGGCGAGCGCGGGCGTGGCGCGATACCGGCGGTCCAAGGGGATCACCGGGCCGCTGTTCATCGGCCGCGACACGCACGCGCTCTCGGAGCCGGCGTTCAGGACCGCGCTCGAGGTCCTCGTGGCCGACGGGGTGGACATCCTGGTCGATCCCAGCGACCGCTTCACGCCCACGCCGGCGTTGTCGCACGCGATCCTGACCTACAACCGGGACCGACACGATGGCCTCGCGGACGGGATCGTCGTCACGCCGTCCCACAACCCGCCCGAGGACGGCGGCTTCAAGTACAACCCGCCGAATGGCGGACCGGCCGATACGGATGTCACTGGCTGGATCCAGGACGAGGCGAACCGGCTTCTCGAGGACGGCGTCGACGCGGTCCAGCGCACGCCGTACGCTCGCGCCCGTGCCGCGGCTGGCGATCACGACTTCCTCGGCGGCTATGTCGCGGATCTCGGGGCGCGTCATCGACATGGACGCGGTCCGGGCGTCCGGGCTGCGCCTCGGGGTCGATCCGCTCGGTGGCGCGAGCGTCGACTACTGGCCGGCGATCGGGGAGCGCTACGGGCTCGACCTCACGGTGACGAACACGCGTGTCGATCCGACATTCGGGTTCATGACCGTCGACTGGGACGGTCGGATCCGGATGGACCCCTCGTCGCCGTACGCGATGGCCGGTCTCGTCGGCCTGCGCGACCGGTTCGATGTCGCGTTCGGGAACGACGCCGATGCCGATCGGCACGGGATCGTGACGCCGGGCTCCGGCCTGCTGAACCCGAACCACTTCCTGTCGGCCGCCATCGCCTACCTGTTCGGCGGAGCCCGCGACTGGGCGCCGTCGGTCGCCGTCGGCAAGACGCTGGTCTCGAGCGCGATGATCGATCGGGTCACGGCCGACCTGGGTCGCCGGCTCCTCGAGGTCCCGGTCGGCTTCAAATGGTTCGTCGATGGCCTGGTCGACGGCTCCGTCGGGTTCGGCGGCGAAGAGAGTGCCGGCGCCTCGTTCCTGCGCCGCGACGGGACGGTCTGGACGACCGACAAGGACGGGATCATCGCCTGCCTGCTCGCCGCGGAGCTGACGGCGCGGAGCGGCGAGGATCCGGGTGTCGCCTACGGCCGAGCTCACGGAGCGGTTCGGGGCGCCCGCGTACCGCCGGATCGATGCTCCGGCCACGAAGGCCGAGAAGGCCGTCCTCGGCAGGCTCTCAGCCGACCAGGTCACCGCCACCTCGCTCGCCGGCGACGAGATCAGCAGCGTCCTGACGACCGCGCCCGGCAATGGCGCCGCCATCGGTGGGCTGAAGGTCTCCACCGCCAACGGCTGGTTCGCGGCTCGGCCGTCGGGCACCGAGGACGTCTACAAGATCTACGCCGAGAGCTTCCGCGGCGAAGACCACCTCGGCAGGCTCATCGAAGAGGCCCAGGCGCTCGTCTCGACGGTTCTCGCGGCCTCCAACGGCCGGTGACCGAACGGACCCTCACCAGGCGCCACCTGAACCGCGCGCTGCTGGCGCGCCAGCTCCTCCTCGAACGCTCGACCAAGTCGATTCCAGAGGCCGTCGAGCAGGTCGGTGGACTCCAGACCCAGTACGCGCCGTCCGGCTACGTGGGGCTGTGGACGCGGCTCGCGGACTTCCGGCGGGAGGCGCTGACGAACGCCCTGGAAGAGCGGAGCGTCGTCCAGGCGACGCTCATGCGGACGACGATCCATGTCGTCTCCGCGCGCGAGTTCTGGCGGTACGCGATGGGCGTCCGCCGGGCGCGGCGGGAATGGGCGCTCCGGATTCCGGGTCGGAACGGGGACGAGGCGCCGCTGATCGAGTCGGCCGAGCGAATACGCGAGGCGCTCGCGGACGGACCACGGACGGTGAAGGAGCTCGGCGAGCTCGGAGCCGGGTTCGTCGGGAACCTCGGCCTCTGGGTCGACCTTGTCCGGGTCCCACCGTCGGGCACGTGGGAGCGGCGGCGGGCCGATCGACTCGCCCTCGCCGAGGACTGGGTCGGTCCACCCGATGCCTCGGAGGACGAGGGCCTGGAGCACATCGTCCGGGCCTACCTCCGGGCGTTTGGTCCTGCCGCATGGCGCGACATCGCCTCGTGGGCAGGGATATCCGTGACCGACGCCCGGCGGGGCGGGGACAGCCTGGCGCTCGCCCGCTACCGCGACGAGGACGGCCGCGAGCTCGTCGACCTCGAGAACGCTCCGCTGCCGGATCCGGACACGCCGGCGCCGGTCCGCTTCCTGCCGCACTGGGACGCCAATCTCCTCGTCCACGCACGACGCGCAGGGATCCTGCCGGAAGCCCACCGGCCCCGCGTGTTCAGCATCCGCAACCCGTTCTCGGTGGGTACCTATCTCGTCGACGGAGCCGTTGCCGGCGCCTGGTCCGTGCGGGACGGCCGGATCGAGCTGGATCCGTACGAGACGCTCGCGGCGGCGGACCAGCGGGCGGTCGACGACGAGCGCGAGGCGCTCGAAGCCTTCCACGCGTGACCGCTCCGGGTCAGCGCAGGATCTCCACGACGTCGCCATCGTGGACCTCGTGGTCGCGCCCCACTCGCTGACCATCGAACCGCGCCGACGGTCCCCAGACCCGCGCCCCCGAGAACGTCGCACCAAGATCGTGGTGGACCCAGTCCGCGACGTCCGCGGCGGTCGCCGGCGGGTGAAGCGCGAGCGGTTCGGCATCGATCGAGCCGTCCTTCCGGAGACGGACACGGATGAGGCCCGTCAGCGCCCACGCGGCGGCCCGGAACGCATCGAGCGTGCGTTCGTCGAGGATCGAGACGGGCACGACCTCCAGGTCGGGAAACGCCGCCACGACGCGGCCGAGCGAGGTCGGCTCGGCCTCGTCCGCGCGCGTCGCCGCCACGAAGGCCGGTTTCTCGATCCCCGCCGCCGCGACTTCGGCCCGGACGGTCTCGAGCTCCGCCGGGTCCGCCGTCGGCTCGGCAGCAGTAGACGATCGCGTCGGCCGAGCGCAACACGCCGAGCAGCGCGCGACCGCCGCCCCGATCGTCGGCCGCGCCGTGGATCAGCCCGGGGATCTCGACCAGCTGGACGAGCACCCCACCGATGCGGGTAAGCGCCGGGACCGGCCGGAGCGTCGTGAACGGGTAGTCGCCGGTCTTGATCTGGATCTCGGAGAGGGCCTGCAGGAGCGACGACTTGCCGACGTTCGGCGGCCCGACGAGGGCGATCTGCGCGGCACCCTCGCGGCGGACGGCGATCGAGTCACGGTGAACGGCGCTCGATCGGACCCTCGTGTCCTCGATCTCGGCGAGCAGCGACTTGCGGAGGTCCGCGTAAGGGCCGTTCTTGTAATCGGGCAGCTCCGCGAGGAGCGCCTGGACTTCGCGAATGCGTTCTCGACCCTCTTTGCCAATCAGTCGACGTTTCGCAACCTGGGCGAACGTCCGATGCGGCATCGGCATGACAACCATCTCCCCTAGCTGGGGGACGGCGCGTCGCGCGCAGCCCGACGGCTACGGCAGCGGCACGCGTCCGTCCCGCCCCTTCCTCTGACGCTTGATGCGGAAGGGGCGGATCAGCCGTTCTTGTTGGAGGAGATCGAGCGCCAGTCGTCCTCGGGACGCCGGCAGATCCGGGTGGTCATCGTGGACGCAGGGTACACCCGGCGACGAGGCCGCTGTCTGCGGCCGCGATCAAGCCGTCCCGGGGTTCACCGGGATCGCAGCGGCGACCGTGAGCCCACTGGCCACGTCGCCGGTCACGGTTCCCAGCTGCCGCACGGCCCCGTCGTCGCGGAAGACGTTGTCCGAGGCGAGCGTCACCCCGCTCAGGGCCTGGATGCTCTGGCTGTAGCCGTCGGTCGCGTAGACGAGGTCACAGGCATCCTTCGGGAGGGCGATCTGCGATGTGGCGATCCTGTTCGCCTCGTCGGTCGCGAGCGCCAGGCTGGGATAGACCTCGAAGTGGATGTGCGGCCAGCGACCCGGATAGCACGCCGGAAAGATGCTCTGGAACGTCACGAGGCCGCTGTCGTCCGCCTCCTGGACGCCGCGCAGGTAGTTCTCGTCGGCGACCGATTGGGAGTAGAGCGAGTAGCCGCCCTCGCGGTCGCAGTGCCAGAGATAGACCGCCGCGCCAGCCAGTGGCGCGCAGTCGCCGCCCGCGTCCTGGATCGTGAGCTTGATCGCGAGCGGGACGCCGGCGGCGACCGTCGTGGAGGAGCCGAAGCTCGAGCGGATGTCGCTCCTGACGACGCCGTCCTGCGACAGGACATCGGGGCCGTTCGAGCCGTCGCCCGGAAACGGCCCGGCCGTCTCCTCCGGGATGACCGCGCAGCTCTCACCCGACGCGGCCGTCGCGCTGGCCGCCGCGGTCGGGCTGGCCCCAGCGGTCGCGCCGGCCGACGCCAGGGGAGTACCGGTCGCGCCGGCCGGCCCGCAGCCGACGATCGTGAAGAGGCTCGCACTCAGGCCGCCGAAACCGAGGAGCTTGAGAACGCGGCGTCGATCCATCGTGTTCAGGTCGAAGACCAGGCCGCGATCGTGGTCCTCGATCTCGTGATGGGCGTGGTCGTGGTCGAGCACCTGGTTCATCGTCGGCCTCCGCGTCTCGTCGTTGGGTCAGCCGCACGGTACGCCTGAATTCCTTCGAGGTCTCTGAGAACCCTCTCAGGCGAGGCGCACGCGCTGCGGCGTGATCCGGATCGGTACGCAAAAGTCACGCGCCGTCTCCGTCTCGCCCATGACCCAGTGCTCGAGCGGCTCCCGATACTTCGCCAGATACGCCGCGTGCTCGTCGGATGGCGGGATGGTGGGATCCTCCGCGGCGGTCCCTTCGATGATCAGCAGGTGATCGCCGTACGGATCGGACTGGAGGTGGAACGAGACCAGCGGCGAGCGGGCGATATTCCGGAGCTTCGGCGTATCGGGCTGACTGTAGAAGAAGATCGTGTCGCCCTCCCACAGGAACGAGATCACGGACGACTGCGGGGTTCCATCGGCCGCCACGGTCGTCAGCCAGGCGACGACATCGTCGGCCAGGTGCTCGCGTGCCCAATCGGCGTCGTCGCGACGAAGCGCGGCCTCAAGGGGCGCCGGCGCGGCGCTCACGATTCGGCCCGCAAGACCCAGGCTTCGACGGGCTCGCGTTTGCCCTTCACGCGCGTGGGGCCGAGGGAGACGCCATCCCTTCCCGGGCCGAGCGCCCGCCACGTCGTCCCGGCGATGACGACCTGACCGGGATCGCCGGCCGACATCAGGCGCGCGGCCACGTTGCTCGTGTCGCCGATGGCGGCGAAGCTCAGCCGCCCCGCGGCCCCGACATTGCCGACGACCGCGGGTCCCGTGTTGACACCGACCCTGAAGATCGGCCAGTCGGGGTGGGCGTCCGCCAGCGGGCGGCCGGCTTCGACGATCGCGAGTGCTGCGCGCGCGGCGCGTCGGGCGTGGTCGGGCTGATCGCCGCCGGCGTTGAAGATCGCCATCACGCCATCGCCGGCGAACTGCTCGATGACACCGCCGGCCGCATCGATGACCGGCACCACCGCAGCCCAGTATTCGTTGAGCATCGCGATCACCTGGGTCGGGGTCCGTGTCTCGCTGAATGTCGTGAAGCTCGCGAGGTCGGCGAACAGCACGCTCACGTCCCGCTCCTCGCCTCCGAGGCGGGCCGCCGCGGCACCCTCACCACTGCGGATCCGCTGGGCGACAACCGACGGCAGGTACGGACGGAACGACTCGTCGAGCCTGCGAAGTTCGTGGGCCGCCTGCACGAGCAGCTTCACCTCGTCGCTGGAAGCGCCCTCGCGTGCGGAGCTCATCCAGCACCTGATCCGATGACTTGCCGCGCTCGTCCGCGGCCGCGAGAGCAGCGATCGCGCCCGCATGCCAGCGGTCGAGGCGGGCGAGGGTCGCCTCCAGGTACAGCCCGCCGAACGCCCCCGACAACGACCCGCTCCGGCGGTACTCGCTGCGCGCGCCGAGGGCGATGGCCGCGAACGCGAGGAGCATCAGCACGTGCCACTCCCACCAGCTGACGTGCCAGTTGCGGCTCAAGCGCGATCGCGATCATGGCCTCTGCGAGGAGCACGAACGCCACGGCCACCGATCAGCGGCACGATGTGCACCGCCGCCGCCGGTACACCAGCAGATACCGCCAGGCCGCGAACAGCGAAGAGGGCACCGCAACGGCCGCCACGACGGTCAGCGGCCCCACGGCCTCCTTGGGCGGGCGGCGGTCCGTCGAGAGGCGGCAGGTTCGCGAGCGAGAGCGACCGCCCAGACGCGCCATGAGAGCCGACGCAGGCCACCCAGCAGGACGGAGCGCCAGCGAAGCACGGTCGCCGCGCGGGGCCCGGCGAGCGGGCTGACCGACGCGGCGGCGAAGACCGACGCGATCAGCAGCCCGATCGGCGTGGCGACGACGAACCCGGTGTTCGGATGGGCGAGCAGCACGCCGGGCGTCGCGAGCGCGTGCAGGCCCGAGGAACCCGGCGCTCGCGAGGAAGGCCAGGGAGACCAGGATCGAGCCGCGCATCCCGGTAGCGGCCGGCCGCGACGTTGGTCAGGTACGGCGAGCGCGACGTTGACGGCGGCGGTGAAGAGCACGAGCCAGAAGTGGCTCGGGTGGTGCTCCCACTCGACGTCGAGCTCCGGCCGGCGAGCAGCAGCGCGAGGCCAAGGACTGGCAGGATCGAGCAGGATCACCAATGGCCAGGACGGGCCGGTGGGCGATGCCGCTGCGCGCTCCTCGTTTGTCATTGGCGAAAGCTTACGGGAAGAGGATTCCGAATGTCGATCTCCGACGCGGTCGCTAGTGCCAGCGCCTATCTCACGGCACATCCTGACGAGGCGCGATACCGCGATTCCTTCGCTCGGGCCCGAGTCGAGTCGGGCCTTGTGGTGATCGTGACAGGCCCCAGCGGTGAGTCCATGACGACCGACATGCCGACGGGGATCGGGGGGACGGCCCTCGCGCCCTCTCCGGGCTGGTTCCTTCGCGCGGCGGCGGCCTCGTGCGTGGCATCGTTGATCGCGATCCGGGCTGCCGCGACGGGTGCAGCGGTGGAGTCGGTCGAGGTGGAGGTCGACAGCGAGTCGGACGACCGACGGGATCCTTGGACTCGACCCGGCGATCCCGGCCGGCGCGCTTTCGACGAAGGTCGTCGTCTCGATCGATGCGCCCGGCCTCGACCGCGAGGCGACCGAGGCGCTCGTTGCCTGGGCCGTCGCCCATTGCCCGGTCACCGACACGATCGCTCGAGAGGTACCTCTCTCCTTCGAGATCCGCTGAACCTCGGGGCGGCCTAGCTGGTGCTATGACTACCCGATTTGATGTCGTCGGCATCGTCGTCGCCGACATGGCACGCTCTCTCGCCTTCTACCGGGAACTCGGCTTCGATCTGCCCGCGTCCGACGACAGCGAGCCGCACGTGGAGGGCGGGCCTCCCAGGGGGCGTCCGCATCGCTTGGGACACGGTCGAGACGATTTGGTCGTTCGATCCCTCGTGGACGCCGCCATCAGGCGGCTCGCGAATTGGGCTCGCGTTCGCATGCGACAACCCGGCCGACGTGGACGCGACGTACGCGCTGCCTTGTCGCCGCGGGATTTGAGGGCCACCTCGAACCGTGGGACGCGTTCTGGGGGATGCGCTACGCGATCGTCCACGATCCCGACGGCAACGGCATCGACCTCTTCGCGACGCTTCCGGGCAGCGGCTGACCGATCGTCAGCGGTTGACGACGACGGATCCGAGCGGGACCGGCGTGGGTGTCGGCGCAGGCGCCGGCGCTGCCGTCTCCAGCTGGTAGATGCCCGTCCGTAGGTAGGCCGTGAACGGGGCGGTCACCGCGTTCACCGCATGGATCCGGACGCCGCTGGTGAGGGTGCTGATCGCCTTGCCGCCACCGATGTAGATCCCGACGTGGCTGCCGTTGCCCCACACGACGAGGTCGCCAGGCGTCGCGACGGTCCGACTAGTCCTGCCGCGATCGCGGAAGTACTTGTACAGCGCGGATGCGGAGCGGTAGTTGCCGTTGCCGATCAGCGCCAGGTCACCGGCCATCCTGAAGGAGTAGATGACGAGGCCCGAGCAATCGAACGCGGAGGGGCCGCTGGCTCCGTAGCGCCACGGGTCACCGACCTGCGCCCTGGCGATCGAGATGACCTGGCTGGCCTCGCTGGGGTCAGCGGCCGCGGCAGGCGTCGCCGGTGCGGATGAGATGAGCAAGGTGGCGGCGAGGGCCACTGAGACGAGCGCTCGGGCGCCCGGGATCGTCAGTCGCAAGGGAATCCTTTCTACCAACGCGCCCGCTGGGGTGGGCGGCGGCGGGGAAGCCACGCCGGGCTACGCGCGGATTCGGCCGGCGCGGATCCTGGAGCGGCATCGGAAGCTGGGGCATGGGCCGAAGCTTCTGGGGAGCGACGGCTCACTGAACCTACCGTGGTCAGCGGCCGGTCGTCCCCTGACCAAAGTACGCGGACGCAGCTGAACGGCAGGACTGACGGGCCATGCTCCCGAAGATAGGGCAGCATGGAGTCCATGCATCGGCTCAGGACCCGCGAGGCCGCTCGCCGGCTGGCGGTCGCCCGGCGCGTCGGCACCGTCCTGCTCTTCGCCTGGTTCGCATGGCACACCTACGATCGCATCTCGTTCTTCGTCGACCGGCAGTTTCCGGTCGGGCTCGACGCGACGATCTATTACCGCGGCATCGTCGCCTGGCTCAGCGGCCTCAACCCGTGGGATGCGGCCGTGGAGGTCGGCGGCTTCGCCTACCACTACGCCGGGTCGCCGGTGACCACCGTGATCATGGCTCCGGCCGCCCTCGTGAGCGAAGAGGTCTTTACGTTCGGCTGGGTCGTGCTGACGTGGGGCGCGACGATCTGGACCCTGCGTCGGCTCGGGTTCCCCTTGTGGTGGCTCCTCTTCCCACCGATCGCGGAAGCGCTCTTTTCGGCCAATCCACAACTCGTCGTTCTCGCGCTGCTCGTGGCAAATCACTGGGTCGCGTCGGCCGTGGCAACGGCGCTGAAGGTGTACGCCTTCATCCCCCTGTTCGGCGAGGCGCGCTGGCGCCAGATCGCGGTGGCGGTGGCCTTCAGTGCGGCGACATTCATCGTCGCGCCGGGGCTGTGGTTCGACTATTTCAGACAGTTCGGGGCGATTTCGAGCCGGCTCGAGTACGAGTCGCTGCAGGGGCTGTCGGCGTTCTACTTTCCGGTCCTGCTCGCGGTTACGGTCGTCGCCCTAGCTGATCCTCGCCCTTCGCGATCGACGCGCCGCGGGCCGCTGGCTGGCCGTTCCGGCGGTCTGGCCCTCGAGCCAGTTCCACTACTCGACGATGGCGCTGCCGGTCATGTCGCCGCTGATGGCGGTGCTCCTCTCGATTCCCCACCTGCGGTTGCCGCCGGTCGTGATCATCCTGGAGGTCGCTCGCCGGCTGATCGAGCCGTGGGTCAGGCGACAACTCGCCAACGGGCAATCACCTTCGGTCGCGGAGCCACCGCCTGCCAATGGCCTCAGTCGAGGTGGAAGATCTCCTCGAGACGCTGGTGGAACCCGGTCGCCGGATCGGTCAGCGGATCGATCAGCGACGCCATCTCGGCCTGCCAGCGGTCGTTGACGGGGCTCGCCGCCATCGCCGCCCGGAACGCCGCGAAGTCGTCGACCTCGAGGTAGGCGAACAGGTCCGACGCCGCGGATGAAGATCGAGTAGTCGCGGCAGCCGGCCGCCTTGCAGCGCGTCGAGCATCTCGGGCCAGACGGCGGCGTGCCGCCGGCGGTATTCGGCCTCCTGGCCCGGCAGGAGCCGCATCGTGAAGCCGACGCGTTCCATCGCGCCTCCTCGGAATCGACGAGCCCCGGAAGCGTCGCCTCCGGGGCTCGCGACGTGCGTTCGTCGAACGCGGGACTTAGAAGTTGAAGTCGTTGACGTTCGTCGAGTCGAACCGGAACGCCGGCCCGAGGATGACGACGCTGTCCGTGCCGATCGTGTACGGCTTGTCGTCGTTGAGGCCCGGGACGGTGAAGGTCTCGCCTTCCGTGCCGGTGATCTCGCCGCTGACGAGCTTGGCCGCGACCTGGTAGGAGAGGTAGCCGAGGTCCGGGACGCTCCACAGGCCGAAGACCGGGGAGGTGCCGTCCGCGACGAACGGCTTCATGTCGTTCGGGAACCCGAGGCCGGTCACCTTGACCGAGTCCGACTTGCCGGCCTGCTTGACGACCTGGGCGGCGGCCAGGATGCCGACCGTGGTCGGGGCGACGATGACCTTGAGGTTCGGGTACTTGGTGAGCAGGGCCTGGGCCTGCGTGGTGCTCTTGGTGGCGTCGTCGTCGCCGTAGACGGTGTCGACGAGCTTGAGGCCCTTGTACTTGTCGCTCGCGTGAGGGTCGTCTTCATCAGCTCGATCCACTCGTTCTGGTTGGTCGCCGTGGCGGCCGCCGACAGGATCGCGATCTCGCCGGTGCAGCTCGGGGCGAGCTCGCAGGCCCAGTCGGCGAGGTTCACGCCGACGCCGCTGAAGTCGACCTGGTTGACGAAGACGTCGTAGGCGCCGACGGCCGGGCTCGAGTCGAAGCCGACGACCTTGATGCCCGGCCGCCATCGCCGCCTTGAGGGCCGGCGCGACCTCATCCTTGCCGTCGGCCGAGATGATGATCGCGTTCGACCCCCTGGGTGGTGAGGTCGGTGATGAACGGGATCTGGAGGTCGGCCTTCGGCCTCGTTCGGGCCGACCTGGATGACCGTGCCGCCGGTCTCGCCGGCGGCCTTGTCGATGCCGTCTTCGCCGCGGCGAAGTACTGGTTGACGATGTCCTTCGGCAGGTAGCCGACGGTGATCGCCGCCGGCGGCCGGCGAGCCGGCCGGCGATGCGCCGCCGACGAGGCCGGACGGGGCCGCCGATGCCGCCAGGCGAGGCGTCGCGCCCCGCCGCTCGAGCACGCCGCGAACACGATGGCCGCGACGCTGGCGAGGGCGATCGATCGCCCGCTCGATCTGAGCTTCAAGGCTGCTCCTCCTCGTATCTACGATGCGCTTGCTCACCACTGGGACCGAGTCGGCCGGCGGAGGCCGACCTCCACGGACTCGATCGATGGCCGACTTGGCCTGGTGAGCAAAGGTGGGGATGACGACCGAGAGGATCAGGAGCAGCCCGAGGGCGATGCTCTGGACCTCGACCGACACGCTGGCGAGCCGGAGCGCGTTCTGCATGACGGCGACGACGAGGACCGCCAGGACGACGCCCGGGATCGTGCCCGCGCCCGCCGAAGATGTTGACGCCGCCGAGCAGCACGACGGTCACGACGGTCAGGGTCATGCCCTCGCCGGCGTCGGCGCGGGCGCTCGACAGGCGGGAGGTCAGGATGATGCCGGCGAGCGCGGCGATCAGCCCGGACAGGACGAACAGGCCGATCTTGCACCCGCGTCGACGCGCACGCCGGAGAAGCGGGCCGCGCCGGTGTTCTTGCCGATGGCGTAGACCTGGCGGCCGATCCACGTCCGGTGGAGGACGATGCCGAGCACGACGGCCAGCACAGCGAAGATGACGAACGGCCACGGGATCAGCGTCCCGGGGACGTGGCCGAAGCCGAGCTCGGTGAACGCCGGCGGGAAGTCGCTGACGCCGCGCGGTCCCAGGACGATCAGGGCCAGGCCGCGGAAGAGGGCGAGCGTGCCGAGCGTCACGACGAGCGACGGCAGGCCGCCGCGCGCGACGAGCAGCGCCGTTCAGCAGGCCGCCCAGCGCGCCGACGACGAGCACGACCGGGATCGCCGATCGCAAGCGGCACGCCGGCCGCCCAGAGGAAGCCGAGGAGCGCGCTGGCCAGGCCGGCCATCGACTCGACCGAGAGGTCGATCTCGCCGGCGATGATGATCAGGGTCATCGGCAGGGCCATGATCGCGACCTCCATGAGGGCGGCGATCAGGTTCGAGAAGTTGCCGGGCGTCAGGAAGAACGGCGACAGCGAGGTTCCCGAGCGACGATCAGGCCGATGAGGGCGACGAGGAGCAGCGTCTCCCAGCGCGCGAGCAGGCGTCCACGAGCGTCGCTGGGTGCGAGCGTCGACGCGTCATCGGACGCGCCGCGCGGCGGCCCGCTGGATGCCGGCGCAGGATGAGGGCGTCCGCGCTGACCGCGACGAGGATGACCACGCCGTAGATGGCCTGCAGCCAGAACTGCGACAGGCCGACGAGGATCAGCGCGTTGGCGATGAAGCCGAGGAAGAGCGCGCCGAGGGCGGCGCCGACGACCGTGCCGGAGCCGCCGAAGATGTTGACGCCGCCGACGACGACCGCGGCGACGACGGCCAGGACGACGCCCGTCGCCGACGTGCCGTTGATCGTCCCGAACTGGATGACCCACATGCACGCCGGCGACGCCCGCCAGCAGCCCGCACAGGGAGAACGCGATGAAGACGACGCAGGCGGGACGGGATGCCCAGGATCGCCGCGGCCTCGGGGTTGCTGCCGACCGCGTAGAGCTGCCGCCCGAAGCGCGTCGAGCGCAGGATCACCGACCCGATGACCACGACGACGATGGCGACGATCAGGACGAAGATCGGGATGCCCAGGATCGAGTCGCGGGCCGCATCGGTGAAGCCCGGCGGGAGGCCCGCCAGCGGGACCTGGTGGCTGCCGGCGATCAGGTAGTCGATGCCGCGGAAGATGCTCAGCGTCCCGAGCGTCGCGACGATCGCCGGGACCCTGAAGACGGTCACGATGCACGCCGTTGATCATCCCGAGGACGAGGCCCGAGCCCGACGCCCGACGACGATCGCGGCCGGCGGCGTCGAGCGCGTGCAGCTCGAGGGTGACGGCGACGCAGTAGGCGACCAGCCCGATCATCGCCTCGACCGACAGGTCGATGTTCCGGGTGATGACGACGAGGGCCTGGCCGACGGCGGCGATGGCGATGATCGAGGCGAGGACCGCGACCTGGCGAGATGTTGTCGATCGTCAGGAACTGCGGCGCGGAGAGCGAGACGAGCCCGCCGAGCACGAGCATGATCGCGACGAGGCTCAGCTCGCGCTGGCGCGCGATCGGACGCGGCCAGCCACTGGCCGCGGGCGCGCGCCGTGTGCGACGGCGCGTCGTCGCGACCGGCGCTCAGCCATCGGACGCACCGGTCGCGGCCGGTCGGCGGCCGGCTGGGCTCGTCGCCGCCGTCCGCGCTGCCGGTCGCCGCGAACATCACCCGCTCCTCGGTGGCCTGGTCGCGCGGGATCTCGGCGGTGATCCGGCCCTCGTGCAGGACGAGGATCCGGTCGGACATCGCGAGGACCTCGGGCAGGTCGCTCGAGATGAGGATGATCCCGAGCCCGGAGGCGGCGAGCTCGGAGATGATCCGGTGGACCTCGACCTTGGCGCCGATGTCGATGCCGCGCGTCGGCTCGTCGAGGATCAGGACCGTCGGCTTCGAGGCCAGCCACTTGGCCAGGACGACCTTCTGCTGGTTGCCGCCCGACAGCGCCGCCGACGAGCTGGTCGACGCCGGTCATCCGGACGCGGAACTGCTCGGTGTACTCGTCGGCGACGTCGCGCTCGGTCGAGCGCTCGGACCAGCAGGCGCGGGAACAGGCGCGGCAGGATCGGCAGCGTGACGTTCTGGGCGATCGAGAAGTCGAGGACCAGGCCCTCCTGGTGGCGGTCCTCGGGCAGGTAGGCGATGCCGGCGTTCATCGCCGCCGACGGGCTCGCGAAGCTCGACCGGCGCTGCCGGCCAGCCGGACCTCGCCGCGCGTCGCGCTGGTCGATCCCGAACAGGACCCGGGCGACCTCCGTCCGGCCGGCCCCGACCAGCCCGGCCAAGCCGACGATCTCGCCGGCCCGGACGGAGAACGCGACGTCGCGGAACGCGCCGGCCCGGGTCAGCCCCTCGACCTCGAGGAGGACGTCGCCGATCGGCGTCTCGACCTTCGGGAAGAGCGTCACGGCCCGGCCGACCATGTGCCGGACGAGGTCGGCCGTGGTGAGCTCGGCGGTCGGCGGTCGTGATGACGTGCCTGCCGTCGCGGAAGACCGTCGCCCGGTCGCACAGGTCGAAGACCTCGTCGAGGCGGTGGCTGACGAACAGGATCGACGACGCCGCGGTCGCGCAGCCGGCGGACGATCGCGAACAGGCGCTCGACCTCGTGGGCCGACAGCGACGCGGTCGGCTCGTCGAGGATGAGGACGCGGGCCTCGACCGACAGCGCCTTGGCGATCTCGATCAGCTGCTGGTCGGCCATCGACAGGCCGCGGACCGGCGCGCCGACGTCGAACCGGACGTCGAGCTCCTCGAACAGCGCCTGCGCCGCGCGGCGCATCGCGCCCCAGTCGATCGTGCCGAGCCGGCCGGACGGGGCGTGGCCGATGAACACGTTCTCGGCGACGGTCAGGTCGGGGAACAGGCGCGGCTCCTGGTGGACGACCGCGATCCCGAGCGCGCGGGCGCTGGGCCGGGCCGTGGATCTGCGTCGTGCTCCGCCGTCGAGCCGGATCGTCCCGCTGTCGGGCTGATGGACGCCGGCGAGGATCTTGACCAGCGTGCTCTTGCCGGCGCCGTTCTCGCCGACCAGCGCGTGGACCTCGCCGGGCAGGAGGTCGAGCGAGACGTCGTCGAGCGCCTGCGTCGCCGCGAACCGCTTGGAGATGCCGCGCAGCTCGGCGCGCGGCGCGACGGCGGCCACGGGCGTCGGCGCGGTCATCGGACCACGCGTCGTGGTCGACGTCGTGCGACCCGTCGGCGCGCCGGCGTGCGACTCGGATGGCGCCGAGCGAGCGGACCTCGATGCCGCGCGCGGCGAGGGCCTGGACCATCGCGTCCGGGCGCGCCGGCGTCGGTCAGGACGACGCTGATCTGGTCGGTCGGGCAGAACGTGGCGAACGCCGCGCGCTCCCACTTGGTGTGGTCGACGATGGCGATGACCTCGCGCGCGGCGGCGACCATCGAGCGCTTGATCTGCGCCTCCTCGTCGGTCGCGTCGGCCAGGCCCGGATTCGAGGGTGAAGCCGGCCGCGCCGAGGAACGCCTTCTGGACGTTGATCCGGCTGAACAGGCCGTCGCCGAGCTGGCCGACGACGGACAGGGCCTCCCAGCGGACGCGGCCGCCGAGCATCAGGACGGTGATCCCGGGGTGACCGGCGAGCTCCGAGGCGATGCGCAGGCCGTTGGTGATGACCGTCAGCTGGCTCCAGCCGCCGCGGGCCTTGAGGTGGCGGGCCACGGACAGGGCCGTCGTGCTCGCGTCCATGACGATGCTCTCGCCGTCGTGGACGAGCGCCGCACCGGCCGCGCCGATCCGGCCCTTCTCGTCCGACTGCAGGCGCTCGCGGATGTCGAAGGCGAGCTCGGGTCGGCTCGCGGTCGACGGCGATCGCGCCGCCGTGGGTCCGGATGAGCCGACGCTCCGCCTCGAGGACCGAGGAGGTCCTTGCGGATCGTGACGGCCGAGACCCCGAACTGGGCCGCCAGATCGCTCGACGCGCGCGCGCCCCTGCTCCTCGACGATGCGGGCGATGTGCTCCTGGCGCTCGCGGGCGAAGACGTCGCCCGGGGAGGCGCTGGCGGGATCGGTCACGCCTCTCCTCGGAGGCGGTCGGGACGGGCACGATGGGGTTTCGATTGGTTGCCGGCGGCACAGTAAACGTCATCGAGAACGCAATGTCAAGAAAGTAATTGAAATCAATCGAAACCTGTGGCAGGCTACGCAGCATGGCCAGGACGACCGCTCCCAGGCGAGCCGTCGGACGTCGTCGGAGCCGTGCTGACCCCGACCCGGTCGGCGGCGCACCGGATGCCAGCTCCTCCGGCGCCTCGCGCACCGTCCGACCGGGTCGGATACCAGCCCAGCGGACGCGTACGATCGAGTCGACCGGGTGCTCGGACGGACCCGCCCGCGAGGGCGACGGAGGCAGACGTGATCAGCAACCAGCGGTCGCAGCAACCCGGATGTCGTCGCGGCGCTGCGAGCCCAGCGGATCGAGCTGCCGTCCTGGGCGTTCGGCAACTCCGGGACGCGGTTCAAGGTCTTCGCCCAGAAGGGCGTGCCGCGCGACCCCGTACGAGAAGGTCGCCGACGCGGCCCAGGTCCACCGCTTCACGGGCGTCGCGCCGACCGTCGCGCTGCACATCCCGTGGGACAAGGTCGACGACTACGCCGCCCTCGCGCGCCACGCCGCCGACCTCGGGGTCAGCCTCGGGACGATCAACTCGAACGTCTTCCAGGACGACGACTACATGCTCGGCAGCGTCTGCAACCCGGATCCGCGCGTCCGCCGGAAGGCGCTCGACCACCTCCTCGCCTGCATCGACATCATGGACGCGACCGGCTCGCGCGACCTCAAGCTGTGGTTCTCGGACGGGACGAACTACCCCGGCCAGGACGACATCCGCGCCCGCCAGGACCGCCTGGCCGAGGCGCTCGCCGCGGTCCACGCCCGGCTCGGGCCGGACCAGCGGATGCTCCTCGAGTACAAGTTCTTCGAGCCGTCGTTCTACACGATGGACGTCCCCGACTGGGGGACCGCCTACATCCAGTGCGTCGCCGCCGGGCCCAAGGCGCAGGTCGTCGTCGACACCGGCCACCACGCGCCGGGCACCAACATCGAGTTCATCGTCGCGTCGCTGCTCCGCGCCGACCGGCTCGGCGGCTTCGACTTCAACTCGCGGTTCTACGCCGACGACGACCTGATGGTCGGCTCGGCCGACCCGTTCCAGCTGTTCCGGATCATGCACGAGGTCGTCCGGGCCGGCGGCGCTCGATGCCGGACTCCGGCGTCGCGTTCATGCTCGACCAGTGCCACAACATCGAGCCCAAGATCCCCGGCCAGATCCGGTCGGTGATGAACGTCCAGGAGGCGACCGCCAAGGCGCTGCTCGTCGACGCCGACGGCGCTCGCCGACGGCCCAGGCACGCGGCGACGTGCTCGGCGCGAACGCCGTCCTGATGGACGCCTACAACACCGACGTCCGGCCGCTGCTCGCCGACGTCCGGAGCGGACCTGGGCCTCGATCCCGACCCGATGGCGCGCCTACGCCCGCTCCGGCTACGGCGAGCGGATCGTCGCCGAGCGGGTCGGCGGGCAGCAGGCCGGGTGGGGCGCATGAGCGTCGAGCTCCGTCACGCCCGACATCGACCTCGCCGTGGCGCCGCGCTCCTCGAGCGCTCGAACCGGCTCGGGGCGGACCCGCGGAACACGAACTACGCCGGCGGCAACACCTCGGCCAAGGGCGACCGGGATCGATCCGGCGACCGGCGCGCCGGTCGAGCTGCTGTGGGTCAAGGGCTCGGGCGGCGACCTCGGGCACGCTCACCGAGGCCGGCCTCGCCGTCCTGCGCCTCGACCGGCTGCGCGCGCTCGTCGACGTCTACCCGGGCGTCGAGCGCGAGGACGAGATGGTCGCGGCCTTCGACTACTGCCTCCACGGTCGCGGCGGCGCCGCGCCGTCGATCGACACGGCGATGCACGGCCTCGTCGACGCCGCCCACGTCGACCACCTCCATCCCGACTCGGGGATCGCCCTCGCGACCGCGGCCGACGGCGAGGCGCTGACCCGACGCTGCTTCGGCGACCGCGTCGCCTGGGTCGCCTGGCGGCGCCCGGGCTTCCAGCTCGGCCTCGACATCGCCGCGATCCGGCGCGATCGAACCCGAGGCGATCGGCGCGATCCTCGGCGGCCACGGGATCACCGCCTGGGGCGACACGTCCGAGGAGTGCGAGGCGCGCTCGCTCGAGATCATCCGGACCGCCGAGCGGTTCATCGCCGACGACGGCCGGCCCGAGCCGTTCGGGCCGACCGATCGCCGGCTTCGCGCCGCTCCCCGAGGCCGAGCGGCGCGCCCGGGCGGCCGCGCTGCTGCCGCTCGTCCGCGGCCTCGCCTCGACCGACCGCCCGCAGGTCGGCCACTACACCGACAGCGACGTCGTCCTCGACTTCCTCGCGCCGGGCCGAGCACCCGCGCCTCGCCGCGCTCGGGCACGTCGTGCCCCGACCACTTCCTGCGGACGAAGGTCCGGCCGATGGTCCTCGACCTGCCGCCGACCGCGCCGACTCGAGGACGTCGTCGCCCGGCTGCGCGAGCTCCACGAGGCCTACCGCGCCGACTACCGCGCCTACTACGAGCGCCACGCGACGCCCGACAGCCCGCCGATGCGCGGCGCCGACCCGGCGATCGTGCTCGTCCCGGGCGTCGGGATGTTCTGGTTCGGCGCCGAACAAGCAGACCGCGCGGGTCGCCGGCGAGTTCTACGTCAACGCGATCAACGTCATGCGCGGCGCCGAGGCGCTCTCCACCTACGGCCCGATCCCCGAGGCGGAGAAGTTCCGGATCGAGTACTGGGCGCTCGAGGAGGCGAAGCTCGCGCGGATGCCGAAGCCCGAAGCCGCTGGCCGCGCGGGTCGCGTTCGTGACCGGCGCCGGGTCCGGCATCGGCAAGGCGATCGCCCACCGGCTGGCGGCCGAGGGCGCGTGCGTCGTCGTCGCCGACATCGACGCCGGACAGCGCGGAGGCCGTCGCGCCGCGAGCTCGGCGGGCACCGACACGGCGATCAGCGTCGTCGCCGACGTGACCGATGAGGCGCAGATCGCGGACGCGTTCCGAGCGCGCCGTGCTCGCCTTCGGCGGCGTCGACCTCGTCGTCAACAACGCCGGCCTGTCGATCTCCAAGCCGCTGCTCGAGACGACGCGTCCGCGACTGGGACCTCCAGCACGACGTGATGGCCCGCGGCTCGTTCCTCGTGTCGCGCGAGGCCGCCCGGATCCTGATCGACCAGGCGATGGGCGGCGACCTCGTCTACATCGTCAGCAAGAACGCGCTCTTCGCCGGGCCGAACAACGTCGCCTACGGCGCCGTCGAAGGCCGACCAGGCCCACCAGGTCCGGCTCGCTCGCCGCCGAGCTCGGCGCAGTACGGGATCCGGGTCAACGGCGTCAACCCCGACGGCGTCGTCCGCGGCTCCGGGATCTTCGCCAAGGGCTGGGGCGCCGACCGGGCGCGGACCTACGGGATCCCCGAGGACAAGCTCGGCGAGTTCTACGCCCAGCGGACGCTGCTCAAGCGGGAGGTCCTGCCCGAGCACGTCGCGGCCGCGGTCTTCGCCCTGACCGGCGGCGACCTGAGCCAGACGACCGGCCTGCACATCCCGGTCGACGCGGGTGTCGCGGCGGCGTTCCTGCGGTGACCGGCCGGCTCGTCGCGGCCGTCGATCTCGGCGCGTCGAGCGGCCGGGTGATGGTCGGCCGGGTCGGCCCCGAACGAGCTCGAGCTGACCGAGGTCCACCGCTTCCCGAACGACCCGGTCCGACTGCCGGACGGGCTCCACTGGGACATCCTGCGGCTCTACCGCGAGGTCCTCGCCGGGCTCTGCGCGAGGCGGCGCCGCGGCCGGCCGACGGCCTGGTCAGCATCGGGATCGACTCGTGGGGCGTCGACTACGGCCTGCTCGACGAGGCCGGGATCGCTGCTCGGCAACCCGTTCCACTACCGCGACGAGCCGGACGGCCGCGGCCGTCGCGGCGGTCCACGACGTCGATCGCGCCGGCCGAGCTCTACGCGCGGACCGGCCTCCAGTTCCTGCCGTTCAACACGATCTACCAGCTCGCGGCCGCTCGCGCGATCGCGGCGTTCGACGGCCGCCCGGACGATGCTGCTCATCCCCGACCTGCTCGGCTTCTGGCTGTCGGGCGTTCGCGTCGCCGAGCGGCACGAACGCCTCGACGACCGGCGCTGCTCGACGTCCATCGGCGGGTCTGGGACGACGAGCTGATCGCGATCGCTCGGCCTGCCGCGCGGCGCTGTTCGCCGCCGCTCGCGCGCGCCCGGGCGACGTCATCGGGCCGCTCGCGCGACGACGTCCGGCGCGAGACCGGCGCTCGCGCCGGAGACGCTCCTGACGCTCGTCGGATCGCACGACACGGCCTCGGCGGTCGTCGGCGTGCCGGCGGCCGGCGACGTGCCGTTCGCCTACATCGCGTGCGGGACCTGGTCGCTGGTCGGCGTCGAGCTCGAGCGGCCCGATCCTGACCGAGGAGAGCCGCGCCGCGAACTTCACCAACGAGGGCGGCGTCGACGACCGGATCCGCTACCTGCGCAACGTGATGGGCCTGTGGCTGCTCCAGGAGTCGCTCCGGACCTGGGAGCTCGAGGGCAGCGCCCGAGTCGACCTGCCGGCGCTGCTGATCGCCGCCGCGCGAGCTGCCGGCCGGCGGTCCGCGTCGATCGATCCGGACGACGCCGTCGTTCCTGCCGCCGGGCGACATGCCGGCCCGGATCGCGGACGCCTGCCTGCGGCACCGATCAGCGCCGCCGCCGGACCGCGGCCGGCGCGTCGTCCGCTGCATCCTCGACAGCCTCGCCGCGGCGTACGCGCCGGACGGTCCGGGACGCGAGCGCGCTGTCCGGGCCGGCCGTGCGAGGTCGTCCACCTCGTCGGCGGCGGGGCGCGCAACACGCTGCTGTGCCAGCTCACCGCCGACGCCTGCGGGCTGCCGGTGTCTGGCGGGCCCGGTCGAGGCGACGGCGCTCGGCAACGTCCTCGTCCAGGCCCGGGCACGCGGCCTGCTCGGCGGCGATCTCGAGACGCTCCGGGCGCTGGTCCGGGCGCACCCAGGACATCCGCCGCTACGAGCCGCGGACGGCTGCCGCCCGACGCGGAGGCCTGACCGGGATGCGCGTCGCGCTGTTCATCACCTGCTACAACGACCTGCTGTTCCCGGAGGTCGGGCGGGCGATGGTCCGCGCTGCTCCGGCGGCTCGGCCACGACGTCGACGTTCCCGGCCGAGCAGACCTGCTGCGGCCAGATGCACTTCAACTCCGGCTACCAGGACGCCTGCATCCCGCTCGTCGAGCGGTTCGTCGACGGCGTTCGCCGGCTACGACGCCGTCGTCACGCCGTCGGGATCGTGCGCCTCGATGGTCCGTCGCTACCACCCGCTCGTGGCGCGAGCTGGCGGCCGAGCGCGGCGACGACGCGGCGCTCGCCGGAGCGCGTCGCCGCGGTCTCGCCGCGGGTCTTCGAGCTGAGCGAGTTCCTCGTCGACGTGCTCGGCGTCACCGACGTCGGCGCCCGGTTCCCGCACACCGTCGCGTTCCATCCGACCTGCCACTCGACGCGCCTGCTCGGCGTCGGCGATCGGCCGACCCGGCTGCTCGCCGCGGTCGACGGCCTGACCCTCGTCGACCTGCCGCGGTCCGAGGCCTGCTGCGGGTTCGGCGGGACCTTCGCGGTCAAGAACGCCGACACCTCGGTCGCGATGGGCCTCGACAAGGTCGACGACGTCCTCGGCTCCGGCGCCGAGGTCCTGACCGCCGGCGACACGTCGTGCCTCATGCACATCGGCGGGCTGCTGTCGCGGCGTCGGTCGCCGGTCCGGGTCATGCACCTCGCCGAGATCCTGGCCGACGACCGGGACGCGACGGCGTGACGCGTCGGCCGAGCCGGCCGGCCGACCCCGCGGCGCGACCGCGCCCGAGCCGACGCTTCGCCGGGACCCCGCCGTTCCCCGAGGCGGCGCGGCGCGCGCTGGCCGACGAGCAGCTCCGCGCCAACCTCGGCCGCGCGACCGCCACGATCCGGACGAAACGAGCCGCGGCCGTCGCCGAGCGCGCCGACTGGGAGGCGCTCCGCCTCGCCGGCGCGGCGATCAAGGACGAGGTCCTCCGCGACCTGCCGGCCCTGCTCGAGCAGCTCGAGCGCGCCGTGACCGCCGCCGGGCGGCATCGTCCACTGGGCGCGCGACGCGGCCGAGGCGAACGCGATCGTCGCCGGGATCGTCCGGGCCAACGGCGCGACCGAGGTCGTCAAGGTCAAGTCGATGGCGACCCAGGAGATCGAGCTCAACGAGGCGCTCCGGCTCAGGAGGGCATCGACGTCTGGGAGACCGACCTCGCCGAGATGATCGTCCAGCTCGGCCACGACCTGCCGTCGCACATCCTCGTCCCGGCGATCCACCGCAACCGGACCGAGATCCGGGACATCTTCCTCGACGAGATGGGCCGCGTCGGCCGGCCGGCGCCCGACCGGCCTGACCGACGACCCGCACGAGCTGGCCGAGGCCGCCCGACTGCACCTGCGCGAGAAGTTCCTGCGCGCACGGGTCGCCGTCTCCGGCGCCAACTTCGCGGTCGCCGAGACCGGCACGGTCGTCGTCCTCGAGTCCGAGGGCAACGGGCGGATGTGCCTGACCCTGCCCGAGGTCCTCATCACGGTCATGGGCATCGAGAAGCTCGTCCCCACCTGGCGCGACCTCGAGGTCTTCCTCCAGCTGCTGCCGCGCTCGTCGACCGCCGAGCGGATGAACCCGTACACGTCGATCTGGACGGGCGTGACGCCGGGCGATGGCCCGCAGGCGTTCCACCTGATCCTGCTCGACAACGGCCGGACCGACGTCCTCTCCGACACGACCGGCCGCCAGGCGCTGCGCTGCATCCGCTGCTCGGCCTGCCTCAACGTCTGTCCCGGTCTACGAGCGGACCGGCGGGCAGGCCTACGGCTCGGTCTACCCGGGACCGATCGGGGCGATCCTGACGCCGCAGCTGCGCGGCATCGCGAAGCACCCGGTCGACAAGCAGACGGCGTCGCTGCCGTACGCCTCGTCGCTGTGCGGCGCCTGCTTCGATGTCTGTCCCGTCCGGATCGACATCCCCGAGGTCCTCGTCCACCTGCGCGGCCAGGTCGTCCGCCAGTCCGAGGCGACCCACCGCGCTGCCGACGGCCGAGGCCGTCGGCGATGGGGGCCGCGGCGTGGACGCTGCGGACGCCGCGGCGGCTCGGCCTGGCCGAGCGGGCCGCCGGGCTTGCCGGGCGCGTCGTTCGGGCGGCGCGGTCGGCTCGGCGGCTGCGCGGCCCGGGCCCGGTCGGGGCCTGGTTCCGCGCCCGCGACCTCAAGGCGCCCGGCGCGCGAATCGTTCCGGGCCTGGTGGCGCCGCACCGACGGCGGACGGGACGGGCGAGGGCTGATGGCGACTCGACGCCGCGACGGCCGCGCGACGCCGTCCTCGGGCGGATCCGCGCCGCGCTCGCCGACGACCGGCGCCGCCGTCGCGTCCCGCGCGACTACGAACGGCGCTCCCGCCGGCGACGGACATCGCACGAGCTGTTCGTCGAGCGCGTCGGCGACTACCGGGCGACCGTCCATCGGACGACTCGCGGCGAGCCTGCCCGCCGCCGTCGCCGCGGTGCTGGCCGCGCGCGGCGCGACGCGCCTCGCCGTGCCCGACGGGCGTCCCGGACGCGTGGCTCGCCGCGAGCCGACGTCGAGCGCGTCGGCGACGACCCGCCGCTGACGCTTCGGCGAGCTCGATCGGCTCGACGGGGTCATCACCGGCTGCGCCGTGGCGATCGCCGAGACCGGCACGATCGTGCTCGACGCGCGGGCCGGACCAGGGCCGCCGGGCGCTCAGCCTGCTGCCCGACCTCCACGTCTGCGTCGTCATGGCGAGCCAGGTCGTCGGCACCGTGCCGGAGGCGCTGGCACGCCTCGACCCGACCCGGCCGCAGACGTGGATCAGCGGCCCGTCGGCGACCAGCGACATCGAGCTGCAGCGGGTCGAGGGCGTCCACGGCCCGCGCACGCCTCGACGTCGTGTTCGTCGAGGGCTAGCGGCCGACTAGCGGAGCGGGACCACCATGCCGACGGGACGCGGGGTCGCGGTCGGGGCCGGGCCCGGCGCAACAGGCGGCGTGTACGTCCCCTGCGGTACGACGATCACGTATTTCTTGTACCAGGCCTTGTCGTACGCCGGCGTCGCATCGAGCTCGAGGTATGGGTTGAGTGGGCTTCCAGCAGCCGTATACCGCGTGTGGCTCGAACCGTTCGGGTCGCTGATCCAGACATGGGTCAGCGTGAAATCCCCGAGCAGCGGGTCGCGACTCGCTTCGAAGCCTGTCATGACGACCGCGTGACGACCGTTCATGATCGCGAGCCCGACGGGCTTGCGCGTGACGGCGATCTGCTTTGCGGCCCGCTTGAGCGCAGCGCCCTCGGAGGCGTAGGCCTCCCAGTTGTACGTGAATGACTTGCCCGTGCGGGAAGCGAAGTAGGTCAGCGCTTTCGACCAGCCGAGCGGGTCGGAGCCGCGCTGCTTCTTGTCGTTCAGCGCGTCGCGCGGCTGCTCGTAGTTCAGGATGCTCATCTGGCTGAGGCCCAGATCCCTGCCGGCGATGAAGTTCAGCATCATGGCCGCCGAAGCGGCGGTGCACGTCCGGTTGTCGACCTGGCGCTCATACCCGCTGCCGAAGTAGACGTCCAGCTTGTACGGCGTCGCGGCGTCGGTGTCGGCCGGCGAAAGTCCGGCGATCAGCACAAATCCGATGACCAGCCCGGCGACCCGTGGGAAGTGGCGGATGATAGTCCTGAACATCGAAGCTCCGTACTGGACGCGGGCGCGGGGCGGTTGCTGATTGACAGGCCTATCGTGGTGGTGGTCGACGGCCGACGTACTGTGCCGAACGGTCAGGTCGGGTAGCGATTTAGTCCGGGTCGAGCAACACTCCCGATGACGTATGCGGCCCAATCGCGATGTGGCTACAGTCATCGCGGAGGTCATGACCCGATGCCGTCAACCGAAGTCGACCACGTTCTTGCCGCGCTCCCCGAGGACGCGCGGACCGCGCTCGAGGCTCTCCGCCGCACGATCGCGGCCGCGGCCCCGGAGGCCGTCGAGTCGATCAGCTATGGCGTCCCCGCCTTCAAGTACCGCGGCCGGCCCCTCGTATCGTTCGGCGCCGCGAAGAACCACTGCTCGTTCTACGTGCAGAGCCCGGCCGTGATGGAGGCCCACCGCGACGAACTGGCGTCCTACGACACATCGAAGGGCACGGTTCGCTTCGCTCCTGGCGCTCCACCGCCGGACGCCCTGGTCACGAAGTTGGTGCAGGCGCGAATGGCCGAAACGGACGCGACCGCATGAGCGGCGAAGACGCCGCGATCGCGCAGGCCGAGGCGTTCCGTCTGGCCGGATTTGCCCTGGCCCAGGCGGCCTGGTCGGTCGAGGACGGCGAGGACCTGGTGCCACTCGGCATCGCCGTGCAGGGTGGCCAGCGCAACCTCATGCGATTTGCGACCGAGATCACGCCCGAGCGGCTCCTCCAGTTGTATGGAATCGTCGGCGGCAACGTCGAGCCTGGTCAGTACGGCGTGCTCGCGTTCGCCTCTACGGGCGTCCAACCGACCGGGGAGCCCCTCGCCGTCCTGAACGCGCTCATCGTCGACGAATCGGGCGACCTCATCGGCTCGGTCGGGCAGGCATTTCAGCCGGCTCGAAGCTCGCGGATTCCCGGCCGATCGAGCCCGTTCAGCGTCATCGGCACCCCGAGTCCGTCGGACGAGATCGACATCCCGGGCGCGCGCGAGGGGATCCTCCTTGGGGTCATGTCGCACCCCGAGGGCGAACGGCTCTTTCCGCAGCTCGCTGCGTTCGCCCGCGAGATGATCGACGTGAACCGGGACGGGGGCGCCGATAGCTGAGTTGTTGAGTACGAGGACGCGGACAACATGGGATTCCTGAGGCGCCTGCTTGGCGGTAACAAGACCCGAACGGACGCGCCCGACGCCGCTCCCCCTGATCCGGCGGAGCTCGAGGCCGCGGAGCGCGAGCACGAGCTCGAGGTCCTCCGGGCCGAACAGGAGCGTCTCGATGAGCTGACCCAACGCCAGCTCCGCTACGAGAAGTACGCCTGGCAACCACCGGCCCAGGGTGGCGAGCGCCGCGCCGAAGACAACGACGCGGGAAGCGGCGGTTGAGCGGGCCCGCGCCGATCCCGAGCAACCCCGACTGCGAAGGCTGGGTACCAGTGACCTCACACCGCCAGAGATCGCGGCCATCCGCGTCCTGCTCGAGCGCGCCTTCGGGTCCGACGAGGAAGAACGGTTCAACGACGACGACTGGGACCATGCCGTCGGCGGCGTCCATTTCGTACTGGACCTCGGCGGCGAGGTCATCGCCCACGCATCTGTCGTCGAGCGCGAGCTCCACGTCGACGGCCGTCCGCTGCGAACCGGGTACGTCGAGGCCGTCGCGACGGCGCCGGATCGCCAGGGGGCCGGTTTCGGCTCGCTGGTCATGGCTGACGTCAGCTCCTTGATCAAGGACCGATTCGAGCTGGGGGCCCTCGGCACCGGCCGTCAGCGGTTCTACGAACGGCAGGGCTGGCTCATCTGGACGGGACCGTCGTTCGTGAGAACGAGCGAGGGCCCGCGACGGACGCCCGAGGACGACGGCTACCTCATGGTGCTCCCGACGCCTCAGTCGCCGCCCCTCGACCTGACCGCGCCGATCAGTTGCGAGTGGCGCCCGGGCGACGTCTGGTAGTCGAAGCCCGGTTCGGTCGCGCCGCCTGCACGTTCCCGTCGATCGTGAGATCGTTGCTGACGCAACAGACGCAGCCTCACCGGCGGGGCACGCAACACCAGGGAGACGATCGATGACCGACGACGCTGCCGCGAAGTGGGAGGACGACCTCATCGCCGACATCCGAGCGCACGACGGAGCGGTGACTACAGGGCCACTGGCCGGCCACCCGCTGCTGATCATGACCTCGACGGGCGCAAGGACGGGGGAGTCGCGGCGGGCGATCCTGACGTTCTCCCGAGACGGCGACGATTACGTCGTGGCCGGGTCGGCGGGCGGTGCACCGACCAATCCAAGCTGGCTGCCCAACGTCGCGGCCAACCCGGATGTCGAGGTCGAGGCCGAAGGAAGGACATTCCGCGCCAGAGCGACCGTCGCCGACGGAGCCGACCGCGACCGGCTCTGGGAGCAGCACGTCGCGATGAACCCGCACTTCGCCGCTTATCCGGAGCAGACCGGCCGGGTGATTCCGATGGTGCGCCTCACGCCTATGGCGTAGCCCCTCGCGTCGCGCGGCCGGCGCTCTCGGCCGCTCCGAGGTTGACAAGCCGGACTGGCACGGCTTTAATGACCGCATCACTCCATAACGATGTGGTTATGAATGCCAGCTGATCAACTGAGTTCCGTCTTCGGCGCTCTCGCGGATCCGACGAGGCGCGCCATCCTCGCCCAACTGACCGACGGCGACCGGTCGGTCGCGGAGCTGTCCGCGCCGTTCCCCGTATCGCAGCCGGCCATCTCCCGGCACCTGAAGGTGCTGGAGGGGGCGGGCCTGATCTCGCGCAGCCGCCGGGCAACCGCCCGCCTCAGTCACCTCGAGGCCGAGCCACTCCGGGAGGCGACTGCCTGGCTCGCTCGCTACCAGGCGTACTGGGACGAGAGCTACGACCGCCTCGACGCCCTGCTCGCGGCGCTGAAACGATCCCAGGCGGACGAATCGTCATCAATCGAGTAGAGGAGAGAGCACGGTGAAGACGCAAATCACGGCGGAGCCCGGGGTCCCATTCATCGACACTGCCCGGGAGTTCGACGCTCCGCGCGACCTCCTCTTCCGCGCCCACACGGATCCCGAGCTGCTCGTGCAATGGCTCGGTCCTGGTCGGTTCGCGATGACGGTCGATCGCTGGGATGTACGGGATGGCGGCGCCTGGCGGTACACGCCAGCGGGACGCAGACGGCAACGAGTACGGGTTCCATGGCGTCTTCCACGGCGACCAGTCGGCGGACGGCATGCTCCAGACGTTCGAGTTCGAGGGCGCTCCGGGCCACGTCTCGCTGGCGTCGCTCACGTTCGAGGAGCAGGACGGTCGGACGACGCTACGCGTGCACTCGGTCTACCAGTCGGTGGAGGACCGCGACGCGACCGTCTCGAGCGGCATGGCGAACGGCATGGACCAGGGCTACCAACGCCTGGAAGAGCTCGTCGCCCGGCTGGTCCCGGTTACCTGACAACACGAGACGAAGAGGAACACCACGTCATGGATTACAAGCTGGAAGTCGTAGTAGTCCCGGTCAGCGACGTCGATCGGGCGAAGGCCTTCTACAGCGAGCAGTGCGGCTTCGTGGTCGACGCCGATTCGACTCCGGCGCCCAACTTCCGGGTCGTTCAGATGACGCCGCCCGGCTCGACATGCTCGGTCACCATCGGTCCCATCATCGTCACCGAGTCCGCCGCCGGGTTCCGGCCGAGTCTCCAGCTGTCCGTCCCCGACATCGCCAGCGCGCGGGCGGAGCTCGCGGGCCGCGGCGTGGACATCACGCCCGTTCGGCACATCGACAACGGCGAGTGGCAGGACGGCCCAGGCGGCCCGTACAACTCCTTCGCCTTCTTCAAGGACCCGGACGGCAACGACTGGGCGATCCAGCAGAAGTAGGCAGATTCCCAGGAACAGAGGGAGCGTTCATGGACTGGAAGATCGAGCTCATCCCGGTGCCGGTATCCGACATCGAGCGGGCCAAACGGTTCTACAGCGAACAGTGCGGGTTCGTCGTCGACCTCGACCATCAACCGAACGAGACGACCCGCCTCGTCCAGCTGACGCCTCCGGGTTCGGGCTGCTCGATCATGGTCGGGACGCTGGAGTTCGACTCGGCGCCGGGCTCGCTCCAGGGCGTGCAGATCGTCGTCGCCGACATCGAAGCGGCGAGGAACGAGCTCGTCGAGCGGGGCGTCGAGTGCACCCCGGTCCGACATTTCGATGGCGGTGGATGGGCCGATGGCAAGGGCGGCGACTGGAACTCGTTCGTCCATTTCAACGACCCCGACGGCAACGGCTGGGTCCTCCAGGAAGCTCCCGCCACTAGCTGATGTCGACGACCCTCACGGCAGCTGAGTACGTCAAGCGCCTGTCGAGCCACCAGTCCGCCATCGAGCTCGCGAAGGTCCAGCGCTATTTCAAGACGGGCGAAGGGGAGTACGGCGAAGGCGACGTCTTCATGGGCGTCCGGATGGGCCAGGTCTTCGCCCTCAGCGACGAGTTCAAGGAGATGGAGCTCGACGAGATCGAACGGCTGCTCGCCGACCCGATCCACGAGGTTCGCGCCGGCGGCGTCAAGATCATGGCCAACCAGGCCAAGGGCAAGAAGACGACCGATCACCGCCGCAAAGAACTCTTCGAGCTCTACCTGCGGAGCATGGATCGGATCAACAACTGGGACCTCGTCGACCTTGGCGCCTGGGACGTGGTCGGGCGCTACCTGGTCGACAAGCCGCGCGACGTGCTCTACGACCTTGCCCGCTCATCGAACATCTGGGAGCGCCGGACGGCCGCCCTGAGCACGATGGCGTTCATCCGCCGCGGCGAGGTGGACGACGCGTTCAGGATCGCCGAACTGCTCCTCCACGACGACCAGGACCTGATTCACAAGGCCGCCGGCTGGTCGCTTCGAGAGGCCGGGAGACACGATCGCCAGCGACTCATGCAATTTCTCGATGCCCACGCGGCGACCATGCCACGGACCGCCTTGCGCAGCGCGATGGAGCATTTCGACAAGGATCAGCGCGACCACTACCTCGGCCTGCGGAAGGCCGCCGCGATCACGTCGTGACCCTACTTGGCCGACTTCGCTGAAATTGATCGGCCTGTTCGGTAGAGTACGGCCATGGATGAACAGACCGTTCGCGAGCACGCGCGGGCCGTGTGCGACGCGCTGGTGGCCGGTGACATCGACCGGGCAACCCAGGACTTCAGCAATGAGCTGCGGCGGAACCTCGGCGAGGTGATCGCCCTCCTACCGCTGCCGTCGACCGAGGCGACGGTCGAGTCGGTCGAGCACGGCGGGTCGGGCTACAACGTCATCCTCCGGCTCGTCGGCGAAACGGAGGAGGTCCAGATCCAGACACGCTGGAAGGACCGAGACGGCCAGCCGACGGTCGTCGAGGCGAGCCACCTGAGCAAGACGGTAATGGCGCAACCGATTGGCGAGGAGGACGGCGAAGGCGACGCCGAAGGTTCGGCGAACGCCTGACGCGCCGCCTGGGCGCTCAGTCCTGCTTGCGGTCGATGGCTCGAGCCAGTTCCAGCTTGGTCATCTTCGACCGGCCCTCCACGCCGAGCTTCCGCGCTCGCTCGTAGAGTTCGTCCTTGGTGTGCCCGAGGTAGTCGACGCCGCCAAGCGCCTCGCCACGGCCGTCGCGCGCGGCCTTGCCGCGGTGAGTCGAGCGTGGGTCTGATGGGCCCTTCTCGTCCTTCCGCTCCCAGTGGTCGTCGACCTTCTCGAATGAGTGCTTCAGCGACTTGAACGCCGTCCGATGGGCACGTTCGCCGTCGCCGTACTGCTCGACGGCACTGTCGTGAGTCTTGAGCCAGGTCTCCTGGGCCTTCTTCGGAGAGCGCTTGAGCGTTCCGGGGAGCGATTTGTCGGCGGGCATGGGATCTTCTCCGTGGCGACTGGCGCCATTATCCGCCGCGGCGCGCGCCGCGGGCACGCCGCGGGCACCATGACCCTTCAGCCAGTCGCCCACGGCAGCAGCGGAGGCGCGTCGAACGTCGAGCGTGATCTCGATCGGTCGTCCGCCGTCGGCGATGGAATTCGCTCGCCGCCTCGAGGATGTCGACGACGTGGGCCGCCTGTTCGGCGCTTGCCCGGTGGGGCCGGCCCTCGGCGATCGCGCTGGCCATCTCCGCCACGCCACGCGCCCACGCCGTCCCGCGGTAGCCCGGCCGTACGAGCGCGACGGGCTCGTAGCTCTTGCCGTAATCGCCAACCTCCACGGTGGCGTCGAAGTCCTGGAAGCTGCCGAGCGCCAGCGAGCGCGTCGTCACCGTGGAACTCGAGGCTGCCGGTCTGCTTAGCCGGCCGCCCCACATAGAAACTCGTCGTGAGTCGCAGCACCGGCCCGCCCTCGAGCTCGACGGCCGCCACGATCAGGTCCGGGCTGCCGATCCGGAAGGGCGTGCCATCGATGGTGCGGCGGTCCGGCATGAGCTCCCAGCCCCACGCCCGGACCGAGCGCGCCGGTCCGAGCATCGTCGTGACGAGCGTGAGCGGGTACACCCCGACGTCGACCATGACGCCGACGTCGAAGAACGGCGCCGGGGCGGGGTGCCACGTCTCGATCCGGCCCCAGTTGACCTCGGCGTAGACCGCGCGGACCGGTCCAAGGCGGCCGCTGCGGATCAGCGCCGCCGCGGTCTGTTGCGCTTCCCCGAGGAACGTCGATGGCGAGCAGCCCAGGCGCAGCCTTCGTCCGGCGGCAAGCTCGACGAGCTCGCGCGCTTCGCTGGCCGTTAGCGCGAGCGGCTTCTCGCTGTAGACGTGACGGCCGGCCTCGAGGGCTCGCTTCGTCACCTCGTAGTGGGCGTGATGAACCGTCAGATTGACGACGATGTCGACGGCGTCGTCGGCGAGGAGGTCGTCGAGCGAGGCGTGGGCTCGGCAGTCGTGCTCCTTGGCGAACGCCGCGGCTCTGACCGGATCCAGGTCCGTCGCGGCGACGAGACGGATCTCAGGGTGGGTGAGGGCGTCCCGCGCGTAGCCCCCCGCGATGTTGCCGGTTCCGACGATTCCAATGCCGAGCCGTTTCATGTCCGGAGGCTACGACATCGACGCGGTTCAGATGACCTATCGTCACCGTATGCAACACGATCAGATCGCTCTCCAGCTCTACACCGTGCGCAAGCTTGCGGCGGACGACCTCGCGGGTACGCTACGCGCGGTGGCGGCGGCCGGCTACAAGTCGGTCGAGTTAGCCGGATTGCCAGCGACAGGCCCGGGCGAGCTGCCGCGCCTTCTTGACGAGGCGGGGCTGCGGGTCGTGGCCGCGCACGAGGGCATCGAAGCCCTTCGTGACGACGCCAACGCGGTTGCCGATCGGCTGACCGAGGTCGGATGCCCCAGGCTGATCGTTCCGTGGATGCCGGATGCCGATCGGCAGACCGTCGACGATGTCCGCCGCTTCGCCGCTGCGCTCGGCGGATTCGCTCGCCGCCTTGCCGAGAGCGACATACGCCTCGGCTATCACAACCATAACTTCGAGTTCGCGCCGCTCGGCGGGACGACGATCTGGGACATCCTGCTCGCCGAGCTCCCGCCCGAGATCGACCTCGAACTGGACGTCTACTGGGTGTCAGTCGGTGGCCGGGATCCGGTGGTCGAGATCGACGCGACCGCCGGCCGCGTCCGGCTCCTCCACATGAAGGACCGCGCGCCGGGCCCGGAGCCGCATGACGAGCCGGCGGGGGAGGGGATCCTGCCGTTCCCGGCGATCGTCGAGGCGGCGCGATCCGCCGGTGTCGAGTGGTACATCGCCGAACAGGACGAACCGCGCGACCCGGTCCACGACATTGCCCGCGCGTTCCGCTACCTCGAGTCGCTCGCCGTCTAGCCAACCCGCCGCGTTTGCCACTTCCGGCGCGGGGGTAGAGAATCCGGCGCGAAGGACCGAGCCCGCGACGCGGGGGACCGCGCGGCCTCGGGGAGCAGGTAACGCCCGGCGCGCACCTGATGCGCCCAGTGCGCGCGCCTGATGCGACGACACAGGGAGGTGTCATGCGTACCACTCGCCTTACGGCGGTCGCTGCCGCTGCATTGATCACGTTGCTCGTGCCGGTCTCGGCGCTGGCCGTGCCGATCACACCTGGCGGCTCAACGGAGGTGACGGTCGGCAGCAACGACGCTCTGTTCTCGCAGAACAAGCAGAACGAACCCGGCCTGGCCGTGAATCCGGTCAACCCGGCCATCCTCGCCGCCGGCGCGAACGACAACATCGACCTCGAAGCATGCAACGCGGGCGACGATCGCACGTGCCCGTTCACCCCGGGTGTTGGCCTCTCAGGCGTCCAGTTCTCGACGGACTCCGGACGGACCTGGATTCAGCCCGCCTACACGGGCAATTCGGCACGCGTAACGCCGAGCTGTCTCGGGCAGCCTGACCCGGTAGTCGGGCAGCCGCCGGCGACCGACACGGGTTGCGTGCCCGATCCGACGGGGCCGATCGGGACCCTGCCGAAATACTTTGAAAATGGTCTCGTTTCAAACGGCGATCCGGAGCTGGCCTTCGGTCCTGTGCCCGACGAGAACGGCGAGTTCGCTTGGGCCAACGGCGAGCGCCTCTATTACGCGAACATCGCGACGAAGGTGCCCGGTCGGGAGCCCTTTAACGGTCCGGCCGCCATCGCCGTGTCCCGAACCGACGACATCGCCGGTGCCATCGCCGGCGACAACGACGCCTGGATGGATCCGGTCGTCGTGACAAAGCAGAATTCGGCCCTGTTCAGCGACAAGGAGCAGGTCTGGGCGGACAACGCCGAATCGAGCCCGCACTTCGGCAATGCCTATGTCTGCAACGTGGGATTCCGCGGCACCGCCGGTTCGGAACCCGTGCTCTTCGCCCAATCGACCGACGGCGGCGACACGTGGCGAACGCGGCAGCTCTCGGCGGCCACGAACAACGGTCAGACGGGCGGCCGCCAGGGTTGTGCGATCCGGACCGACAGCGCCGGCGTCGTCTACGTGGTCTGGATCGGCACTGACATCAAGACCCGCCAGGGCGTGTTCCTCCAGGCGCGTTCCTTCGACGGCGGAGCGAACTTCGAGAAGCCCCGCGCGATCGTCCAGCCGCTGGCCGGAATCGGGCAGTTCGACCCGGCCCAGGGCCGATTTACGATCGACGGCATCGCCGGCGCTCGGACCAACACCTTCCCGAGCATCGACATTGCCAATGGCGCGCCGTCTGGAGCCGATGCGACCGATCAGATCCTCATCACCTGGTCGGACGACAGGGCCGGGGTGAACCAGGAGCGGGCCTTCGTCGTGAGCTCAACGAACGGCGGTGACTCGTACTCCGCTCCGATCAATGCGAACGACGGCACCGACCGGGCCAACTTCCCCGGGGTCGCGATCTCGCCGGATGGCACCGACGCCTACCTCGTCTACAACGCCTGGCTCGACCCGTGGCGGAACGACACCACGTCGGCTCGCCGCGTGCTTGGCGTAGTTCGACACGCCGAGGTCAACGCCACGACCGGAGCGATCGGAGCGTGGACGACGTTGCACCGTGGAGCCGTTGGTGATGGACGGGCCTCGAGTGCGAACGGGCTGACGTCGGAGTTCCTCGGTGACTACAACTACGCCGTCGCCACTCGGGACTTCGGGTCGGCGGTCTGGAACGACATGCGCAACGGCGCTGTCTGCCCGGCGATCAACACCTATCGTCAGGCCTTCGTCGAGGACGTCCTCGGCGGCGGCGCAACGCCGATCGTCGGCGATCGTCCGCGAGAGCGGGCCGCGGCTGCCGAGCTGCCTGCAGCCCATTCGACAGCCTTGCGGCCAGGCCCGAACAACCAGTGCCCGCCGACGTTCGGCAACTCGGACATCTACGGAGGCACGTTCAGCGACGACTCCTAGCGAGTCTCGATAACCGACACGCAGAGGCGGGGCATGCGCCCCGCCTCTGCGGTTGCCCGGTCAGATCACGCTCCGCGTACGTCTCTGGACAGACATCGGCTCGTCGCTGATTTTGGACCAGACAGGGCTTGGTCCTAAGGTCCGGCTGGTCAACGGGACCCGCCGAGGAGGACGATAGCGCCCCGAGGTCGCGACCGACCGTCACAAGCTGGAGGACCCCAATGTTGGGACGAATTGGAAGCCCACGCGACCCGTTCGAGGGCCGTGGCGCGCGCCGTCGGCACATGCGCATTCGCGTGGAGGGCGTCTTCGCGATCAGCCTGGCGATCGCCGCGTGCGGTCTGACGCTTGCGCTGTGGATGCGAACGCTCGCGCCACTCGTCGAGCGAATTGGCCTGACCTGACGGGCTAGCCGGCCCGCGTCAGCAGGTGCCGGTAACCCCAGCCTTCCTGCTGGTCGAAGTCCTCGTCGACGACACTGAACCCCGCCTCGGCCAGCCATCCGAGGGCTCGGTCCCGTCCAGGGTAGTAGTGGTAACCGGCGGTATCGCCCTCGATAACCTCGCCGCGCACGACCGGTAGCCCCTGGGCCGACTGCTTCTCGAACGCTTCCGCGACCTCCGCGTCGTCAGCCTCCTCGACCGTCAGGTACAGGTGCGCCCCCGGCTTGAGCGCGCGCCGCAGGTTCGCGAGCACGAGCGGCCAATCCTCCGGCGGCACGTTCTCCAGCCCATCGATCGTCATCGCCCCGTCGAACTCGGCGCTGAAGGGCAGCTCCTGGAGGCCAACCTCGACCAGGGATTCAGCTATCTCCTTGGCGCGAGCCTGGGCGAGCATTCCGGCCGACTGGTCGACGCCCACGACCCGCCGACCAGAAGCGGCAACCTGGGCGAAGTACTTGCCGGTCCCGCACGGAGCGTCGAGCACGCGACCGTCGGCTGGACACGTCGCCAGCAGTCGTTCGACAAAGGCCGAGTGCAGGGGGACCGGGTATGCGGACTCCTCGGCGTCGTAGCTCGCCGCTTCGTCGTTGTATTGGGCTTTGACTGCCGCCCGGCGTTCGGTCAGCCACGCCTGCCGGTCCACGTCAGGCACCACTGGTCGGAGTGGGAGTCGCGGCCGCCCGCGCTGCCCAGGACTCGCGAGCGATGACAATTGCCAGCAGGAGGATCAGGAAGCCATTCAACGGGTGGAGCGCCGCGACGGCCGGCGCCGACGTGCGCATGACGACGAAGACCGATTGCAGGATGAACAGGACGAACTCCAGCACGGCGATCAGGGCGAGCCGACGACCCAGTCCGCCCAGCAGCCCGGCGACGAGGAGGACGATCGGGATCAGCGACAGGGAATAGCCGACGTCGCGATGGGTTGCGAACGAAGCCGTGCTGCTGAAGACCCCAAGGCCCGCCAGGAACACTTGCGCGACGAGGCCGGCGACGAACAGCCAGGACACGAAGAGGTGAAAGGTGCGCGCGATCGGACGCATGACTCCCTCCAGACACGCCGTTGCGAGACCGCCAAGATAACGCCTGATCGGATCACGTCGCGCCGCGTATGCGCTCCCGGCGTTCGTCAGGGGCCGGCCTTGAGGGCGACGATCCGGTCGTACGACGCACGGAGCGTGGCCCGCGCGATCGAGCCCTTCAGGGCGTTGTTGAGAAGCGTCGTGTAGACCGCGCTCGTAGTCGCCTCGGAGCCGGTCACCAGGATCATGTCAGTGCCTGCCTTCGCTGCGCTGAGGGCAAGCGTGCCGCTCGATACGCCGCGGGCTTTCGCGGTCCCGTCCAGGGAATCGGTGATGGTCACGCCGGTGTATCCGAGGTCCTCTCGCAGGAGCGAGGTTCCGATGGCGTTCGACCAGCCCGCCGCGTTGGCCGCGTCATACGCCGAGTACGTCGCGTTCGACAGCATGATCAACGGAATCTGATGGCCGATCGACGTCTGATAGGGGAGCAGACCGGGGGCCAGGGCAGTCTTCGACGCCTTGATCGTCATGACGTGCGAATCGGTGTTCAGGGTCGCGTACCCGAGTCCCGGGAAGTGCTTCATCGCCGGCAGGACACCCTTCGATTCGAGCCCGGACGCGAACGCGTCGGCGAGCGTAGTGGTGGTCGACGCGTCGAATGAGAACGTTCGGCCGGCCTTGTACATGAATGAGGCGGTCGAAGCTGGGACGTCGGCCACGGGTGCCAGGTCGATGTCGATGCCGAGGTCGTGGAGAGCGACCCCGGTGCTCGCGCCCTGTGAGCGGGCGACCGACGCACTTCCGGACCGGCCCATCTCGGGCGGCGACATCGTCGGCGGTGCCCACGGGATCCGCTTGATGGGCCCGCCTTCCTGGTCCACCGCAATCAGGAGCGGCGGCTGGCCGCCCGCCGCCGCGGCAGCGTGGAGCTTCTTGGTCAGCGCTACCAATGCCTTCGCCGTCGTGATGTTCTCGCCGAAGAGAATCACCCCGCCGACTTCGCCGCGGCCGATGCGACCGAGCAGGTCGGCGCTTGGCGTGGTGCCTTCCATCCGGACCATCAGCTTCTGGCCGATCATCTGACCCAGGGTGGGCGAGCCCGCGACCGTCACGTGCCTAGGCGACGCGGAAGGAGCCAATGGCGCTAGCGACGCGCCACGCGGCGCGGTTGCCGCTGCCCCGGTCCCGGCGGCCCTGCCGGTTGCGCACCCCACGACCACCAGCACGACCGTGAGCACGATCCCCATGCGCTTCATCACCGTCCAGCATGCCACTCGGCGCCGTTCGATGCGGAAACCGCCCAGGCTGGCAGCCTGACGCACCCTCTAACGGTCCTCGGATGGGCCCTAACGGCGAAGCAATCGAAAATGACGTCCGCGCCGACGTTCGGATCACCGAACCGGCCGATGGCATCCGCCAGCTCGACTGACAGGCTTGGCTCCGACAGCTCGAACAACGAGCGACACGGACGGAGCGATGTAATGAACGCGATCCTCGTCCAGCAGATGGCCAGGCACCAGATCGATACCTTCAACCGCGAGGCCGCAGGCCAGCGCCGCCTGGCGCTCGTCGCGGGAGCTGCCGCCCGACCCGTTGTCCTTCGTGAGCGCTTCAACCGGACGGCCGGGCGACTTCGGCTGATCCTCCAGGGCTCGGCCGTATAGCGCCGGCCCGGGGCGGGACGACAAATGGAGAGCCCGTATCATCGGCCCATGCCTCGTCGCCTCGTAAGCCCGACGCTCGTGGGACGTGCGGCGGAGCTCGCAGCCATCGAACGTGCCCTGGAAAGCGCCGCAGCCGGCACGCCGATCCATCAGCTCGTGGCGGGCGAGGCCGGCGTCGGCAAGTCGCGTCTGCTCCGGGAGGCAGCGGCGATGGCTTCCGCCCGTGGGATGCGGGTGCTCGTCGGTGGCTGCGCCGACATCGGCGACGGCGGCGTGCCGTACGGCCCGATTGTCGAGGCGCTGCGGGGCCTGGTTCGCGAGCTGGGCGCCGACGACCTGGAGGCAGTGGTCGGGGCGGCCAGATCGGACCTCGCTCGTCTGGTTCCCGTCGCTCAGCCCGGCCACCGCCCCGGATACCGCCACCGCGACGGAGGCGCTGCAGGCAAGGCTGCTCGACGCTGTCCTGAGCGTGCTCCAGCGCCTGTCCGAGAGCGGCCCGGTCCTGTTCGTCGTCGAGGATCTGCACTGGGCCGATCCGGCCACCCGCGAGACGATCGCGTTCCTGATCCGTCAGCTCGCCGCGGATCGCGTCGTCCTGGTCATGACCTTCCGGGCCGACGAGCTGCACCGCCGCCACCCGCTGCTGCCCTGGCTGGCCGAGCTCGACCGGAGCGGACGCGTCGAGCGGGTGGAGCTGCGGCGACTCGAACCGACCCAGACGGAGGAGCTTCTCGCCGCCATTCTTGGCACGCCGCCCGCATCGGATCTCGTCGAACAGATTCATCGGCGCTCGACGGCAACCCCTTCTTCATCGAGGAGCTCCTCGGAGCGGGCGAGGACGCTGCAGGCGGGCGGTTGCCGCCGACCCTCCGGGAGGTCCTGCTGGCCAGGATCGTCGCGTTGCCCGAGCGTGCCCAGGCGGTGATCGGCGTGGCCGCCGTTGCCGGTCGGCGGGTTGATCACGACCTCCTCGCGCGGGTCGCCGCGATGGACCAGGCCGACCTACTCGACGCATTACGGACGGCCGTGGGGAGCCAGGTGCTGGTAACGGGCTCCGAGACGGCCGGCGGCGGAGACAGCGACTATGCGTTCCGCCACGCGCTGCTCCAGGAGGCCGCGTACGACGACCTCCTGCCGGGCGAGCGGCAGCGTCTCCATCGCGCGTTTGCCGAGGCACTCGCGGAGCGCGGTCCGGGCAGCGGCGCGATCGCCGCCGGACACTGGGCCGAGCTCGCGTACCACTGGTCGGCCGCACGTGACGACCGCCGCGCCTTCGAGGCGTCGATCCGTGCGGGAGAGGCCGCCGCCAGGGCGTTTGCCTTCGCCGACGCGCGACGACACGACGAGCATGCTCTCGAGCTGTGGCCCACGATCGACGACCCGGTGGAGCTGGCCGGGATCGATCGCGTCGCGTTGCTGGACCGGGCGGCCATCGCCGCATGGCTGGCCGGCGACCCCCGCCGATCGGTCGTCCTCCGACGCGAGGCCGTTGCGGCGCTCGGGCCGGATGCGGACCCGATCCGTGTCGGGACGATGCTCGAGCAACTCGGCCGGGCGCTCTGGACCAACGGCGAGAGTGAGGCAGCCCTCGAGTTCCACGAGAAGGCCGTGGCGGTGATGCCGACCGACCCACCGACGCCGGCTCGCGCGCGCGTGCTGTCGGGCTATGGCCAGATCCTCATGCTCCTCGATCGGTGGACGGAGTCGACGCGGATCTGCGAAGAGGCAGTCGCGATGGCCCGCGAGGTCGGCGCCCGACAGGTCGAGGGCCACGCCCTCAACACGCTGGGACTCGACCTCGCCGCGGCGGGCCGTTGCTCGGAGGCCATCGCCTCGCTCGAGGCGGCCATCGGGATCGCTCGCGAAGTGGCGAATGCCGACGACATCGGCCGGGCCTACGTGAACCTGGGCGAGGCCAAGTTCTATTGCGGCGACGTTCACGGCGCTGAGGAGGTCGTTCGCGAGGGTATCGTCGTAACCGACGAGGTCGGCATCTCACGGACCTACGGCCACTTCATCCGCGAGAACGGCATTGCCTACTCGTACGATCTCGGCGATTGGGACACCGCTGACGCGCTTGCGGTGGAGAGTCTCGCCCTCCAGCCGCCCGGTCGGGCGGCGCGTCGCTATGGCCTGACGCGATGGGTGCCCTTGCTCGTCGCCCACGGTGACGAGCGGGCCGAGTCCAAGCTGGAGGAACTCCGGCAGATGGTGGATGGGCTCACCGTCGAGACCCAGTTCAACACCCCGCTTCGGATGGCCGCGGTCGAGGACGCCCTGTGGCGCGGCGAGCCCGACGCGGCGCTCAAGACGGCGCAGGACGGGCTGCGCGAGGTCGCCGACCGCGAGTGGCCGCGGTATCACCTGCGGCTCCATCGCGTTGCCATGCGCGCCGCCGCCGACGTCGCCGAGGTGGCCCGGGCGCGACGCGACGGGCCGAAGGAGGACGCCGCGATTCGCGCCGGCGCCGAGCTATGGACCTCACTCGAGCCGATCATTGCCGACAATCGGACTCGCCAGACGGGCTGGCCGCCGAAGAGACCGAATCGGAGGTCGCCACGATCGAGGCGGAACTGAGGCGGCTCCAGCGCGGGCCCGCGGCGGAAGCGTGGCTCGCCGCCGCGGCGCGCTGGCGAGCACGGAGAATCCCCTACGCTCTGGCCTATTGCCGGTGGCGTGAGGCGGAAGCCCTGCTCGGCGACGGCGATCGCTCGTCGGCTGCGGCCGCCCTCCTGGAGGCCCACCGAATCGCCACGGGTCTGCGGGCAGGCCCGCTGACGTCGGTCGTCGAGGCCCTTGCCGCCAGGTCCCGGCTCGACCTGTCCACCGCTGATGCCGCCATCGTCCCGGTCGAGACGACCCAGGAAGACCCGTTCGGTCTGACCCGGCGCGAGCGCGACGTCCTGCCTCTCCTCGTCAAGGGCCGGACGAACCGCCAGATCGCCGAGGAACTCTTCATCAGCGAGAACACCGCCGGCGTCCACGTCTCGAACATCCTCGGCAAGCTCGGCGCATCGACGCGGACTGAAGCGGCGGGGATCGCGGCGAGGCTCGGACTCGGCGTGTAACGGAAACGCCCTAGGGGCAGTCCCTAGGGCGTTCGTGGAGCGGTCGTCACGCCGCGGCAGACCTCAGCGAGTGACGATGACGGCCTCGAGATACTCGTTCGGGACCACCATCGAGCCGTCCTCGGCCCGGTTGAACCGGGCGATGAGGTCGAGCAGGTCCGCCTCGAGCGCTTCGCGGCCGGCTTCGCCGACGGCCTCGAACGCCTTCAGCGTCGGACCGTAGTAGCGCCGCCAGTACTGAATGAATGCCTGCGGCGAGCGGTCGCGGAAGACGTAGTTGCGCTTCTCGGTGCGAATCTCCGCGATCCGGTCGCCGAACAGCTCGACGAGCCGCGCCTCCGTGCCCCATTGGATCGGGGAGCGGAGGCCGGCCGGCGGCGGCACGTGCTTCGCGATCGTCTTGAAGAGCTGGCCGATGAACCCCTCCGGCGTGTGGGCGACCAGGCCGATCCGGCCACCCGGTCGGCAGACACGGACGAGCTCGTTCGCCGTTTGCTCCTGGTCGGGGGCGAACATCACGCCAAACACCGAACTCACGACGTCCAATGCGCCGTCGTCGAACGGCAGCGCCTCGGCGTCGCCCTCGATGAACTGGACGTCGAGGCCCTCGGCCTCCGCGCGCTTGTAGCCCCGCTCCAGCAACGCTGGCACGTAGTCAAGCCCGATAACCGAACAACCGCGCCGAGCCGCGGCCAGCGCGGCGTTGCCGCTGCCGGTCGCGACATCGAGCACGCGCTCGGTCGAGTGGAGGTCGAGCGCCTCGATGAGGAGTTCCGACACGATCAGGATCTGCGTCCCGATCATGTGGTAGTCGCCGCTGGCCCAGGTGGCCTGCTGGCGCCGCTTGATCGCCGCAAGATCCGGCGCCGCCTCAACCGTCGGCGGGTACGTACTGGTCATGGGGACCCCTTCTGCTGTCGTTCCTTGGATTGTTGGTGCACGAGGAAGACTCGGGGCCAGGGTCAGCACGTGCATCGTGTGACCTCGCTATTTTTCCCAGGCCGTCCCGTTATTTCGCGCCCACCCGACGCCGACCGATGACTTTCGGTTTCGCGCCGAGTCATGAATTCAACGATGATTGGCCAACCAAGGGAGGGACCTGTGACCGAGTTCATCGAGATTCGGGGCGCCCGCGAGAACAACCTCAAGGACATCTCGCTCCGCATCCCGAAGCGCCAGATCACGATCTTCACGGGCGTGTCCGGCTCCGGGAAGTCGTCAGTCGTGTTCGACACGATCGCGACCGAGGCGCAGCGCCAGCTGTTCGAGAACTTCAGCTTCTTCGTCCGGAACTTCCTGCCGAGCTACCCGCAGCCGCACGCCGATTCGATCGAGAACCTGAGCATGGCCGTCATCGTCGACCAGAAACGCCTCGGCGGGGGATCGACCTCGACGGTCGGGACTATCACGGACATCTATACCGTGCTGCGGCTCCTCTTCTCCAGGCTCGGCGAACCGCACGTCGGCTACGCGAACGCGTTCTCGTTCAACGATCCCCAGGGCATGTGCCCCGAGTGCAACGGCATCGGCAGGAAGATCGGCGTCGTGTCGGATGGCTTCGTCGATCTCTCCAAGTCGCTCAACGAAGGCGCCGTCCAGGTCCCCACGTGGGGCGGTTGGGAGATCGACGCCTACGCCACGTCCGGCTTCTTCGACAACGACAAGAAGCTTGCCGACTACACCGCGGAGGAGATGGACCTCCTCCTGTACGGCAAGGACCGCAAGTACAAGCTGCGGATCGGCGACAAGACGATGAACGCCACCTACCTCGGCGTCATCGAGAAATTCGAGCAGCAGTATGTCCGGCGCGACATCAAGACCCGGCCGGAGCGGACGCAGAAAGCCGTCGAGCCCTACCTGCGGATGAAGCCGTGCCCCCTGTGCAAGGGCGCTCGCCTCAGCCAGGCCGCCCTCGCGTCGCGCGTCGGCGGGCATTCCATCGCCGATCTGGCGTCGATGGAGGTCGGCGACCTCGTCGGGATCCTCCGGGGGATCGATGGAGCCGTCGCGGCTCCGATGGTGGCGACGCTCGTCGAGCGGCTCCAGCACATGGTCGACATCGGGCTCGACTACCTGAGCCTGGACCGCGAGACCGCCACGCTCTCGGGCGGCGAGTCGCAGCGGATCAAGATGGTGAAGCACCTCGGCAGCAGCCTCGTCGACGTGATGTACATCCTCGACGAGCCGAGCATCGGCCTCCACGCCCGCGACGTGCACCGCTTGACCGAGCTGCTCCAGAAACTGCGCGACAAGGGCAACACCGTGATCGTCGTCGAGCACGACCCGGACGTCATGAAGGTCGCCGACTACATCGTCGATATGGGTCCGGCCGCCGGCAGCGGGGGCGGGGAGATCGTGTTCGAGGGCACGCTACGATGCCCTCCGGCGGGCCGACACGCTGACCGGCCGGTTCCTCGACCGGTCGTTGCCGATCAAGCAGGACGTCCGGGCGCCCTCGGGTTGGCTGCCGATCCGGAACGCCACCGTGAACAACCTCAAGGGTGTCGATGTCGACGTCCCGACGGCCGTCCTGACCGTCATCACCGGCGTCGCCGGATCCGGCAAGAGCTCGCTGATCGACGGCGTGTTCCTGCCCGAGCATCCCGAGGCGATCGTCATCGACCAATCGGCGGTCGGCGCGTCCTCGCGCTCGAACCCGGCCACGTACACGGGCGTGATGGACGACGTGCGCAAGGCGTTCGCCGCCGCCAACAAGGTGGACGCCGGGCTGTTCAGCTTCAACTCGAAGGGCGCCTGCGAGAACTGCAAGGGCACCGGCGTGATCTACACGGACCTCGCGTTCCTCGACGGCATCAAGACACCATGCGAGATCTGCGAGGGCCGGCGTTTCAAGGACGAGGTCCTCGAGTACAAGCTTGACGGCCGCAACGTGAGCGAGATCCTCGGGCTGACCGTCGCCCAGGCGCTCGAGTCCTTCACCCAGAAGGAGATCGTGCGCAAGCTGCAGGCGATGAGCGATGTCGGGCTGGACTACCTGACCCTCGGCCAGCCGCTGAGCACCCTGTCGGGCGGCGAGTGCCAGCGGATCAAGCTCGCCAGCGAGCTGCATCGCAAGGGCAACATCTACGTCCTCGACGAGCCGACGACCGGCCTCCACATGTCCGATATCGGTCACCTGCTGGCGATGCTCGACCGGCTCGTGGACGCCGGCAACTCGGTGGTCGTCATCGAGCACAACCTCGACGTGATCCGGAACGCCGACTGGATCATCGACCTCGGGCCCGAGGGCGGCACGCGCGGTGGGCACCTCGTCTTTACCGGACCCCCGAGCGACCTTCTGAGCGCCGAGGCGTCGTTGACCGGTCAGTACCTGCGGCGGGGCGCCCGAGTCGCCGCCTGAGGCATCTGGGCTCGGCCCCAGGAACTAGCGCTCTGGCGGGGATTGGCGCATCCGCAGGAACTCGTTGACGTTGTTCAGGCGCAGGACGATGCGGACGGGTAGTGGCATCAGGCGCCGCGTTGGATCAACGAATAGCGCGGGCTCGACGAGGTGGACGTCGCGCCCCCGCGTCCGCAGGTCGGCCTCGCCGGCAGCCAGGACGTTCCTGACCCAGTCCACCTCGGACCCGTACGTCAGCGCAAACACATACCCATCCCCGCGCTTGAAGACGTTGAGCGGCGTGCGATACAGCCGGCCGCTCTTCCGGCCGACGTAGGACAGGATGCCGAAAAGGGGCAGCCGGCCGGCCACGAGTCGGGAGATCGGGTTGAAGAGGCGCGTAGTGAAGGGCTTGAGGAACGTCATCCGCGTTCGGGCCATGGGTCAGCGGCCCTCGTCAATCGGATCGAGCACGAACACCGGGATCTGGCGTTTCGTCCTCGTCTGGTATGTCGCGTAGTCCGGCCACACCTGGACCGCTCGCTCCCACCACGCGGCCTTCTCGTCGCCCGTGACCTCCCGCGCGATGTAGTCGCGTTTCGTCGGGCCGTCCTGGAGCTCGACGTGGGGATTGGCCTTGAGGTTGTAGTACCAGACGGGATTCTTCGCGGCGCCGCCGAGCGAGGCCACAACCGCGTAGACGCCGTCGTGCTGGACTCGCATGAGGGCCGTCTTCCGGAGCTTGCCGGACTTCGCGCCGACCGAGGTCAGGACGATGATCGGCCGGCCGCGAAGGTCGGCCGCCTGGGTGCCATCGGAAGCCTCGTAGCGCTCGGCCTGCTTGCGGGCCCATGCGGCGCTGGATGGTTCGTATTCTCCGGTCAGCGGCATTGGCAAATATTGGCACGGCCAGCGTCGACGTCCACCACGAAAGACGATGCCCGTGTAGCGGAACTTTTTCCTCGCAGATTTGCGGCGCTTCGTGAGATCGTCTCGATCGAGGCACGCGCCTCGGACCTCATCGGGACGGTTGATGGTGGTCGGTCGTGTCCCCCGCGGCTGACCACCCCCGTCCTCGCCGTCACGGAGCGGCCAGGCCAAGGGACACCCGCGGAGTCGCGGCTCAGAAGTGGGGCTCGTCCATCCGCCAGCCTTCGTCGGTAAGGACCATCTCCCACCGCCCGACGAACCGCCGCGGCGACGGTTCAACGCTCCGATACTCGACCAGGTCAACCCCGACGACGGCCGCCCGGGAGTTCGCAGCGATCAAGTCGTTGTCCCGGAGGTCGATCCGGGTCGTCCGGGAGAACCGACCGTCGATAAAGCCTTCGGGCGGGTACTGCCTGCGCATCCGGTCCGTCCAGAGGGCGGCAGCCGCGTCGAACTCGTGGGCCTCGACCAGCTCGTAGAACCTGGCCACCACGGCGGCGGGCGAGGCATCGGCGGGTGGCTGGGCAGTCGGCGCAGGCGCGGGCGCCGATGTCGGCGCAGGTGTCGGCGGCGGCGGGGGTGTTGGCAACGGTTTCGGGGAGGGGGTTGGCTGTGCGGTCGCGGGCTCCGGACTTGGGGCAATCGTCGGCGCCGCGGCCGGCGTCGCGCTCCGCACCGGTACCACCGCGATGTCAGAGGCGCGGGCCGTGCCCACCTCCCCGAGGACGTCGCCACGCTGTCCGAAAATTGCTCCAAGCAGGGGCAATAGAGCCGCCGCGACGACGACGAGGGCCACGAGGGGTATCAGGAGCAGCGGCAGCGTCCAGAGTCGTCGATCCCCGCGTTTCTCCCTTGGCCGCGGCAGGTCGCCGCCGCGCGGCAAGTCGCGTCTGTCGACAACGCCTGGCCGAAGATCGGCAGCGGGCGATTCCGTCCGGATCGTGGCGACGGTGGGTGGCGCCCCGGCCGGAACCACGGCGAGCCTGGGCCGCGCCCGGCGGCGCGAGCGGACGCTGTTCTCGTCCTTGACGACGGCCGCAGCCAGGTGGGCCCGCCAGTAGTCACGGATGGCCTCGGCGAACGCCCGGGCGGATGGATAGCGGTCGTCCGGACGACGCTCCATGGCTCGCAGGACGAGCTGATCGAGATCCTTGGGCAGGTCGGGCGCCAGAAGGGTCGGCGGCTGCGCATCCTGGCGCAGCCGCTGCAGGGCGACGGCAGCGGGCTCTGGACCGTCGAATGGACGACCCCCGGTGAGCAGCTCGAACAGGACTACACCGAGCGAATAGACGTCGGAGGCTGGACCGATCGGCGCCCCCAGGACCTGCTCCGGGCTGCAGTACTGGACCGACCCGAGTAGGAGCCCCGGCTGGGTGGTGCGCGAGTCGCCGAGCGCACGTGCGATCCCGAAGTCCACGACCCGGACATCACCCTGCGAGGTGAGCAGGATGTTCCCAGGCTTTACGTCACGATGGACGATGCCCTTGTCGTGAGCCGCCTGAAGGGCGTCGGCCACGTCCGACGTGATTCGAAGGGCATCCGAAACCGGCAACCGACCGCTGTCGGCCAGCACGCGTTCCAGGTCAGGCCCGTCAACCAGCTGCATGACGATGTACTCGAGGTCGCCGTCGACCCCAGTGTCAAAGACCGGTGCAATCGAGGGATGCGACAGCGCCGCCGCGTTACGAGCCTCCTGCCGGAAGCGACGGACGAAGTCCTCGTCGGACGCGAACTGGGACCGGAGGATCTTGATGGCGACTTCGCGGTCGAGGGTCTCGTCACGAGCGCGGTAGACGCTCGCCATTCCGCCCTCTCCCAGCAATGGGCCAAGGCGGTAGCGGTTGTCCAGCAGGGTCCCAGATGCGTGCATCCATCAAGGAAACGCTCTGTGCCCGCCCAGGAACATCACCGATCACCGCGAACTCTGTCTGGCGGCTTGCAGTCCGGGCGCCGCGGTAAGACATCGGCCCGGCCCGTTCGGTAGATTGAGTCGATGAGCGACGAGGACGGCCACTTCGGCGAACGGGTCGCGGCGACCTACGACGAGACCTCCGACAGGATGTTCGACCCGGCCGTCATCGGGCCGACGGTCGACTTCCTGGCCGAGCTCGCCGGCGACGGCCGCGCGCTCGAGCTCGGGATCGGCACCGGCCGGATCGCCCTTCCGCTCGCCGCCCGAGGTGTCGAGGTCCACGGAATCGATCTATCGAAGGCGATGACCGACCGACTGCGGGCCAAGCCGGGAGGGGAGGGGATCGGGATCACGATCGGCGACTTCTCGAGCGCGAGGGTCGACGGGACGTTTCGCCTCGCCTACCTCGTCTACAACACGATCATGAACCTGACGACCCAGGCCGCCCAGGTCGCCTGCTTCCGGAACGTCGCCCGGCACCTCGAGCCGGGCGGCTGCTTCGTCATCGAGGTCGGCGTGCCTGATCTGCAGCGCCTGCCGCCGGGCGAGCGGTATGTCGTCTTCGACGCGAGCGAAACGCATTGGGGCGTCGACGAGTACGACGTCGCGAACCAGGGGCTGATCTCGCACCACTTCGAGGTCCGCGGTGACGCGGTCGAGAAGTCGTCGGGGCCGTTCCGCTACGTCTGGCCGGCCGAACTGGACCTCATGGCGGAGCTGGGCGGCATGCGGTTGCGCGAGCGCTGGGCGGGCTGGGACCGCGAGCCGTTCACGAGCGAGAGCCGGCAGCACGTCTCCGTCTGGGTGAAGGGGACCTGATTGTTCAAGGTCCTGCTCGTCGATCCTGCGCTGGCGGTGCTTGCCGACCGCTTCGCCGGCGCACTCCCCGATGACGTCACCGTCATGGCGGTAGCCGACTTCAGCGACGAGGAGTTCCGTCGCCTCGCTGCCGACGCGACGGTGCTCGTCAACGCCCGCCGTCCGATCGATGCCGCGACGTTGGCGATGGCGCCGGCCGTCCGCTTCATCCAGATGATCGGCGCGGGCACAGACACGCTCGACCGATCGGCCCTGGCCGAGGCGGGCGTCGTCGCGGCCTACAACCCGGGAGTCAATCGGACCGGCGCCGCGGAGCACGCGATCATGCTGATGCTGGCGCTGATCAAGCGATTGCCCGCGAGCTACGAGTCGACGAGGGCCGGGAGCTTCGCGCCCGGCGAGATCATTTCGCGCGGGATCGACGATCTGGCAGACGCCAACGTCGGGATCGTCGGCATGGGCCACATCGGCCAGGCTGTCGTCGAACGGCTTGTCCCGTTCGGCGCCCGTATCGCCTACTACTCGCGTCGGCAGGTGCCGGATATCGAAGCGCGCTTCGGGGCCGAGTGGCTGCCATTCGAGGAGCTGCTCCGGCGTTCGAACATCCTGACGCTCCACGTCCCGCTCACCCCCGAGACGCACCACCTGATCGGCCGCGCCGAGATCGCATCGATGCCGCGAGGTTCCTATCTCATCAACGCCGGACGGGGTGGCCTCGTCGACGAGATCGCCCTCCGGGGCGCGATCACGAGCGGCCACCTGGCGGGCGCAGGGCTCGATGTCCTCGAGCACGAGACCGACGGGGTTAACCCGTTCGCCGACGTTCCGGAGGTCATCGTCACGCCCCATCTGGGCGGAGGCAGTCGGAATAGCATGAACGGGGTCGTGGAGCGTTCGACCGCTAACATCCGGCGTTTCCTCGCTGGAGATGCAGTGGTCGATCAGATCGCGATACCGGATCCACCGCGGGGCTCGAGCCCCCGCAACGAGGAAGCACGATGAAGGCAGCGGTCCAGGAGCGATACGGAGGGCCTGACGTCGTTCGCGTAACCGATGTCGATCGCCCCGTGCCCTCGGACGACCAGGTGCTCGTGCGCGTCCGCGCAGCGTCCGTCAACCGCGCCGATCTCGACGGCCTCGGCCCACGGCCAGGCTTCGTTCGGCCGTTCCTCGGGATGCGGGCGCCGAGGAACCAGAGGACGGGCATCGATGTCGCCGGCGTCGTCGAGTCGGTCGGCCCGAACGTGACCCGGTTCAAGCCGGGCGACGAGGTCTTCGCCGACCTGTTCCCGCATGGCGGGGGCGCGTTCGCCGAATTTGCCTGCGCGCCGGAGAAGGCCTTCGCATCGATGCCCGCCGGCATGAGCTTCGATGAAGCGTCGACCCTCCCGCACTCGGCAGTCCTGGCACTCCAGGGACTTCGCCGCCGCAATGGTCGAACGATCAAGGCGGGCGACAAGGTCCTGATCGTCGGCGCGTCGGGCAACGTCGGTCCGTTCGCCGTCCAGATCGCGAAGTCGATCGGTGCGGAAGTGACCGGGGTCGCCAGCACCGAGAAGCTCGACTTCGTCCGCTCCCTCGGCGCAGACCACGTCATCGACTACAAGAAGGTCGACTACACGAGGACCGGCGAACAATGGGATTGGATCCTCGACACCGATTCGCACAATCCGATCCTCCAGGTCCGGCGCGCGCTTCGGCCGAACGGGGTTTACGCATCCCTCGGCGGCTCGACCTTCCCGATCCTGGCCGGGATGATTCTCGGGCCACTGAGGTCGCTTGGCAGCGACAAGTGGACCGGGCTCATGCTCTGGTGGAAGCCGTTCAACCCAGACGACGTGGCGAAGCTGAAGGAGCTGATCGCGGCGGGCAAACTCAAGCCGGTCATCGATCGGCGGTTCCCGCTGAGCGAGATCGTTGACGCGCTCCAGTGGGTCGACGACGGCCACGCGAGGGGCAAGGTCGTCATCGTCATGTGACCGCCGGGTCGATGAAGCCCAAAGGCTGGCTACTGAGTGCGGCTGGGTTTACGGTATGCACGGGCCGCACAAGGATGCGGCCACGGTCAGCGGGTACCCCAAACGATGGTCGAGTCAGTCCAGCTCGGTCGCGACGCGATGGACCGGCACGCCTGGGCGGAGGCGATAGAGGTGTTCGTCTCCGCCGACGGCGATGGCAAGCTCGCGCCCAGCGAACTGGAGCAACTGGGCACCGCCGCGTGGTGGGCGGGACAGCCAGACGACTCCACCGGGGCGCTGGAACGGGCCTTTGCCGGCTACGCCGATGCCGGGCAGGCAGGCGATGCCGCGCGTGTGGCCATGACCCTCGGCTATCAGGCCTTTCGCCGCAACGCTGGCTCGATTGGCGCCGGTTGGCTGGCGCGGGCCACACACCTGCTCGAATCCGAGCCCGACTCGCCATCGCGCGCCCGACTTGCCGTGTTCCATTCGTTCGCGGCGCTGATAGCAAACCGGCTCACGGAGGCGATCGAGCTCGCCGATCGGGCGATGGAGCTCGCGAGGAAGCTCGAGAACAACGATGCCTACTTCACTGCATTGAGCTTCAAAGGAATGGGCCTGGTATTCAGCGGGGACTGGCAGGCCGGCTTGGCGCTGATCGACGAGGCCGCCGCGGCTGCGTCGTCCGGTCAGCTCGAGCTCCGCGTGGCGAGCGACATCTACTGCACGACGATCGCCGCCTGTCGGAGTGCCGGCGATTTGAAGCGGGCCGGGCAATGGGCGGACGAGGGGGAGCGCTGGATGCGTCGCCAATCGTTGGGCGGCTATCCCGGCATTTGCCGCGTCCATCGCGCCGAGCTCAAGATGCTCCGGGGACTATGGTCCGAGGCCGAGCAGGAGGCCCGCCAGGCCTGCGAGGAGCTCGAGCGCTTCGGTCTCCTGGACGCCGTCGGTTACGCCCACTACGCGGTGGGTGAGGTTCGGCTGCGAACTGGGGATCTCGACGGCGCGGCGGAGGCCTTCGAGCGGGCGTACGCGTATGGGCACGATGCGCAGCCCGGTCTGGCGCTACTCGAGCTCGCCCGCGGCGAGATCGACGAAGCGGGGCGGTCGATCGGGCGCGCCCTCGCCGCGGCCGCAGGGGTCGACGGACCCGCCGACCGGGCGGCCCGGGCCTCTCTGTTGCCGGCTCAGATCGACATCGCGCTGGCGGCCGGCGATCTGGAGACCGCGGGTCCCGCGGTTGCCGAGTTGGAATCGATCGCCACTGACTTCCAGCGGCCCCTCTTCGAGGCCGGCGCGCTCACCGCACGCGGGGAGTTGCTCCTCGGCGAGGACCGTCCTTCGGAGGCGTCGCCGGTCCTGGGCCGATCGTGGCGGCTCTGGCAGGAGTCAGACCTGCCTTACGAGAGCGCCCGGGCGCGTCTCCGCTACGCCGAGGCGCTGGCGGCCGAGGGCGACCCGGTGGCTGCTCGTCGGGACCTGAGAGCTGCCCGCGCTGTGTTCGAGCGGCTCGGGGCGAGGCTCGACCTTGTGCGGGTCGACGCTCTGCTGGGAGAGGAGGCGCCGTCGCTTGCTCGCGCCACCAGCCGGTCGACCAGGACCTTCATGTTCACAGACATCGTCACCTCGACCGACCTGGTTGGGCTGATCGGCGATGAGGCCTGGGGCGAACTTCTGCGCTGGCACGACCGAGAGCTGCGATCCGCCTTCGCGAACCATGGCGGCCAGGAGGTCAACAGCACTGGTGACGGATTCTTCGTCGCCTTCGAGCGGGGCATCGACGGGATCGAGTGCGGCGTCGACATCCAGCGACGCCTCGCGCGGCACCGTCGCGAACACGGGTTCGCGCCAGGAGTCCGCGTCGGTCTCCACACTGCCGAAGCCACCCGACAGGGGCACGACTACCAGGGCCGGGGCGTGCATGTTGCGGCCCGCATAGGCGCCGCCGCGGCGGGAGAGGAGATCCTCGTCTCCAGCGCTGCTTTGAGCGCGATGGGCGCGATTCGTTTCGGGTTGTCCGAACCACGCCAGCTCGTCCTCAAGGGGGTCGACGAACCGGTCGAGGTCCGCAGCGTCAACTGGCGGTAAGGTCACTCCGGCGCGCATGATCTGCGCATGCAGGCCTCACCGCTCCGGGTCGTCATCGCCGAGGATTCCGTGCTGATTCGCGAGGGCATCGCCCGGCTCATCGAGGAGTCGGGCGGCACCGTCGTGGCGAAGGTCGGTGACGGTGAGGCGTTCGTCGAGGCGGTCGCGGAGCATCAGCCGGACGTGTCCGTCGTCGACGTCCGGATGCCACCGAGCCAGCGCGACGAGGGCCTCCGGGCCGCGATCGAGGCGCGGCGCCGCGTCCCGGGCACGCCGATCCTGGTGCTCAGTCAGTACGTCGAGCGCCAGTACGCGACCGAGCTCCTCGCGGACGGCGCCGGCGGCGTCGGCTACCTGCTGAAGGATCGCGTCGGCGACATCCCCGAGTTCATGGACGCCCTGCGTCGCGTCGCGCGCGGCGGCACGGCACTGGATGCCGAGGTGGTCGCCCAGCTCATGGTTCGCAACAGCGCCGACGACCCGCTGTCCGCCCTGACGCCCCGCGAACGCGAGGTGCTCGCGGCGATGGCGGAGGGTCGCACGAACGTCGGGGTCGCCAAGGTGCTGGGCATCACCGAAGGGGCGACCGAGAAGCACATCAGCAACATCTTCGGCAAGCTCGAGCTGCCCGACTCGCAGAACGATCACCGCCGCGTGCTGGCCGTCCTGACCTACCTCGGGTCCTAGGCTCCGGGACCGCGCCAAGTCCCCGGGGCGGGCGCGGGGGCGTCGCTGGCGGCGAGCGGGATCTCGGCCCGTACGAGCGTCGGGCCGCCGGCGGGACTCGACACGGAGAATGTGCCGTCCACGCCGGCAATCCGGCTTGCGAGGCCCGCCAGACCGCCTCCCGGCTCCACGCGGGCGCCACCGGCCCCGTCGTCCCAGACCTCGACGACCAGCCGCGATCCTTCCCGCTTGCAGCGCACCTCGCAGTGCTGGGCACCGCTGTGCTTGGCGACATTGGCCAGCGCCTCCGTGACGACGAAGTAGGCCGTCCGTTCCGTCGCGGGTGGCAGTCGCTCACCGGGCGGGAGGTCGCTGACCAGAACCGTGGGCACGGACCCGCGGCCGGTGATGGATGCGAGCGCCGGGACGAGACCTCGATCGAGCAGGATGGACGGCGCAACGCCGCGAACCAGGTGGCGGATCTCGGCAAGCGCCTCGCGCGCCTGCTCCTGCCCCTCGAGGATGAGCTGCTTGGCGGCCGCGGGATCCGTGTCGATCCGCTCGCTCGCCAGGCCCAGGTCGATCGTCAGCATCACGAGCCGCTGCTGGGCGCCATCGTGGAGGTCGCGCTCGATGCGGTGGAGCTCGCTGGCTTCGACATCGATGACGGCCGACCGGCTCTTCTTGAGCGTCTCCACCTGCCGCCGCAGCTCCCGGCTCTCCGTCGTACAGAGCAGTCCCGCGACGACCGCCCGATGGAGGGCCGTCAGGACTTGTGACAGCGATGCCGCCACCGGGAGCAGGGCTGCGCCAAGGAGCGTGCGAAGGACGATGATCGGGGCGTCGTGGCTCGAGAGCGGGCCAAGGAGCCCGGGCAGCGACGCCCCATCGGCAGCGTCGTACCAGATCGGCATCGTCAGGAGCGAGAGCGCCAGCGTCCAGACGCTCGCCGCGACGAAGAACTCGATGATCGTCAGCGGCAGGTTGACCGCCACGTAGAGGACGTCGCGCCAGCGGCTTTCGTCCGCGAATTCCGCTCGGAGGGTTTTCACGACGCCGCCGCGGAGCGGCCGATAGGGGTGGGGGATCGGCCGGACGGACTCACCGACGAACGCCCGCCACCGTTCGATCCGGGCAACGATGCGCGACCCCTCGATGGCGAAGGCGATGAAGAGGATGCCGACACCGGCCAGGAGTGTGGTCAAGCCGATCGACGCGAGGGTCCCGATCGTCACCGCCGATGCGAGGCCGACGAACAACCCGAGGGCAATCGCTGCGTTCGCGTACCAGGTGGCCGGATGGATCGGCGAAAGCAGGAATGCTTGAAGCGGGTCGCCCCCTCGGCGGGCGAACGCGAAGATGCCCCCTGTTGTCTCGTCGCCGCCGCCAGCAGAACGATCGATCCCCGGCCGAGCGAATGTCGCCCCGCCGGGGATCCGGGCTGACGCCAGCCCTGCCAGGATCATCAGCAGCCCTGCGACCAGGACGATGCTGCCAATCAAGTTTCCATCGGCTCCCGTCGAACGGCCCTCATCAGCAGAAAGACCCCGATGCCGATCATGACGACCGGCACGACGAAATGCTCGACGTCCAGCGCCGGCAGGAACCTGTCAATGAGGGCGAGGCTGCCGAACAGGATCAGGGCGCCCCCGATCAACGTCGTCCAGGGTCCGTCACCGCGGGTCGCGTGGCGATGGCCTTCAGGCGCAATTGTCGCCGCCTCGCCGGCCGGGTCGGTTGGTCCGGTCACGTCCGCCGACGCTGGCTCGAGCGGCACGATGATCGCCATGCCGATGTACAACAGCAGACCTATCCCGCCGAAGAAGATCGATACGACGAAGAGTATTCGCACGAGGCTGGGGTCGAGATCGAAGTACTCGGCCACACCCCCGGCGACCCCTGCCAGCATCTTGTTATGGCGGCAACGGTAGAGACGGCGGTTCATGAGCATCCTCCAATGGGATTGATTTCGACTGCACCGAACGTGGCTCGGACGGTGAGGTCGGCGCGGTGCGTTGCCGACGCGTACTCCGGGTTCTGCCAATTCGATTCGTCTTGGTCGAGGCCGTTGACGATGACCCCACCGGCGACGCCCCTAGACATCACGCGCAGCCCGAGTCCGGGCGGCGCACAGATCCGGAGCTCACCGGCGCCGACTCGCAACGACGCGGTCAGATCGCTGGCCGCGGGCAGCGTCAGCGACAGCGACCCGACGTTGACGACCGCGGACAGGTCGGCGACCGATGCCGCGGAAGCGTCCACGACGGCCTCGGCCGCGTTGACCGTCAGGGCGAGTTGCTTGATGCGCGTTCCGGCTAGGCTGATCTGGCCGCGACCCGCGGTCACGACCATCGACAGCTCGTCGAGGTCCGTGGTGGGAAGTGTCAGGTCCCATGAGTCACGACCGGCGTCGAGAAAGTTTCGGCTCCGGTCGCCGGTGGCGTCGATCGAGAGCGACCGGGCGGATGAGTCGACGGCCGGTGTCCGCCCCGCCGTGTTGCCCGCGTTCAGCTTCCAAGCGCCGCCGGGCGCCGTGGTCACGATGAGCGACCCGCAGCCGCTTCTGACGAATACCGTGGCCGGCCCGTCGAAGGTGCCTTCCGTGGTCGCGGCGTTCGCAACCTCGCCCCGCGCACCGCAGTTCCCGGCGAACCGGGGAGCGACGGCGAACGCGGCACCCAGCACGAGTCCGGGGAGCGCGGCGGCGAGCATGAGACCGGCAAGGCTCCAGCGCGTCTTCCGGAGCACCAGTCTCAGCCCGATCGCAACGATGGCGAGCGGCCACAAGCGCAAGGCGTCCGTCAGCGCCGGCGTGTCGACGGCGCCGAGGTCGGCTGCCACGAGAACGCCGCCGAGGGCAACCAGCAGGATGCCCCAGTAAAGAAATCGGCGATTGACCCTCATCGGCCCCTCCGTCCCTCCTTGGTGCTGACGCGCGAGCCACCCGGCCGACCGAGCGGTCTATTCGCGTCAAGTCTCACCGTAGGATCGACGGGGTGATCCGCCCAGCCGGGTACCGGGCGAACGTGGGCGGGCTAGCCACCCCTGGGTCGGGGAGGCTGGCTGGGTTGCTCCACCGTGATGGGCGCGGTTCAATGGCCCGGCGTCGTTACACCACGAGGGATAGCCCATGACCCGGTCCGCACCGCGAATGCCGCCCCGCTGGTTCATCCGTTCGGCCTGGGCGGCCCATCGGGCGGTCTATTCCGTCACCGGCGGCCGGCTCGGCCTTCGGCGCGCACCCGCCGATCGCGCGGGAATGCTGCGACTACGGACCACCGGACGCCGAACGGGCGAGGAGCGACGAGCCATGCTCGGCTACCAGGAGGACGATTCCAACCTCGTGCTCGTGGCCATGAACGGCTGGGGGGATCCCGAGCCCGCCTGGTGGCTCAACCTCCAGGCCCATCCGGACGCCACGGTCGACCTGGCGACAGGATCGCGCGACGTCACGGCGCGCGTCGCGACCGGGGACGAGCGGTCCCGCCTGTGGGCACGGTTGGCCGGTCCCTTCGGAGACCTCGATCGCTATGCGGCCCTGCGATCGCGCGAGACCGCGATTGTCATCCTGGAGCCACGGCCGGCGAAACCAACGGACTAGTTCGTCAGCTTGCCCGTGTAGTGGTCGTCGACGCCGCCATCGAAGGAAGTCCCGACGATGTGCCCGCCGCCCCGGATTCCGGCGTAGTCGCCTGTCCCGGAGACGACGGTCCAGCCCCCGATCGTGCCGCCCATCCCGAAGACGGAGCTGGCGTGGAGCCGGATCGTGATCGTCGAGCCGTTATCGCAGACCAGGTCCTTGTACAGGTGGAATACCGTCGCTCGACCACTCCCGGTCACATGGTGGCCGTACGAGAACGCCTCGCCAGATGGGCAGATCCCGCTGGCCGTGAATGTCTCGCCCGCCTCGAAGTCGACGTGGATGTCGATCGTGACGTTCGTAGCCGCCGCGGACGCGGGCGCGGCCGTGAGCACGGCCAGCAACGCCGTGGCAACGAGTGATCGAATGACGCGATGGCGCATGTCGGTTCCTCCCAAGCGACTGGACCAGCCGGCTGAAGCTACCACCGAGGGCGTCCCGCGCCGTCTCGGTCCGACTGTGAGACGGTTGCGAGGTTCATCTCGCTTGGCGGTCGGCCCACTCGCCGCCGCGCCTGCGATGGTCGAGGTCCACCGCAGGAGGATCCGATGAACGACACAGCGTGGCAGTCGACCACGACCCGAGAGATCGCCGGACTCATCAAGGACATCGACATCTGCATGTTCGTGACCCGTGCGGACGGCACGGTACGCGGCCGGCCGATGTCAAACAACGGGAAGGTCGAGTACGACGGAGACAGCTGGTTCTTCAGCTTCCGTGAAAGCGCCAAGATTTACGAGATCGAAGCCGACCCGCATGTCGAGCTGGCATACGTTGCCACCGAGCGCGGGGCCTGGATTTCCATCGAAGGTACAGCCGAGGTCGTCGAGGACGACAAGCGGAAGCGAGAACTGTGGGACGACGCCCTCGGTCAGTGGTTCGACAAGGGACCGGAGGATGATGCCGTGGTCCTGGTCAAGGTCCACGCCAATCGAATCCACGCGTGGGCCAATGACGAGGAGATTGTCGCCGAGGCCGGTGGCGAGATCGAGCGGATCGAGGATTCACGGCGCGCCTGACTCGAATCGGAGGTCTGTCAACGCGTCCGGGAGCCGCCGGCGAAGTAGCCGTCCAACACCTGGGCGAACACCGGCTCATCGGGCGCCGCCCGGTGGAAAAGCGTCATACAGGACCGCAGCTTCATCGCGTCGGTCGGGCCGAAGATCGCCTCCGCGGTCCGTCCTTCGATCGCGAGGAGGATCCCGGCGCACTCGCGCAGCCGAACGCCCAGCACCGGATGGGCCAGGTAGGCCCGCGCCTCGTCCAGCGAGGAGATCGCAAAGCGCTGGGACATGGCGCTGTGCCCGAGCCCCGCGATCTGCGGAAAGATGAACCAGATCCAGTGGCCGGTCTTGTGGCCGCGCCGGAGCTCGTCGAGCACGCCCTCGTAAACGCGAGCCTGCTCACCCAGGAACCGATCGAGGTCGTACGGCACGACCTCATTGTGCGACCTCGGTAGCGGCCCGCACCGGTTGGTATCCTGCCGCCGGTGCGCTCCCTTCTGGCCCGGATGATCGAGGCCGTCGTGCCGGCGAGGCTCGGTCGGAGCTTCCGCTGGCTCCTCTCGGCCACGCTCGTCAACAACATCGGCGACGGCGTCGTCATCGCGGCCGGACCGTTGCTCGTCGCGTCCCTCACGCGGGACCCATTCCTCGTGTCATTGGCATTGTTCATGGAGTACCTGCCGTTCCTGCTGTTCGGCGTCATCGGCGGTGTCGCGGCCGACCGGTTCGATCGCAGGCGGATGGTGGTCCTCGCAAACCTGGGCCGGGCCATCGTCCTGGCCGTGCTCGTCGCCACGATCGTCACCCAGGCCGTGAACATCGCGTTCGTCCTGCTGATCCTGTTCATCCTCGGGACGGCCGAGGTCTTCGCCGACTCAGCCAGCAGCACGTTGTTGCCGGGCCTCGTGTCCCGCCAGGACCTCGGTGTTGCGAACGCCCGGATCCAGGGCGCCATGCTCCTCACGAACCAGCTCCTGCTGCCACCGGTCGGCGCATTCCTCTTCGCGGTCAACGAGTCGCTGCCGTTCGCGACGAATGCCGCGGGCTTCGCCCTCGGAGCGGTGCTGATCTCGCGCGTCGTCACGGATGCCAGGAGGGAGCGGACGGTTGCCCCGAGCCTTCGGGGCGAGATGCTCGAGGGATTCCGCTGGTTGCTGGGGCATCCGCCGATGAGGACCCTGGCGCTGACGATTCTCGCCTTCAACGTCACGTTCGGGGCCGCTTGGTCCGTGCTCGTTCTCTACGCGGACGATCGGCTCGGGATGGACGAGGTTGGGTTCGGCCTGCTCACAACGGCAATCGCGGTCGGCGGCGTCATCGGGACCGTGTCGTACGGACGCCTGGAGCGTCGGTTCTCCCTGGCCGACATCATGCGCGTCGGGCTCGTGATCGAGACGTTCACGCACCTGATCCTCGCCCTGACGACGTCATCAGCCGTGGCGCTGGCGACGCTCGTGGTGTTCGGAATTCACGCGTTCATCTGGGGCACGACCTCGACCGTGGTCCGCCAGCGCGCGGTCCCCGACGAGGTGCTCGGGCGGGTGAGCGGTGTGTACCGCGTTGCGATCGTCGGCGGGATGGTGATCGGGACGCCGCTGGGAGGCCTGCTCGCGTCGATCTACGGAATCACGGCGCCGTTCTGGTTCGGGTTCGTTGGCTCGGCCTTGCTCGTCGTGATCCTGTGGCGCCAGTTCGACCACATCGTCCACGCAGGCGATGTGGTCGAGGAGTAGCGGCCGTCAGTCCGGGCGCCAGAGGTCGATCTGCGGCTGACGGGCGATCCCGAGGGTCTGCGAAAGCTCGCCGCAGTGGTATGCCTCGTGCGTCAGGAGCCGCTGGAGGATCGAGGAGCGTGAGTGGATCTGGCGTACATCCCCGTAGAACCGCTCGACGGGCTCCTGGAGCAGCGCGGGCGTCCATTGATCCAGACAGCGATCGATGATCGCCCAGGTCGTGTCGAGGGCCTCCACGAGCTCCGCGGCGCTTCTTGGGTGGTTGAGGTCGTCTTCCCAGCCGACCCCGCTCAGTGGATCGGTGAACGGCGTGGTCTCGGCGCCGGGCTCACCCAGCACACCGCAGAGCCAGTACGCACGAGCGCCGGCCGTGTGCCCGACCGTCGCCCAGATCGGGGAGCCATCGGGCGCCGGCCGGATCGCGAGCTGCTCGTCGGACATCGCACCGACGACTTCAGTCAAGCGCCGGTTGTACTGCGGCCAGCGGTCGTAGAACAGTCGGATCGACATCGTCGCTCGGCCTCCCTCTGAGCCGAGCATCGCACGCGTGGCAACATTATCCGCGTGGCGAGACGTCTGGGGACAGGGTCCGTGTAGGCTCGGCCGATGATCGGGAGGGCCGCTCAATTCGCGACGTCGAAGCGATCGAGCTCAGGCGGGTCAAGGCCCATCTCATTCTCGAGTCGGAGCTGTCGCTCATCGACTGCGGGTATGCCGGGTCGTCGAAACGGATCGCCTCGACCATCGAGGGCCACGGGCGCTCGATTACCGAGGTCGCCCGGGTCGTATGCACCCACGGTCATCCGGATCACGCCGGTGCCGCCCGGGAGCTGGCTCTCGAAGGCATCCCGATCCTCATCCACCCAGCCGATGCGGCGGCGCTGGCCACGACATGGCGCGACACGCTGCGGCAGCCGTCTCGCGGCCGGATCTTCGCGGCGATGACGCCTGAACTACCCGAATTCGTGTCCATCGAGGACGGTGACGTGTTGCCGATGCTCGGCGGGCTCGAGGTGATCCATACCCCCGGCCACACGCCGGGTAGCGTGTGTCTCTACGGACGCCGGGACGGCGTGCTGTTCGTCGGGGACACCCTGCAACGCCGCTTTGGCCGCGTGTCGTACGCGAGCGCGCTGTACAGCGACGACGTGACGGCCGCGCGCCGCGCGGTGAAACGCCTCGCGTCCCTGGACGTCAACACCATTGTATTCAGCCATTACCCGCCACTACAGGAAGGCGCCTCGGATACCCTCGAGTCGCTCGCAAGGCGTATCGAGTGACCGAAGCGGCTCGGGAGCGTCCGCGCTTGGAGACCTTGATCGACCTGGTCCGGGAGGGAGCCACGCGGTTCGATCGTCGACCCGCGCTAATCATCCGGCCGTTCTTCCGAACACGGACCTGGCGGTACCGCGACCTCGCCGCAACCGTCCCTCGTGCCGCCCGCGTCCTCGCTGAGGCCGGCCTCGGCGACGGCGATCGAGTGATCCTCTGGGCGGTCAACCGGCCCGAGTGGGGGATCGCCTTCCTGTCCATCGCCCATGCCGGCGGCGTCGCGGTCCCGCTGGACGTCCGCCACACGGTCGAATTCGGTCGCAAGATCGTCGCCCAGACGAACGCCAAGCTCGTGGTCGCCAGCCGCCAGACCGAGGCCTCCGCTCGGGAACTGGGACTGCCGATCATCTGGATCGAGACGCTGCCCGACCTGGCCCGGCGGGCCGAGCCGTTGCCGGCCGCCAACGTGACCGGCGCGACGCTCGCCGAGATCGTCTTCACGAGCGGCACAACGGGCGAGCCGAAGGGCGCGATGCTCAGCCACGGCAACCTGCTGGCGTGCGCGACGACGATGACCCACCGTCATCTCGTTCGGTGAGCGGGACCGTCTCCTCTCGGTGCTGCCTCTGTCGCACCTGTACGAGCAGGTCCTGGGGCTCATCGCGCCCCTGACCGTCGGGCGCGAGCATCGTTTATCCCGGTCAGCCGCCAGCCCGCGGTCCTGATGCGGACCTTCCGCGACTTCAAGGTCTCGATCCTCCTGATCGTGCCCCAGGGCCTCCGGCTGCTCGATGCGGCGATCGAACGGCGGGTCGACCAGACGGGTCGCCGCAAGAAGTTCGATCAGGCCCACCGCCTCGCGCGCCGTGCCCCGAAATGGCTGCGGCGGCTGCTGTTCCGGCCCGTTCCTCCGGGAGTTCGGCGGGCGGCTCCACACGATCGGGGTCGGAGCGTCGGCCCTGGATGTCGACGTCGCCCAGCGCTGGACCGAGATGGGCATCGATGTTCTGCAGGGGTATGGCGCCACCGAGATGGGCCCGGTCGTGAGCTTCACGCGACCCGAGCGAAACATCCTGGGCACGGTCGGGGAGCCGATCCCGGGTGTGGAAGCACGCATTGCCGACGACGGCGAGATCCTCGCCCGCGGGCCGGGACGCTTCGCCGGGCTACTGGCAGAACGCAGAAGCGACCGCCGCCGCGATCGACGCCGAGGGCTGGTACCACACGGGCGATCTCGGATCGTTCACGAAGGAAGGGATGCTGACGTTCCGCGGCCGGAAGAAGGACATGCTCGCCCTGCCGGACGGCCAGAAGGTTTACGCCGAGGATGTCGAGGCCGTCCTCAACGACGACGACCGTGTCGGGGATGCGGCCGTGGTGGGATGGCCACTCGGCGCGGATCTCCGCGTCCACGCCGTGCTGCTGCTCGCCGACCCGTCTGCGGAGGACGACGTCGTCTGCGACCGCTAACCGGCGTCTCGCGCCCCACCAGCAGATCCGCGGCTCCACGCCATGGCCTGATCCGGACCTCCCGCGGACGCACACCCTGAAGGTCCGCAAGCCGGACATCCTGGCCCGCCTGGCTGAGCTCGAGCGACCAGGCTCGGCGCCCATCCCCGCGGCCGCATCGAAGGTCGCCCGCGATAACGTCGATGCCAACGTGGATCCCGTGACCGCGATCGTCGCGAGTCTCGCCGGCCTCGACCCGGCAGCGATCAAATCCACCGCCACGCTCTCGAGCGACCTGGATCTCAATTCGCTGCGTCGGGTCGAGCTTCTCGGCGTCATCGAGGAGGAGCTCGGGATCTTCGTCGACGACGACGCCCTGCCGACGGACGCGACCGTCGCCGACCTCGTGGCACTCGTCGAGGCGGCGCGCGACACGAAGGCCGCTCAGAAAGCCTGGCGCTGGCCGCTTATCGCCCTCTCGTCCGCGCGATCGGAATCGCCAGCCAGGTCGATGCTGATCTACCCCTTTGTTCATCTCTTCTATCGCGTCCGAACGACTGGCCTCGAGCGATCCACGCGGACGAGGGTCCCTTCCTTATCACGCCGAACCACTGCCTCCACCTCGACAACGGGATCATCCTGTCCCGCCTGCCGCTCGGGCTCCGGTGGAAGCTGTCGGTCGCGGCCGCGGCCGACTCGATCTACGGCAACCCGATCCAGGGGATCCTCGCGTCGGTTCTCGCGAACGCCTTCCCGCTCCAGCGCGAGGGCGGCGTCCGGAAGAGCCTTGAGCTACTCGGCTCGCGTCTCGACAAGGGCTACAGCGTCCTCATTTACCCCGAGGGCAAGCTCACCCTTGGCGGACCGCTTCAGCCGTTCAAGGCTGGCGCCGGGCTCATGGCGGTCGAGGGTGCGACTCCGATCATCCCGATGAAGCTGAAGATCCACTCGATGTCGATCATCGACCGACGGCAACTTCGGGGGCCGATCCGGGGCGACGTCGAGCTCGTCGTCGGTGAGCCGATGTGGTTCGACGCCAATACGGATCACGCCACGGCCACGACCCGCCTCGAGGCCGCCGTGGCGGCCCTCTGACCACCCGAAGGAGCGAGATCGTGCCCGAGGACCTCGCCGATCGCCTCAGAACCCTCGCGGAACTCGTCCCGATCCTCGAAGCACCTGACGCCGATTTCGGTCACTGGGAGGTGCCGCCGCCAGTCGACGGCATCCATCATTTCGGCTACTACGTGTTCGGTCCGACGGCCGAAGCCTGGCGGGCCGCCGTGGGCCGCGGCGGCTGGGTGACCGTGTTCGACTGGCGAAGCTGGCTGGAAACGGACGAGGGCCGCGCCCTCCGCGACCAACCCGAGGCCGTCGCCTCGGCAACCCCAGAGGACCTCGGCAAGTTGCTCACAGCGATCGTTCGATCGGACCGATTCGTCGAGGGCTCGATCGAAGGAGCATTCGAGTCCGGCCTCCTCGCTCGCATCGCTCGCCGCGCTGCGGCGCTCCTCGAACTCAGTTCAGGCCGGCGCGAGTAGGTAGTCGCCGAGCTTGTTCAGGCTGTCGAGCGCGCCCTCCTGGCGCTGGTCGTTGGAGTCGAGCCCATCGAGGAAGGCGCCCTGCTCCGTCAGGATCACCTGTGTGCCGCCGGCCGCTGGCTCGAACTCGACCGTCATCAGCGAGACGGAGGTCCGCCGCCCGTCGACGCGCACGTCGTAGGACGCGACGATTCGTCGATCCTCCACGATGTCGTGATAGAAGGCCTCGTAGCCGAACGTCCGACCATCGGGAAACCTGCCCTCGAGGATCTCGCGGCCACCCACCCGAAAGTCGAGCGCGTACCGCTCTGTCGGGGCGAGGAAGTCATCGCCCTTGCCGAACCACCTGTCCTTCATCGGCTCGCTTGCCCACGCGCCAAATACCCGCTCTGGCGGGGCAGGGTACGTGCGCTCGATGCTGAACGAGCCGCAAACGACGGAACGGTCGGTCATATCGTGCTCTCCTTGGTCTGTGTGGCATCGGTGGCTGTTGACGCGCCTTCGGCCGCCAGGACGTCGCCGAGCCGATCGAGGCGCCGATCCCACGTGCGACGCCGGGCGTCGATCCACTCCTGGACGGTGTTCAGCCGCTCGACCTCCAGGCGGCACGTTCGTACGCGCCCGACCTTTTCTGACGCGACGAGACCGCAGGTCTCAAGAACCTGCAGGTGCTGGAGAACGGCCGGGAGTGACATGGCCAGTGGGGCGGCGAGGACCTTGACGCTCGCCGGGCCCGCTCCCGAGCCGCTCGACGATGCGTCTCCGCGTCGGGTCGGCGAGCGCATGCATCAGACGGTCGAGGTCCGCGACTTGGTTAATCACGTCCTTAACTATGAAGCGATGCCTCCAAACAGTCAAGCGTTCACTTAACTGTCCTATAGGCGAATAGTACGAAAGGTTGCGTGCCCGCACCCATTAGGCCCAATGGGGGGTTATGCTCCTCGCGTCGCCACTTCCGAGAGGGAGACTTCGCCATGGGGCTTATGCAACGCGTAGAACGGGCCCAGCAGGGGAGCAACGGGATCCCTGCTGTCCCGATACCGGTCATCGCGCCCCCGCTGCAGGCGACCGGTTCCACTCCGGAGCGGGAAGTCTTGCTGCGGTCGGTGAGGATGGCCCTCCAAAAGGAGGTCGTCGGCGCCTTTGACGCGCTGGTCGATATCCCGGCGGCCGAGGCGACCAAGCTGATCGAAGACCTCGTCAATCGCGTCATCAACACGAACAGCTTCGCGGTGACGGCGTCCGAACGAGCGAAGTTGATCGACGAGACCGTCAACGACGTCACCGGCCTCGGGCCGCTGGAAACGCTCCTCAAGGACCAGTCGATCACCGAGGTCATGGTCAACGGCCCGAACCAGATCTACATCGAACGGGCCGGCAAGATCCTCCGTGTCGACACCCATTTCCTGAACAACGAGCACGTCCTGCGGATCATCGACCGGATCATCACCCCGCTTGGACGCCGCATCGACGACACGAGCCCGCGGGTGGATGCCCGCCTGGCAGACGGTTCCCGCGTCAACGCGATCATCGCCCCGCTCTCATTGGTCGGGCCGGTTATCACGGTCCGCAAGTTCGCCGCCAAGCCGTTCACCGTCGAAGACCTCATTCGCTTCGGCACCGCCACGAGCGAAATGTTCGAGTTCCTCGAGGCCTGCATCAAGGCCAAGCTCAACGTCTTCGTATCGGGCGGAACGGGCTCCGGCAAGACCACCACGCTCAACGTCATCTCGTCGTTCATCCCGAACGATGAACGGATCGTGACGATCGAGGACGCGGCCGAACTCCAGCTTCGCCAGGAGCACGTGGTCACCCTGGAGGCCCGCCCGCCGAACCTCGAGGGCGAGGGTGAGATCACGATCCGGAACCTGCTCCGCAACGCGATGCATATGCGCCCGGACCGGATCATCGTCGGTGAGTGCCGAGCCGGCGAAGCGCTCGACATGCTCCAGGCAATGACCACCGGTCACGACGGTTCGCTGTCGACGGGCCACGCCAACACGCCGAAGGACATGCTCCGTCGACTCGAGACGATGATCCTGATGACCGGCTACGAGATGCCGCTCTGGGCGATCCGCGAGCAGATCGCGTCCGCCGTCGACCTGATCGTCCATACGGCCCGCCTCAAGGACGGTTCGCGAAAGATCGTCAATATCACCGAGGTCTACGGCATCGAGGACGAGGAGATCCTCACCCAGGACATCTTCGCCTTCGAGCAGACCGGCATTGCCGAGGGAAAGGTCCTCGGCGAGCTCAAGCCGACCGGCTTCAGGCCAACCTTCATGGGGCAGTTCAAGCGGAACGGCGTCAGGTTGCCGCCCGGCGAATTCGGGATCCCCACCGAGCAAGACGCACGGCCGATGCCTCGCCGCAAGCTCAAGGAACGCTGGGGCGGCGGCAACGCTGCTCAGGGGCCGGATTCATCGGGGATCACGGTCGGCCATGGCCGGGCGGTCGCCGCCGGCGGCATGATCTATGTCTCCGCGATTGGACCGGTCGATCGGGAGACCGGCGAGACCGTGACCGGTGGGATCAAGGATCAGGCGCGCCAATGCCTCGCCAACCTCAAGGCGATCCTCGAAGAGAAGGGGAGCTCGCTGGAGAAGGTGGTGTGGGCGAACTGGTCCCTGTACGACCGAGCCGAGTTCGACACCTTCTATGAAGAGTGGCTGGGCTACTTCCCGGGCGTCGCGCCGGTCGGCCAGGGGACGCTCATGCCGCCACCCGAGCGCCGGGCCGGCTTCCGGGTCTCGATCGGGGTCATCGCCGAGGCGGGGTAGCCGCTCGTCCCGTCGTCCGCTCGGTCGGCGCGCGTGTCTCGTTCGACGCGCACGTTTCCTGCCAGATGTCGTCGTAGCGGACCTTAGGCGCGAACCGATCACGCCACGCTGCGTCCGACCACGGGTGCTGAGCACAAATTGACCGGGCCAGTCTGGCTTGGCGCGCCATGACCCGGAATTCGGCGGCCACATTTGGCGCCCAAGGTCGCTCCAGGCGACTTGTGGCAGGAAATGTGGCGCGTGGAGGAGCTCCGCCCGATCCCGGTAGGCTTGATCCATGCCTGCCGAATTCATCTACAGCACCTACAAGCTCGCCCGGCACTACCCGCCGGATCGGACGGTCCTCGAGGACATCTCGATCTCGTTCTACCCCGGCGCCAAGATCGGCGTCATCGGGCCGAACGGGGCGGGGAAATCGAGCCTCCTCCGGATCATGGCCGGGCTCGACGACGGCTTCACCGGCGAGGCCCGGCTCACGCCCGGCTTCACCGTCGGCTACCTGAGCCAGGAGCCGCAGCTCGATCCTTCGAAGGACGTCAAGGGCAACGTCATGGACGGCGTCCGGGAGGTCCAGGACCTGCTCGATCGGTACAACGCCGTCATGGCCAAGTGGTCCGACCCGGACGCTGACTACGACGCGGTCGGGGCGGAGCAGTCCGCCCTCGAGGACAAGATCAACGCGGCCGACGCCTGGAACGTCGAACGGAACGTCGACATCGCGATGGAGGCGCTGCGCTGCCCGCCGGACGACGCCGACGTCACGACGCTCTCAGGCGGTGAGAAGCGCCGCGTCGCGCTCGCCCGGCTCCTCCTCCAGCACCCGGACCTGCTCCTCCTCGACGAGCCGACGAACCATCTCGACGCCGAATCGGTCGAGTGGCTGGAGCGCTTCCTCGATGAGTACGCCGGCACGGTCGTCGCCGTCACCCACGACCGCTACTTCCTCGACAACGTCGCGAAGTGGATCCTCGAGCTCGACCGGGGGAGGGGAGTGCCGTTCTCGGGCAACTACTCGAGCTGGCTCGAACAGAAGCTCGAGCGAATGGCCCGCGAGCAGAAGGGGGTCGACGCTCGCCAGCGGACCCTCGCCCGCGAGCTCGAATGGGTCCGGATGGGGGCGAAGGCGCGCCAGGCGAAGGGCAAGGCGCGGCTCTCTGCGTACGAGAAGCTCCTCGCCGAAGCGAATGACACGAAGGACACGACCCGCGAGCTCGAAATCGCGATCCCGCCCGGACCGCGCCTCGGCGACCAGGTCATCGAGGTCAGGAACCTGCGGAAGGGCTACGGCGACCGGCTCCTCATCGAGGACCTGACGTTCTCGCTGCCGCGAGCGGGCATCGTCGGGATCATCGGCCCGAACGGGGCGGGCAAGACGACGCTGTTCCGGATGCTCGTCGGCCAGGAGGCGCCCGACGGCGGGGCAATCGAGATCGGCGACACCGTCCAGCTGAGCTACGTCGACCAGGAGCGCGACGACCTCGCGGCCGACAAGACCGTCTTCCAGGAGATCACCCAGGGCGCCGAGGTCATCAAGGTCGGCAATCGCGAGCAGCCGTCGCGCGCCTACGTGTCGTCGTTCAACTTCCGCGGCACCGACCACCAGAAGCTCGTCGGGACGCTGTCAGGCGGCGAGCGAAACCGCGTCCATCTCGCCAAGCTGCTTCAGTCGGGCGGCAACGTCCTCCTCCTCGACGAGCCGACGAACGACCTCGACGTCGACACGCTGCGGGCGCTCGAGGCAGGCCTGGAGTCGTTTCCGGGCTGCGTCGTCGTCATCAGCCACGACCGCTGGTTCCTCGACCGGATCGCGACCCACATCCTCGCCTTCGAGGGCGACAGCCAGGTCCGCTGGTTCGAGGGCAACGTCAGCGACTACGAGGCGTTCCGCCACAAGGAGCTCGGCACGGCGGCCGACCAGCCGCGCCGGATCCGGTACAAGCGACTGGTGGCCTGACCCGGACGGCCTACCCCGGCCCAACCGTCTACCGATGTGCGTCGAGCGGCTCGCTATCGTCGGAGCCGCTCGCATAGCCGGTCCGTCGCCAAACGGCGTAGCTCGCCACGAGGCCGTCGTCGTCGACCGTCAGGTCCGCCTCGAACGTACCGCTCGAATAGCGATAGGTGAACTCGTCGAGGCGGCTGTATGTCTGCGATTGCCTTGACGACGGTCAGGTCGGGGAAGCGGACCCACGCGGCCTTGATCACCTGTGACGCGCCGACAGCAAGCCGTAGCCGACGGATCGGGAGCGTGTTCGTCGAGGGGCTGCAGCCGAGGTCGATGTCGGTGCAGCCGCTGAGTGCCCGGACGGCCGCGCCGTCGACGATCCAACTGCCCTTGGCGCTACGCTCGAGCGTGATCGTCCGGGTTTCGAAGCCGCGCAGGTCGCGGACGTGGGCCGCAGTCGTCAGGCCGGCCCGATCGGCAAGGACGCGATACTCGATCCGGACCGGCAGTCCGCCCTCAGCGCCGATCACTGTCCCAACTAGAGATAGGCCGTTGTCGCGGAGCCCAAGCGTGCAGTGCTCATCGGTCTCGACCTCGTCAGAGCGCCGCCACGTCACGCGTCTCGTCGTCATACCGCGGACAAGCGTAGGTCCTGCAGGCAGGCCGCGCTGAGCGGCCGGGAACCTCGTCGCGCTTCGGGTCGTCCGGTGACGGTGACCGACACCCCAGTGCCGACATCCCGGCTCGCCCGCTTCGATGCGCTGTTCACCGCCCACCAGCGGCATGTCCTGGCCTACGCGATGCGCCGCACCCAGGCGCCGGCCGACGCCGAGGATGTCGCTGCCGAGACCTTCACCATCGCCTGGCGCAAGATCGACGCCATCCCCGCCACGGAGCCGCTCCCATGGCTGTACGCGGTCGCGAGGCGGGTGCTGGCCAACCATCGCCGTGGCAACGGCCGGCGGGAGCGATTGGCGGCCCTGCTGCGCGTGGAGGACGTCGCGACCCCGATCCGCGCCGGCGAGGACCTCGACGGACCCGCCTTCACAGCCCTGGCCTCCTTGTCGCCGGCCGACCAGGAACTCCTGCGCCTCGTCGCCTGGGAAGAGCTGGCCAACCAGCAGATCGCGGCCGTCCTCGGGATCACGCCGAACGCCGTGGCGATCCGCCTTCATCGTGCTCGGGCGCGGTTCGCGGACGCCCTCGCCCGGGAGTCACCGCCGGATGACGTGAAATATCTGGATCCGAGCCGGACATCGGCTGATGTGAAGGGCACCAACGGTGCCGCATGGAAAGGAGTGGCGGAATGAGCATCCCGACCGGACCCGATCCGATCGACCCGCTCCGCGCTGCCAACCCGATCCGTGCGGACGAGGTGCCCGACGCGAGTCTCGCCCGCGTGTCGGCGAGGATCCAGGAGCACATCGTGACCGATATCCAGCACACCTCGACCGCCGCCCCGGGCCGCCGCCCCATCGCCCTGTTGGGCGGGCTGGCAGCCGCGGGCGCGCTCGCGCTCGCCGTTGCCCTCGGTTCCGGGTTCGGCTTCGGCGCCCCGGCGCAGGGCCCGATCGCCGCGAACCCGACCCCGTCCGAGAACCCGGCCGCCGGTGGCGGCATGGCCTCGTGCCTCGTCTACGACCCGGCGAACCTCCCGACGTTCGACATCGTCTTCGACGGCACCGTCACCGCCGTCAACGGCGACCAGGTCGACGTTCGACGTCAACGACGGCTGGAAGGGCGTCGACGGCAGCGTCACGCTGACCGCGCCGGACGTGGACGTCGCGCTCGTCGGCGCCGCTGCCGGACTTCGAAGTCGGTGGCCGTTACCTCGTGACCGCTGCCGGCTCGACGATCAACGCGTGCGGCTACACGCTCGACTACGACGCCGACACGGCGGCCGACTGGGCGGCGGCCTTCGCCGGCTGATCAACCGATCGACGCACACCTCGAGGCCCCGTCAGATGGCGGGGCCTCGACTCGTGTCCGTTTACTCGCAGACCAGAGGTTCGGCCGGGTACTCCGATCGAGCGTGGATGCGGCCCGACGGCGTCACGGTGTAGCGGACACTCTCCGCCAGGACATCGATGCCGGCCGTGTAGAACCAGTAGTCCGAGAACCACACGCAGGCCGGTGCCACGAGCACGAATGCCCGTTTCGGCGGCGACCCCTGGAACTCGGGGATCATCACCGGGTCTGGAATTCAGCTGGCAGTTCATGGTCTCCGTGGCCGAGCCATCGGGCCGCTCGACTCGGATCAGCCTGGAGCAATCCGCGCGCATCAGCGACGCAACGGGGAAGTTGTCGGGCATGGCGACGGCCAACACCGTCTCGAAATTCCCAATTCGATCGACCTTTGCTCCGCCGGCCACCACCGGCGTCGCCGCAACTGAAGCAAGCACCCCAATCAACGCAATCATCGAGACACGCTTCCACATCGGCTTCGCTCTCCCATGCGAGGTTTTGTGGTCACCATCTTGCCGCGATCGTGGCGATGGCACAGCGGCTGCGCGTATTACCCCGGCACTGGCTCGAGCCGGATGAAGCCCGCATGGAAAGCGTGCACGGACACGGTCGCGTTTCCCAGCAGACGAGCCTTCGCCCGGAGCTGGTCGACCACGTCCTCCGGCGCTTCGCCGTAAACGTCGATCGACTGCAGGCGTACTAGATCCACGAAGTTCCGGAATGCCGGACCGGTGACCTGGAAGTGGGTGACCAACGAAGCGACGTCACGGTGCACGTGGACGACCGAAAGCTCGGTTCGATCCTCGTTCAAGTACACGGCATACGCGATCAACCGGGGCTCATTCGACTCGATGAGGGCGACAAGCCCGTCCAGCTGCCCGGTCAGTTCCTCGAGTCGCCCCTCAACGATCTCCGAGTGGTCGACGTACACGATCGGGCTGGACATCGCGCCCTCCTTCGGTCGTCCGACTCGCCCTTGGTCAACCTACCTTGTTGGCTTTGATGTCGTACTTGAAATGCAGCCCGGCATCGAGTGATCCATCGGCCTTCTGGGCTCTGTATTCGAAGTCGACTTTGGCCGCTTGAAGGGTCACATTCTCAGCGTTGGTGGGCGCTTCGCTGGCGACGCTTATGGCGACGCTGGTAACGATGACGTCGCTCATCTTGATGATCAGGTACTCCTGTGGGGCCTTGCCGGCCTTGCGCACCGTGATCGTCGCTTCGGTGATGTGGGTACCGGTCGCGCACGACTTCATCAGAAGTGGCGACGCCTTGTCGATGTGATGAGTGAAGCTGAGATCCTGGAAGCTCGCCTTACCGGCCCCGCCTCCGGCGCCATGGGTCACCGATCCACTCTGCGCGACGCCCCAGGACCATGACAGGACTTCGATCTCGCCCTTGTGCTTGACGTCGAGCGATTCGCCCTTGATGTCGCCGATCTTCGCAAAAATGTCCGATGCCATCTGGGAGCTCCTCTCCTGCAGGCCCGCGACTCGGAAACGCCGGGACTGTGGGGAGCCTGCCACACTCAGACGCGAGCCAGGAACTCCAGCACTCGCTTCGTGAGCAGCGCGGTGGCTCCCGGGTCGTACGACGGCAGCGAGCTGTCGGCGAAGTAGTGCTGGTCGCCGGGATAGAGAAAGAGCTCCGCGTCGTCGACGTTCTCGACGATCTCGCGGGCGGCATCGATGTCGCCCTCGCCGACGAAGATCGGGTCGTTGTCCATGCCGTGGATCTGGACCGGGACGCCGTCGGGCCAGGGTCCGAAGGCCCACTCGCCGCTGATCGGGATCGCGGAGTAGAAGAGCAGCGCGCCGCGGGCTCCGGGCCGCGTCTGGGCGAGCTTCTGCGCCGCCATCTCGCCGAGCGAGAACCCGGCGTACACGAGCTCGGCGGGCAGGTCGTCGGCCACGGCGACGCTGCGTTCGAGGATGTTGTCGAACCCGATCTCCTTGGCGTAAGCGAGTCCCTCGTCGATCGACCCGAACGTGCGACCGTCGAACATGTCCGGCGTGTGCACGGTGTGGCCGGCGGCCCGCAACTCGTCGGCGAACGCGCGGATGCCGGGGGTCAGCCCCTGAGCGTGATGGAACAGCAGGACCTCGGCCATGGGAGCCTCCAGATGCGTGCGCGGGGTGGGGGCGGGCACCAACTCTACCGACGATGAACCAGATACGTGACAGCTGTTGGCAGCATTAGTCCCGGGATTGGTCGCGGGCCGACCGGCCGGCGGCGGCACGTGCCCGTTGGGCAGCCAGGCGGTCGTGCGCCTCCGCGAGGAGCGGGACGACGACATCGCGCCACGTCGCAGCACTCGGGTTGAGGATCGAGATGTAGAGCTGCTTCGCGTAGACGGGGTGGGGAAGGACCCGATCGAGCGCCGTGTAGTCGGGTTCGGTGTCGGATCCGACCAGGCGCTCGAACGTCGGCCTGCTCACGCCGATGTTGAGGCGGAACACGCCGGGTCGCGAGAGGTTCGAGAACTTGTCGTAGTCGTCGTCCGCCCAGACGATCGTGGCGAAGTTCGGAAAATGCTTCTCGGGGTCGAGCGAGAAGAACGCCGCGCCCTCGATCGTCACGTGGTCGGTCTCGGGGAAAGTGGCGAGGATGTGCTGGGTAATGGCGTCGGGATCGGGCCCGGTCGACTCAAATTCGCTCATGAGCCCATCGTAAATCGTGCATGTCAAGCCCTCGCGTACAAGCGTTGACTTATATAAGCCGCTCCTTGTATGATGCATCCCATGCACGCGTTCGACGTCCTCGGCGACCCGATCAGGCGGCGGATTCTCGAGCTGCTCGCTGAGAGCGAGCTGTCATCGGGGGCGATCACCGCCGTCGTCCAGGCCGAGTGGGGGATCTCGCAGCCGGCCGTTTCGCAGCATCTCAAGGTGTTGCGCGACAGCGGCTTCGCGACGGTCCGGCCCGAGGGCGCCCGGCGGCTCTACGCCGTCGACTCGGCACCGCTCCACGAGGTCGACGTGTGGCTCGACCAGTTCCGCCGCTTCTGGGAGCAGCGTCTCGACTCGCTCGCCACCGAGCTCGCGCGTGGCAAGCGCGACACGGCGCCTCAGCGCTGCAGCAACCGACGTATCGAAGGAGGACCCCAATTGAGCATCGACATCGTCCGTGAGATCGAGGCCATCCAGCGCGAGGTCGGTAGCGGCCGGATCGCCGCCGGCGAGGGACACAGGGTCCGTCTCGAACGCGCCTACGACGCGCCGATCGAGGACGTCTGGGACGCGCTGACGACCCCGGAGCGGATCAGCCGCTGGTTCCTCCCGATCAGCGGCGACTATCGCGTGGGCGGGCGCTACCAGTTCGAGGGCAACGCGGGCGGCGAGATCGTCGCCTGCGACCGACCGAACCGGCTCCACGTGACCTGGGCCTACGGCGACCTGTCCGACCCTGCGAGCGTCTCCGAGCTCGAGGTGCGGCTCGCGCCTGTCGACGAGGAATCGACGACGCTCGTTCTCGAGCACACCGCGGTCGTGCCCGACGAGTTCTGGACCGAGTACGGGCCGGGCGCGGTTGGCGTCGGCTGGGATCAGGGACTGCTCGGGCTCTCGCTCTACCTGCGTACGGGCGAGACCGTGGGAGATCCCGAGGCCTGGCAGCTGTCCGGCGAGGGACGCGAGTTCGCCGCACGGAGCAGCGCGGCGTGGGGTGCCGCGAACGAGGCTGCCGGCGCGGATCCCGCGATGGTGGCGAGAAACGTCGCGAGCACGACGGCGTTCTATGCGCCGGACCCCGACGCCGCTCCTGACGCGACAGCGTAAGGGGAGTCCCGGCCGCTCAGGACAGGTCGCGGTCCTCCATTTCCCACGCGTGATCCATCACGTGCTGGGCTGTCCGGCGCACGAGGAACTGGATCGGCCAGGTCCGCGCCGGCTTGCCTTCGGCGTTGTAGGCGCGGATCGCATCGAGGAATTCCTGTCGATGCGTCGCGCGGCCTTCCGGGGAGAGGACGACCTCGAGCTCGATCCGGATGCCGACCTTCTTGAACCATTGGTCGGGCTCGTTGAGGTACACGTGGCGGATGATCTGGTCGCGACTGCGGCCGGCGCTGCGAGGTCCGGGGCGGAGTTCGGGGGAGACGCGCGCGGCGACGTCGTCGAAATGGGCCCAGCAGGCACGCAGGAGGTCCAGTCGACGTTCCAGGTCGGGCGACGACAGGACTTCAGCCTCGATCTGCGACGGCACGTGAGGAATGCCCCAGAAGTCGGTCGAGCTGGAACCGGGCACGCGTTCGACCACCTCCACGTCCCGCGCTCGCGCGAACGCCTTCGCCAGGCCCGCCCGCTCGGCGACGCCGGCGTACCGCGGGACGTAGGCCAACAGCTTCTCGAGCGCGCCGTCCTCGGAGGTCCCCCAGCGATCGAGGCCGGGCCAGTCCATGGCACCCGCCGCGACCCTGCGCTTCTTGCCAATCTCGAGGATCAGTCGGAGCGCGTCAGGCATGTCGCTCTCTCCCTGTACGCGAATGGCCGACCGGGCGGCGTCGCCTCGCCGGCCATGATCAACAGGGTACGTGACAGGTTCGGTCAGGAATTGGCGATGCGCCGCGTGCCCGGCAGGTCATTGCACAATGTGTGTCACGTTGTGTATCCTTCCGACATGGCGCGATCGATCAATCGAGTGAACGTCGTCCTGGACGACGAACAGGCGATCAAACTCCATCGCTTGGCCGAGCGGACTCACACGAATCCGGGAACGATCGCCCGGTCGCTGCTGGCAACGGCGCTCGACGAGGCCGACCCCGACGCCCGCTCGGTGACCGAGCTCCTCGATACGATCCCAGGCGCCTTTGAGACGGCCGAGGAGGGTCGGGCGGAAGCTCTCGCTGGAGCCGGGACGCCCCTCGAGACCCTCTGATCGATGGCCAGCGTCGTCATCACGCCGACGGCGGCGGCCGACCTGTCGACGCTGATCACGACGCACAGCCTGCCGGCCGATACGACATCGCGATTCAAGCGGTCGGTCGCGTCGCTGTCGCGATTTCCGTTGATCGGGTCGCCGCTCCACGGCCGATGGTCGAACTACCGATTCCTGCTTGGCCCCTGGCGCTGGATGATCGTCGTCTACGTCTACGATGAGCCAGCAGACAGGTGGCCATCGTCACGATCCAGGATGCCCGCGCTGGGCGCGCGGGACGTCCGACTCGTTGCGCGGGGAGACGCCCAAGCGACAAACCGGCGTTGAGGGCCCAAATAGCAGCGCGCCGGTCTGCCATACTGCCCAGCGTCATGCGCCTCAAGCCCAACCCGCCGCGCCTGATCACCGTCGTGGTCGCCGTCATCCTTGGGGTGATCGGTTTCGTGTTCCTGTGGCCGGTCGAGCCGTTGGTGCCGCTGCTTGATCCGATCAACCAAGTGCTCGGTGCGGTCGGCCTGACCCTCGATCACCAACTGGCGTCCCTGGCGCTGGCGGCGTGCCCGACCCTGCTGGCTGTCGGTTCCCTGGTGCGCGGGCTCTGAGCCGATGAACCGCATGAACCACGCCCCGACGCAGACCACGATCGTCGTGGCGATCGTGCTGATCGTCGTCGGCGTCCTGGGCACGTTCGGTACGCTCGTGCCGGAGCGGCTGGCGATCCTTGCGTTCGTGGCGGCCACGATCCTGCTGATCGCCGGGATGGTCTTCCGCCGGATCTGACCGACTCAGGACAGATGGCCAAGCCGACACGTTCTTCCACGCCCGGCTTCATCCCGCCGATGCTCGCGACGCTCGTCGGCGGGCCGTTCGACGATCCCGACTGGCTGTTCGAGGTCAAGTGGGACGGCTTCCGGGTCGAGGCGGTCGTCGACGGTGGGGGAGTCCGGCTGTGGACCCGCGGCGAGAAGGACGCGGCGGAGCGGTACTTCGGCCCGTTCCTCGAGCCGCCGACGTGGATCGCCGCCAAGCAGGCGGTCGTCGACGGCGAGGTCATCGCGCTCGACGAGCGCGGCGAGCCCGACTTCGCGCTGCTCCAGGCCCGGATCAAGGGGAGGGGAGTGGCCGCCGAGCCGACCCCGTTCGTCTACGAGGTCTTCGACCTGCTCCACCTCGACGGCCGATCGCTCCTCGACGAGCCGCTCGAGGAGCGCCGCCGACTCCTCGCCGGCGTCCTCCGCCCCGATCCGCGCGTCCGCCTGAGCGAGCACATCGAGGCCGACGGGATCGCGTTCTTCGAGGCGGCCCGGGTTCGGGGCCTCGAGGGGATCATGGCCAAGGACCGCCGCTCGACGTACGTGCCCGGCGGGCGGTCCGATGGCGTGGCAGAAGATCAAGATCCGGCCCGAGCAGGAGCTCGTCGTCGGTGGCTGGGTGAAGGGGACCGGCAGGGCGGTCGACCTCGGCGCGCTCCTCGTCGGCGTGTACGAGGACGGCGCGCTGCGATACGCCGGCAAGATCGGCGCCGGCTTCACGAACGCGAACCGCGACGAGCTGCTGGCCGCGGTCGCGCCGCTGGCCGCGCCCGAGTCGCCGTTCGCGACGCCACCGCCGCGCGCCGCCGCCCGCGACGCCCAGTGGCTGCGCCCGGAGCTCGTCATCCGCGCCGAGTTCGCCGGCTGGACCGGCGACGGCCTGGTCCGCCAGGCGGCCTACAAGGGCCTCGAGCTCGAGAAGGATCCACGCAAGGTCATTCGCGAGCGCCCGAAGGGCTAGGGCGGACCGGTCTCAGGGCCCACGGGGCCGTCACCATCACCTATGATCCGAGCGCGGCGCGGACGCAGCCGGCCACGGCGGCCCGGGATGGTTGGGGGGACCGAATGATGCGAGGACCGAGGCGGATCGCGGCCCTGGCCGTCACGATCTCGTTCGTCGGCGTCGCCCTCAGCGCCTGCGGTCCGTCGCCGGCGGTGTCGCCGGGGACGTCATCCTCCGCGGCGGCCGGCGGCTTCCGCGGCACCGTCCGGCAACGCGTCGGCCCCGGATGGGATCACCCTCGTCGACCTCACCGAATTCTGCGGACCCGGCCGCCGCGGGCAAGCGCGAGCTCGAGCTGGCCCGCGAGGTTCGCGAGAACGCCGGAATGGCCGCGCTGATCGGCGCCGAAGGGGAGGCGGCGTTCGACGACCTCGACGCGATCCAGGCCGAGTTCGGCAAGGAGCTCGTGGCGCAGGTGGCGGCAGCGCTCGACGCCGGGCAGCTCCCGACCGCGGCCGTTGATCCCCTGGCTGGTCACGCTGCCTCACTGGGAGGCGTGCCCCCGCGCGCGCAGCTGTCGGCTGACGAGATCGATATCAGCCTCTTCGCCGATACCGGATTTACGGCGTCCGCGATCATGAGCCTCTTCACGACCGTGGTCGAACGGGCCGCCCAGAGCGGCAGCAGCACGCTGCCCCGCCAGGAGACGATCGACAAGACGACGGACGGGCTGCGCCAGCAGGTTGACCTCAATACGACGTTCGTGGTTCAGACGGGCGGCGGCAAGGTCAGCCTCGACGTCATCATGGCCTCCACGGATCGGATCACCAACGCCGCGACCGGCTCCTTCGTTGCCTTGTACACGAGCCGCAGCACGGGACACTTCGACGTCGACGCGTGCCCGGACGAGCAGGGCGTCGCGGCGGGAACGTACTCGTTCGAGACGAAGCACGAGCTCAACGACGTGAGCGGGGCAGCCAACAGCCAATCCGGCGGCGGTCGAACCGTCAATGCCCCCTTCCGATTGATCGACGGCGAGGACGCTCACCTCCTCGAAATCCAGGCGGATCTCGACCTGACCGCCAACGCTCGCGGCCCGGGCACATCCGGCGGACCAGGCCCGACCGCTCCGTTCGATTGGAGCGCGGCGCAGCAGGTCCAGCTCGTCATGCCCGCGGGCGGCGGGACGACCGGGGCGGGCGGTGCGTCCACGGTCACGGGCACCGGCGGCGAGGCGGCCGGCGGCGTGATGTTCCTCTCGTCGGCGATGGCCCAGCTGTTCATCGGCCTGGTTGGCAAGGAGGCCGAACGGTTCTGGCGGTCCGGCGAGTGCGTCGTGCTCGTTCCGAGCCAGGAGAGCCGCAAGGTCGATCCGAACGAGCAGATCGAGCTGACGGTCGAGGCCAAGGAGGCGCTCGGCGACGGCGGCGAGATCGACGCGCCGATCGTCGCGACGTTCACCGGGAAGGCATCCCTCGACCCGGCCGGCGTGCCCGTCGACACGCCGTCCAAGTTCACGTTCAAGGCCGGATCCGAACCCGACGACAAGGGCACGATCAAGCTCGAGCAGATCTCGGTCCGCGGGATCGGCCGGAAGACCGTCGAGTTCACCGTGAAGCCCCAGGACTACAAAGTGACGGTCCTCGTGGCTGCCGGCGGGCTCACCACGACGAAGTGCGACGGCCACGAAGGCGCGTGGACGGTGACCAGCACGGGCGCCGGGGACGAATGGCACGATGATGTTCACCTTCGCCGAAGGATCCACGTCGGCCGATGTCCACGCCGTCTATGACCTCGGTGCGGGCGGCGGAGCGGTCCACTGGGACATGCGCGGGCCCGTCACGTTCGTTGACGGCGATCCGCCGATGCTCAAGTTCGGCAAACTCGCGGGCACGGCGACGGTCAAGCTGGGCGGCCAGACGGTTACGACCCCGGTCGAACAGCCGCCCCTCAACAGCCCACTCGAGGTGGGTTCGTTCTGCCCGTAGCGGCGAGGCCATCACGCGCATGAACGTCATCGATTGGTTGCTCGACTCCGATCCGGCGATCCGCTGGCAGGTGTTGCGCGACCTGACGCACGAGCCGGCCGGCGTCGTCGCCCCGGAGCGGGCGAAGGTCGCGACTGAGGGCTGGGGCGCTCGGCTGCTCGCGCTCCAGGCGCCCGACGGCCTGTGGGCAGGCCGGCCGTGGTCCCAGGACTGGACCGACACGTTTCACGTCCTGGAGCTCCTGCGGCGGTTCGGGCTCGATCCCGAGAGCGAGCAGGCCCGCCGGGCGGTCGGCCTCGTCCGCGAGCAGGTCGTCTGGCGCGGCGGCGCGCCCGGCGAAACGCCGTGGGCCGACAACCGGTTCTTCGAGGGCGAGGTCGAGCCGTGCATCAACGGCAACGTCGTCGCGACCGGCTCGTACTTCGGGCTGGACATGACGCCGCTCGTCGAGCGGCTGCTCGGCGAACAGCTCCCCGACGGCGGTTGGAACTGCGAGGTCGAGAACGGCGCGACGGTGTCGTCGTTCGGGACCACGATCAACGTCCTCGAGGGCCTGCTCGAGCACGAGCGGGCGCGTGGCGGCCCGGCCGAGGTGCGCGGGGCGCGCCAGCGCGGCGAGGAGTACCTGCTCGAGCGCCGGCTGTTCCGTCGGAAGAGCGACCGGCGAGGTGATCGACCCGGCGTGGCTCCAGTTCTCGTTCCCGACCTGGTACTTCTACGACGTCCTGCGCGGGCTGGACTACCTGCGCGAGGTCGGAGACGAGCCCGACGAGCGCGTCGCCGAGGCGATCGAAGTCGTCGAGGGCAATCGGGATCCCGACGGCCGGTGGCCGCTCCAGAACGTCCACGCGGGCGAGGCCCACTTCGAGATGGAGGACGGCGAGGGCAAGCCGAGCCGCTGGAACACGCTCCGCGCACTCCGCGTGCTCGCTTGGTTCAGGGCGACCTGAGGGCCGTCGCCGCCGAACGTACCAACCGGTTCCAGCATTGTTCGTCACAGACGCGGAGCACTCCGGAGCGTAGGCTCGACCAATGGTTCGCAAGCTCGGGCGGCTGCCCTTCCTCAGGCGACAGCGCGTTTCGGCGCCGAGCGACGCGCCGGCTGTCGACTTCGCGCCTGTCGACCCCGACAGCGCCCCACTCGGCCCACCGATCCTCCTGCCCGCGACGATCTTCCGCCAGGTGCTCGTCGACGGGACCGAGCTCACGCCAGTCTGGGCGCGCCCACGTGCCGCGGCAGCATCTCCGGCTCGATCGACCGCCGCAACGGCCGATCTGACGGACACGCCCACGCCGCCCAAGCGCGTGCGCAAGTCGAAAGCGGCCGCCGCCCCCGCGGCCAACCGTGCCGCGTCTGGCACGAAGCGATCGCCCAGCACGCGCAAACGAACGACCAGCCCGTAGCGAGCCGGGCGTCGCCAGCTGCGGTAGTGGATCGCACCTGACCCCAAGGCTCACGGCGTTCTGAGCGTTTTGGTCCGTCGCTGCGTCGATTCATGCAGACGACCCGTATCCGCGGGTCAGAGCGTGAGGGAGATGGATCGATGAAGCGGACCTTGATCGGGATGGCGGTTCTTGCACTTGCCCTCAGCGCGCCGGTCGGTGCCGCGGCCGGGCGCGGCGATAGCGTGGACCCCGCGCTCATGCAGCCGCCGCTGAACGCGACCTTCGGGCCCTGGGAGTGCTGGCGGACGGGTACCGGCATCACCTGCGAGGGACACCGGACACTGACTGCCGTTGGCCTCGAAACGTTCTTCGTCTGCGACGGCCGGCCGGTCTACACGAACGAAGTCGACGTGCGAACCCAGCGCCGTTATGGCGACGAGAACGGTCTCGCGCTGAAGACGATCCAGCATGTCGACATTCGCGGCGTGCTCGGGTTCGAACAGGACCTGAGCGGCCCGAACCTCGCTGGCCGCGGCGTCTTCCAGGAGACGTTCACTTACGGTGTCCCGGGCGACTTGTCGACGCGGACCGACCGCTACACCGGGCTGGACGTCAAGCTCACTGGCCGCGGGGTCGGCCTGGTCGTCCACGACGTGGGCGTCAAGGTCTTCGACATCGACGACAACGTGCTGTTCGCACACGGTCCGCATCCCGTCGTGGAGGACTTCGAGAGCGCCTTCGCGGGCGTGTGTCCCGCACTGGAGGCCATGGGGGCCTAGGCGATCGCGCCCAGGCGAGGCGACGCGTCGTGGAAGTCGCCACACTAGCCCGCGTGACCGGGTTCGAGGTCATCGAGCTCGCATCGACGACGGACGATGCAGATCGGATCGTCATCGACGTCGAGCGGCGACACGGTCAGGCCCTGTTCGGATTCGTCCGACGCCAGGGCCTGACCGATGACCAGGCACGCGACGCGGTCCAGGAGTCGCTCCTGCGGCTGTGGCATGAGCTCCGAGGCGGCGCGTCGATCGACAACCCGCGTGCCTGGTCCTACCGCGCGATCTATCGACTCGCGATGGACCAGCACCGCCTCGGACGGCGGCTGCGCTTGCTGTCGGGCCGCCTGGACATCGGACGCAGAACCATGTCGGACCCGGCCGAATCGATGAGCGATCGGCTCGCCGTCTGGGGCGAGGTCGACAAGCTGCCGATCCGGCAGCGCCAGGTCCTCTACCTGCGCTATCGGTCCGACCTCTCGTTCGAGGAGATCGGTGAGGTGCTGGGCATCTCAGCGAGTGCCGGTCGAAGCCATGCCACGCAGGCGTTGGCGACGGTCAGGCGCAGACTTGCCACCGGGGAGGAACGGTGATGGACGAGGAGCGGATCGAGCGAGCACTGCGACAGGGCCCGCCGGACGAGCCGGCGTACGAGCGTTCGATCGCGGCGCAGGTCCGGACCGCCTCGGTTGATATCCCGTTCGAGGCCGGAGCGGAGACTGTCTATCGGGGCGCCGTCCGACATGCCGGCGTGGCGCCGCGTTTCGGTTTCGGGATGTTGGTCGCCGCCGCTGTCGTGCTCGTCTTCGCAACGATCGTGATCCGCCCGTTTGTCGTCGACGGTCCCGGCTCGTCCACGCCGCCCGACTTTCTCGGAAGGCTCCGGGCCGAGGGCACGATCCGTATCGCTGTGACCGCCGACGCTCCCCAGACGACGGCGGCTGGGGGCGCCGTCATCGGCTTCGACGTTGACGTCGCTCGCGAACTCGCGAGCTCGCTCGGATTGGACGGCGAAGTGTCCGTCGTGGCCGGTACTGACATCGTTGATGGGACCGGTGGCGACTGGGACATCGGCCTGCCCTCGCGAGGTCCGGCGGTGGGTTCGGGGCTGACGGCGGGTCCGGCGTACTACGTATGGCCGTCCTGGCTCGTCACCGATGCGACGTCGGCGATCACGACCCCGGCTGAGCTCGATGGTCGGACGATCTGCGGCGTCAGCGGCACCGCGGGCCTCGCGTGGCTGCGCGGCGGGGCCAACAGCGAGGACTCGGGTTTCGAACCGCCGCTGGGCGCAATCGCTCTCGAACGAGCGAGCGATGCGGAGTGCATCGAGGCCCTCGTGAGCGGGCAGGCCGCCGCCGCTGTCACTGCACAATTGCTCGATGACGAGCTCGCCGGCCGGGGATTGCGCGCGCTCGTCAAGGATCCGGCGGTGCAGGAACGACGGGTGATCGTGGTGCGCGGAAGCGGATCGGACGTCACAACCCTGTTGACGGCCCTCGACGCGGCCCTGCGGGATCCGGCGACGTCGCGGGCGCTGTCAGATGCCTCGCGGCGAGCATTCGGCGGCCGGGACCTGACCGAGGGGACCCCATGACGAAAAGCCTTCGGCGGTTGGCCGGGGTGGCACTTGTCGCGATCGTGTTGGCCTGCGAGGCGGCGGCTCCTCCGGCCGCCTCTCCATCGGCGACCCCTCCGTCGGCCCTGGCACCCGCCGGCCAGCTCGCCGATGTGCTGACGTACAAGGTCGACAACGCGCGAACCGGTGTCATGCCCGGGCCGGCGCTCGTGAACGAGCCCGAGATCCTCTGGCAGGTCGATCTCGCTGCCGGCAGCGCCGCCTCGCCGCTGGTGCACGAGGGCGAGGTGATCGTCGCGGACCGCGACGGCCGCATACGGGCGCTCGACGCCGAGTCCGGCCACGAGAACTGGTCGCTGCAGCTCGACGCGGGGATCGCCTGGACGCCGACGATCGCCGGTGGAATCCTCTACGTCGTCACCGAGGACGGCGTCCTTCGCGCCGTGCACCTCGGCGATCGATCGATTTCCTGGAGCGCCGAGGGGTTCCTCGACGAGACCATCGTCACGGTGGTCGGCGACCTCGTCCTTGCGGGCGCCGCAGGCGAGCTTGTTGCGCTGTCGGTCGACGACGGCGACGTGAGGTGGCGCCAGAAGACGGGCGGCTCCGATCGGGTCGCCACCGACGGCTCGGTGGCCTATGTCGGCGGCGAGGGCTCGGGAACCCTCACGAGCCTAGCCGTCGAGGACGGAGCTGAGCGGTGGCGCGTGGATCTCGACACAGGCCGCGTCCTCACGCCCACGATCGTCGATGGCGGCCTCGTGGCCGCCGGACGCGACAACTCAGGCGGCCACAACCTGGTCTTGGGGCTCGCGACGGACGGCACTCAACGATGGCGCTGGGAGCCGCTGGACCGCGGACGCCTCGGCGCATTCACGATTGCCGGGGACCGGGTGATCGTCGTGAGCGACGCGGCGGACACTGCCATGCAGACGATCGACGCCCGAACCGGTGACGAGCTGTGGACCACGCATCTCCCGGGCCAGACACAGATGATCCCCGTCGTTGCCGACGAGACCGTGTACGTCGGCGGGGAGCAGACCGGGGTCACCGCGATCGACGCGACAACTGGCGCAGTCCGGTGGAGCGTGCCGATGGGAGGCGCGGCCGGTGGTGGAATGGCGGTGACCGGCGGGCTGCTGATCGTCGCAACACAGGAGGAGGGCGGCCGCGGCAGGGTCGTCGCCCTGGCGGACCCGACAGACCCCCGTCACGCCGCACTCGCGTCCACGCCTCCGACGAGCCGACCGAGCGCAACGGCCGTGGCGTCGCTGCCGCTCGAAGTCCTCAGCGTCGATGTCATTCCTGGGCGGTCGCTGCCGCTAGGGCTCGCCGTGGCACCGGATGGGACGATGTACGCCGTCGACTTGTGGAACAGCCGGGTGGTCGTTCGGCATCCGGACGGCCAGATCGAGTACTGGGGCGAGCGCGGCGGCGGACCAGGCGAGTTTGACTTCGCGCCGGTCACCGAGAGCGACGCCTCGGCCAGCATCGCCGTGTCCCCCGACGGCGAGCTCATCGTGGTCGGCGACGGCAACAATCACCGGGTCCAGGTCTTCGACGGGTCACGCCGCCACCTGCGCTCGATCGGTCGCCTCGGACGCGACGATCGCCAGTTCGTGAACCCGTGCTGCGTGACGGTCGACGCGGAGCACAGGATCTGGGTGGTCGACACCGCCCAGGCGGAGGTCCAGGTCTTTGACGCGGACGGCACGCACCTGTTGACCTTCGGGAGCCCTGGAAGCGCGGACGGCGAACTGCTCCGACCGTCCGGCCCGTTCGTCGATCTCGCCACGGACGAGGTGTACATCCCGGACTTCGGCAACCGGCGCGTCTCGGTCTTTTCGACCGATGGAACGTGGTTGCGCCACTACGACCGAAAACTCAACGACGAGCTGCGCTTCGACGAGGTCAACGGCGTCGTTGCCGATCGCGCAGGGCGCCTGTTGGTCCTCGACACCACGAACCGCCTGTTCGTGCTCGATCGTGAGGGGACGCTGCTGCACACGTTCGTCTTGACGGCGCCCGGTACCGAAGACAGCGAATTCGGACCATTCGTGATCGATGACGACGGGCGGATCTACCTGACCGACCTCTCCGCCACCACCGAGGCGCGGTTGATCATCGGCCAGCTGGGTGCCCCGCTCTGGCCACCCCCCGAGTAGGACCGCTAGAAACGTGCATCTCAAGTGCCGGGCTTGACCTGCCGTGCGACCCTCATCGAGCACACTGAACGCAGATCGGAGAAAGGAGCGACATGGGAGCACCCATGTCCAGCCAGAAGGTGACCACCTCCTTGGAAGGCATGAGGTCCCATGCGCACGCTCAATCTCGGCATCCTCGCCCACGTCGACGCCGGTAAGACCACCCTCAGCGAGCGCCTGCTCTACACCGCCGGCGCGATCGATCACGTCGGCAGCGTCGACGCCGGCACCACCCAGACCGACTCGCTCGAGCTCGAGCGCGAACGCGGCATCACGATCCGCGTCCGCGGTCGCCTCGTTCCTCGTCGGCGACCTCGCGGTCAACCTCGTCGACACGCCCGGCCACCCCGACTTCATCGCCGAGGTCGAACGCGTCCTCGGCGTCCTCGACGGCGCGGTCCTCGTCGTCTCGGCGGTCGAAGGCGTCCAGCCCCAGACGCCGCTCCTGTTCCGCGCCCTGCGGCGGCTCCACGTCCCGACGCTGATCTTCGTCAACAAGGTCGACCGGGCGGGCGCGGATCCTGAACGCGTCGTCGAGGCGATGCGACGCCGGCTTTCGCCGTCGGTCGTCCCGATGCAGACGGTCCGCGACGCCGGCACTCGCTCGGCGATCGTCGAGTCGATCTCGGAGGACGACGAGGCCCATCGGACCGCGCTGATCGAGATCCTCGCCGAGCACGACGAGGCCATCCTCAGCGCATTCGTCCGGAATGAAGCTCCGCTGCCTGATTCACGGCTGCGGGGAGCGCTGGCCGACGCAGACGCGCCGGGCGGCCGTCCACCCGGTGTTCTTCGGCTCCGCCGCGCACGGCGTCGGGGTCCATGAGCTGCTCGCCGGCGTCGTCGAGCTCCTGGGAGCCGCGCGGGGCGACCCGGACGGCGCCAGTTTCGGGCCGCGTCTTCAAGGTCGAGCGGACGGCGTTCGGGCGAGCGCGTCGCGTACGTCCGCCTGTTCGCCGGCACGCTCCGCGCCGCGCCAGCGCGTGCCGGTCGGCGGAGGAGCGGAGACGAAGCCGACCTCGATCCGGGTGTTCGCCCCGGCCGGCGCGCCGCGCCGCGACGCCGTCACGGCGGGGGAGATGGCGACCGTCCGCGGGCTCGGTGCGGTCAGGGTCGGCGACGCGATCGGCGAGCCGCCACCAGGCGAGGAGATCACGGCGCGCTTCCCGAAGCCGACGCTCGAGGCGGTGGTCTTCGCCCTGCAGACCCGCAGCAGCAGGGCTCGCTCCGCGCGGCCCTCGCCCAGCTCGCCGAGCAGGACCCGCTCATCGACGTCCGCCAGGACGAGCACCGCCACGAGATCTCCGTCTCGCTGTACGGCGAGGTCCAGAAGGAGGTCATCCAGGCGACGCTCGAGCGCGACTACGGCATCGCTGCCGACTTCCGCGAGACGACGACCGTCTGCATCGAGCGGCCGGCGCGGGTAGGCGAGGCCGAGGAGGTCATCGCGGCCAAGACGAAGACGAACATCACCGGCCGGAGCTCGCCGCTCAGCACGAACCCGTTCAAGGCGACGCTGGGCGCTGCGGATCGAGCCGGCGGCGGCGGGCTCGGGGATCGAATTCCGCCACGGCGTCGAGGCCCGGCTCATCCCGCTCTACCTGTTCAAGACGCCCGAGGTGTTCGCGACCCAGATGGAGGCGTACGTCCGCGAGGCGCTGACCGAGGGCCTGGCCGGCTGGCAGGTGACCGACTGCCGGGTCACGATGACCGACTGCGGCTACGCGTCACCGGTCACGTCCGCGGCCGACTTCCGGCGGCTCACCCAGCTCGTGCTGATGACCGCGCTGGAACGGGCCGGCACCTGGGTCTGCGAGCCGCTCTCGGACCTCACGCTCGAGGTGCCGGCATCGACCGCGCCGGGCGTCGTCGCGGCGCTCGGCCGCCTCGGCGGTCGGGTGACCGGCCAGTTCTCGGCGAACGGCCTCTCGACGATCGGCGCGGTGATGCCGGTCGGCCGCGTCCGAGGCCTGCAGCACCAGCTGCCGGGCCTGTCGATGGGGGAGGGCGTCCTCGAGACCCGCCCCGGCGGCTACCAGCCGATCGGCGACAACCCACCGAAGCGCGAGCGCTCAGCCCCGAGCCCGCTGGACCGCGACGCCTGGCTGGCCTCGCTGGCCAAGCGAGGCTGAACGTTCGACCATAGGCACTCAGCACAGAGGAGGAGATCGATGGCGAAGGAACGTACGCCGGACCGCGAGGAGTCACTCCTGGGCGACGAGACCAAGACGACTCCCTGGACAGATGCCCGGGAGCGCATTGCGAACCGCGAGCCGGGGCAGGCGAACTGGCTCGCGACCGTTCGACCCGACGGCCAGCCGCACCTCATGCCCCTCATCGCCGTCTGGATCGACGGCACCTTTCACTTCCTGGCAGGGGAGGGGACTCGCAAGGCACGCAACCTCGCAGCCGACGGGCGTTGTGTCATTGGCATGAGCAGCTTCGAGCTCCCGTCACTCGACATCGTCGTCGAGGGTCATGCTGAGCCGCTCGCCGACGCCGACGCCGTTCGAGACGCAGCCGACGTCTTCAAGAAGAACGGCTGGCCACTCGAGGTTCGCGGCGTCGACGTCTACGGTCCCAGCGCCCCGACCGCGGGTCCGCCGCCCTACCGGATCTTCCGCATGACCCCGTCGGTGGCGTTCGGACTTGCCCGGGCAGTTCGGAATGGAGCAGTTCAAACCGGAGGAACTGCCGAAGCCGACGCGCTGGGAGTTCGGCGGCGGCTGACAGCCCGGTGGCGCGGTCAGACGTGCTGGTCGACGAAGATCGGATTGCCGTCCGGATCGAGGACGATGAAGCTCCCGGGCCCTGAGCCGGCCTCATCGACTTCGGCGACAAACTCCACGCCCTCCGCCTTCAGTTGACGCTGGATCTCGCGGATGTCCGTGAACGACCCGAGCGCGTTGGTCGCCTGGTCCCACCCGGGATTGAACGTCAGCGTGTTCTTCTCGAACATGCCCTGGAACAGCCCGATGACGTGATCGCCGTTCTTGAGGATCAGCCAGTTCTGGCTCGCGTCGCCGTGGAACTGGACGAAGCCGAGCTGCTCGTAGAAGCGCCTCGACGCCTCGAGGTCCTGAACGGCGAGGCTGACCGAGAATGCGCCGAGTTCCATTCGAATCTCCACCGTTACGTCAGCTGCTGAGGCGCTGACAAGTCTAGCGACGCCCCATGTCGTACCGTGCGCGCATGCCGCCGACCGACGCCATGATCGAGACCGGCCGGCTGCCATCCGGGCACCCATACGCGCGGATCGGCTCCGGGGAACGCGTCGTGCTATCGATGCCCGGGCTGTCGTTCACGGCCGATGTCGCGAAGCCCGCCTCGATCCGCCGGTCGTGGAAACGCTGGTTGGAGCCGATCGAGCGGCATGGCCTGACCTTCGTCGAGGTCGGTCGCCGGGCCGATCTCCCACCCGGCAGCACGTCGGTCGACATCGCCGACGATTACGCCACGGTTATCCGCGAACAATGGGGCCGCGCCGTCGGGGTGATGGGCATCTCGACCGGTGGCGGCTACGCGCAATGGCTAGCCAATCGGCATCCAGAGCTCGTGGACCGTCTCGTCCTGGGGTACACCGGCCATCGCATCCCGCCCGAGGTGGCGGCCGTCCAGCGCCGAGCGGTGAACCATTTCCTGGCCGGTCGATGGCGGTCCGGCTGGGCGCTGATGGCCGCATGGGTCGTGCCGGAGCACGCGCGGATCGCCAGCGCGGTAGCGTGGCTGTTGGGTCCGTACGTCGCCGGCCGACCAAAGGACCTGCGGGTGCTCCGGCTAGACGCGGATTCCGACGACGCGCATGACGCGACCGACGCCCTGGCGGGGATCCGCTGCCCCACGCTCGTGGTCTCGGGTGGCCGGGACACGGCCTATCCGCCCGACCTCACCCGCGAGCTCGTGGCGGGGCTCCGGGACGCGCGTCACATCGAATACCCCGGTGCCGGTCACGGCCGCGGCGCCCGGTTCCCGGAGGACGCCTGCGCGTTCCTGGGCGCTGACGGATGATCAGGCCCCAGGCGTGTGGTAGAGCTTGAACGTTCCGACTTCGACAAAGTCGCCGGATTCCTTGATCCACTCCTTCTTGGCAAAGTACTCGTCCCCGAAGACTTCCCAATCGATGGCGATGAACCCGCCGCCGAACTCTTCCCGTTCCAGCTCGGCCTGGTGGGTCACCAGGAAGGCATCGGTCCAGCCTCCAAAGTTGGGGATCGGCAGGGATCCCGTCGAACCACAGATCTTGATGGTGGCGCGTTCCGTCGTGGCACCCGGCAGGTACGACATGAGGAACCCCACCTCCTGGTCCAGGGCTTGTGCTCCTGCGGTCAGGATCTTCAAGTTGCCAACCTTGAAGGTGCCGTCGCCGGGGGTGCTCGTCCCGCCACATGGGGAGCGAAACTCGAAACTCTCGTTGACGAGGGTGGCCTCGCCGCTGATCTTGTCCTCGTCCGGGTTGAAGCGCAGCGTGATGTTTGAGGTCACGGTTGAGTCGTACCCGTAGTCGGCAACCGTTGCCGTCCCCGTCGATTCGAACTTCAGGTTGAATGTCAGACACTTGATGGTCAGCTCGCGCGCCTCGCGTAGCACGGCATCGTCAACAAGGGGCATCCCAACGTACGGCGCAAGAGCATTCTGACGCTCGTAGCTTCGCCAGACGAAGGCCATTCGGTGGATGACGTGGTCCTCGACGCATAGCTCGAACTCTTCCAGGATGCACTGTCTTGCCGAGTTGCTCACCAGGTCTTGGTAGTTGTCGAACGGAGCGCCACCCTGGCTGTGGCCCATCAGTTGTCGCAGGCGCTCGAGGTAAAACACGGTCTCGATTGCCAGCCGTCCTGCTGCGCAGCTTTCGCCGGCCGCGGCCACCCGCGGATTGACGACCTGCTCCTCGAATTCGTCGAAGGCTGCCTCAAAGTCGGGGAGTTCGCTTGGCTGTCCAGCCAGCTGGGCTCTGCGGCTCTCCGCAAGCGCCGTGGAGACGGCGGTCCTTATCCGCTCCGCGACATCGCCTCCAAGGTCCCCGCGCAACGGCTCGATGTCGGCCAGGGTTCCCTGGGTCACGCCGTTGCCGCTGAAGTGATCCACCTGGATCTTGATCTCGCTCGAATCCACCACGGGTAGGGCCATGGTCAGCTTCTTGCCGTCTTCCCGATAGCCGAACACGAGCTGCTGATCGACGGGGATCGCCTGGGCAGGCGTGATCGTCAGAACAGCAACGTTGTAGAGGAACAGCCCGTCGGGGCTCAGCTGGACCGCGTAATTCGGCTCGCGCCCGAAGGGCATGCCGGTGAGCTTGGTGACCGGGGTCAGCCCGATCGTGGTCTCGGTCGGCAGGGCGTCCTTGGGGATGTCCAACCGGTAAACGGTGCCGTCGGCGCCGGTAGCGCTGACCGTGCCGCCCTCGACCGGGATGGCTGCCTCGACCTTCTTACCGGCATCCAGCGTCACCACAACGTCGATTGGGTCGGTCGGGGCTTCGAAGATCCAGGCCAGGTCCCCAAGGTCGCCTCCTGCGCCCGGACTTGCGGGGGCGTCGGGGCTGGACCTGGGATTGGAGCTCCCTGGCCCGGTCGAACCCGGAGGTGCCGTGGTTCCACCGCAGGCGACGACCAGCGTGATCATGACCAGGAACGGCCCGACACCGCGAGGCCACGCCCGACCGAAGCTGTCGATGGCCATGACGCGAGGTCTCAATTCTGGTCCAGCAGGCCGCGCGGACCAGGACCGGCCCACCGCGCCACCATAGCAGGGCCATCGACTTCCCCGGACATCAGCTGCGTGGAGCTGGCGTCTTGCCGCGCGGACGCGCGAGGCGCGGCATACTCGTCCCGAACCACCCGAATCTGCCCTGAGGGGGACCGATGGTCGACACGACTGCCTCGCTTGCTCCAGGCCACCTCGATCAGCTGCGCCGAGCGTGCGGCGAGGTCATCACGCCCGACGACGCGACGTACGACGACGCGCGCCGGCTCTGGAACGCGATCCACGATCGACGGCCCGCGGTCATCGTCCGGCCGACGACGGCCGAGAAGGTCGCCACGGCGATCCGCTTCGCTCGCGAGCACGACCTCGAGATCGTGGTCAAGTCCGGTGGTCACAGCGCCGCGGGGCTCAAGGGCGCGCGACGGCTGCCTCGTCGTCGACCTGTCCGAGATGCGCGGGGTCGAGGTCGACCCGCGAACCCGGATCGCCCGATCGAACGGCGGCGCGCTCCTCGGCGAGCTCGACGTCGCCGCCCAGGCGCACGGTCTCGTCTGCCCGACCGGCGTCGTCGGCCACACCGGCGTCGCCGGGCTGACGCTCGGCGGCGGAGTCGGCCGCCTGCAGCGGAACTTCGGGCTCACGATCGACAACCTGACCGCCGTCGAGCTCGTCACCGCCGACGGCCGCCTCGTCCGCGCGACCGAGACCGACGAGCCCGAGCTGTTCTGGGGCCTGCGCGGCGCCGGCTGGAACTTCGGGATCGCGACGGCCTTCGAGTTCCGGCTCCAGCCGTTCGGGCCCGACCTCCACCGGGGCGTCCTGGCCTTCCCGGCGACCCAGATCCAGGACGTGTGGACCGTCTTCCGCGACTACGCGCCGAGCGCGCCCGATGCGGTGTCGGTGATCTTCGGCATCGATCGGGCGGGACCGGACGCCGGCTACCCGGACGACCTCGTCGGCAAGCCGATCACGTACCTGGCCTGGAACCACAGCGGCTCGGCCGACGACGTCGAGCGCGACACGGCGGGGCTTCGCGTCGGGCCGACGCCGGTGACGACGACGATCGGGAGCGCGCCGTACCTCGACGTCCAGACCGCGCACGACCTCGCGTTCGCCTGGGGCAGCCGCTCGTTCATCAAGAGCCACAACGCGAACGACGTCCGCCGCGAGGCCCTCGACGAGCTGGTCGAGCTCGTCGCGACCGCGCCGGGGGAGGGGACCTTCTCGGTCACCGCCCTCGGCGGAGCGATCGGCCGCGTCCCCGAGGACGCGACGGCGTATGCCGGTCGAGCGTCGGCGTTCGACCTCAGCGCCGACTCGAGCTGGAGCGACCCGGCGCTCGACGAGGCGAACGCCGACTGGTGCCGGCGGGCGCTGGCCGTGGTCGAACCGGACCGAGCCCTCGGCGCCTACGCGAACGGCAACTCCGATGTCGGCCCGGAGGAGTCGCGCCGGATCTACGGCGACGCCAAGCTCGCGCGCCTCGCCGCCCTGAAGCGCGACGTGGGACCCCGACAACGTGTTCCACGTGAACCCGAACGTGGCGCCGGGCGCCTAGGCGTTCGAGAAGTCCGACGTCGACGGGATCACCGCGGGCGGCGTCCCCACGACGATCACGATCACCTTCTGGTCGGTGAGCTCGATCGCCCGCGGATCCCCCTCGTAGGCTCACCGCCGATGTACACCGCGATCGGCGTCGGCGCGCAGTGCTCCCCGACGCAGGTCTCGCTGAGCTCGACGCCCCATTCGGTGAAGAACTGGCCCAGGGTGTGCGTCTCCTGGACCGACGACTCCGTGTGGAGGACGCCCGACGCGTCGTGGGTGTGGAGCGGTGAGATGCACGGTTGGTCGCACATCGTCGATGCCGCCATACGAGCCGACGTCCTCGAAGTAGTCGACCTCGGGGTCCTCGATGTTGATCCCGATCCCGGCCGGGACCAGGATCTCCTGGCCGTCGATGAACACGTCCAGGTGGGCGTGGACGTGGTTGTCCGTGTACTCCTCCGGCGCGGGCTCCAGGCCGGCCGCGACCGTGCGCTCGAGCGGATCCGACGGCGCGGGCCAGAGGAGTGTCGGTCCGCCAGCGGGCGACGCCGCCGCGATACCCGGAGTCGACCCCGCACCGGAGGCGGTGGTCCCGCCGCATGACGCGGCGATGAGGACGGCGCACGCGACGGCGATCATGCGTGACAGGGTCAGCGGCGTTCGCATGACGGTTCCCTCCGAGCTGAGCCTGCGTCCCGGAGCACACTACGCGGTCTGGCAGGCGGTCGGGCAGCCGATGTTGCATCGCGGGCCGATGAGTTTCCGTTCGGCCGGCTGTCTAATCACCATCGACCCCGACGCGAAGGAGCGATGACCATGAAGCTGACCGCATCGATGATGCTGACCGTTGACGGCGTGTACCAGGGTCCCGGGGGCCCCGACGAGGACCGGCGTGGCGGGTTCGAGCGCGGCGGATGGACGGCGGCCCACGCCGACGAGGAAATGTGGCCATTCCTGACCTCGTGGTTCGAGCGTGCGGATGCGCTGCTCCTCGGGCGCAAGACCTGGGAGATCTGGGAGCCGTACTGGCCGCTCCACGACAGCGGCGATCCGGTCTCCCACGGCATCAACGTCCTGCCCAAGTACGTGCCCTCGACCACGCTCAAGGACCCGACGTGGCAGAACACCCACGTGATCAATGGCGACGTCGAGGCGGCGATCCGCGAGCTCAAAGCAAAGCCCGGACGCGAGCTCCAGGTCCACGGCAGCGGCGTCCTGCTCCGCTGGCTGCTCGAGCGTGACCTCGTCGACGAGCTCAACCTGCGGATCACCCCCGTCATCGTGGGCGACGGGCTCCGGCTCTTCCCGGAGCACGGCCAGACGCACGACCTGGAGCTGGTCGAGTCGCGCTCGACATCGAGCGGCGTGATGATCCAGACGTATCGACCGAACGGTCGGGCGACTTTCGGCAACGCCGGCGAGTGACGCCG